>JBDHDE010000027.1:0-35872 GCA_039591655.1 Gemmatimonadota bacterium
GCGCCCGAGGAGATCTATCACGTTCTGACGCGCCGCGTCGCCAACGTGCTCAACGTCTCCCGGTGCTCCCTGGTGCTTGCCAAGCTCGGCGACAGAGTGGGCCGGGTGGTGGTAGCCGCCGAGAGCCCGATGGTGCGGAACTTGGAGATCGTGCTGGCGCGGTATCCGGAGGTGCGCAAAGCTCTCAAGACCAATCGGCCCGTCCTGGTGACGGACATACACACCGATCCGCTGTACGAAGAAGTGCGCCAGGAGTGGGCGCGAGAGGGCTTGAAGGTGGCCACCCGCAGCGTCATCGCGGTGCCCTTCGGACTGCGCGAGGAGCAGTCGGGAGTGTTCTTCCTGCGGAACATGGGTGACGCGCCGGCCCTGACGCGGCAGGACGTGGAGTTCGCCGAGAGCGTGGTGCGCACGGCGGTGGGCGCCATCGAGAAGGCCTACGCGCTGCAAACAGCGCAGTCGGACAAGGAGCGCTATCAGTGGCTCGCCATCACGGATCCGCTCACGGGCTGCCTCAACCGCCGGGCTCTGATGGAGAAGCTCGATGAGGAACTCGACCGCATGCGCCGCTACGACTTGGCGCTCAGTGCCCTGATGATAGATTTAGACCGCTTCAAGCAGGTCAACGACACACGCGGCCACATTGCGGGCGATCGGGTGCTGCAGCAGGTGGGAGAGATGCTGCGCCTCGAGGTGCGCTCGGTGGACGTGGTGGCCCGGTACGGCGGGGAGGAGTTCGTGATCGTCTTGCCGGAGACGGCGCTCGAGGGCGCGACGAGCTTCGCGGAGCGGATTCGTGAGCGGATTGCCGACCACAACTTCGCCGACGCCAGTGAGCCGCTGATGACAACGGTCTCCATCGGCGTGGCCAGTGTTTCACCGGACAACCTGGTTGGTCCAGACTCCGTCATCGCCATGGCTGACGAGGCCCTCTACCGCGCGAAGCACGACGGACGCAACTTAGTGCGTGCATGAGCCGACGCTGCCCGAAGTGTAAGACCGACGGGCGAAGCCAGGACCGGGGTGCGCCAGGCCTCGAAGCGCGGCTTCGGCCCGAGTATGAGTCGTGCGGGGTCACTCACCAACCAGGTCCTGGACCAGCGGTACAAGATCATGCGCAAGCTGGGGGAGGGAGGCATGGCCTTCGTCTACCAGGCGCACGACTCCAACAGCGGCGAGGAGGTCGCGATCAAGGTGCTGAGCCCCAAGCTCAGCAAGGACGCGAGCTCCGTGGAGCGGTTGCGGCGCGAGGCGGGCCTAGCCATGCGCCTCGAGCACCCCAACGCGTGCAAGATCCTCAGGTTGGGGGAGACCGAGGACGGACTCATCTATCTGGTGATGCCCTACCTCAAGGGCGAGCTGCTCTCGGACCGCGAGGTGCAGCAGGGACCGATGACGCCGGATCAGGGAGTCGCGATTCTGGTGCAGTCCTGCGCCGGTCTGCACCACGCCCACCAACTCAACATCGTGCATCGGGATCTGAAGCCGGAGAACATCATGCTGGTGCCGGGTTCCGAGGGGCAAGAGAACGCCGTGGTCATGGATTTCGGCCTGGCCAAGGAGAACCGGGCTGGTCCGGGCGTCGCCAAGCTCACCGCCACGGGCATCATCCTGGGCACTCCCGAGTTCATGAGCCCCGAGCAGATCCGCGGAAAGCTGCTCGACGCCCGGAGCGACGTCTACGCGCTGGGCATCGTGGGGTTCGAGATGTTCACCGGCAAGCTTCCGTTCCAGGGACGCACGCCGCAGGAGATGATGATCGCCCGGCTGCGCGGGAAGCCCACGCCGCTGCGTGCGCTGCGGCCCGACTTTCCCAAGCAACTCGAGGCCGTCATCATGAAGTCCCTCGAGTCCGAGCCGGCGGAGCGGTACAACAACGCACTGGATTTCGGCAACGCCCTGGCGGAGGCGTTCGAGGGCGGTGACCGCGAGCGGCTCTACCACTACCTCCAGTAGTCTCCCGGCGAGTACCGACCTCGGATGGAAGCGCCCGGCTGCCGGCTGGACTGCGTCTGCTGGGGGGGGCGGTGAGGCCGCCCTAGGGACGCTCGAACTTGGTCTGTGGGATGGCCGGGTTGAGCACCACGTCGGAGATCAGCAGTGTCTTGGTCCGCTTCCCCGATACCGTGATCCAGTCCCGCTGGACCACGTAGCCGTACCCACCGTCAGCGGCGCGCTCGGTGCGGCCCCAGAGGAGGCGGTTCAACTCCGTCTTCCCTTCCTCCACGTAGGTGACCTCGTAGGGGAATCCGCGGCCAGGCGGGAAGTAGTAGGTGAAGACGTCCTGATGCTCCCCGACGCCCTCTCCGAAGGAGACGCCGACGGCATGGTAGCCGCCCCGGGTCTCCGGGCGCCCTTCCTCGTCCACCCAGGCAGCCCCCGGGCGCTGCTGCAGACCGAGGTACCTGAGGTAGACCCCGGGATCCGTCAGCTTGTACGGGAGTCCAAACCAGTAGAACACGTCCCGGGCGACGTACAGCGCCTCTCGTGCGTCCTTGGTGCTGTCCGGCAGGAGCGTACCATCCAGCGCGGCCCACGTGGCCCGGCCGTCGAAGCCCTGCTGGATGAGGCCGGGAGACTCCCAGCGCTCGATGCGGGCCTCCTCACCGTGGGGGCCCTTCTTGACCCACACGTAGCGCGGACGGCTCCGCTTGATGCGACCCGTGAGCGTGTCGTACAGCACCGTGGTGACGGTGAACGACGCGGACTGGAATCCGTGGTAGGCCTCCATACCGCCGACGGAGTCGATCCACAGGCCGATGAGGGAGTCTGCGGTCCCGTCCAGGGGCGATCGCCCCTGGACGCTGTCGGCGGGCGTCACGAAGGCGCCCAGCGCCAGCAACCACAGCATGGCTACGCTCGTCTTGCTCGTCATGGCTCGCTCGGGGATATTAGGCGCTGCATGCATTCACAGCAACGCTCTCGTCCATGAAACGGTTTCCCGCCTACGATCCCCCGGAGTACGTGGATTGGCAGCCGGATGCGGCCCTGGTCGAGGCATATCCGGCTGCCTGGAGCGGCGACGAGGGCCGTCGCACCGCGGTGGAGGCGCTGAGCCGCGAGGCGAAGCTCGGGCTGTACGCCGGGATGCTGCGAGCACGGCTGCACGACGTCATGCTCGAGCGATGGGTGCGCCAGGGCGTCATCTCGAAGGCATGGCTGGGGACCGGCGAGGAAGCCGCTACGATCGGGCCGGTGCACGCGATGGATCGGTCGACGGACATCGTGGCGCCCATGGTCAGGAACGCGGGCGCGTGCTGTGAGATGGGCATGTCGCTGGCCGACATGCTACGGGGATACCTGGGCACCTACGATGCGCCGTCCAAGGGTCGCGACGGGCACGTGGGCGACTTTGCGCACCGCGTGCTCCAGCCGATCTCCAACATCGGCGCCATCCCGCCGGTCGTGGTGGGGATCGCGCTGAGCTTCGCGATGCGGGGGGAGCGGCGCGTGGCGCTGACCTGGATCGGTGACGGCTCGGTCAAGGCGGGCCCTACGCACGAGGCGTTCAATCTCGCGGCGGTGCAGCGGCTACCCGTCGTGTTCATCATCCAGAACAACCAGGTGGCCCTGGGCACGCTGGTGGAGCAGCATCACCGCGCCGAGGGCTTCGGCGAAGTGCACCGGGCCTACGGCTGCGCCGGCGGCTCGTTCGACGGCAACAACGTGCTGGACGCCTACGCCGCCACCAAGCTGGCGGTGGAGCGCTGCCGCGAAGGCGACGGCCCGGTCATTCTCGACGGCGAGACCTTCCGGATGGGTGGGCACGCCACCCACGATGAGCAGGATGCCCGGCGCCTGATCGCCCCGGAGGTGTACGCGCACTGGGGCAAACGCGACCCCGTGGGCCTGTACGAGGAGTTCCTCAAGGCTCACGGCGTGAGCACGGCCGAGCTAGAGCAGGTGGAGGCGGAGGTCGCGGCGGAGGTCGATCGCGCGGCGGACGAGGCGCTGGCGAGTCGCGATGGCAACCTGCCGCCCCCGGAATCCGCGGTGCAGGACGTGTGGTCGGAGTGAGCGGTCGTTAGGCGCCGGCGCGCACCAGCAACTCGGGAGTAGCCATGCAGCTCCGTTACGGGTCCCTGATTGCCGTGGCCGTGATTCTCATCATCGGGGTCGCGGTCCTCGCCATTGGTCCGTCAGTCTTTTCCCGGGCGCAGCGGGACTACCGGGAGCAGTTGGAGGCCGCCACGACTCACGGCGAGTGGGTGAGGGTCGCCGGGGCCGGGGGGGACACTGTGGTGGGCTACCTTGCCTACCCCGAGCGCCCCGATCCGGCGCCCGGCGTGATCGTCATCCACGAGATCTTCGGGCTTACGGATTGGGTCCGCACGGTGGTGGACGACTTCGCGGCGCGGGGCTACGTAGCCATCGCGCCGGACCTCCTGTCACGACGCGGCGGGACCCCGAGCCCCGACGAGGCGCGGCGCCTGATCAGCGAGCTGCCGCGGGACTCCGTCTGGGTGGATCTGGATGCCACCTTCGAGTACCTGCGCTCGCTGCCCGCCGTACGGGGCGAAGCCATCGGCGTCATCGGATTCTGCTGGGGCGGCAGACGCTCGTTCGGCTACGCCGCTCAGAACCCCCGGCTCCGCGCGGCAGTGGTGTGCTACGGCTCGACACCGGGGCCCGAGGCCTTGAGCCGCATCGAGGCGCCGGTCCTGGGCGTGTACGCCGAGAATGACGCGAGGATCAGCGAGGAGATCCCGCAGACCGTGGCGGCCATGCGGGACCTGGAGAAGCGCTACGAGTACGCCGTCTATCCGGGGACGGGACACGGCTTCCTGCGGCGGGGAGAGCCCGCCGGGCAGGTCGAGCGCGGCTGGACGGATATCTTCGCGTTCCTGCAGGAGACGCTGTGGTGGTGACTACGCCCTCTATCCCCTGCCGAACGTCACGATGGTCAGAAACGCCTGCCACGCCTTCGGCATCATGAAGTAGCTCACGACGAGCAGCAGCACGGGGGTGAGGTAGCGTACGAAGACCGCCCAGATCTGCCTCGCCGCGGGATTCTCGAAGCCCTTGGCCAATTCGGCGTCCGCCGGACCGATCAGCCGGTATCCCACGAGTATGGTGGTGAAGAACCCGCCGACGATGAGCAGGAAATTGCCCACAAAGGTGTCCGCGGCCCCCAGGAAGTCGATGTTGAACGCCGCCGGCAGCCCCCCGAGCGCGATGAGGAAGCCGAACACCAGCGCGGCCTCCTTCCGCCGCCAGCCCCACCCGTCGATGATGGCCGCCACCACGACCTCCAACAGCGAGATGGCAGAGGTGAGGGCGGCGAAGAACAGCATGATGAAGAACGCGGCGAGCACCACGTTCCCGAAGCCGCCCAGGCTCTGGAGTCCCGTGGGCAGCGCGATGAAGAGTGTGCCGACGGTGTTGTCGGAGATCTCGCCGCCCAGGCCGATGGTGGTGCCCAGGCCGAAGTGGAAGATGATGGGGAAGATTACGAGTCCGGCGATGAACGCTACGCCGAAGTCCGCCAGCGCCACGGTCGCCGCTTCCCTGGCCAGGTTCTCCTCAGAGCGGAGGTACGACGCGTAGGTCATGAGCGCGCCCATACCGAGGCTGAGGGAGAAGAACGCCTGCCCCGCTGCGAGGCTGATGACGTTGGGATCGAGTAGCTCACCGAGTTGCGGCCTCAGGTAGTAGCCATAGCCCGCCCCTGCGTCGCTCAGGGTGGCGGCCCATGCGGCCAGGCCCACCAGCAGCAGGAACAACACCGGCATCAGGATCAGGGCGGTGCGCTCGAGGCCCCGCTTCACGCCGGCCACCACGATGGCCACGGTGATCACCATGAACAGCAGGTGCGACGCGATGGCCGGAAAGCCGGTGGCGACGGATTGGAAGTAGGCGCCTGCGTCGGTGGGGATCGCCTGCCGCACCGCGTCGAACGCGTAGCGCATGGTCCAGCCGGCGATCACCGAGTAGTACGACAGGATGCCGAAGCCGCAGAACACGAACAGCCACCCCAGGGGTGCCCAGCCCTCCCCCCCCAAGCGCTTGACCGCCACCAAAGGAGACTGCTGGGACATGCGGCCCACGATGAACTCCGAGGTCATCAGCGGGACGCCGATGACGGCGACGAAAAGCAAGTACAGCAGCACGAAAGCCGCGCCCCCGCCCTCGGCGGCCACGTAGGAGAAGCGCCACATGTTGCCGAGGCCGACCGCCGAACCGACGGCAGCGAGAATAAAGCCGGCCCGTGTCCCCCATGAATCGCGCCGGGGTGTCGCCGCGGGAGCCGTCATGGCGTGATCTCCTGGTGCAAAGTGCTCCAAGCTTATCCGGTGGCAGCCGGCTGTCTAGTTCCCGTGCTCTAAACCGGGCTATGAACCGTGCCGTTCCCAGGGAGCGCCCGCTGGCCCGTCCTCAGGCGCTTGTTGGCGTGTCTTGCGCGCGGATCGCATCCCAAGCGGCGTCGAACACCTGCTCCGGCCCCGAGTGCTGAGCCGTCCATTGTCCCTCGGTGATCCGCTCGAGGGCGAGCACCACCAGCTGCAGCCAGACATCGGTCCATGTCTGGACCGTGCCGGGTCGGACCTCGCCGGCCGCTTTTCCGGCCGCGATCACCGAGCCCAGCTCCTCATGCAACTCCCGCAGCGCGTCGCGGCTCTTGGCGTCCAACAGGGCGCCGTGACGGGTGAGGAATACCAGCTTGATGAGTGCGGGGTCGCGCCCGGCGAGGTCGCGCCACGCCTCGGCGATGTGCAGCAGCCGTTGGCGGGACGCGACCGTGGTGGGCGCCTCCCGGGCCAGCCCGGTGAGCAGGCGGAGGGCGGCCCGGTAGATCTCGTTGAACAGATGCTCCTTGCTTTCGAAGTGCCGGTAGATGGTGCCCTCGGCGACTCGGGCCTGCTCGGCGATCTGCGGTGTGGTGCTGCTGTGGTAGCCCCGCGTGGTGAATAGCTCCAGCGCCGATCGCACCAGGCGCTCGCGCGTGCCCTTGGGATCCCGCTTCCGGCGAGGAGGGGGAGATGGGGACGTGTGGGGGTGAGTCATCACTCACAACTCTAGCATATCCCGGCTGAACTGCCAAACGGGAACGCCGTGGGAGGTGGCGACATTTCAGCTTCGGAGGCGATCATCTATCTTCTGCCCGTTGGGGCGGAGGCCGCAGGAGGCGTGCGAACGAAGGAGGTGGGTGCGGTGATGGTGGGAGGCGGACTGGACTTTGAGCGGTTGTGGCAAGAGGCAACGACATACGAGCGCTTCGCCGCGGAGGTCGAAGACCTGCGTGGTCTCTGGGAGGGGGTCTACCAGAAGGCCAGCATCCCCGAATGGGCTATCGATAAAGCGAGAGCCCGGGGACAGGGTGCCCGCTTCCTCGTGATCAACGAGGACTGGTGTTGGGACGGGGCCAATACGGTGCCCTACGTCGCCAAGCTGGCGGATGAGGCGGGGGACGTGGAGGTGCGGATCATCGGGCGCGACGAGCATCCCGAAGTCATGGACCGCTACCTCACCGGGGGAGCTAGATCAATCCCAATCGTGATCGCGTTGGACTCGGAGTTCCGCGAGCTGGGGCACTGGGGCCCTCGCCCCCGGGAGCTCCAGGCGTGGGCCACGGAGAAGAAGGGCAGCCTGCCCAAGCGCGAGTTCTACGGCGAGATGCGCCGCTGGCACGTGAATGACGGCGGCGAGTCGGTGATCCGGGAGGTGCTGGAGCTGCTCTGACGGCTGCGCCTTGGGCCGGAGCTACGCCGTCGTCTCGAGCTGCCTCCGGAGGATCTCCATGGTCCGCCCGGCGTCCTCCTCGCTGAACACGAGCGACGGGCGGAACCGCACCGACCTGGGCCCGCACGGCAGCGTCGCCAGGCCGTCGGCCCAGCAACGCTGACGCACGAGGTCCCGCACCTCTCCATCGGGGAGATCGAACGCCAGGAGCAGCCCGCGGCCGCGCACGTTGGTGACCTGCGAAACGCGCTCCTGCAACTCGTCGAGCCCGGCCTTGAACACCTTCCCGACCCTGGCCGCGCTCTCCACCAGCTTCTCGTCCTTCATGATCCGTAGGTACTGAGCGCAGCGCACCATGTCCACGAGGTTGCCGCCCCACGTGGAGTTGATGCGCGACGAGAGGTGGAAGACGTTGCTCTCGACGTCGTCGATGCGGCGGGTGCTCATGATGCCGCACACCTGGGTCTTCTTGCCGAACGCGACTATGTCCGGAGTGGCCCCCAGCTGCTGGAACGCCCACATGGTGCCGGTGACTCCCATGCCGGTCTGCACCTCGTCGAAGATCAGCAGGGCCTCGTGCCCGTCGGCCAGAGCCCGCAGCTTCTGCAGGAACTCGGGACGGAAATGGCTGTCGCCGCCCTCGCACTGGATGGGCTCGATGAGGATGGCGGCGATGCCGTGGGGATCCTCGGCGAAGGCCGCTTCGATCTCCCGCACCGACTGCGCCTCGGACTCGGCGACCGCGGCATCGTCCAGGGGAAACGTCATCTTGGGGTTGGAGACGCGGGGCCAATCGAACTTGGGGAAGTCCTTGATCTTTAGGGGCTCGGTGTTGGTGACGGACAGCGTGTAGCCGCTACGCCCGTGGAATGCCTCCCGGAAGTGGAGGATCTTGTCGGCGCCGCCCGCGACGCCCTTCGCCCGGTTCTTCTGGGACTTCCAGTCGAACGCCGCCTTCATTGCGTTCTCCACCGCAAGGGCGCCACCCGCAATGAAGAACAGGTAACGGAACTCCTCCGGGACGGCGATCTCTCGGAACGTCTCGACGAAGGCGGCGAACTCCTGGGAGTAGATGTCGCTGTTGGCGGGGTTGGCCACCGCGGCATTCATCAGCGACTTGCGGAAGCCTTTGTCCCGCATCCTGGGATGGTTGTGCCCGATTGGCAGCGTCGCGAAATACGTGTAGCAGTCGAGGTACTCCTTGCCCTCGAGCGCGTCTACGATGGTCGAGCCGTGCGACTTCTCCAGATCGATAACGATGTGAAAGCCGTCGACCAGGATGTTGCTCTCGAGGATCGGGAACACCCGGTTGGCGGGGACCTTGATCTCGGCCATGGTTCGCTCCTTTGACGGCGGCTCAGCCCTAATGGATGAACGGGAACACACACGGAGCGACCGGCACGCCTTCGGGCGAGCGGCTCAGAGCATCCCGGGTTGTTGGGCTGCGCGGCGGCTCTAAGACGTGCGGGCGCTAGCGCGCCGCCACGTTGGGGGGCGCGAAGATCCCGGGGCGGGCTCGCCGGGGGAGGAGCCTACTGGGTGAGAGACGACTGATCCGCAACTGGTTCTCCCCGTCGTATTCGACTCAGCGTCCGTATTGGAAATCTAACCTGGGGGACTGTGGGGGCCAGGCGTGAGGCCCTGGAATCGACTCGCTGCGCCTCAGTACGTCCAGGACGTGTAGAACAATGCCAGCAGGCGGTTATCGGGGCCGAGTCCTACGGTGCCGCCGAGGATCGCGGCGCGGAAGAGATGCAGGACGAGTCCCACGCCGCCGCCCACCTTGAGGTCATCGGTGGTGAGCTTGAGCTCGTTGGCCGGGAACACGCGGCCCACGTCGAGGAATCCGACCAATGTGATGCGGTACAGTGTCGGCACCGCCAGGAGGTCGTACCGCACGTCGAAGTTGCCCAGGATCTTGTCCGAATCCAGGTAGCGCATGCGCCACAGGCCGCGGTGCGAGCTGGAGCCGCCGAACACCGTATATGGCCGCTCCATGTTCTCAATCCGGTAGTAGGTGCCGAGTCGCGGCGCCTTGTCCATCGTCTGGCCCATCAGCCGTGCCGCGAGCAGGAGCCTCGGGCCGATGGAGAGATACCCCTGTGCTGAGAGCAGAAGGCGAGTGTAGGTGAGATCGCCCATCACGCCGGAATCCGCCCCCGCTGCCACGGCCTGGAGCAGCACCCCGCGGCGCGGCGCCACCTCGTCGTTGCGGGTGTCGAAGATCAAGCCTATCCGGGCGGAGACGTCGCCGGTGGGAACGCCGATGGTGGGATCCAAGCCCGCCTGTCGGTCCAGGGCCAGTTGGCTCTCGCCCGCCAAGGTGTCGATGTGCCATTCCTCGACGTTGAATCCGACCATCAGCCTCAAGGGACCGATGATGCGCCGCTGCACCTCCCCGTAGACGAACGCCCGGCGGTTGTTGGACCGGTAGAAGAACTCGTTCTCGTCGGTGACGTTGGCCTCGTCGTACACCGACTCGTTTCCGATGCCGAAGTAGTTCTCCCGGGCGCGGCGCACCCATTGGCCCTGGACGACGAAGCGCCAGCCGTTCAGTAGTCTGGGTGCCCGCCACTCCAGGTTGAACTGCTTGCTTCCCGTCGTGCCGAAGAAGAAATCGAAGGAGAGCTTGGCACGGTACGGCGGCGGCGCGCCCCAGTCGTCGTAGCCCAGCTGGTTGATCTGGGCGTAGTACAGCCCCAGGGCGAAGCCGTCCCGGTTGGAGTAGTAGAGCTTGGGGTACGAGACGTCGGTCCAGTTCTCGCCGAACGTCGGCAGATTGGGTAGCTGCGCCCGTGCTGCGCCGGCCGACGCCGCGAGGAGGACGAGGACCGCTAGTGCGCGCCTCACTCGTCCTTGGCGAACAGGTACGCAAAGTCGTGCATCGCGGCCTCCTGGCCGTCGAATGCGGCGTACTGGCGGGCCGACCCATCCGGCTCTGGGCCCCACATGGTCGCCGCCCCGAACTCTCCCCGCTTGTTCACGGCGTAGAAGCTGAGCCCGAAGTCGGGGCGTCCCTGCTCGTCGAGCAGGGACTGCTCCGTGGTGGCGACGATGCGGCGCAGCGTCTCGAGGGCCGCGTCGGTGGCGCTCATCCCCCGCCGCATGAACTCGACGGTGAGAAAGGCGCCGCAGACCTTGATGTTCGCCTCGCCCCGCCCCGTGGAACCGGCGGCCCCGACGTCGTTGTCGGTATACTGCCCGGCGCCGGTGATCGGCGAGTCGCCCACCCGGCCCGGGATCTTCCAGGCGAGACCGCTGGTGGTGGTGACCGAAGACACGTCGCCCGCCGCGTTGACCACGTTGCAGTTGATGGTCCCGTGCCGCTGGAACTCGAGCTTCCCCTCCTTGGGCAGGTTCAGCCAGTCATCTTTAGGTCCCCGGTTCGCCCTCCAGCGGAGCCAGATCTCCCGTGACTTGTCGGTGAGCAGGTCCTCCTCCTCGAAGCCGTAGGACAGCGCGAAGCGCTTGGCCCCCTCACCCACCAGCATGATGTGGTCGGTGTAGAGCAGCACGTACTTGGCCACCATGCTGGGGGTCTTGATCCCCTCCAGGGCGCCAACGGCGCCGGCCCGGCGCGAGGGCCCGTGCATGCAGGAGGCGTCGAGTTGGACCACGCCCTCCTCGTTGGGGAGGCCGCCGTAGCCCACCGAGGTGTCCTCCGGGTCGAGCTCCTGGATCTTGACGCCCTCGATTGCCGCATCGAGGGTGTCGACCCCCTGGGCCATGAGCTCGCCGGCTCGCTGCACTGCCCGGAGCCCGTTGCCGGAGGCTACGGCCACGTTGCCCGATGGCCTGCGTATGTGGACGGCCGGGCCGGTCCCGGCAGCTGCCGAGTCGGGGGTGAATGCGGCGCCCGCGGCAAGTGCGGAGGCCGTGCCCAAGAACTGGCGGCGAGTGAGAGAATCCGACACGGTTGACCCTTCCTCCCAGGTGTGGAGCATCGATCGGGAAGCCCCGCGAATTAACGGGTCTCAGCGACTTCCTGTCAACTTGATTCCGGCTCGGGTGGATCGTACGTTCTGATCCTCGCCGACGGCTCCGGCGCGGCCGAAGCTCCTCAGGTCGGCGCACAGTGAGGTGTGAACGCCCCGTGGTGTCTGTGGTGCTACCTGTATACAACGAGCGGGAGAATCTGGCGCCGCTGTTGGAGGAGATCGCCGTCGCCTTGCGTGACGTTTCCCACGAGGTCGTGGCAATCGACGACGGCTCGACCGACGGATCCCTCGATGAGCTCAGGCGGCTGAAGTCGCAGCACCGGATGCTGCGCATCGTCGCGTTCGAGCAGAACGCGGGGCAGAGCGCTGCCTTCGCGGCGGGGTTCGCCGCGGCGCGGGGTGACGTGATCGTGACGATGGACGCGGACGGCCAGAACGATCCGTCCGACGTACCTCCCCTGCTCGAGGCCCTGGAGCGGGACGCCTCCCTCACCGCCGTCGTGGGCTACCGGGCGCGACGCACCGACTCGCGCTGGAAGATCGTCCAGAGCCGCGTCGCGAACGCGGCACGTAACTGGATCACGGGCGACGCCGTGCGCGATACCGGGTGTTCACTCAAGGCGATGCGCCGAGCCCCGGTGCAGAGGTTGCTGCGCTTCAACGGCATGCATCGCTTCCTGCCCACGCTGATTCGCATGGAGGGTGGTGCGGTCCGCGAGGTGCCGGTTTCCCACCGGCCGCGGCGCCATGGCCAGAGCAAGTACGGCATGTGGAACCGGGCAGTGCGGGCACTGCGGGATGCGCTCGGGGTGCGCTGGTTGCGGCGCCGCGGGCTGGAGTACTCGATCAGGGAGGAGGACTGAGCGTGGGGTGTCGCAGGCGCCCTCGATCCGTCGACCCCATTAACTTGATGGCTCGAGCTGACGATTATCGCGATATGGACTACCGAGAGACTCCTACCCCAGGCCGTCCGGCATGAGCGCACCCGAGTTCGGGCGCTTCTTCCTGCCCGGTCCCACCGAGGTTCACCCCGATGTCCTGACTGCAATGCAGCGGCCGATGATCGCGCATCGGGGGCAGGGGATGGTGGAGTTGTTGAAGGGCATGGAGAAGCCGCTCCAGCGGTTGTGGCGCACCGAGCGCAGTGTCTTCGTCGGTACGTGCTCCGCCACCGGATTCATGGAAATGGCGGTGCGGTCGGGGGTGCGGCACCGCGCCCTCTCGTTGGTGGGCGGCGCGTTCGGCGAGCGGTTCGCCGCCATCGTGGCGGCTACCGGGCGGGACGTGATCCGGCTGGACGTTCCCCTGGGCCGGACCGTCGAGCCGGACATGCTGCGGGATGCCTTGAAGCGCTCCGATGTGGACGCCGTGACGGTGGTGCACTCGGAGACCGCCACTGGGGCCCTGGCGCCGCTGGCCGAGCTGGCATCGGTGGTCGGGGAGTTCGACGGGGTGCTGCTGCTGGTGGATGCGGTGACCTCACTGGCCGGCTCACCCGTGGAGACCGATGAGTGGAACCTGGACTTCGTATTCACCGGCTCCCAGAAGGCCTTGGCCCTGCCACCGGGGCTGGCGCTGGCAGTGGCCTCAGAGCGCATGCTGGAGACGGCGAAGGGAATCCCGGAGCGGGGCGCCTACCTCGACGTGCTGGCGTTCGAGAAGGCGGCGTCGAACTACCAGCCCACCAACACCCCGGCCATCTCGCTGCTCTACGCGCTCGAGGCGCAACTGGCCCGCATTGCAGCCGTGGGTGGTGTGGAAGCCCGCTGGCGGCGTCATGACTCCATGCGGCACGTAGTGGAGCAGTGGATCGACGGACGCGGCGGGGAACTGGGGTTTGCCTACCTGCCGCCGGAGGGCCGGCGCTCCTGGACCATCTCGTGCCTCAAGGTGCCCCCGGGCCGGAACGGCCGTGCCATCGCGCAGGCCATGAGGGAGCGGGGCTGGATCGTGGGGTCGGGCTACGGGGAGCTCAAGCCCAGTACCATCCGCATCGGCCACATGGGTGACCACGAACCGGAGCGCGTGAGCGAGCTGCTGGCGTGTCTGGAGGATGTGGTGCGATGAGCTACGTGGTCGTGGTCGCCGACCGGATCGCCGATGCGGGCCTCGAGCTCCTGCAGGCCGAGCCCCAGCTGGACGTCCGTGCCGTCGCGGGGCACCCGGACCGCCTCCTCGACGCCCTTCAGACCGCCCACGCCCTCATCGTCCGGTCCGACACGTCGGTCACCGAGGAGCTCATGGCAGGGTCGCCGGGCCTCACCGTCATCGCCCGGGCCGGTGTGGGTGTCGACAACATCGACGTGGACGCAGCCACCTGGAGGGGGATCGCGGTACTCAACGCACCGGGGGCGAACACGGTGAGTGCGGCGGAGCACACGGTGGCGATGCTGCTGGCACTGGTGCGGCGCATCCCCTGGGCGGTCGACAGCATGTGGCGGGGTGAGTGGGACCGGAAGCGGTTCGCCGGAAGGGAGCTGCGGGGCAAGACGTTGGGGCTCGTGGGACTGGGTCGCGTGGGTGTGCATGTGGCAGCCATCGCCCGGGCGTTCGGAATGCGTGTGGTGGCCCACGATCCCTATCTGCCGGAGGCCCGTGCCAAAGAGCTGGGAATCGAGCTGCGCTCGCTGGACGACCTCCTGGCTGCCGCCGACGTGATCTCCCTCCATGTCCCCCTCACCGAGGAGACCCGCGGCTTCATGAACCGCGAGCGGCTGGGCGCGATGAAGCCGACGGCGGTTCTGGTGAACGCGGCCCGGGGCGCCCTGATCGATGATGCAGCGCTGGTGGAGGTGCTCGAGGAGGGCCGCATCGCCGGGGCGGCGCTGGACGTCTTCGAGCCGGAGCCCCTGCCCGCCGAATCGCCGCTGCGGCAGTCGAGCAAGATCCTACTGACGCCGCACCTGGCCGCTTCGACCTCCGAGGCCCAGGAGCGGGTCGCCAGCGAGATCTGCGCCAACGTGCGCGACGCCCTGCTCACCGGGGCTCTGCGGGGAGCGGTGAACCTCCCGGGGATTCCGGGTGACGTCCTCGTGAGACTGAGCGGCGCGTTGGACCTCGCCCGTCGGCTTGGCCGACTGGCGGCCGGGGTGGCGCACGACCGGGTCCGGTCGGTGGAGGTCTACTACGGGGGCGACGACGACGCGGCGCCCCGCCCCACAATGCTGGCGGCTCTCGAGGGCGTGCTATCCGCCATGGGCATGGACTCGGTGAGCATGGTGAACGCCGCCGCCCGCGCCGAGCAGCGCGGAGTGGCTGTCGAGCGCCGGGTGGGAGCCCCCGTGTCCGGGTTCGAGACCACGATCGGGGTCAGCCTCCAGACGCCCGACCGGACGGTCACGGTGGACGGCGCCATGCTGGGCGACCGAGTGGGCCGCATCATCAGGATCAACGGGTTCGGGGTTGACGTGCCCGCCGAGGGACACGTGCTCGTCCTGCGGAACCGTGACGTCCCCGGCGTCATCGGCAGGGTCGGGACCCTGCTGGGAGAGTCCCGCGTCAACATCGCCTCGTACCATCAGTCGCGGGTGGATGCGGCCGGCACCGAGGCCCTGGCAGCAATCGTGGTGGACCAGGTGTTGCCTACCGGCGTGATGGAGGCCCTCGGGGGGCTGGACGACGTCCTCGAGGTGCGGTTCGCCAGCCTGAACGGCGGCGCCTAGCTCGTTACGCGCGCGGCCTCCGCTGCTGGCGGGGGGGTGTGGTCGGAGGGCTCTCCCGCCCGCTCGCCGAACACCCGGAAGGAGCTCACGACCGCCGTGAGCCGATCGGCGGCTTCGGCGAGCTGGGCGGCGGAGCTGGCGATCTCCTCGGTGGAGGCGCTCTGCTGCTCCGCGGATGCCGCTATCTGCTCGGCGGCGGCCACGACCGACTCGGTGCCTCCCGCGATCGTCTGCAACCGCCCCGTGATCTCCTGAACCAGCCGGCGGGTCTCGTCTGCCGCGTTCGAGATCTCGCCCGTCCAGGCGCTCGTTTCTGCAGCGCCGCCGGCCACCTCCTGTAGTCCGCTGGCCGCGGCCTCGGCCACCTCCCGCACCGCCGAGCTGGCGGCGGCGAGGCGGGTGAGGCGCTCGCCCGTCACTTGGAGGTTGGCGAGGACGTTGTGCACGGTGTCGGAGGTGCTTCCCGCTGCACGGGCTGCCTGGGTGGCGAGCTTGCGCACCTCGTCGGCCACGACCGCGAAGCCCCGGCCTTCCCCACCGCTGGCCCGGGACGCCTCGATGGCGGCGTTCAGCGCCAGCATGTTCGTCTGGTTCGCGATGGTGCGGGCCTGCTTGATGAACGTCTCGATCTCCTCGGACATGTCGGCGATGCGCTTGGCGTCGGCCACGCCGGCCTCGAGGTCGGTTGCCAGCTGGCCCAGCTGCTCGCTGCCTGCCAGGAGTCGCTGGCGGTGCCGCTCCGCCGTCTCCAACAGCGAGGTGTTGCGGTCGGCCGCCAGACCGGCGCCTTCGGCAAGCTGGGTGGTGATCCCGCTGATCCGCGTGGCGTCGTCCACCGCCCGACGCACCATGTCGGATTGGTTCCCGGCCTGGGTGGTGAGGTTCTGGCTGGTGTTCGCCATCTCCTGGGTGGACGCCGACATCTCCTGCGTGCTCGCCGATATCTCCTCCGCCATCGAGGCCGACTCCTCCGAGGCGATACGGATCTGTCCCACGAGGCTGCGCAGCGCGTCGACCATGCTCTCGACGGCGTCGAGCAGCAGCCCGACCTCCTCCGAGCCCGCTCCCTCCGCCCCAACGGAGGCCGATAGGTCGCCGCTGGCCACGCGGCCCGCGACGGCGCCGGCCCGCCTGATCGGGACGGTCACCTTCCGGTTGAGCCACGAGGTGACGTAGAACACCACGGTGAGGACGCCCAGCAGGACCACTGCGGCCCCCATGTAGAGGGCGTTCTTCAGGGATCGCGCACCGGCGAAGGTCACGCTGGTGGGCTCCCGCAGGACCACCCACCACCGCCCGTCGTTCGCGGGCACGGTGGCCACCAACTGTCGGCCCTCTGTGGGTGACTCGAGGGTGACGACCTCGGTGGTGGCCGCTCGGGGGATCGCCCCGGCGTCCGGGATGGGGCGGAGCAGGCCGGACGCGTCGGGAGCGATGATCGCACGGCCGGCCGAGTCCACCACCGACAGGATGACGGCGCTCTCCGGGTCCGCGACGCCCAGGAGCCGGGCGAGCCGGAAGAACGCCGCCCTTCCCCGCATGACCCCCAGGGGGCGGCGGGTGTCGGCGTCCACCACGGCCACGGCGAGCGCCATGGTCAGTAACCCGGTCTCCTCGTCATACTCCGGTGCTCCCTGATAACTCCCCAACTCGAAAGCCGCCTGCCACCACTCCTCGGCCACGTGGAGCAGCTCGTTGCCGACGGTGGTGCGGTTGACCGTGAAGCCGTGCCACTCGGTGAAGAGGATCGCCGCGAACCCGGTGGCGTCCCCGGACTCCTCGAGGAATCGCGCCAGGGCGGTATCGGGTCGGAGGCCCCGGGTCTCGGCGAAGCGCCGCTCCAGCTCCTCGGGAGGGAGCCGGTCCAGGCCGCGGCGGGTCACCTCGCGACCGGCGGCCTGGGTTGCCTGCACCACATCCGGCACGTTCGCCAGCAAGCGTAGACCGGTGGTGCGCTCCCGGACGTACTGGTCGACGATGCCCGATGCGCGCTCCACCGCGCCGGCAATCCGGGACTCGGCGGTATCCGCGAATTCGGCGTCTACGATCCTGCCAGCCACCCAGGCGGCCAGCGCGACGGTGATAAAAGCGAGGGGCGCGCCGATGAGGAGCGTGCGTTTGTGGAGGTCGGCAGTCTTGACTGTGGTGGCGGGCATACGGTTGCGCAAAACCTACGGCCGCCTTCCAGGCCGGGCAAGCCGTGCTAGATTACGCGTGCTATGCCCGTAGAACGCGCTGGTATCGAGACCTACGACCCCCAAACCGTGGAACGGAAGTGGTGGGAGCGGTGGGGGGAGCGCCGCACCAACGCCGCGGACCTGCACGGGGCCGGGCGGCCGTACTTCAACCTCATGATGTATCCCTACCCCTCGGCCGAGGGGCTGCACGTCGGCAACGTGTTCGCCTTCGTGGGTGCCGACGTGCATGGCCGGTTCCGGAGGCTGCAGGGGTGGAGCGTGTTCGAGCCCATCGGATTCGACGCGTTCGGGATCCACTCGGAGAACTACGCTCTCAAGGTCAACACCCACCCGGCGGAGCTCATCCCGCAGAACATCGCGCGCTTCAAGGAGCAGCTGAAGCGCTGTGGTCTCATGCTCGACTGGGACCACGAGGTGCAGACCATCGATCCGCGCTACTACAAGTGGACGCAGTGGATCTTCCTCAAGCTCTACGAGGCCGGACTCGCGGTGAGGAAGAAGGCGCCCGTCAACTGGTGCCCGGAGTGCAAGACGGTGCTGGCCAACGAGCAGGTGATCAGCGGGATGTGCGAGCGTCACCCGGACACCGCGGTGGAGCTGCGCTTTCTCGAGCAGTGGTTCTTCAAGATCACCGATTACGCCCAACGGTTGCTGGCAAACCACGACCGGCTCGACTGGTCCGAGTCCACCCGCACGATGCAGGTGAACTGGATCGGCCGCTCCGAGGGCGCCGAGCTCGTGTTCGAGACCCCGACGGGCGTCTCGCTCCGGGTGTTCACCACGCGGCCAGACACGGTGTTCGGTGCGACCTACATGGTGCTGGCGCCGGAGCATCCGCAGGTGGATGAGTTCACGACGAGCGAGCAACGCGGGGCCGTGAACGAGTATCGCAGCCAGGCGGCGGCGATGGACCTGGTATCCCGGCGTGTGGGAGAGAAGGAGAAGACCGGCGTCTTCACCGGGTCCTATGCGCGCAATCCGGCATCGGGCGAATCGGTTCCCATCTGGATCGCAGACTACGTACTGATGGAATACGGCACCGGGGCGATCATGGCGGTGCCGGGGCACGACGAGCGGGACCTCGAGTTTGCGCGGAAGTACGAGCTCGAAGTCAGGCAGGTCGTGAGGCCCGATGATCCCGAGGAGGAGGGGATCGGCTACACCGGCTGGGACGGCACGCTCATGAACAGCGGGCAGTTCGACGGGATGCCGTGCGCCGAGGCCGTCCCGGCTATCACAACCTGGCTGGAGGGGCAGGACGCGGGCGTCAGGCAGGTACAGTACCGGCTCCACGATTGGTGCATCTCGCGGCAGCGCTACTGGGGCCCGCCGATTCCCATCATCTACTGCGATGAGTGCGGCACCGTCCCGGTCCCCGAGCAGGATCTACCGGTCCTGCTGCCGCCGCTGGAGGATTTCCGGCCGGACGAGAGCGGCGTCTCGCCACTGGCGCGGGTCGAGGACTGGTACCGGGTCCCCTGTCCGAAATGCGGCGAGACCGCGCACCGCGAGACGGACGTGTCGGACACGTTCCTCGACTCGGCGTGGTACTTCCTGCGCTACCCCTCGACCGAGTTCGACGACCGGCCGTTCGACAAGGGGCTCACCAACAAGTGGCTCCCGGTCGACTCCTACATCGGCGGCAACGAACACGCGGTGCTCCACCTGATGTACGCCCGCTTCATTACCATGGCGCTGCACGACCTCGGGCACCTGGAGTTCGAGGAGCCGTTTACC
The DNA here is from genome assembly GCA_039591655.1 of Gemmatimonadota bacterium. Lineage (GTDB taxonomy): Bacteria > Gemmatimonadota > Gemmatimonadetes > Gemmatimonadales > GWC2-71-9 > WVYX01. Next base: position 19,216 of record JBDHDE010000027.1, read on the forward strand.
CGGTTCCGGGCCCACGGGACGATCGTCAAGGACGGGGCCAAGATGTCCAAGTCCCGGGGCAACGTGGTGATCCCCGATGAGTACATCGCGAAGTGGGGCGCGGACACCTTCCGCATGTACCTGATGTTCCTGGGTCCGTACCAGGAGGGGGGCGACTTCCGGGAGGAGGGGATCTCGGGTATCCGGCGGTTCCTGGACAAGGTATGGGGGCTCGTCGCAGCGGCCACGCCGGGCGAAGCGGGAGGCGCGTACGGCGACGCGCTGCGCAAGCTGCATCAGACCATCCGGGGGGTTGGGAACGACCTCGAGGAGCTGCGCTACAACACGGCGATCTCCAAGCTGATGGAGTATGTCAACGTGCTGCGGGCCTCGGACGACGGAGCCCCGGTCCCCGCCGCCCTGCTCGAGCCCCTGGCCATCATGCTGGGACCCCTGGCGCCGTACTTCGCCGAGGAGAGCTGGGAGCAGCTGGGCCACGATGCCAGCGTGTTCGACGCCGCCTGGCCCCAATACGACGAGCAACTGGCCCAGGAGGAGCAGATCGAGCTGGTGGTCCAGGTGAACGGCAAGGTGCGGGGCCGGCTCAAGGTGGCCCCCGGCCTCTCGCAGGATGAGGCCGTGGAACGGGCCCTCGCCGAGGAGAGCGTGAAGCGGTTCGTGGAGGGCAAGGATCTCCGCAAGACCATCCACGTGCCCGACCGGCTGGTGAACCTGGTGGTCTGACCGCCGGAAGGCGGGAAGGGAAGCGGGGAGCGGACGTAAGCCTGCTCCCCGCTTCGTGTTACGTGCCGAGCGCAGGGGTTGGGCCACACCATCCCTGCGACCCTCCGCCCCCCCCAAGAGTCTATCTTCACGGGCATGACAGAGATCACGCTGGCGGCCGTGGACGAGCTCGCGATCCAGCGGGCCAAGTCGGGCGATCTGACCGCTCTGGAGGGGCTGTGCCGGGCCTACGAAGGCACGGTCTACACCCTGGCGCGGCGGGTCTGCCGGACGGCCGAGGATGCGGAGGAGGTGCTGCAGGAGACCTTCCTGGAGGTCTGTCGCAGCATCAAGAAGTTCCGGGGCACCGCTCCCGGCAGCCTTGCGGCGTGGATCAAGAAGATCACGGCCAGCAAGGCGCTCATCCGCATCCGGTACGAGAAGTACCGAGAGACGGACGAGCTGCAGGAGGAAGGTGGTTGGGCCGGGCGGCGTGACGGGGACGTGGGACTCCAGCTGGATCTGGAGGCGGCCCTGGGGCGGCTGTCCGAGACGTCGAAGGCGGTCGTCTGGCTGCACGACGTAGAGGGCTACACACACGAGGAGATAGCCGAGCTGATGGGCAAGACGGTGAGCTTTTCCAAGTCCCAGCTATCCCGCGCACATGCGCGGCTGCGGAAGCTGCTCGGCGAGGAGGTGCAATGCTGAGACACTGCACCATGGCGGAACTCCTGGACCTGCGGGACGGAGAAGGGTCGGCTGCGGCGCGGGATCATGTCGACGAGTGTGCGGCGTGCCGCGCCGAGCTGGACCGGGTGCACCAGAGGGTGGCCGGCCTCAAGGCGCTACCCGGCTTCTCGCCCCCCCGGGACCGCTGGCCGGTGGTGCGCGAGGAGCTTCGCCGGTCACGGCGCCGCGGCCGGTGGCAGCGGGCCGGATGGGGTGCGCTGGCAGCGGCTGCAGCCCTGGTACTGCTCGTCGGAGTGAGAGGCGTCGGAGGCGCGGGGCCCACCGTCCTCGCAGCACAGGAAGTTGACGAGCTGAAGGCGGAGTCCCGCGAGCTGGAAGAGGTGCTCCAGAGGGTCTCCCGGGAGGGCCGTGTGATGAACGGCGTGACGGCCACCGTGATCATCCGCCTCGAGGACCGGATCGCGGTGATCGACGCCGGGATCGCGGAGATCCAGACGACCGACAACAGCGTGACCATCGAGCTGCGGGACCTGTGGCGCCAGCGGGTGCAGCTGATCGATCAGCTGGTGATCACGCATGTGCAACAGGCCTCGTACGTGGGCTATTGAAGAGTGCAATCAGGGCTGAGGAGATCGCAAAAACACGAGCAAACGAAGGAGTGAACATACGATGCGAGTACGAAACCTGATACTGATTCTCCTCGCCCTGGGTTTGGGAGCGCCGGCCGCTGCCGTCGCCCAGGAGGAGCCGGACCGCGCGGAGCGGGAGCGGGCCCAGCGCAGGGTCGAGGAGGCGCAGCGCGAGCTCGAGCACGCGCTACAGCTGCTGCGCACCGAAGAGATGGAAGCCACCCAGGTTGCGCTGCAGGCGGCCATGGAAGCCGTGCGCGCCGCGCAGCGACAGCTCCGCGCCGAAGTCTACCGCGGCTACAGGGACATCTACCGCGATATGGCCCGCGCGCGGGTTTGGGCCGAGCCCAACGTCGTGGTTAGCTTCGGGCGGCCGCGCATGGGCGTGATTCTCGAGACGGACCGGTGGCGCTCCGACACCGACTCGATCGGTGCCGTGATCCAGGCGGTCACGCCCGGCGGGCCCGCAGACGAGGCTGGCATCGAGGCCGGCGACATCATCGCCGAGGCCAATGGCCGACCGCTGGGCCGCACCGAGCGACGGGAAGACGCGCCGGGCGAGAAGCTCGTGGAGGTCATTGGGGAGCTGGAGGCGGGTGAGACCCTCAGCGTGAAGTTCCGCCGGGGAGACCAGACCGGGACGGCCGACGTGGTGGTGCGCCCGCTGGAGCCCTCGGTCTACTCACTTGGGGTGCCCCTCGACTCGAACGTGTTGATCGTCGAGCCGCCCGACGTCCGGGTGCGGGTACCGGAGCCGGCACGGATCCGGATGCGGTACGGCGAGCCGATATTCGAGGCGTTCCTGCCCTTCGGCTGGCTCAGCATGGAGCTGGTCACGCTGGACGAGGAGCTTGGGGCGTATTTCGGCGCCAGTGAGGGGCTGCTGGTGATCCGGGCGCCGACGAGCGAGGTGATCGACCTCAAGGCCGGCGACGTGATTCTGAGCATCGACGGTCGCGCACCGGAAAGCCCGTCGCACGCGCTGCGCATTATGCGGTCGTACGAGCCTGGCGAGTCCATGACGCTGCACATCATGCGCGATAGGCAGCGCACGACGGTGGAGGTCACGGTGCCGGAGCGCGACGGAGGGTTCTTCTGGCAGGGCGAGTGGGACCACGACGACCACGAGGACGGCGACCAGGAGCGCTAGGACCGGCGACCGGTCGGGCGCGACGTTAGAAGGCAGAGAGGGGCGGCGCCGAATGGCGCCGCCCCTCGATGTTCGTGGAGGTGATTCGGGCTACCGCCCCGTGCCGAACAGGATGGCGTTGGTGAGGAGCCGGGCGGGTCCCCGCCAAAAGGCCCGGTACAGCGGGTCATCGGCGAACAGAACGACCTGGCCGCGGCCCTGGCGCTCGGCCGTGGCCCAGACGGTCTCCTCGAGCAACCGCTCCGTGTTGCCGGGCCAGGCGAAGCCCGCGAGAAGCAGGTCGTCCCCCACGAACACCGCCGGGTTGTCGCCGCTCTTAGAGGGTGCCAACAGTGTGCTTCCACGGAGCATCAGGGCGAGACCTTTGCTCTCGTAGCCCAGGGTGAGCCAGTGCGTGAGATCCAACGTACCCCGGAAGATGGAGCCGGGGATGTACTCGACGTCGTCGGGCGTCGCCGACGGAGATGCCAGCGGCGGCGAGAGCTCGGGGTCGCTCTCCAGGGTGTCTGCTTCCGGCTCACCTTCGTCCGTCCCCAGCGCCGCGACCGAGCTCAGCCCCACGTCTTCGTGTCCCGGGAACAGCGCGGCGTTGTCGTAGGCGATCAGCACCCCTCCGTCCTGCACCCAGCGCTTGAGTCGCTCGATCCCGCTCTCCCCCAATTGCTCACGGATGCTGCGGGCGCTGCCGCCGGGAAAGAGCAACACGTTGTAGTCGGACAGGGTGTGCATCCTCCCGAGCGAAGAGAGCGACACGGGAACGAACGGCTGCCCGAGCTCCACTTCGAGGAAATGCCACAGCGTACCGTATCCGGTGGTGCTGATGCCGCGTCCCGACGCGACGGCTATGCGTGGCCGGAAGACAGGATCCACGCTGTGCGAGCCTACGCCCACCTGTCCCGAGTCGGGGTATGCCGACTGCACGGCTGACACCCAGACGCCCGCGTCCTCCGCCAGCGTGCCGATGCGCTCGTGCAGCTCGTCAGGGTTGCGGGAGACGCGCAGGACGAACGTGCCCCGCGGGTAACTCGCGCCGTCCGCCCGCAGCGGCTCGTTGCTGACATTCACCACGAACCCCTGACGCAACAGCGCCATCGCGAGCTCCGCTGCCCCCCGGCGGTCGTTGGGAAAGACGTAGGCCGAGCGCGCCCTGCCGGAAACGCCCCCCTGGGGGCCGAGGGTGCGGACTGGGTCGCTCCCCCCGGCCAGGGTCAGGCCGGTGCCGGCCACCGGCCGAGCGTCCTCCGTCCAGTACGCCTCGAGTCCCAGGGTGAGCGGTAGAGACCAGGCGGTCACATCGTAGAACTCGTACCACTCGCTGGTGGCGCCGGAACCGCGCCGTCGGTTGCGCTCGTAGATCGCGACCTGGCGCCGCACGAACTCCCGGTCGAGTTCTGTCCGCGGCTCGAGCAGGGCCCGCGCCATGCGTCCCTGGGGCTGCGCCAGGTCCACGATCAGCACTCCCGCCGGGAACGTGCGGCGGACCGAGGGCGCACCGGGACCGTCCATGTAGCCGTGCGCCGCTGAGGCGGAGTAAGGCGCCTCAGTCCGGGTGACTTCCACCTCGTGCCGCAGGAGGACCGCAGCCAAAAGTGCAGCGTTCGTGGGATCGTTGTCCGGCACAACTACGATTCGCTTCATCGAGGCGTCCCGTGCCTCTTCCATGGCCGAGCGGTGGAAGTCGTAGTAATCCAGCAGCTGCGGCTCCCGATGGGCCGCCGCGGTCTCGACGGTCGCCAGCGACGCCACGTAGTGGTGTGCAATGCCCTCGGCGAAGGTGATGACCGTACCGTCGTCGCGGCGCCGTTTCAGGGCCTTGCCGCCGTCGGTTTCGTAGGTCATGCCCGTGGCGCCGTGCAGCGTTGGGCCGGCGTCGAAGTAGCCGACGTAGAGCAGGTCGAAGATGTCGCGAGTGTAGTACTGCCAGCCGTAGCGGTCGAATGCTGCGGCGTTGCCCTGCCCGAATGTCTCCATCCAGCGCACCGTCTGCGCCGAGACATTTGGGTTGATGGGTGCCGGCGGTGGTGGGAAGAAATACTGCTCGGTGGTGCTGTGCAGGTCCACGAACACCTGCGGGTGCCACCGCATGATCGCTCCCAGCATTGCCCGAGTTGGGGCCTGCGACAGCGCGATGAAGTCGCGGTTCATATCGAAGCGGTAGTGACTGTACCGGCCCCAAATCCCCCACGGCTCGTTCCACTCGTAGGAGAACGGCTCGTCCGAGCCCACCGCCAACGAGTTGTACCATACGGCGAACCGTTCGTGACCGTCGGGGTTGGCGGACGGGATCAACACGACCAGGGTGCTTCTTAGCATGTCGACGGTGGCTGTCTCCTCGGAGGCGAGGAGCTGATATGCCACCCACATCGCCGCCTCGAATCCCGCCGGCTCGTTCCCGTGGATGGAGTAGGACAGCATTACCACCACGGGGTCGCGGTCGGCGATGGCCCGGGCCTCGGCGAGGCTGGTAGTGCGCGGGTCGGCGAGCCGCCCCAAGTCGGTCCTGATCTCTTCGAGGCGCTGCAGGTTCTCCGGGGCGGAAATGAGGAGCGCGCGCATCACCCGGCCCTCCTCGGTGGACCCGATCTCCTCGGAACGCACACGGTCGGGCGCCGCCGCGATCAGCGCATCGAGAACGGCCTGTTGCTCCGCGTATTGGGTGTGCCTGGCGCCGGCCTCGTAGCCCAGGAGATCGCTGGGACGCGGCACCTCGGAGCGGTATGGGCCGCGGCCGAAGAACTCGAATCGCTCTTGCGCGTCAGCCAGCGTCGAGCCGGCGAGCACGAGCGCGATGAGCCATGTGATAGAGTGAGTGGTCCTCATGGTCCGTTTGTGGGTGGAAGACGCTGCCAAACTACTGTGCCTTCCCTCTCGGGGCGAGGGCCACCGGCCGCTTGCGCAATACCGCTCGGCGACGCATCGTGTGGCGTCTCGAGACAGCGACTTCCAGGTCCTGGAGGACAAGGATGCCGGAGCAACTATACCCGTGGATGCACCTCGTAGGACGTGTTCTCTTTTCGCTGATCTTCATCGCCAGTGGGCTCAATCAGCTTCTCAAGGTGAACGACTACGCGGCGTATGCCCAGAGCAAGGGGCTCCCCGCGGCGAAGCTGATGGCGATCGTGAGCGGACTGATGATTCTGGTGGGCGGAGTGTTCGTGCTGCTGGGCTGGCATCGCTTCATCGGCGCCGGGCTGCTCTTCGTCTTCCTCGCGCTCAGTTCGGTCACGATGCATCAGTTCTGGAAAGAGCGCGACCCGATGACGATGCAGAACGAGATGGCGCACTTCATGAAGGACATTGCCCTCGCCGGGGCGGCGCTGCTCATCGCTTTCTATGGCGGCACGCCCTGGCCCATGAGCCTGGGAGCACCGTAGGCTAGACGCCGGGAGCCCGCTCCAGGAGCGGGCTGAGCCGGCTTCCCTCATCGCCCGGCCGGGTCTCTCGGACCTTGGCCGGGCATCCCCGACATCCCACAGCCAGGGCACCCGCGGCACCAATTCCCCAACCACCTCCCCCTGTAGCTGGTCCCAGCGGTTGACTCTTCCGATATATCGTGCGATATTACGTGCGATAGAACGGCACGATATATCGCAGCGCAGGAGGCTTCCATGCCCAAAGAGAGCGGCAACTGGGGCTTCGGCCCCGACGGGTTCTGGTGGGGCCGGGGTCCGAGACGGGGCCGGCGCGGCCGGCGGCGTCGGGTATGGTTCGAGCCCGGCGACATGAAGTACGTGATCCTCAAGCTCCTCAAGGACAAGCCGATGCACGGCTACGAAGTGATGAAGGCACTGGAGGAGCGGACCCACGGGTGCTACAAGCCCTCGCCGGGGACGGTCTATCCCACCCTGCAGTGGCTGGAGGACGAGGGACTGGTGCGGAGCAAGGATCTGGAGGGCAAGAAGGTCTACGAGATCAGCGACGCGGGTCGGCAGTTCCTGGAGGAGAACAAGTCGGTGGTCGAGGAGATCTTCGACCGTGTGGAGGAGACCATCGACTCCGTCCTCAGCGACCCGATCCCGGAAGTGACCCGCCTCATGGGTCGGCTAGTGTCGCAGACCTACCGGTCGGCGTGGCGCTTGCGTGAGGACGCCGAGAAGCGGGGCAAGGTGGCGGAGATCCTCGAGCGGACGCTCAAGGACCTGGAGGTACTAGTCTCCCAGTAGCGGGAACCCCGTCAGGGGACGCCGTGCGGCGGGTCGTCGTCACGCTTGAGACGACCCGCCTGCTGCAACGCGCGCCGCAACAGGAACTCGATCTGGCCGTTCACGCTGCGGAGCTCGTCACGCGCCCAGCGCTCCAGGGCCTCATGGACCTGCGGGTCCATGCGGAGCAGGAAGGGCTTCCGCTGTGACACGATACGCCTATTGGTAGAGCGTGCCCGTGTTCACCACCGGCTGGGTGCCCCGGTCCGAACACAGCACCACCAGCAGGTTGCTCACCATCGACGCCTTCCGTTCCTCGTCCAGCACCACGATCGCCTTGTTGGACAGCTGATCGAGGGCCATCTCCACCATTCCCACGGCGCCGTCCACGATCTTGCGCCGCGCAGCGATGATGGCGCTCGCCTGCTGGCGCTGCAGCATCGCGTGGGCGATCTCCGGTGCGTAGGCCAGGTGGCTGATGCGGGACTCGATCACCTCCACGCCCGCCTTGTCGAGCCGGTCTTGGATCTGCACCTGGAGCTTCTCTGCGATCTGGGGAGTGTGGGTGGTGAGAGCCATGTCGTCCGTCTCGTGCGCGTCGTACGGGTAGTTCACGGCAAGCCCCCGCAGGGCCGCCTCACTCTGCACGTGGACGAACTCCTCGTAATCGTCCACCTCGAACAGGGCCTCGGCGGTGTCGATCACGCGCCAGACGACCACGCAGGCCACCTCGATCGGGTTGCCCGTCCGGTCATTCACCTTGAGCTTGCCGGTCTCGAAGTTGCGGATGCGCACCGAGACCTTCCGCTTCGTGTAGAACGGGTTGGCGTAGCGCAATCCCGGCATCTTGCAGGTGCCTACGTAGGAGCCGAACAGCTGCAGCACCCGGGCCTCGTTGGGGTTCACGATGAAGAACCCGGCATAGGCGATGGACAGGACGGTGGCCACCACGCAAGACGCGATGATGCCGAAGACCGACTCGGCGACGATTGCCCGGACCAGCCACCAGATGGTGAAGGCGCTCGCCGCGAGCAGGACGAACAGGGCGAGGTAACCCGATGCGACAGCGCGCTGCTTCTCGCGGATCATTGAAACCTCCTGCGGACAGTATCAATATGATATCATATTGATACTGTTACGTCAAGGGCTACGCCCGGACTCGGGCGAGCGTCCCGACAGCCGCGCGGCATGAATCAGGTACACTGCCGCCGCCAGCAGCAAGGGGGAGGAGTAGGTGCCGGGGATGATCCGCCCGGTGGCCAGCGATGCCCCGAGGTGGCCCAGGCCGTTCACGAACATGAGGCCGCCGAGAGCGTAGGACACGGGGCGCATCCAGCGCCAGCCGCGGAACGCGCCTACCGAGAGCGACAGCAGGAGCACGATCCCCACAACGAGGCCGCCCAGCCAGACATCGAACCGGAACACCGGTGGGAAGGGGAGCCCCAGGCGCTGGCGCATGCTCTGGGCAAGGGGATTGTAGAACGCGAGGAACTCCCCGGCGGCCTCATCCGCCACGTGTATCGCCAGCGCAAGGGCGAGAGCGATCCAAGCCATCCCCCAGTGACGCATCAGGCGTTGAGGATGCGGAGGTAAGCCTTCCACGGACCCACTGCGTCGGCGTACTGCCGCGCCATCGCCCGCGCGACCTGCGCGAGGTGACCCAGGTCGTGGGCCACCCAGGTAGAGAGGTGCTGTCTCAGGGTGACCCGCCCGAGCTCCGGGTGGCGGCCTGTACGGTCCAGGTCCGCAGCGCTCAAGCTCCACCCCGTGAGCGTCTCCAGGTTCGCTTCCCGCAGGGCGGCGAACTCGTCCAACAGCTCCTCGAGCGGCCTTCCCTTGGACGACTCGAACTGGGCGAAGCGATCGAACGGCTCGAACGTGCGGTCCTCGCCGTGCTCCAGGATGATCCGGGCTCGGGGGATCCAGTCGGTGCGCTCGCCGTGTATCAGGTGCCCCACGACGTCGTACGGACTCCACGTGTGGGGACCCTCGGTGGCCTTTGCCCAGGGTGCCGGGAGGTCGCGCAACAACGCGCCAAGCGTGCCTGGCGTGCGTGCCAGGATCTCGAGCGCGTCGTCGAGGCGGTACTGCATGATGGATCGGCTCCCACAGCGCGCCGGCCGGCTTGCGCCGGCCGCCGGCGGGTCTAGCGGCGCTCGTAGACCGTGGTCTGGCCTTCCTCGTCGAAAGTGAGGATTTCGTAGTGCTCGGCGGGTCGGTCGGGGCTCTCCATGCCCGGCGAGCCGATGGGCATCCCCGGGACGGCGATGCCGATGACGTCGGGCCGCTCCTCCAGCAGTCGCCGGATCACGTCGGCCGGGACGTGGCCCTCGACCACGTACCCGTCAACCACTGCGGTGTGGCAACCCTCGAGTTGACGCGGGACAGCATGCTCGGCCTTCACCGACGGCAGATCGGCCACTTCGTGCGTCGTGACCTCGAAACCATTCGCTTGTAGGTGAACCACCCACTGGTTGCAGCAGCCTCACGTCGGGGTCTTGTAGACCACGACTGCGGGGCTCTGCGCGCTCGCCTGTGTGAAGACCACGCCGGCGGCGGCGGCACCCGTCGCCAATACGGCGCCCAGCAGCAGCGCGCGACCTTTCGCTGTCATCGGTTCCCCCCTGGTCTGAGTTGGCGGCACCGCTCGGAGCGACGCCGTCCCGTTACTACCCCACGTAGAGATCGATGATGCGCTCGATGGCCCGACGACACACGCGACAGAACCCCCGCATGTTGCGCGTGAACATGATGCAGTCCACCTCGGACCGGTACAGGCCCCGCGCCTCATAGGCCGCGCCCTCGAACGCGCCCACCTTGCCGGCGTTGGGCGTCGAGGAGAGCATCTGTGTCTCGATCTCCCGCTGCTCTCGGAAGAGAGCATCATAATCGGCTTCCGAGGCGTTGGAGTCAATGAGCCGCTGCCGCCGCTCCCGGATCAGCCGCGCGTGCTCTTCGAACTCCTGCTTGTTCCAGGACGTGGGAAGTGGAGTGCCGGCCTCGACCAGATCTCGCCACTTGAGCTGGGCCGGATCGTGCAACGCCGTGACGTTGGCTTCCCAAGGCTCCGGGTGCTCCTCGCCGCCGGTCTCGTACGCTACTGACGACGTGTAGTACTCGTCTGCCAGGCCCGCGAAGTGGTGGCCGAACTCGTGAACGAAGACGTAGTCCGAGAACTCCGAGTCGACGGCGCTCACTGCCTGCCAGTTGTAGATCCCGCCGCCGCCGTACTGCGCGCCGTTCACCAGGATCGCCACGAACTCGTATGGTGCCGCCGACAGCACGTCCCGCAGGGTGCGGTTGTCGGGAGTCAGCAGGTACCGCTCGCTGTCGAAGATGCCGTACTGCGTGGAGAGCGGCGTGCGGCGCCAGCGCTCGGAGTGCGGTCGGGTCACCCCGGAGGCCGGAGAGGGCAAATCGATCCCCCGGACGTTGAAGTCCGACTTGCGGCTCCGGAATGGCTCGTAGGAGAACAGTCCATCGATGAGCCGCTCGGCATCGGCGTGCAACTTCTCCTTTTCCTCGGCCGTGTACCCCACGCCCAGGACCACCAGGTCCACCTTCTCGCTCGGGGGGCCGTGCTCGAACAGCGTCCAGACCTCGCCCCGCGCCTCCAGGTCTGCCGGGTTGACGAAACGCGAGCCGGGGTCCACCTCGAACGTGGTGAGCTCCACGAAAGCGCCTCCCTCGGATCGCTTCCGGAGGACGACCTTCACTGGCTGCCTCGGCCAGGGGAAGCGCAGGGACTCGTGAAAGGTCCGGTGCAGATTCTTGGCCTCCCCCGTGGTCTCCCATTCCCCGTACAGGGAGGCGAAGCCCCGGGAGTAGAGGAGCCTGCCGCTGGCTGCATCGATGACCTCGAAGAAGTACTTGCCGAAGTTGGTGTCGTCGACGAGGCGGACCCCGCTGCCGGCCCAGGCGCCATCCGATACGACCCGGTCCAGGCTCACGATCTCCCCGCTGGCGTCACCGGTGTGGTAGTAATCCACGCGCATCGTCTTGTCGACGAAGAAGTCGTCGAACGCGACTTGCTGTGCCGAGAGAGGTGCCGCCGCAAGCCACGCGAGCATCAGCGAAGCCACCAGCTTGTATGGGCGCACCGTTCCCTTGCTCATTGTCTTCATCCTCCCGTCTCCATCCGCTCAGTTAGCCTTCGGCCTGTGGGTACGCCATCGAGGGGTATCCCAGCTGCTTCCTGAGAAAGGCGAGCTGCCCGATGTGAAACGCCTCGTGCTGCAGCAGGAATGCCACGCCCCCCAGCACGCTGGGATCCTCCACCGGGAACTCGTGAGGCGCCGGCGCGGCCAGCTCGTGCCACGACGCCGAGGCCATGCGCTCGGCCAAGGAGCCGGATGCCGCGCTCCACTCCGCGCGCAGCTCCTCGAGGGTCGGAAGCGATTTGACCTCGGAAGCGTCGGTGACGTCCTTCAGCCGCTCGCCAATGGGATTCGGCAGCTCGAGCCCGAGCATCGCAGCGAGGTGGCACCGGGCGTCCACCAAATGACTAGCGATGAATGCCATGCTGTTCGTGCTGTCGGTGAGTCGCCGGGCTCCGTGCTCCTCCGAGACGCCATCCAGGCAGTTCAGAAACAGCGTACCGTTGAGTCGGAGCAGCGCGAGGTGGGAGCGAAGCGGCGTAGTGGGGTGACGGGCGCTCATGGTGCCAAGGCCGCCCGGGTTGCTCAGCCCCGCTCCTTCTCGCGGGCCAGCTTCTTGAGCCGCCGCTTCTTGCTGGGGCGCGGGCGCCGCCTGCCGTACGTCCCACGGTACAGCTTGCCGCGCCTGGAGCGCTGATCTCCCTTGCCCATGAGTCGATTCCGCGTTCCCAATCGGTTCCCGGAGACTACACCGGGAGTCGCTCCGCGCGCAACGTGATGTGAGCTGGGGCGGGTCCCGTTGTCGCTACTTCTCGGAGTGCCTCAGCCAGCGTAGCCCGAACTGCTTGTTCGCTTCCGGATCTCGAGGAAGCTCCGCGGCGGGGACCTCCAGAAAGGTCTCGAGTTGCATGAGGGAGCCGCGGAGCACCTGCGCGGTGGCCTGCGCACGGATGTGCTTGTCCAGCAATGTGGAGTCGCGGCGTCCCTCCACGAAGTCCAGCAGGACAGCCAGGCCCTTGCGGATCTCCTCCTTGGGATAGGGGAGGAGAGAGGCCGGCTTGAATGTGCAGTCGACGAACTCGTGGGACTGGTCGGCCAGGACCCTAGCGTAACGCTCCCGGATCTCATCCAGGAGCGCCACGTGTCCGGGACGCTCGAGGTTGTACCATCGCGGGAAGCGCGCAGCGCTCCTCAGGCGCGCTCGCCATCCGAGCAGCCAGAGCACGGCGAGGATCGCGAGGAGGGCGTAGAGCCACTCCATCAGCTGCGCTCAACTCGTCTTCCGGGCCCGGCCTGACACGCGCACGTAACCCATCCGGAGCTCCGTGAGGGCCGCCTGGAGGTACTCTCCCTCGTCCTCCGTCAGGTTTCCCTTAGTCTTCTCCTCCAGCATCGCCAACGTCTCTATCAGCCGCTGAGCCGAGGACAGACCGCTCCCGACCCGCTTGGTGATCTGATCCGGCGTCAACGGCTTCGGCTCGCCCTCGGCTCCCGACGGGGAATCCCCGGTGGACGCCGTGCCGTCCTCACGGTCCAGCAGCTCCTCGACCGTCTTCAGGGTGAGTACTGAAGCCGCCGCCAGACTCGCCACGAACTCCCGGAAATCCGCCGAGGGGTTCACGGGCGCACCTCCCACCGAATCTCCATGCCTGCCTCCATGGTGGTCTCGTTCTCAGGGCGCCCCGTCATACACGGAAGGCCCGCACCGCGCGTCGAGCCGGCACCGGCATTCGGCGCGGCCAGGCGATCCCCTAAGAAAAACGTCGGAGAACGTCCACACAAGCACGCCGGCTTGACCCGTACCTGCGAACCAGGCATCGTCCGCCGAACTCCCTCCTTTGGGGGCGGAAGTGACCGGACTGTTGTCGAGAGCGCCCTGTGTCACGAGCTCGGCCGCCGGCGCCGGACTCCCGATTCGGGTGCTCGCACTGTGGCTCCTGCTGGTGAGCGGCCAGGTCCATGCCCAAGCGCCCGACCGGGGCATCCCGCAGTACCGAGCCGTTCAGGAGCGCCTGGCCACCGGCTGGAACACATGGGACTCGAGGAGCGTGCTCCGCTATGTGCTCCTGCCCGAGGGGTTCGCGCTCAACCTGGCACTGAAGCAGCACTACTGGCTGGATGAGAAGTACCTCCCGACGGCATTGATCGGCCGGTGGCAGGAGGGCGCCGAGCGCATTCGTCCCGGAGCGCGGACCTACGACGGCTCGTACTCCGAGCTCGAGATCAGCTGGGAGACGCTACAGGCCCGGGTCCAGACCGCGAGCGACGGTGACGATCTGGTCGTGCTGGTGACCCCTCTGGCTACGCCCGCGTCACGAGTGAAGCTCGTCGTGGAGGCTGTGGTGTTGTGGAACCGTCCGGGAGCGCTTGCCCGGGAGGGGGAGATACTCACTGCCGAGTTCCCGCAGCGCCTCGTGCGCGTATTCGCGACGGCGCCTCACGTGGAGGATCCGTACGTCGCGAGCAAGACGCCGTACCTGGCCCTCGAGCTGAGTGAGCCGGTGGGGCTCTCCAGCGGCCGGCCGCGGACGCTGGCGGAGATCCAGGACATCATCGCCGAGCGCCGCGAGGCGTTGCAGCAGGATGCGAACCGCTACGGCGAGCTGGCGGAGGCCCTCCTGGCAGTTCAGGCTGGAGTCGCTTGGAACCTGATCTACGAGCCGCGGCACGACCGCGTCGTGTCCACCGTGGGCCGCTTGTGGAACGAGGAGTACGGCGGATACGCGCTCTTCGGCTGGGACAACTTCTTCCTCGCCTACATCACATCGCTCTCGAGCCGCGACCTGGCGTACGCCAACGTGGTGGAGCACCTCCATGGCCTCACCGATGGGGGATTCATCCCCAACGACAACCGCGGCAACGGCAGCAAGTCATGGGATCGTTCCCAGCCGCCGGTCGGCGGGATCATGGTGAGGGAGGTGTATCGGCGCCATCCCGAGCAGTGGTTCTTGGAAGCGACGTTTGACGCGCTCCTGTCCTGGAACCGGTGGTGGCCGACCAGGCGGCTCAACGAAGGCCTCTTGAGCTACGGGTCGCACGAGGCTGAGAACCCGTTCAACGAGCCGGCGGTCCGGACGAAGCGTACGGCCGGATACGAGTCGGGCATGGACGACTCGCCGATGTACGAGGACGTGCCTTTCAATCCGGAGAAGAACACTCTCGAGTTGCAGGACGTGGGCTTGAACAGCCTCTATATCGCCGACTGTCGGGCGCTGGCGGAGCTGGCTCACGCATTGGGCAGGGAGCAGGTGCGGGGTGAGCTCCTCGCTCGGGCCGACAGCTTCGCAGAGCGCATGGAGTCGTTGTGGGACGATGACGCCGGCTATTACTACAACCGGCGCACCGACCTGGGCACGCTCTCACACCGCCGCTCGCCTACGCTGTTCTACCCCATGCTGGCCCGGGTGCCGAGCCCGGAGCGCGCGGACCGTATGGTCCGAGAGCACCTCCTCAACCCCGGCGAGTTCTGGGGTGAGCACGTCCTGCCGTCTACGACCCGCGACGACTCGTCGTTTGCTCGGCAGCGGTACTGGAAAGGCGCGATCTGGCCGCCGCTCAACTTCCTGACGTACCTGAGCCTGAGGAACTACGGAATGGAGGATGTCCGGCGCGCCTTGGCTGAGAGGTCGTTGCAGATGTTCCTAACCGAATGGCGGCGGCAGGGATACGTGAGCGAGAACTACTCGTCGATCACCGGGACGGGGGACGACGAGCGCCTCTCCAGTGATCCCTTCCACTCATGGGGAGCGCTGTTCGGCTTCATGGCGTTCATCGAGGCGGGGGTGCTGGCTCCGCCCGAGGAAGGCCTGTGAGGCCGGTTAGGCGAGCCTGACGCAATCCTCTCCCAGCACGGTAGCGAGGGTGGCGACCAGCCGGTCCGCGTCCTCCTCGGAGAAGACCAGGGGCGGCTTGATCTTGAGCACGTTGTCGTCGGGGCCGTCGGTGCTCAAGAGAATCCCATGCTCTTTCATCCGCTCGATGACGTAGCGAGCCTGTGCCGTCGCCGGGGTCCGCGCCTCATGGTCGGATGTGAGCTCCACCCCCAAGAATAATCCCCGCCCCCGCACGTCACCGACCATCGGGTGCGATGTCATGAGACGCTGCAGGCCCTTCTTGAGGCGGGCTCCCACCCGGAGTGCCCGGGCCTGCAGATCCTCATCGCGGATCACGTCCACCACGGCGAGTCCCACGGCGCACGAGACGGGATTGCCACCGAACGTGTTGAAGTACTCCATCCCGGTGTCGAACGACGCCGCGATGTCCGGTGTCGTGACGAGGGCCGCAAGGGGATGCCCGTTCCCGATGGGCTTGCCCATGGTCACTATGTCTGGCACGACGTCCTGGGTCTCGAACCCCCAGAAATGCGTACCCACCCGGCCGAAGCCCACCTGTACCTCGTCGGCGATGCATACTGCGCCCGCTTGCCTGGCGTGCTCGTATGCCGCGGATAGGTAACCGGTCGGCAGCTCGATCTGGCCCCCGCATCCGAGGAAGGTCTCGCTGAGGAATGCTGCGAAGCTGCGGCCCGTGTCGCGGCCGCGGTCGAGGGCTTCCCTCACATGCGCGGCGTACTTCTCGCCGCAATCCGGGTCGGGCCGGCGGTACGGCCCGCGATAGTCGTCGGGCATCACTGCTTTGTGCACGTGGGGTGGCGCGCCCTGCCCGCCGGGGCCATCGAACTTGTACGGGCTCACATCCACGAGAGCGTTGGTGTTTCCATGGTAAGCCCCCTCGAGCACGACGATGTCCTCGCTACCGGTGTGCGCCTTCGCCATGCGGAGCGCCAGCTCGTTGGCCTCGCTTCCCGAGCAGACGAAGTAGCAGACGCTGAGGGGTTCTGGGAGCAGCTCGCACAGCCGTGCGGCGTAGTGCACCGCGTGCTCGTGCAGGTAGCGGGTGTTGGTGTTGAGCAGGGCGATCTGCCGCCGCGCGGCCCCGACGACTCGGGGATGGCAGTGACCGACGTGGCACACGTTGTTCACGCAGTCCAGGTACGCCCGGCCGGCTTCGTCGTACAGGAACTGCCCCCGTCCCCGGACGATGTGGATCGGCGCTGCGTAGGCCAGGCTCAGGTTCGGTCCGAGCCGTCGGTTCCGGGACTCCATCAACTGCGCCCGGTCCATGGTGTCGTCGGCCCTGACGCCGCCGGCGAGTCCGAGGATTAGGTTGGGATCCGGCGAGAGACTGAGCCAGACGCTCCGTTCGCTGGGAGCAGCTACACCCGGGTACTCACCTTCCCGGTCGAGT
>JBDHDE010000028.1:0-33705 GCA_039591655.1 Gemmatimonadota bacterium
AAGCCCTCTGACGACGCAGTCCCCTTGCCGTGACGCCGGAGGATCTGGCGTACCTCGCCCTCGCCCTGACACCGGGCATAGGCGGGGCGCGCCTCCGCTCGTTGCTGGAGACCTTCGGGGACGCCGCGGCGGTTCTCGCGGCACCGCACGCACAGCTCAATCAGGTGCGGAGGATGAGCACCGCCGCCGCGACGGCGGTGCGCGATGCGTCGCTCGGGCGGGCGGAGCGTGTGGTGCAGCGCACCCGCGCCCTCGGTGGCAGGGTCCTCCTCCCTAGCGATCCCCGCTTCCCCGAGGCACTCCGTGGGATTCCCCAGGCCCCCATCGCGCTCTTCGCTCTGGGGCGGTGGGAGCTGCTCCACGCCCCGACGGTGGCCATCGTGGGGAGTCGCCACCACACGCGGTACGGCGCCGATGTCTGCCGCCACTTCGCCGGCGGCGCCGCCCAGGCAGGGCTGGTGGTGGCCAGCGGCATGGCGCGGGGGCTCGATGCCGTGGCTCACGCCGCCGCGCTCGACGCCGACGGGGGGACCGTGGGTGTCCTGGGCAACGGGCTCGGCGTCGTGTACCCCACCGCCAACCGCGCCCTGTACGAGCGGGTGGCCCGGGAGGGGTGCCTCCTCACGGAGTTTCCTCCGGGTGAGCGTCCCCATGCCGGCAGCTTTCCGCGGCGCAACCGGCTGATCAGCGGCCTCGCCGCCTGCACCCTGGTTGTGGAAGCGGGGAGGAAGTCGGGGGCGCTCATCACCGTGGACTGCGCTCTTGAGCAGGGACGGGAAGTGCTGGCGGTTCCGGGGTCCATCACCAGCCCCCTGTCGGCGGGGTGCAACCACCTCGTGCAGATGGGCGCGAAGCCCGCTCTGGGGCTCAGGGACGTGCTGGAGGAGTACGGGCTCGAGCCGGAGCCGGTGGGTCAGGCCCGGCTCCCTGCGAATCTCTCCGAGGGCGAGCAACGAGTCCTCGCCGTCCTGACGGCTGGCGCGGAGCACGTGGACGAGGTGGCCCGCAGGCTGGAGGTCGCACCGGCGGAAACGCTGTCATTGCTCACCGCGCTGGAGCTGCGCGGACTGGTGACCCAGGCGCCCGGGAAAGTGTTCCGCCCTGCGGCGGCGCTGACGTAGGCGGCTGCGCGCTAGCTTTCTCCTATGCGCCACGTCTACGTCCACGTGCCGTTCTGCCGCCGGCGCTGCGTGTACTGCGACTTCGCCATTGCGGTGAGGCGCGACGTGCCGGCGCAGCGCTACGTGGACGCGATTCGCCGGGAGTACGCCTACAGGACGCGCCGGGAGGGGTGGGACGACGGTCCGCTGGAGACCCTGTACTTCGGCGGTGGGACGCCGTCCTTGCTGCCGGTGGCGCACCTGGCCGCTCTCGTCCGACATCTCGTGGAGGCGCAGCGCTCGGGTCCCGCGGCTGGGGAAATCGAGATCACCCTCGAGGCGAACCCCGACGACGTGACGGCGGCGACGGCCGCCGGTTGGGTCGCAGCGGGATTCAATCGCGTCTCCCTCGGGGTCCAGGCGTTCGACGGCGGCGTGCTCGAGTGGATGCATCGCACGCATGATCGTGCCGCATCGGTACGTGCCGTGCGGCTACTGCGCGAGGCCGGCGTCGGATCCCTCTCCCTGGACCTGATCTTCGCTCTCCCCGAGGCGCTGCCATTTGACTTCCGCACGCAGCTGGAGCAAGCCCTCCAGCTGGAGCCCGAGCACCTCTCGGTCTACGGGCTGACAGTGGAGCCACGTACCGCCCTGGCCCGGTGGGTCTCCCGGGGGGCCACGCGCGCCTGTTCGGAGGGGCGCTACGTGGAGCAGTTCCTCCTGGCGCACGAGCTCCTCACGGGGGCGGGGTTCGAGCACTACGAGGTATCCAACTACGCCCGGCCGGGGGAGCGCTCGCGGCACAACGGCATGTACTGGACGCGGCGACCCTACCTGGGGCTGGGACCGTCGGCCCACAGCTTCAAGGATGGCGAGCGGCGCTGGAACGCCGAGCCATGGGCGGCATACGAGAGAGCCATTGCTCGGGACGGGGACGCCACGGCAGACAGCGAGCGGCTGACGGAGGAGCAGGCCCGCCTGGAAGCCGTGTATCTCGGCCTGCGGACGAGCGACGGGATCTCCCGAGCTGAGCTCGGGGCCGGCCTCGGGCGGGTGGCCGAGGAGAGCCGCCGCCGCGGCTGGCTGGTGGAGGACGGGGACCGAGTGCGGCTGAGCCCCGAAGGCTGGCTCAACCTGGATACCTTGGTGACGGCTTGACCACCTTTCATGAAGGTGGCTAAATTCCTGAGTCATCACAACTTGGACTATGGATCACGACACACTGACCGAGCGCGAGCGGACGGTGCTCCAGGCGGTCATCCACACCTTCGTGGAGACCGCGGAGCCGGCCGGATCGCGCACCATCGCCAAGCGCTACAACCTCGGGGTCTCGGCGGCCACGATCCGCAACACCATGAGCGACCTCGAGGAGCGGGGCTACCTCTCCCATCCGCACACTTCGGCCGGCCGGGTCCCCACCGATCAGGCCTACCGGGTGTACGTGGACAGCCTGATGGCCCGCACGCCGCCCACGCCCACGGAGGAAGACGCGATCCGCCGCGAGCTCGCCGGAGGAACGGCCATCGAGAGCTTGCTGGCGAAGGCCGCCCAGATCCTGGGCGTCGTGACCCAGGAGCTGGGGATCGCCGTGGCGCCCTCCGTAGACAACGCCCAACTGGAGCGCCTCGAGCTGGTTCAGGCCTCCAGCGAGCGGCTGCTGATGATCCTGGTGCTCCGCGGTGGGGCGGCGCGCACGATCTTCGTTGAGGTGTCGAACGAGTTGCCGCCGGACGCCCTCGCCAGCGTGCAGCTCGTGTTGAACGAACGGCTGGCCGGGCTCACGCTGCGGGAGATCCGAGCCAGTCTCAGGCAGCGGCTGCGGGACGCCTGGCCCGATCGGGAAGCGGGCCAGCTCCTCAACATCTTCATCGAGGAGGCCGATCATCTGTTCGAGATCGGCGCCGGGGAAGGAAGCGAGCTGGTACTGGGTAGCGCCCGGATGCTCGCCGATCAGCCCGAGTTCCACTCCAACGAGCAGATGCGAAGCCTCATCGAGCTGACGGAGCGCCCTGACGTGTTGCGGCAGGCGTTGGAGGCACGACGTTCTCCGGGTGTCACCATCACCATCGGTGGTGAGAACCTCGACCCCGCCCTGAGCAAGCTGACCATCGTGACGTCCTCCTACGAGTTCGGGATCTTCGCCGGCATCCTCGGCGTGATCGGCCCCACGCGCATGCCGTATCAGAAGGTCGTGACCATGGTGGAGCACACGAGCCGCATGCTGGGCGACCTCATTCCCTGACGCCCACGGAATAGTCGCACGATCTCCATGGACCGAGACCTCTACGAGATCCTCGAAGTCGATCGCAGCGCCTCCGAGACGGACGTCAAGAAGGCCTACCGTCGGCTCGCCATGCAGTACCACCCCGACCGCAACGACGGGGACACGGCGGCCGAGGAAAAGTTCAAGGAGGTAACCGAGGCGTACGAGATCCTGCGCGATCCGCGGCAGCGCGCACGCTACGACCAGTTCGGCGTGGCGGGCACCCGGGGTGGCGCGCCGGGGGGTTTCGGGTTCCATCACGTGGACCTCGGTGAAGCGCTCAGCATGTTCATGCGGGAGTTCGGGGGTTTGGGGGGCTTCGACGCGATCTTTGGCGGAGGGGAGCGTGCCCGCCGGAGCCAGCGCCGCGGCCAGGACATCCGGGCGGCCGTGCGGGTCACGCTCGAAGAGGTTGCCCAGGGGGCGACCCGCACGCTGCGCCTCAAGGCTCTGGAGCGGTGTGAGCCCTGTGAAGGCAGCGGGGCGCAGCCTGGGACGACGCCGACGCCGTGTCCCACGTGTGGGGGTGCCGGGGAGGTCCGCCGGGCGTCGCAGTCGCTCTTCGGACAGTTCGTGTCGGTGGTGCCGTGTCCGACGTGCGGTGCGGAGGGCCGGGTCGTCGAGCATCCCTGTGAGCAGTGCCAGGGTGACGGCCGTGTGCGCAAAGAGCGCGAGGTCGTCGTGGAGGTGCCCCCGGGCATATCCGATCACCACTACATCACGATGCGCGGCGAAGGGGTGGCGGGACCCCGCAACGGCCCGCCTGGGGACCTCATCGTCGAGTTCGGGGTGGAGGAAGACGGCCGGTTCCAGCGCCACGGGGACGATCTGGTGTACGACCTGCCGGTCTCGTTCAGTCAGGCGGCGCTCGGGTGCGAGGTCGCGGTGCCGACCCCCTACGGCGAGGAACAGCTAGAGGTTCCCGCCGGCGTGCAGAGTGGCACCGTGCTCACGCTGCGGGGGGCAGGGCTCCCCAACGTGAGCCATGGTCGCAAGGGCTCGCTCCATGTCCGGGTCGGCGTGTGGACCCCCACCAAGCTGAGCGCGGAGCTGCGCGCACTGTTCGAGCGATTGGCCGAGGACGAGGGGGAGCCGCCCAAGGACGAATCGCTCGGTCGTCGACTGTGGGAGAAGATGAAGGAGGCCTTCGGGACTTGAGTCCATGAGCGACTGCCTATTCTGCAAGATCGTCACGGGGGAGATCCCCGCCACCAAGGTCACCGAGACCGACGAGTTCTTCGCCTTCCGCGACATCAATCCCCAGGCGCCCACCCATGTGCTGGCGATACCCAAGCGGCACGTGGCGTCACTCAACGAGGCGACGGACGGGGCGTTGCTGGGTGGACTCGTGCTGTTCGCCCGGGACATCGCCGTGGGCGAGGGTCTGGCCGACGATGGGTATCGGCTGGTGATCAATACGAATGCCGGTGCTGGACAGACGGTGTTCCACATCCACGCCCATGTGCTTGGAGGGAGGGCCATGGGGTGGCCGCCGGGGTAGCACGGAGGGGTCTTAGCGGCGTCGTTATCTGGTCGGCGGTCGCGCTTGCGGGTGACGCCGGGAGCCTCTACTTTGACAGGTCTCCGAGCAAAGCGATCCCTGTTGGCACGATACTACGAGAAGCCCATCCACCAGGAGCCTCCGCGCGGCATATGATCCGCGGAGGCTCCGGTGCGTTCGGCAAGGGGTGTAGGTGACGAGGGTCGCCGGCACCCCTTCCTCGTTCGACCCGGTTGCGGCCTCCCACACCCTCGCCGAGCTAGAGTACGACCGTGCACTCGCGGTGGTGGCCAGGCACGCCGTTTCGGAGCTCGGATCCGAGTCGGTTCGCTCCCGCATGCCCCTGGCCGAAGCGGGTGCCGTGCGGGAGGAACTCGCCACCGTCTCCGAGTTGTCCCTGGAGCTTCACGAGCGTGGCCGCTTCGCACCGCGCCCCGTCCCCGATCTCTCCGGGATCCTAAAGACGCTGGAGACTGCCGGCGGGGTGCTCGACGGCCAGGCCCTGCGGGAGCTGGGATCGGCACTGGAGGCCATGCTGGACGTCCAGGGCCAACTGCGGACCCTCGAGGAGGACGCACCCCGAGTCGCGGCTCTGGCGACGGAAGTGCCCCCCCGGCATCTCGCGGATGGCATCGAGCGGGCTGTGGAGCCCGACGGACGGGTGAAGGACGATGCGTCGCCCCAGCTCAAGCGGGCCCGCCGGCGCCTGCGTGATACCAGGAAGCGTCTGATCGCCGAGCTGGAGCGGCGGCTGGGGCGTCTCGCGCCGCACGACCGCACGGGAGACGCCGAAGTCACGCTCCGCGGTGGCCGGTACGTGATTCCCCTGCGGCGGGAATCCCGCAGTCGCGTCCCCGGGATCGTGCACGGTGAGTCGGGCTCGGGGGCCACTCTGTTCGTCGAGCCGGCCGAGGTCGTGGAGCTCGGCAACGACCTGAATGCGTGCGAGGCCGAAGAGGCGCGTGAGACCCTGGCTGTGCTGCGGGGGCTCAGCGAAGCGGCCCGGCCCCACGCAAACCGGATCGAAGCGGGCTGGCGGATGTGCGTTGCGGCGGACGACCTGTACGCCCGGGCGCGCTATGCGCTCGCGGCCGAGTCGCATCCGCCGGAAGTCGGCTCTGCGGCGTCGCCCCTGGCGATTCGTGGCGGCTGCCATCCCCTGTTGCTCGCCGACGGCGATGCGGCGGTGCCCTTCGACCTCGTGTTGCAGGACGGCGAGACCACGGTGGTGGTGAGCGGGCCCAACGCAGGAGGCAAGACGGTGCTGCTGAAGGCCGTGGGCCTCATCAGCGCGCTGGCCCAGGCGGGCATCGTGCCGCCGGTGGGACCGGGCACGAGGTTGCCGGTGTACCGCCGCATCTTCACCGACATCGGTGACCACCAGTCCATCGACGCCAGCCTCTCCACGTTCTCGGGACACGTGGCAGCGCTCAAGGCGATCCTCATCGAGGTGGACGGTGAGGACCTCGTGTTGCTGGATGAGCTGGGGGGTGGCACCGACCCCATCGAGGGCGCCTCGCTCGCAGCGGCCGTGTTGTTGGCGCTGCATCGGCGCACACCCCGCACCATCGCGACCACCCATCTCAACCAGCTCAAGGAGCTGGCGGCGGACACAGGCGGCGTGGTGAACGCGAGCCTGGAGTTCGACGGCGAGACCCTGGCCCCGACGTACCGTCTACTGCAGGGCAAGCCCGGACGCTCCTACGGATTGGCCATCGCCCGGCGCCTGGGACTACCGAGCGAGGTGTTGGCGCAGGCGGAGGCGCTCACCCCGGAGCATGCCCGGTCGGTGGACGCGATCCTCGAAGAGCTGGAGCGGCGTGAAGCGGCGTTGAGCCGGCGGGAAGACGAAGTCGCGGTGGAGAGCGCGCGGCTGGAGCAGTTACAGGAGACTGCGCGGGCAAAGGGGGAGGAGCTCGCCCAGCGGTCGGCGGCCCTGGAGAGCCAGGAGCGCGAGGCGGAGCGCACGGGCCGGGAGCAGGCCCGGCGATTCCTGTTGGAGGCGCGCCGCCGGGTGGAGGAGGCGCTCGGCACGGCCCGGGCCGCGGTGAATGAGGCGACGGCCAAGGAAGCGCGGCGCCTGGTGGAGCAGGGCGTGACGCAAGAGGCCGAGGCGCTGGCCAAGCTCGAGGAGGAGGCGAGCAAGAAGGGCTGGAAGGTGAGGGGAAGGGGAAAGCCCAACGTGGCAGGCTCGCCGCATGCCGCCCCATCCATACGGCGCTCCGGAAGACCGGATGCGCACTCGGTCATCCCCGAGACGACCTCCGAGATCGACCTGCGCGGGATGCGCGCCGAGGAGGCTGAGGCCGAGGTCATCGCCGCCCTCGATGCCGCGGTCGTGGCAGACCTGCCGTTCCTGCGGATCATCCACGGTAAGGGCACCGGAGCCCTGCGGGCCGCTGTGCGGGAGTGGCTCGCCGCCGATCAGCGCGTGGCTGGCTTTGCGCTGGCCGCCCCCGAGCAGGGCGGCAGCGGCGTCACCATCGTGGAGCTCCGAGCGTGAGCCCGATCCCCGACGATGTGATCGAGCAGGTGCGCGACAGCGCCGACATGGTCGGTCTCATCGGAGAGCACGTGGAGCTCAAGCGGACGGGAACCGACTACCGGGGTCCGTGCCCGTTCCACGGAGGCACCCACCGCAACTTCGCCGTCATCCCGAAGAAACAGATGTTCTACTGCTTCGTGTGCCACGAAGCGGGCGACGTGTTCACCTTCTACATGAAGAAGATGGGGATGGACTACCCCACCGCGGTGCGGGAAATCGCCCGCAAGGTCGGGATCACCATCCCCGAGCGCCGCAGCACCGGGCCGGATCCGCGGGAGCCGCTGTTCTCGGCGGTGTCGGCGGCGGCGGAGTGGTACGCGCGCCGGCTGCGGGAAGGCGACGACGGACGGGCCGCCCGGCGCTACCTGGAGCAACGCTCGTTCGATCTGGAGAAGCTGGGGCCCCTGGGGCTGGGCTGGGCGCCCAAGGGTGAGGCCTTCCGTCAGGCCATGGAGAGGCTGGGCGTCAACTTGGAGGTGCAGTTGGAGGCGGGCCTGGCGGCGCGCCGCGCGGATGGCTCCGTGCGACCGCGGTTCTGGAATCGCCTCCTGTTCCCGATCCACGATCTCCGAGGCAGGGTGGTGGGCTTCGGCGGGCGGGTGCTGGGCGACGGTGAGCCCAAGTACCTCAACTCGCCGGATACCCCGATCTTCCACAAGGGATCACTGCTGTACAACCTGCATGACGCCAAGCACGCGATCCGCAAGAACGAGCGGGCGGTGGTCGTCGAGGGTTACTTCGACGTCCTGCGCATGCTGGAGTCGGGAATCGAAGAGTCGGTGGCGCCCCTCGGCACGGCGCTCACCGTGGAACAGGCCCAACTCCTGAAGCGCTACACCCAGAGTGTGGTGCTGCTGTACGACAACGACGCCGCCGGTCTGAGGGCGAGCTTTCGCGGGGCCGACGTACTGCTTCAGGTGGGCCTGCGGGTGACCATCGCGACCCTCCCGCCGGGCAAGGATCCCGACGCCCTGGCGCTCGAGGGCGGGCCCGATGCGGTGCGTGGCGTGGTGGACGACGCCCTCGACGTGTTCGAGCGCAAGCTGCAGCTCCTGGAACGCAAGGGCTGGCTGGGCTCGCTGGCGGGTCGGCGCCGAGCCCTGGACCGCCTGCTCCCCACGCTCAGGGCCGCGAGCGACGCCGTGACACGGGATCTCTACGTGAGCCGTACCGCTGAGGCGCTGGGTGTCTCGCGGGAGTCGGTCATGCAGGAGCTTGCGCGGGTCCGGCGACCGGCAGCGGTTGCCGGGCCTGGGACCGCCCGCGGAGAGCGGGGCGGTGAGGCGGCGCGACCGCGACGGGAAGGCCAATCGGAGCGCGCGCTGCTCCGCGTCATGGTGCACGAGCCCGCGTGGCGGGAGCGCGTCGCCGAGCGGCTGGAAGACACGGAGCTCCCCGCGGGGCCGAGTCGCACGCTGTTGGAGGTGCTGGCCGACGCCGGGCCGAAGGTGTCGGGCGGCGAGTTGCTGGAACAGGTCGATGGGGAGGCCCGCAGTCTCCTGGTGGAGCTGCTGGCGGAGCCGTGGGGACAACTCAACGTGGATGCCATCGTCGACGGGGCTCTGAAGAAGATCGAGAGCCGATCGCTGGTGGCGCGGCTGCGGGCGATCGACCGGGAGATCACGGTGGCGGGTGAGAAAGAGAAGATGGAGTTGGCTCGCGAGAAGGAGTCGCTGAGCCGCCGCATCGCAGGATTGGATCCGGGATACTGGAACGTCATCAGGAGAAGGAGGAGTGGCAGTGCACGCTGATCTCGAGGCGCTACTGAAGCTGCAGGAGAAGGACAAGGTCGTGATGGAGATCGAGGCCAGGCTCCAGGCACTGGAGCCGGAACTGGAGGTGCTGGATCAGGATCTGGCGGTGGCCGAGGAGAAGGCGGTGGCGGCGAGATCCCGAGTCGAGGAGGCCGACAAACGTCGCGCGGAACTGGAGGTGAAGATCGAGAGCTATCGTGTCATGCAGGAGCGGCGCCGGCAGAAGCTCGAATGGGTGCGGGGCGCGAAGGAGGCCTCGAACCTCATGGCGGAGCTCGATCTCGCCCGCACGGTGCTCGCCAAGGAGGAGGCCGAATGGGTCCGCTCCGCCGACAAGGTGCAGGAGGCCCAAGGGTTCGCTACCGAAGCGGACGGCGTGCTCGAAGAGCTGCGGGTAGCTCAGGCGCCCGCGCGCGAGCAGATCGCCGCCCAGCAGGCCGAATGGGACGAGCAGCTCGGGGCGGCGCGTGCCGACCGCACCAAGGCGGCGAAGTCGGTGGCCCCGGGACTCCAGGAGCGATACGACCGCATCCGTCAGGGACGCGCGCCGCTGGCGCTGTACCCGCTCCGCAATGGGGCGTGCGGGCATTGCTTTACGGCGGTCCCGCTGCATCGCAAGCAGAAGATCCAGAACGGCAGCTCCATGGAAGCCTGCGAGGCGTGCGGCGTGCTGATCTACGCCGAGGAGGAATGACGACGGCGCCCCACCGGTGGGCCGTGGCTCCGCCGTCGGAGCCGGAGCCCGTGGAGTCGCTGGTCAACGCCCTCGAGATCCCCCCGACGCTGGCCGGGCTGCTGGTGCAGCGCGGCTACCTGACCCCGGACGACGCGAAACGGTTCCTTCGCCCGACGCTGGAATCCCTGAGCGACCCCTTTGAGCTGCGCCACATGGATCGGGCCGTCGAATCGGTGGCACGTGCGGTGCGCGAGGGACAGACCATCCTGGTGCACGGTGACTACGACGTCGACGGCCAATGCGCCACGGCGCTGCTGACGCGCATGCTGCGCACTGCCGGCGCGAACGTCGTTCCGTTCGTGCCGCATCGGATCCGTGACGGCTACGACTTCGGCCCGGCGGGCCTGGCCGAGGCTCGAGCCCACGGTGCATCGCTCATTCTGACGTGTGACTGTGGAACGACCGCGACCGACGCCGTGAAAGCCGCGCAGGCAGAGGGCGTGGAGGTCGTGGTGACGGACCACCACCTGCCGGGCACGGTGGCGCCGGCGAGCGCCGTGGTGAATCCGCAGCATCCGGAATGTGAGTCACCGCTGGGGGCGTTGTGCGGCACCGGCGTGGCGTTCAAGCTCGCCCAGGCCCTGGTCCCCGCGCTGGGCCTCCCCGAGAATCTCCCGTTCCACTTCCTGGATCTGGTGGCGCTGGCCACGATCGCAGACGTGGTCCCGCTCACCGGGGAGAACCGCACGCTGGTGCGCTTTGGGCTCCGGATGCTGGCAGCCTCACGCTGGCGCGGCGTACGGGCGCTGGTGGAGGTAGTGGGGCTCAAGGGCGTGGCGCTGCGGGCCGGACAGGTGGGCTTCATGCTGGCGCCGCGCCTCAACGCAGCCGGCCGGATCGGCGAGGCCATGGAGGGCGTGCGCCTGCTGCTGTCCGACGATCCCGCCGAGGCGAATCACATTGCCCGCGGGCTGGAGACGATCAACGCCAGGCGCCAGGCGATAGACGAGCAGACGCTGGGGGAGGCCATCGAGGAAGTGGAGCAGCGGGTGGACCTCGAGCAGGAGTACGGGCTGGTCCTGGCGCGCGAAGGGTGGCATCCGGGCGTGATCGGCCTCGTCGCCTCCCGCCTGGTAGAGCGCTACTCGCGGCCGGCAATTCTGGTGGGGATCGATGGCGACGAGGGACGCGGCTCGGGTCGCAGCATTTCCGGGTTCGACCTGCACGATGCGCTCACCGCGTGCGGGGCGCACCTGGTGCGCTTCGGAGGGCACCGCATGGCCGCCGGACTTACAGTGGCGCGCGACCGCGTGGATGACTTCCGTGCGGCCTTCAACGAGGTGGCCCGCACCCGGCTATCCCCGGAGGACCTGGTACCCACCCAGCGGGTCGACGCCGTGGTGGCAGTGGACCGCATGGACGGCGACCTGGAACGGCTGCTGCGGCACCTCGAGCCGTGCGGTCCGGGGAACCCGGCCCCCGTGTTCGGAGTCAGCGGCGCGCGAGCCAGGGACCCTCGTAAGGTGGGGGCGAATCACCTGAAGTTCACGCTGCACGACGACACGGCCGACATCGCCGCCATCGCGTTCAACTGGGCGGACCGGGTGGAAGCAGATTGGTGGCGGCAGCCGGTGGATTTGGCGGTGCGGCTCGAGCGCAACGAGTGGCGCGGACGGAGCACGCTTCAGGCCCGCGTCGTGCAGATCAAGCCGGCGAACGACGATGCGCATCATCGCGGGTGAGTTTGGCGGCCGCGGGCTGGAGGAGCCGAAGGATGCCCGGGTGCGCCCCACCACGGACCGGGTGCGGGAGGCCTGGTTCTCTATCCTCGAGCCCCGCCTCGCCGGCGCCCGCGTGCTGGACCTGTACGCCGGATCGGGCGCCCTGGGCCTCGAAGCGCTCTCACGAGGCGCCGCACACGTGGAATTCGTGGAGGTGCTACCCGCTTCCCTCACGGCCCTCAAGGCGAACATCGCGGCGCTTGGCGTGGACGAGCGAGTGCGCGTGCGACGCGCCGACGCGCTACGCTTTGCCGGACGCCTCGCAGCGGGAGCGTACGATGTGGCCGTGGCAGATCCACCGTACACCACCGACCATGCGGAGCGTCTCGTGGATATCTTCCGGGCGGGGCCTTTTGCCCAGATCTTGGGTGTGGAGCACCCGATCACGCTCACGCTGCCGGGTGACGAGACCCGTCGCTACGGCGATGTTGCCTTAACCTTCTGTTACGCCTCATGACACGAACGGCCGTATATCCCGGTTCATTCGATCCCGTGACCCGCGGTCACGAGGACATCATCCATCGCAGCCTGCATCTGGCGGACAAGCTGCTCGTCGCCGTGGCCGTCAGCCAGGACAAGGAGCCGCTGTTCAGCCTCGATGAACGGGTGGAGCTGCTCCAGACCGCCCTGGGGAGCGAGCGGCGGGTCGAGGTCTGCTCGTTCGACGGTCTCCTGGCGGACTTCGCGCGGGCGCAGAACGCCCGGATCATCATTCGGGGACTGCGGGCGTTCAGCGACTTCGACTACGAGTCGCAGATGGCGTTGATGAATCGGCAGCTGTATCCCGATCTGGAGACCGTGTTCCTGGTGCCCGCCCTGCACCTCACGTATCTCAGCTCCAGTCTGGTCCGGGAGGTGGCGCGGCTCCGAGGGGAAGTGAGCACGCTGGTGCATCCTGCCGTGGACAAGGCCCTCAAGGAGAAGTTCGGTCGGTGACGTTCCGGGAGCGGCTGCGCCGTCGGGCGGCCACCCGCGGGAGCACCGTGGTCCTGGCCGAGGGCTGGGACGACCGGGTGCGTGCGGCGGCCACACACCTGGAGCGGGAGGCGATCGCGGAGACCGTAGTGCTCGATCGGTCCATGGCAAACGATCCGCGGCTCGGACGAGTGGCCGAGTTGCTCGCGACCCGGCGGCCGGACAGAGTACCCACTGCCGCCCACGCCCGTGAGCTGGCGGCCGATCCGCTGCGTTTTGCAGCGGCCCTGGTCGCGCTGGGTGAGGTGGACGCGGCGGTGGCGGGGGCAGTACACTCCACCGCCGACGTGCTACGGGCGGCCCTGTGGGCCATCGGACCGGCCCCCGGCTTCACCACCGTGAGCAGTGCGTTCTACATGGCGTTCGATGAGACGCCCCAGGGAGCCCTGCTGCAGCTCGTCCGCGAACGGTGCGATACCGGCAGCGTGCTCACGTTCGCCGACTGCGGCGTTGTCCCTGAACCCAACGCCGAGCAGCTGGCGGAGATCGCAGTGGCCGCTGCCCGGGACCACCTGCCGCTCGCCGGCGACGATCCGGTGGTGGCTTTTCTTTCCTACAGTACCAACGGCAGCGCGACGGGGCCGCGGGTCGACAAGGTCCGGCAGGCAGTGCAGCGATTCCGGCAGCTCGCACCCGACATCCGCTGCGACGGCGAGCTGCAGGGAGACGCGGCCCTCGTGCCGGCGGTGGCCGACCAGAAGGTACCGGAGTCGCAGGTTGGCGGCTGCGCGAACGTCCTCATCTTTCCTGATCTTGACAGCGGGAACATTGCCTACAAACTGGTGCAGCGCCTGGCCGGTGCGACGGCGACGGGTCCGATTCTCCAGGGCCTCGCACGTCCGATGATGGATGTCTCTCGCGCTGCCACCGCCGAAGATGTAGTTGATGTAGCGGCGGTCGGCGTGCTGCAGGCGACGGGACCGACCGGGCATCCACCCGAGGAGGGAGCATGAGCTTCACGGTGCGCAAGGATGGTGGGAAGGGTGTGGTGGTGGTGGGTGTGGACGGCCAGCTGATCGTTGGGAACCGCCACGACCTCAAGAAGAAGGTGCTGGATGCCATGGAGGACGGCGAGCGGAAGTTCGTCATCGACTTCAGCGAGACCGGCTACATCGACTCCTCGGGGCTCGGCGTGCTGGTGTCGTTGTCGAAGAAGATCCGCGAAGTGGGCGGCGACCTGCGGCTGGCCGGTCTCAACGATGACCTCCGGACGCTGTTCGAGCTGACCAAGCTCGATACGCTCTTCACCATCACGGACTCGGTCGAGGAGGCGGTCGCCGCATTCTGACCACGTGACCGCTCCCCTCCGGCTCTACGTTCGCCGCAGCGAGACGCCGGACCCGGACAGCGACGCCCGTCGCGTCCAGATCTCGCTCAGGGTTCCGACCGACCTCGACATCGTCGAAGAAACGGTCGACCTCGTTGCACGGCACTGCCTGGCTAGCGGTGTGCCGCCCCGGGCGGCGCGATTCGTGGTACGAGTGGCGCTGTGCGAGGCCCTCGCCAATGCCATTGTATACGGCAACCGGCTCGACCCCACCAAGCGTGTGGAGATACGCGTGGAGGTCGGGGAAGAGCGGCTCTCAATGCACGTGCGGGACGAGGGCGACGGCTTCGACCCCACGCAGATTCCCGATCCGACCGAACCGGAGCGCGTAGGGCTCTCCAACGGTCGCGGCCTCTTCATGATTCGCCAGCTGGTCGACGAGGTCCACTTCAACGAACGGGGGAACGCCATCTGCATGATCATGCGCCGCGCCTAGATCGGCTCGACGCGATCCTGCGGTCGCTGGGCTCCATGGCCGGGTGCCGGTTGCGGCTGTGGCGCTACGGTCGCGGGCGCCTCCGCCCGGTCCTCGCCGTCACCGACGCGGAGCCGCCCCGGGTGCGCGTCGACGAGGCGGGCGTCGTGACGCCCGCCGACGACACCCGCTGGCTGGAGCCCGTCCCGGATACCGACGGCTACTGGTACGAGATCGTCGACCCCGACGGGGAACCGGGGCAGGCCGCGGAGACACTGGCCCCGTTGCTGACGAGTCT
This sequence comes from Gemmatimonadota bacterium, assembly GCA_039591655.1. Lineage (GTDB taxonomy): Bacteria > Gemmatimonadota > Gemmatimonadetes > Gemmatimonadales > GWC2-71-9 > WVYX01. Next base: position 14,636 of record JBDHDE010000028.1, read on the forward strand.
CATGGACCGGGAGCGCGACACCTTGCACCTGGCGAAGCAGCTCGCCTCGCGCTACGAGGAGATCGAGCTGCTCTACACCATCAGTGAGACCCTGGGGCGCACGATTCGTCTCGAGGTGGCGGCCCAGATCATCCTGAGCGAAGTGAGCGACGTGGTGGGGGCCCGGCGCGCATCGATTTTCGTGCATGACGAGGCGGCGGGCCTGTTGCGACCCGTGGCGGCAATGGGGCAGGACCCCGGGGAGCTCGGCGACCTGCCGGTGGACGATGCAGATTCCATTACCGCCCGGGTGTTTCGGACCGGGAGCGCCATCACCCACGATCCGCGCCGTCCGGCGGACCCCAACCCCGCGGTGCACGCGGAGCGCGGCTACCGTGGCTCCGCCTTCCTCTCGGTTCCCATCGTGTACCCGGCGGTCAACGGTGCTACGCGTCCCATCGGCGTCATCAACCTGACCGACCGGATCGGCGCCGACGCCTTCAGCGGCGGGGAGCGGCGGCTGGTGTCGGCGGTCGCCAGTCAGATCGGCGCGGCCATCGAGAATGCGCGGCTCGTGGAGCGCGACCTCATTCGGCAGCGCGTGAGCCGGGAGCTCGAGTTGGCCCACGGCCTCCAGATGAAGCTCCTGCCGTCACCGGAGATCCTCGGTCCGGGCGTCAATGTGGCGGCGCGGTGCGTGCCGGCCCGCAGCGTGGGCGGCGACTTCTACGACTTCCTGCGCCTACCCGGTGGTAGGGTGGGCGTGATGCTGGGAGATGTCTCGTCGCACGGCTTCTCCGCCGCCCTGATCATGGCGCTGGTGCTCTCGGCTGCCGGCATCCATGCCGCGGAGGAGACCTCCCCGGAGGGCATGCTGCGCCGGCTGCTGGAGTCCATCGCGCAGGAGCTCGCCGAGACGGAGATGCACCTCTCGCTGTTCTACGGCGTGCTGGATCCCGACGGCGGCATCCTGCGCTACGCCAATGCCGGCCACCCCCACGCGTTCCGCATCGCGGGCGATGGGACCCAGGAGCGCCTCGGTGCCACGTCACCGCCCCTGGGGCTCACGCGGGCGGAGGCCCTCTCCGCTGCCGAGACATCGTGGGCGCGGGGTGAGGATCTGCTGCTCTTGGTGTCCGACGGGATCGTGGACGCACGGGACGAAGATGGGCAGCCCCTGGGCGAGGAGCGGATCCTGGAGCTTGCCACGGCCAGTAACGGCGCGCCCCGGCAGGTCGTCGAGAGAATCCTCGCCGCGGCCGAGGCATTCGAGGCCCAGGCGAGGGATGATCGCACAATCCTCGCCCTCCGCACGTAAGTGGGGCGCCGCCTCGGGCAACACTTCCTGTACGATCCCGCGATCCTCGATCGGATCGTGGACGGTCTCGATCCCCGGCCCGACGACGTCGTGCTGGAGATCGGTGCCGGGCGGGGGACGTTGACGCGGCGGTTGGCGACTCGCGTGGGGAGAGTGGTTGCCATCGAGCGAGACCAACGGTTGGTGGGAATGTTGAGGGAAGGGGGAACGGGGAGAGGGGAAGGGTCCGCTGCGTTGCCCGGGAACGTGACTGTGGTGGAGGGAGATGCGCTCGCGCTGGATTGGCACGCAGTTGTCGCCGAAGCCGGACCACCGAGCTTCAAGGTGGTCGGCAACATCCCCTACGCCATAACGTCTCCCTTGATCGACAAGGGCCTGGCGCCCCCTGCGCCACCCACGATCGTCTTCCTGGTACAGCGCGAGGTGGCCGATCGTCTCGCTGCGGAGCCGGGTGGCAAGGCGTACGGGGCCCTGACCGTGGGAGTGAAGGCCGTTGCCACGGTGGAGCAGCTGTTCCGCGTGCGCCCGGGCGCGTTCCGGCCCCCGCCCAAGGTGGAGTCCGCTGTGGTGCGACTCACTCCCCTGGCGGAGCCGCGGCTTGCTGCGGCGGAGCAGCCTGCCTTTCGCGCTTTCATCACGGCGCTGTTCGGTCAGCGGCGCAAGCAGCTCGTTGGCGCGCTGCGCGTCGCCACCGGGCTCGAGCGCGAGGCCATTGCGGAGCGACTGGCCCAGTTAGAGGTGGATCCCAAGCTCCGGTGCGAGGCGCTGTCTCCCGAGACGCTGGTCCGGCTCCACCGGGCGCTACGCGACGCACCGCGGGGCCTGTAGATTGCGAAGACACCCTTGCCTGACGATGGTCCCACTGCGGTCCGCTCGATGAGCGACGGCATCCGGGCGGCCCCCCGGGGGACGCTGGTCGACCGCGCCCTGCGGCGCTTGCGGGAAGGTACGATCGACAGCGTGACGCTGGCGCACGATGTGTTGGGTCTCGGCCGAGCGACCCGGGCAATCGCAGAGCGCGTTGCCGTGGCCCTGCTCGGGTCCGACCCCAGGGTGCGGCAGCGCGGCGACGGGCGCTGGGAGCTGGCCGCGGAACGGTGGGGGGTGCCGAGGCTCGCCGAGACCACCTTCGCGGTTGTGGACGTGGAGACCACCGGGACGCGGTTCGCCCGGGGGGATCGGATCACCGAGCTCGCCGTCGTCACGCTCTCGGGCGACCGGATCGATGTGGCGTTGGAGGCGCTGGTCAACCCGGAGCGGCCCATCCCGCAGTTCGTCAGCTCGCTCACCCGCATCACCGACGAGATGGTGCGGGATCGGCCCGCCTTTCGCGATATTGCCGACGACGTGCTCGCCGCCCTGGCCGGCCGGGTGTTCGTGGCGCACAACGTGCGCTTCGACTGGGGCTTCCTTGCGAGTGAGGTGCGGCGGGCTCGGGACCTTGAGCTGGAGGGGCCGAAGCTGTGCACCGTGCGGCTGGCCCGGCGACTGCTACCGGGCCTGAAGTCCAGAGGCCTGGACAGCGTGGCCGCCTTTCTGGGCGTGGAAATCACGGATCGCCACCGTGCCCTGGGCGATGCGCTGGCTACCGCCCACATCCTGCAGCACCTCCTCGGCCTGGCCGAAGAGCAGGGCGCCCTCACGCTCACCGACCTGAGGCAACTCGCCCGGCGCAGCCGCCGCCGCAAGAGCGCGCTGCCCCGCTCGATGGAAGAACTATGACGCTCGTGACCACGTTTCGCCTCGGGAGCCTCACCTGTCACACGCTGGACGGCGGCCGCCAACGCCTGGACGGCGGGGCGATGTTCGGCGTCGTGCCGAAGCCGCTGTGGGAGAAGCGGATCACGCCGGATGAGCGAAACCGGATTCCCCTCGGACTCCGTTGCCTGCTGATCGAGCACGATGCGGGCCCGGTGCTCGTGGACACCGGCATCGGCAACAAGGAATCGGCGAAGTTCCTGGACATCTACGGTGTCGAGAACGCGGGCACCCAGGGGCCGACGCAGCTCGACGACGCCCTGGCCGAAGTGGGTTTCGTGCCGGCCGACATCCGCTACGTGATCAACACGCACCTGCACTTCGATCATGCGGGCGGCAACACGTTCGCGGAGGCCGAGGAAGGCGAGGCGCACGTTGCCTTCCCGGGCGCCACGTATGTCGTTCAGCGGGGAGAGCTCGATTTCGCCGGCCTAAGGAACGAACGCATCGCCGCCAGCTATCTGGCTCCCAACTTCGCGCCGGTCGCCGCGGCGGACCGCTGGCGCCTGGTGGACGGAGAGACGGAGCTCCTTCCCGGCATCCTGCTGGTCCCCACCCCGGGACACGTGCCGCACCACCAGTCGGTGCTGCTGTCGAGCCAGGGGGAGACCGCCTGCTTCCTGGGGGACCTCGTGCCGACCACGGCGCACCTGCCGCTCCCCTGGATCATGGGCTACGATCTCGAGCCCCTCGTGACCCTGGAGAGCAAGCGATCGCTGCTGGGACGGGCGGAGGCGGAGGGGTGGGTGCTGGTGTTCGAGCACGACCCGATAGTGGGGCTGGGGCGCGTGGCTCGCGAGGGCAAGAGCTACCGGTTCGCGCCGCTTGACACCCCACAAGGGCACGGGTAGCTTGACTGTTCACAACATGCCAAGTAAGCGCCTGAGCGCTTCACCCTCCTGCCGCCGGCCACTGGCCAGGCGTGCGTCAAGGGTTCCGATGCTTAGACGGGGGCGACAGGGTCCCCGGTGACAGCGGACTCGGGGGGCTCGGGTTCGCGTTTTTTGTTGGTCTGACACGGAAGGAGGAGCGCCAACTGGCCGTTCCAGACGACAAACAGAAGGTACGGGTGAACCGCCAGATCCGGATCAGCCCGGTGCGGCTGATTGGGGCGGACGGGGAGCAAGTCGGCGTCGTACCCGTCGACGAAGCTCTCGAGGCGGCGCGCACACGGGGCTTGGACCTCGTGGAAGTGGCTCCGCTGGCCCGCCCACCCGTGGTCAAGATCATGGACTACGGGAAGTTCCGGTTCGAGCAGGCCAAGGCGGCGCGGGCCGCGCGCAAGAGGCAGCACAACATCCAGGTCAAAGAGGTGAAGTACCGGCCCGGGATCAGCGAGCACGATTTCGAATTCAAGACCCGACACGCGCGGACGTTCCTGGAGGAGGGGAACAAGGTCAAGCTGACCATGATGTTCCGCGGTCGACAGGTGACGCATCCTGAGTTGGGCAAGGAAGTCCTGGATAGGGTGTGCGAGGCGCTCCAGGACGTCGGCAAGATCGAGATGGCGTCCAAGTTGGAGGGCCGCAACATGACGATGGTGCTGGCGCCGAAGTAGCATCCGGTAGCAGGCAGCCATCACAATAGAGGAAAACGGACGCCCGGCGACGCGGAGCGGGTTCGCTGAGCGCGGGCTGAGGATTGGGAACCAGCCATATGCCGAAGCAGAAGACCAAACGCGGCGCGGCCAAGCGCTTCAAGATCACCGGCAGGGGGAAGGTGAAGCGCCGCCGTGCGTTCAAGAGCCATATCCTGACGAAGAAGCACCCCAAGCGGAAGCGCCGCTTGCGACAGAGCGCTCTCGTAGCGAGCGGGGACGTGCGTCGGATCAAGAAACTGCTACAGGCATAGGAGTGCACGATGCCGAGAGTGAGGAGCAACGTCGCCCGTCTCAAGCGCAAGAAGAAGATCATGCGCGCCGCAAAGGGTGCGCGCGGCGGGCGCAGCAAGCTGTACAAGTCGGCCAAGGAGAATGTCGAGCGCGGACTGCGGTATGCGTACCGCGATCGGCGGCAGCGGAAGCGGGACTTCCGCAAGCTGTGGATCGTGAGGATCAATGCCGCCGCTCGGCTGCACGACCTCTCCTACAGCCGGTTCATGTCCGGGCTGAAGAGGGCCGGTGTCGAGATCAACCGGAAGGTCCTCGCGGACCTGGCGGTGCGCGATCCGGCGGCGTTTGGCGAGCTGGCGGAGGTGGCGAAGAAGAGTCTCTAGCGGCTTGAGCTGCCGATGCCCGAATCTGCTTCCCCCCATGCAGAGCTCGAGGCCGTTGCTCGGGCGTTGGACCGGGTGTCCACGGCCGATGCGGCGGCTCTCGCCGAGCTCAAGACGGAATACCTCGGTCGCAAAGCCGGCAGGCTGACCGGCATCCTCCGCTCGCTGGCGTCTCTTCCTGCGGACGAGCGGCGCACGGTAGGTGCCCGCGCCAATCAGCTCAAGAAGGAGCTGGAGGCTGCCGTCGCCGCCCGCGAGACCTCCCTCGAGGACGAAGCGGCCGGACCGCCGGCCGTCGACCGGACAATGCCCGGCCGCCACCAGTGGCGCGGCGCCAAGCACCCGGTCGCGGCCGTGGTCGATGAGATCTGCGACATCTTCCGCGAGCTGGGGTTCACCCGGGTCTCGGGCCCGGAGGCGGAGACCGAGGACTACAACTTCACCAAACTCAACATCCCGCTGGACCACCCGGCGGCCGACGAGCACGACACGTTCTACCTCGGTCCCGGCGTGCTGTTGCGTACCCACACCTCGCCGGTGCAGGCGCGCATCATGGAGCGGTACCAGCCGCCGATCCGCATCGTGGTGCCGGGGCGTGTGTATCGCCGCGATCCCTTCGACCCGTCCCACTCTCCCGTGTTCGAGCAGATCGAGGGCCTGGTCGTAGACGAGGACGTCAGCTTCGTCGACTTCAAGGCGGGGATCGATTTCTTCGTCAAGCGGTTCTTCACGCCCGACACAGCGGTGCGTTTCCGCCCGTCGTTCTTCCCGTTCACGGAGCCCTCGGCCGAGGTCGACGTGCAGTGCCAGATGTGCCGCGGCAGCGGCTGCCCCACCTGCCAACAGACGGGGTGGCTCGAGATCATGGGCTGCGGCATGGTGCACCCGGCGGTGTTCGAGAACTGCGGCATCGACGCGGAGCGCTACACCGGCTATGCGTTCGGGATGGGCATGGAGCGGTCCACGATGCTGCGCCACGGGATTCCGGACATCCGCCTGCTGTTCGAAAACGACATGCGGTTCCTCTCGCAGTTCGTGGAGTAGGGATGATCGTTTCGGTCAATTGGCTCTCGGCCATCCTGGGACGCCAGGTGGATCCCGCAGACGCAGCCGAGCGGCTGGCGATGCTGGGAGCGCCGGTGGAGGCCATGGAGCCCCTGGAACCCGCCCTCGAGGGGGTCGTCATCGGCCTGGTGGAGAAGGCCGCCAGACACCCCAACGCGGATCGCCTCACCCTGTGTCACGTGAACCACGGCGGCAAGAAGCTGGCGGAGGTCGTGTGCGGCGCGCCCAACGTGCGGGAGGGCGCCAAGTATCCCTACGCTGCGGCGGGCACGGTGCTTCCTGGAGGGCTCAAGCTCGAGGCCCGCAAGATCCGCGGCGTCGTCTCCAACGGCATGCTCTGCTCGGCGCGCGAGCTCGAGCTGGGCACGGAACACGAGGGGATCATGGAGATCCGCACGGACGCCGTGCCCGGCACTCCGCTGCTCGAAGCCATGCCCCTCACCGACACCCAGATGGACTTGGAGGTGACCCCCAATCGTCCAGACCTGCTGTGCCACAAGGGGATCGCGCGGGAGCTGGGTGCCGCGTACGGCGTACCACTCAAGCTTCCCCCGTTTCCCGAGGCGCCCGTCGAGGGGGCGGCGCCGCGCCAGGTGAGGGGGCCGGGCACCGTGGGCGGCATCGAGATCAGCATCGAGGATGTGGAAGGCTGCCCGCGCTACATGGGGGCCGTCATTCGCGGGGTGAAGGTCGGGCCGTCGCCGGCGTGGCTCGAGGCGCGGCTGCGCAGCATCGGGCAGCGGCCCATCAACAACGTGGTGGACGCCACCAACTATATCCTGTTCGAGCTCAACCAGCCGCTCCACGCGTTTGACCTGAACAAGGTCCGGGGCGGCAAGATCATCGTGCGCGCCGCGCACCGCGGCGAACAGATGATCACGCTGGACGGAGAGAAGCGCGATCTCACGCCCGACATGACGATGATCTGTGACGGCGAGGGTCCGACGGCCATCGCCGGGGTCATGGGTGGAGGCGAATCCGAGGTCTCCGCTCAGACGACGGACGTGCTGCTGGAGTGTGCGTACTTCGATCCCAAGCGGATCCGCGCCACGCGCCGGGCGCTCAAGATGAGCACCGAGGCCTCGTATCGCTTCGAGCGGGGCACCGACATCGAAGGCATGGCCGATGCGATACGGCGCGCCGTGGCGCTCATCCGGGCGGTGGCCGGCGGCGAGGAGCAGGAGGCGGCGATCGACGTCTACCCGCGGCCGCGCAAGGCGCGCGCCGTGTTCGTGCGCCCCGAGCGGGTGGAGCATCTCCTGGGCATGCCGGTGTCGCAGGACGAGGTCGAGCGGCTACTCGTCGGGGTGGGGTTCCCGGTGGCCCCAAAGGACCGCCGCCTGCACGTGCAGGTCCCGGGGTGGCGGCCCGATGTGAGCCGGGAAGTGGACCTCATTGAGGAAGTCGCCCGCCTCAAGGGCTACGACTCCTTCCCCGTGGAGCTGCGCCCGTTCCGGGCCAGCGTTGTGCCGGACGACCCGATGCAGCCGGTGAAGGCGGCTGTGCGTCGCGTGATGACGGCCCTGGGGCTGAACGAGGCGCGCTCGCTGTCGCTCACTCGTGGGTCCGACGCAGCGTGGCGCGTGCTCAACCCCCTCTCGGCGGAGGAGGCATGCCTGCGCCAGAATCTCCTGGACGGCCTGATCCGCTCGGCGGAGCGCAACTGGGCGGCCCGGGTGCGCGACATTCGTCTGTTCGAGATGGGCACCGTGTTCCACCCACAGGGCGAGCGCATTCCCAGGGAGACGCAGCGCCTCGCCGCCGTGGTCTCCGGCGCCCGGGTCCCGCCGCACTGGTCGAGGGCGGGGAAATCGCCTGATTACGATCTTTGGGACGTAAAGGCTATGTTTGAGGAGGCGGTGCACCTCGCCGGTACCGGCGGTGAGATCGGCGACACCGAAGGTGGATGGGAGCTGCGGGACGACTCCGGAGAGCTGCTGGGTTGGGCCGGCTCCCTGTCGGCCGACCGACCGGCCTGGGCGGCGCCGCTGTTCGGGTTCGAGCTCGAGTTGGCTACGCGGGTGGGTCCGGCGGTGACTTTCGAGGCGCTCGCCACTACACCGCCGGTGGAGCGCGATGTGGCGCTGGTGCTACCGGACGGGGTGACGGCAAGGGACGCGGAGATGGTGATGCGGGAGTCGGGCGGCGCGCTGCTCACCGACGCCCGGGTCTTCGATGACTACCGTGGCACGGGTTTGGCTGGACGCAGCGTGGCGTGGCGGTTGGTGTTCCGTGCGCCGGACCGCACGCTCCGCGAGGCGGAGGTCGACGAGGCGTTGACCACGGTGCTCGATACGCTCAAGGAGCGGCTGGGTGTCGAACGACGAGAGGCCTGAGTTCCAAGCGCTCGAGGAGCTCCAGGAGGTCGTGAGCGACCTCATGGGTGAGCTCTCTTCCTGGCGGCGTCGCGCTCTCAAGGCAGAGGGCGATAGCGCCGAGTTGGGCGCCAGCTACAACGCTGTCGGGCAGCGCGAGCGCATTATCGGGCTCGAAGCCGAGAACGAAGCTCTCCAGGCTCGCCTCGATGCGGCGCGCGACCGCCTCAAGGATCTGCTCGGGCGCCTGCGGTTCCTCGAGGAGCAGGTGTCCGTGGAGGAGCAGGCCCGGTGACAGGTAAGAAGCACATGGTCAAGGTGACCATCGGGACCGACGAGTACACGCTCAAGTCGGATCGCCCGCCGGAGTACACGCAGGCCGTGGCGGAGCACGTGGACCAGGCCCTGCAGGAGGTCCTGACGGTCGGTGCGATCGTGGAGAGCCACAAGGCGGCCATCCTCGCTGCACTGGCCATAACCGATGAGCTGTTCCAGGCTCGCCGTTCCCAAGCTGAATTGGCCGAGCGGCTGCGCGCGCTCTCGGCCGAGCTATCCCGCCTGCTGCCCCCAGCCAAGCGGCGCTCCCCCAACACGGACCTGTTTGCCTCCTCGCCGGAAGGCGCGTAAATTCAGCGAGCGTCACGGCTTAGTGACGCTGGCCCTGCCAACCTACGGCAAATGTGGCGCGATGCCTGACCGGGCGCGCTGCCGCTGGAGATATAGATATGTCAGCCGATCCGTTCGTGATCGTGGCCGCTCTCGTCGGAGCAGTTGTTGGCGGGGCGGTCTTTTTCGTGCTCGGCCGCCGGGCCGAGCGTCGGGAGGCGGAGCGGAGCGGCCGTTCGGCGGGGCAGCAGGCCGAACAGCTGCTCGGGCAGGCGCGGCGTGACGCGGAGTCGGCCAAGCACGAGGCGCTGCTCGAGGCCAAGGAAGAGATCCTGGGTCTGCGGGAGCAATGGGAGCGGGATGAGAAGGAGCGGCGCGACGAGCTAGACCGGCACCAACAGCGGCTGGAGGAGCGCGAGACGCTCATCGACCGCAAGCTCAACACGCTGGACGACCGCGAGCGTGAGCTCCAGCGGGGCGAGCAGTCCGTGTCCGACCGCAAGAAGGTGGTGCAGAAGAAGGAAGAGGAGCTAGAAGCTCTCGTCACCGATTGCCGGCAGCGCCTCGAGGCGGCGGCGGGGCTGTCGGCCGAGGACGCCAAGCAGCAGCTCCTCCAGGAAATGGTTGAGTCCGCCAGGAGTGACGCCGCCGCCACCATCCGTGATCTCCGCGAGGACGCCAGGCGCACGGCGGACCGCGAGGCGAAGAAGATCATCGCACTGGCCGTCCAGCGGCTCGCTGCCGATCACACGGTGGAGACGAGCGTCTCCGCTGTCGCTCTGCCGAACGACGAGATGAAGGGTCGGATCATCGGTCGGGAGGGCCGGAACATCAGGGCTTTCGAGACGGCAACCGGCGTGGACGTCATCATCGACGACACCCCCGACACGGTCGTCGTTTCCTGCTTCGATCCCATCAGGCGAGAGGTCGCGCGGCGGGCCTTGGAGCAGCTCATCTCCGACGGCCGGATCCACCCCGGGCGGATCGAGGAGATCGTGGGCCGTGCCCGCGCGGAGCTCGAGCAGCAGCTCGTTGAGGCTGGCGAGGAGACCGTGTATGAGCTCGGCATCCGGGGGATGCACGACGAGCTGGTCAAGCTGCTGGGCCGCATGAAGTACCGCACCTCGTACGGGCAGAACATGCTGGCTCATTCGAAGGAAGTGGCCTGGCTTGCCGGGATCATGGCCGAGGAGCTCAAGCTGGATGTCCATTTGGCGAAGCGTGGCGCGCTGCTGCACGACATCGGCAAGGTGCTGACGCACCAGCACGAAGGGACGCACGTGCAGCTGGGTGTCGAGGTGGCCAAGCGGTACAACGAGCATCCCGTGGTCATCAACTCCATCGCCGCCCACCACGACGACGTTCCCCACGAATCGCCGATCTCGGTCATCGTCCAGGCGGCCGATGCAGCGAGCGGGGCCCGACCGGGCGCCCGCCGGGAGGCGTTCGAGACCTACGTCAAGCGGCTGAGCGCGCTGGAAGACATCGCCACGGGCTTTACGGGTGTCGAGAAGGCCTTCGCCATCCAGGCGGGCAGGGAGATTCGCATCGCCGTGCTGCCCGACGAAGTGAGTGACGGGGCGGCGGCGGAGTTGTCCGAGCAGATCGCACGACGGGTCGAGAGTGAGTTGCAGTATCCGGGACAAATTAAAATCGTGGTCATTCGAGAAACGAGGGCTGTCGACTTTGCCCGCTAAGATCATCGACGGAAAAGCGATTGCAGAGGAGATGCGGGCCGACCTGGCGCCGCAGATCGAGGAACTGAACAAGAACGGCATCACCCCAGGACTCTCGGTGGTGTTGGTTGGGGAGGACCCCGCCAGTCAGGTCTACGTCCGGATGAAGGGCAAGGCCTGCGAGAAGGCGGGCATGAAGAGCGAGACCATCACCATGCCCAAGGAGACGGCGGAGGCGGAGGTGCTGGCGGTGGTGCAGCGCCTCAATGACGATCCCGCCGTACACGGTATTCTGGTGCAGCTCCCGCTCCCCGACCAGATCAACGACCGGCGTGTCCTGTTCAGTATCCGGCCGGACAAGGACGTGGACGGGTTCCACCCGGTGAACATCGGCAAGGTGCAGATCGGAGACCCGACAGGCTTCCGACCGGCCACCCCCTACGGTGTGCAACAGATGCTGGTTCGCAGCGGGGCGGAGATCTCCGGCGCTCACGTGGTGATCGTGGGCCGCTCGAATATCGTTGGTCGGCCGATGGCTGCTCTGCTGTTGCACAAGGGCGAGGGCGGGAATGCCACCGTGACGGTGTGCCACTCTCGCACCCGGGATCTGCCGGGGGTGACGCGGGAGGCCGATATCCTGATCGCGGCCATCGGCCAGCCGGAGTTCGTGAAGGGCGACTGGGTGAAGCCGGGCGCCGTGGTCATCGACGTGGGCGTGAACCGTGTGGACGATGCCAGCAAGGAGAAGGGCTACCGCCTGGTGGGGGATGTGGACTTCGAGGCGGCCAGGGAAGTGGCGTCGGCCATCACGCCGGTGCCGGGCGGTGTGGGACCCATGACGATCACGATGCTGCTCTACAACACCGTGCAGGCCGCGCGCCAGTGGGCGGACTAGACCTCTTCGGCACCGTACCACCTGCGTCTGCGGAGGGGGCGTGGAGCGTGGCCGACGTCACGCGCCGCGCCCGGCAGCTCATCGAGGCCGGATTCACGCACATCTGGGTGCGCGGCGAGGTGACCGGCTTCAAGGCGTACCGCTCGGGTCACTGGTACTTCTCGTTGCGCGACGCACAGGCGCAGGTGCGCTGCGTCATGTGGCGCAGCGACAACCAGCGGCTGCCCGGCCCGCCCGAGGAGGGGATGGCGGTGTTCGTCGAGGCTCGCCCATCAGTCTGGGAAGAGCGGGGCGAGTTCCGCCTTGCCATCAAGCAGCTCCTTCCCACGGCCGAGGACGGTCTATGGCAGCTCCAGCTCGAGCGGGCCAGGGCGGCCCTCGAGCGCGATGGGCTGCTGGACCCGGCTAGAAAGCGTGCCCTTCCCGGGTATCCGCGGCGCATTGCGGTGGTCACGAGCCCCGACGGGGCCGCCCTGCGGGACATGGTCTCCGTGGTGGGCCGCCGCTGGCCCCTCGTGGAGCTCTGGGTGGTGCCGAGCAAGGTGCAGGGTGAAGGTGCCGAGGAGGAGCTGTGCGCGGCGCTGGCGTTGGTGAACCGGCTGCCGGAGGTCGATCTGGCCATCGTCGGCCGCGGCGGAGGATCCCGCGAGGACCTCTGGGCGTTCAACAGCGAGCGCGTGGCGCGGGCAGTAGCCGACGTGAGTGTGCCAATCATCTCGGCAGTGGGTCACGAGACCGATGTGGCCCTGACCGATCTCGTGGCGGACGTGCGGGCGCCGACGCCCTCGGCCGCGGCGGAAGCAGCCGTTCCCGACCGGTCGGCGGCACTCGACGCCCTCGCGGCGCTGTCCCGGCGTCTAGCCCGCGGGCTGAGCCGGCAGGCCGAGGTGGGGCACGAGCGCCTGGAGCGCACGGCGGACCGCCTGAGCGGGAGTGTGCAGATGCAGCTCGAGCGGCGGGAGAATCGGCTGGAGCGGCTCGCCGCGACGCTCGATGCGCTGAGCCCTCTCAAGGTCCTCGAGCGGGGCTATGCCGTGGCCCGGGATGAGACCGGCCGAGTACTCAAGCGAGCGGCGGCCTTCACGCCGGACCTCGCATTCCGGTTGGGATTCGCGGATGGCGACGTCCGGGCGCGCACCTTGGGGAGCGACGAATGAGCGATCCCAAGCCGTCGTTTCGCGAGGAGCTGGAGCGGCTCGAGGCCATCGTGCGCGCCCTGGAGGATACCGATATCGATCTCGACCGCGCCCTCGGGCTGTTCGAGGAGGGCGTGCGGAGTCTCAAGACCGCGCGGGAACTGCTGCGCGATTCCGAGCTCACCGTCAAGCGTGTCCTGGAGGAATCCGACGGAGCGATCCGAACAGACGACCTCGATCGCTGAGCTCCAGACTTTCCTCGCGACAGCGCGGGAGGCCGTGAACCGCGAGCTAGAGCGGTGGGGCAGTGTGGTCGAGGGGGAGGTCGGAGGCACGGTCGGGGCGGCCATGGCCTACAGCCTGAGCGCACAGGGCAAGCGCCTGCGGCCCGCGCTGGTGCTGGCGTCATTCGGCGCGCTGGGCGGCACGGGTGACGCGGTCCAGCTGGCCTCGGCGGTGGAGATCGTGCACACGTACTCCCTGGTGCACGACGACCTCCCGTGCATGGACGACGACGACTTGCGTCGTGGGCGTCCCACCACCCACCGGCAGTTCGACGTCGCCTCCGCCGCCGAAGCGGGTTACCGTCTCGTGCCGTTGTCGGCGCGGGTGCTGGCTGCCGGCGCCGCCCGGCTGGGATTGGACGCCGCACGCACCGGCGCGATCGCCGGCGGCCCGGGGATGATCGGCGGTCAGGTGTTGGACCTGGAGGCTGAAGGCCGGCGCCTCCCGCTGGAGGAGCTGGTGCGGGTGCACCGCTGGAAGACCGGCGCATTGATCGCCGCCAGCGCCGTCATCGGCGCCCTCGCTGCGGGGGCGGCTCCCGCCGAGGTCGAGGCCCTCAGGGGCTACGGGCTCGAGCTGGGCCTGGCATTCCAGATCGTGGACGACATTCTCGACGCCACGGGCACCTCGCAGGATCTCGGCAAGACCGCCGGGAAGGACGCGGCGCAGGCGAAGGCGACCTTCGTCAGAGTGCTGGGGGTGGAGGAAGCCGAGCGGGCAGCGGCGCAGCACGTCGAGCGAGCCGTGGATATTCTCGTGGCTCACGAGATAGATTCCATCCTGCTGGAGAGTCTGGCACGCTTCGTGGAGGACCGGCAGTCGTGAGGGAGCAGGAAACGGTCGCCCCCGGCTCCAGCGCCGGAGGGGAAAGCGGCAGGGGGCATGCAACATGCAAGGTGAGTCTCAAGGGGAGGGGAGAGGGTACCGCCCCACAATCATGAAGGTTCAAGGCTGATGGCTTTGCTCGACTCGATTCGGAAACCGGACGACGTCAAGAACCTGTCACAGGAGCAGCTGCAGGAGCTCGCCGACGAGGTGCGGCAGCGGCTGATCGATGTGGTGTCCCAGACGGGCGGCCACATCGGCGCCGGCCTTGGCGTGGTGGAGCTCACGGTGGCGCTGGCCTATGCGTTCGAATCCCCACGCGACAAGATCCTGTGGGACGTGGGGCATCAGGGATACCCATGGAAGGTGCTCACCGGCCGCAACGACCGGCTTCCCACGCTGCGGCAGAGCGGTGGGCTCTCCGGCTTCCTGCGCCGCAACGAGAGCGAGCACGACATCTTCGGCGCCGGACACGCCGGCACCGCGCTGTCCGCGGCGTACGGCATCGCCACCGCGCGGGACATGCTGGGCGAGGACTACCAAGTGATCGCCGTGGTGGGCGACGGTGCGATGACATGCGGGCTGCCCTACGAGGCGATGAACAACGCAGGGCACGCAGAGCGTGACTTCATCATGATCCTCAACGACAACGGTATGTCCATCGCGCCGAACGTTGGGGCTATCAGCCGCTACCTGGGTGGAGTCATCGCCAGTCCGTTCACCAACCGGATGCGCCAGCACGTGAAGCACATGATCGAGAGGGCCTCGCATCTCGTGGGCGGCAACCGGATGGTGGAATTCGCCAGAACGGTGGAGGAGAGCATCAAGAACCTGTGGTCGCCCGGGATGCTCTTCGAGGAGCTGGGGTTCCGCTACTTCGGTCCGATCGACGGCCACAACATCGACGCCCTCCTTCGCACGTTCGACCTGGTGAAGACGCTCGAGGGGCCCCGTGTGATCCACGTGGTCACGGAGAAGGGCAAGGGCTTCCCGCTCCGGGAGCCGCATCCCGAGAAGTTCCACGCCCGCAACCCGTACGATCCGGCGACCGGAGTGCTGCGACCCAAGGCTTCCGGCCCGCCGGGGTGGACCAAGGTGTTCGGGACGGGATTGGCCGAGCTCGCGGCCGAGTATCCCAAGCTGGTGGCGATCACCGCCGCCATGCCATCGGGCACCGGTACGGACGTCTTCGAGAAGAAGTGGCCGGACCGGTTCTTCGACGTGGGGATCGCCGAGGCGCACGCCACGACCTTCGCGGCCGGCCTTGCGACGCAGGGGATCCGACCGGTCGTGGCGATCTACTCCACGTTCCTGCAGCGGGCCTACGACAGCATCATCCACGACGTCGCGATCCAACGCCTCCCGGTCACGTTCTGCATGGACCGAGCGGGAATGGTGGGAGCGGACGGACAGACCCACATGGGGCTGTACGACATCGCCTACATGCTCACGGTACCGAACATGACCGTGACGGCGCCCAGAGACGGCGCCGAGCTGATCGGCCTGCTGCGCTGTGCCATGGAGCAGGACGGTCCATTCTGTACGCGATACCCGCGGGACAACGCGCCGGCGCCTGCGCCGCCGGCGGCAGAGGTGGGCACGACTCCCTATGGCACGTGGGAGATGCTGCGCGAGGGGCGCGACTGCGCCATCCTCGCCGTGGGAGTAATGTGCCAGCCGGCCATGGAAGCGGCCGAACTCCTCGCCGCGGACGGCTTCGACATCACGGTAGTGAACTGCCGGTTCATCAAGCCCCTCGACCACGCCATGCTCGAGAACCTCGTGCGGGAGCACCGCCTGCTCATGACGGTCGAGGACGGCACGGAGGTGAACGGGTTCGGAGCGTTCGCGGCCGCGACCTGCGAGCGCATCGACCCCCAGGCGCGGGTCGAGGTGGTGGGGATCCCGGACCGCACCTACGAGCACGCCCCCCGAGGCGAGCAGCTCGCCTGGGCGGGCCTCACACCGCAGGGCCTGGCCGACCGCGTGCGGGCCTGGGCGGCCGAGGAGAGCCTGACACCCAGATGAGAATCGGCGTCGTCGGCAACCCGCGGTACGACGCGCTTCGTGAGCTCATTGCGCGGCTCGCTAGCCGCGCCGCTGCGGAGCGGATTACCATCTGCTCGGAGCCGGCCCTCCGCGAGCTGTGGCCGTCGCCGTGCGATCCGCTGCAGCACGACCACGACCCTCTCGATCTCCTCATCACGTTCGGGGGTGACGGAACACTGTTGCGCGGTGCGCGGCTGTTGGGCCGCCGCGAGGTGCCCATCCTCGGGATCAACCTGGGACGCGTCGGGTTCCTGACCACTACGACGGCTGAGCACATGGACCAGGCGCTCGATGCCGTGATCGAGAACAGGTACGAAGTGGAGCAGCGGCGCAAGCTGGAGTCCCGCATCGTGGACGCGGAGGGTGCGAAGCGCGAGGGCGAGCTCGCCGTCAACGACGTGGTGGTGCACAAGGCGCAGGACACGCGCATCATCCGCATCCGCCTCTTCGTGGACGGCGACGAGGTGGGTCAGTACACCGTTGACGGGATGATCGTCGCCACCCCCGCCGGGTCGACGGCGTACACGCTGAGCGCCGGTGGGCCGGTGCTCGTGCCCCAGGTGGACGCGATGGTAGTGACCGCGATCTGCCCCCACACACTATCGGTGCGGCCGATCGTCGTGTCGGGCAGCTCTCAGGTCACGCTGCAGGTGGAGCCGACTCGGGCGAAGGCGGTGCTGGTGTCGTACGACGGGCAGGTGGGCGATTCCCTGGCGCCCAACGACTGCGTGGTGATTCGCGCCTCGACGACGACCGTGCATTTGATCCGGCTGGGGCGCGAAAGCTTCTTCAGCCGGATGCGGCGCAAGCTACACTGGGGGGACCTGGCCGACCGGGAGCGCCTCAACCGTGCTGACTGAGCTCCGCGTACGCGACCTCGCGGTCATCGCGGACGTCACCCTCCCCCTCACCTCAGGCCTCAACGTGCTCACCGGCGAAACCGGCGCCGGCAAGTCTATGTTGGTGGACGCCCTGTCCCTGTTGCTTGGGGAGCGGGCCAGCACAGACATAGTGCGGCCGGGCGCACGGCGCGCCGTCGTGGAGGCGGCGTTCGACGTCGCTGGTAGCGCGGGGATCACAGCAGTCGCTGACGACTTGGGCGTGGACGTCGAGGAGGATCGACTGATCGTCCGCCGCGAGATCAACGTCGAGGGCCGCAATCGCGCGTGGGTCAACGGCAGTCCCACGACCGTGGCCGCGCTAGCGACCCTGGGCCGGATGATGGTGGACCTGCACGGCCAGCATGAGGCGCAGTCGCTGCTCAGGCCCGCGGCGCAGCGGGACATCTTGGATGCGTTCGGCGAGGCGGGTGACGAGCGAGCGCGAGTGGAAGCGGCGTTTGACGCGGCTGCACGGCTTCGTGAGGAGGAGCGCGATCTGGTAGCGCGGCGGGACGACGTTCTGAAGCGGGCCGATTACCTGCGCCACGTGGTGCAGGAGATCGAGCAAGCCAAGCCTCGCCCCGGCGAGGACGAGGCCCTCTCCGTCGAGGGCAAGCGTCTGGCGAACGTCGAGGAGCTCACCCGGTTGGCGGAGCGCCTCATGGAGCTCCTGGAAGGTGCGGAGGAGGGAGCCGCCCTCCAGACGCTGGGTCAGGCGTCCAAGACGCTCATGCAGCTCGAGCGGGTCGACGACAGCGTGGAGCGGTGGCGCGAGCTGCTGGAGGCCGCGTCCGCCAATCTGGAGGAGCTGGCCCTGGCTCTCAGGGAGTACGCCGCAGATATCGACGTGGATCCCGAGCGACTGCAGGAGGTGGAGCGACGCCGGGACCTCCTCTACCGGTTGACCCAGAAGTACGGCTCCACCATCGACGCCGTGTTGGCAACGGGCGACGAAGCGCGCCAGGAGCTGGACCTACTGGATACGGCCCACCTGGATCTGGATCAGTTGAGCGAGCGGCGGGCCGCGGCGGAGGTTGAGCTGCAAGCGGCGACCGACGCGCTCACCGCCAAGCGGAGGAAGGCGGCCGGCAGGCTCGCCAAGGCTGTCGAGGCACTGCTGCCGGGTCTGGGGATGCCCAGCGGGAAGTTCGCAGTGGAGGTGGGGCCGGCGTCACCCGTCACTGCGGCCGGGGCCGACGCGGTGACCTTCATGGTGCAGCTCAACCCCGGTCTGGACGCCCGCCCCATTGCTCAGGTGGCCAGCGGCGGCGAGCTCTCACGCCTGATGCTAGCGCTCAAGGTGGTGCTCGCCGCCCACGACGCCGTACCCAGCCTGGTGTTCGATGAGGTGGACCAGGGCATCGGGGGCGAGGTTGCCCTTCAGGTCGGCGAGGCCCTTGCCAGGGTGGCCGGCTCGCGGCAGGTGCTCGTAATCACCCACCTTCCGCAGATCGCCGCCCGGGCGACGCACCACGTTTCGGTGGCCAAGCGTCCCAAGAAGGGCATCGCTACGGCGGACGTTACGGTGCAGCTGGGCGACGACCGCGTGCAGGAGATCGCCCGCATGCTGGGAGACGCCGGCGCCCGCATGCTGGGAGACGCCGGCGACCGGGTGGTGGTACAGCACGCACAGGAGCTGCTCAGAAAGACTCGGGTGGCGGCAGCGCGCTAAGCGGCGCGAGCGGGCGGGCACTCCTGCGAACTGCTTTAGGCTCAGTAGCTCGTGGCAGGGCCCTACCTCCGCGAACTGCAGTTGGCTCGCTTTCCCGGGATTCCCAGCCTCCCTCGCGAACGGTCTCCCGCCATGTGCGTCGCATACTCCCTGGTGCGCTGCACTGACGTTCGCTCCGGCAGGGCCCTGCCACTTGCTCAGTCCCTTCGCGACGTCGCTTCAGTGGGCCCCCCGCCCGCCCGCTCCGTCTCGCGCTGCCTGGAGCTATTGCTGATCCGGCGTGGCGGGTTGCTCTGGCTCGGGACGCTCCCTTTCCCCGAACAGCCGCCAGTACAGCCGCAGATAGAAGGTGAGCCGCGTGGCCTTCGGCGTGAGGCCGCCGGAGCCCTGGAAGGC
>JBDHDE010000029.1:0-31524 GCA_039591655.1 Gemmatimonadota bacterium
GACCCCCATGACGAACGACGCGAACCCCTTGCCGGGGAGGGCGATGCCGAAGCGTCTGCTGAGGGCGGCTGCCGTGGCCAGAACGAGGAGCTGCAGGGCGAAGCTCCCCCCCCGCAGCTCGGGACGGGCCATCAGGGTCAGCAATGAAACGGCGATGAAAGCGACACCGGCGAGGGTGATGAGCACCCTCATCCAGTTGGCGAACTGCTGTCTCTCAGCGGTGGACACAGTAGAGAACCCAGGTTACCCAGGCGTAGGTGTGTGCGCCGCGGGAATGTCGTATCCCGCCCGGGAATCTGCAAGCGCCCGCGGCGCCCTCGTTGTAGTTTCTTGGGCGAGGTCGTGCCAAAACCGGCAATCCAGGAGGGAATCGTGCAGGTTTCCATCGAGTACTGCGGGGTCTGAGGCTACAAACCGCGGGCCGCCAGTCTGGCGGCCGAGATCGAGGAGGCCTACCCAGGAACCCCGGTGGAGCTCATCGAGTCGGCCGGCGGGGTCTTTGAGGTAGTAGTGGACGGAGAGTTGGTGTTCTCCAAGATGGCGCTGGGGCGGCACGCAGAGCCCGGCGAGGTGCTGGGCCTGATCCAGGGCCGCTGAGCGCCGCGGGTTCGGCCGCACGATTGTTAGCCCGACCAACCGCGGCGACCCGTTCCGCTGGCCCATGGATGCCGGTTCGGTGCTGACGGCGAGGGAAGTCGGGATCCCCCACTATCTTCCACTCACATGCCCCACCAGAACATCCGAGATCACCTCCTCCCACCGGACCGGGATGCCTACCTCCGTGCCGAGCCGCCCACCGGCCGGGTCATCGTCATTGCCCCGACGCGCGCCGCCTGCGAGACGATCGAGCTGGCGTGCCGGTTGCAGATCGAGACAGTGCTGGAGCGAGAGCACGGGGCGGAGATCCGGGAGCTAGCGCGCCGCGGAGTCGGGTTCGGCATCGTCGCGGGAACCGGAACCGGCAAAACGCTGGCGATCCGTCCCATTGCCGAGGAGATCGTCAGGGCCGACCTCAGGGTCGGTGTGGTCAACCGCGAGCGGGAAGCCACACCGGAGACGCCCACCTGGAATGTCGTCATCGTCACCACGGGAATCGCGCGGCGCTGGTTCCAGGATGAGCTCATCGATCCCCACGACACCCTCGTCGTGGACGAGATCCACCAGACCTCGGCGGAGCTCGAGCTCTGCCTGGCTCTCGGCAAGCGGGTGGGCTGCCGCTTCGTGTGGCTCTCGGCGACCGTCGACCCGGCGTTCTATGAGCGGTACCTCGACTCGGCGGAGATGCTGGAGACCACCGTGTTCGACCCGGCGCTCTCCGCACGCGTCGCCACGAAGCTCCAGGACCCTGTGGACTTCCTGGATGATCGGTTCGTGCGGCGGGCAGTGAAGGAGCGCCGTGGGGTCGCGGTGTTCCTGCCCACCCGGGCCGAGGTGGAGGCAGCGGCCACGGGGCTGGGGGAGCGGTGGCCCGGCCTCAACGCCGCGTTCTATCATGGCGGGGAGCCCATCCGGGTCATCCGACCGTTCCTCGAGGGCACGGCGGAGAAGCCCTTTCTCCTGGCCATGACCCAGGCCGGACAGTCGGCCCTCAACATTCGGGGGCTCGACACGGTGGTGATCCTCGACTCCCGCTTCAGCAACGTGGTCATGCGTGGCCGCAACGTGCTCACGCGGCAGTTCCTGGGCCCCAACGAGATCCTGCAGATGGCGGGCCGGGTGCACGGCCGGGTAGCAGGCGGCGAAGTGTACATCCTGTCGCGCCGGGACATCGACTTCTTCTCCCTGGAGCCCGTGCCGCCCGAGTTTCAGTTGGCCGGAGACAGTGAGCGGGTGGCGCTCACCGCCGCCGCGTTGGGGGTGGATCTCACCGACCTGGAGCTTCCCGTCCCGCTGGACCGGCTTGCCTATCGCGCAGCCGTCGACCGGCTGAGCGATCGAGGGGTGGTGCAGAACGGCCGGCTGACGACCTACGGGAAGGACGTCGAAGCCATGCCGGTGGACCGGCCCTGGGGCGAGCTGCTGGTGCACGGGGACGACGACCTGGTGCCGTTCCTGGCCGTCATGTGCAACGTGGACTCCCTGCATCGGATGACCCGCGAGGAGGCGGACCTGAGCGGTGTAGTGGTGTACGGCAGCGATCATCTCACCGCCTACAACCTCTACGCGGAGGCCGTCAACCAGTATGGCTACCTGGGCGAGGTGTATGGCCTTCCCCGGCACCTGCTGGTGGAGGACATCGACACGTGGGCCGAGGACCGGGGCGTCCTCGTGAAGGCGATCGAGGACGTGGCACTGGGAATGGCCTCGGTGTTCCGCACCCTCGAGCTCCCCCTCCCGGCCGAGCTGCCGTACGCCAATCGCGAGGTGCTGAAGCAGCTGCAGGATCTCCTCGCCCGGGTCATGCCCTTCGATCTCGTGATAGACGGCGAGACCGCCGACGGCGAGCGGGTGCGTCTGTCGGATTCTTCCGTGTGCCGGCCAGAGGGGGCGGTGGCGGGAGCGGTGCGCTACTTCGCCGACCGATTCGGGGTGCCTCGCGGCGCCCTGGAAGGAACGAATGTGCCGTTCGGCCTCATCAAGCGCTACGCCAGGCGCCGGCCCCCGGTGGTGGAGTTCCGCCAAGGGCGCAGGAGCGGAGGCCTCGTGGTCACGCGGCGGACCGAGTACTTCGGCTACGTGCTCGACCAGGAACGGCAGCCGCTGACGGGGTCCTTCCCCGACGAGCTCGCGGAGGGCGCCCGCCAGGCTCTCACCCGGGCGCTGTCGGCCGGCGCAACCGCGCACCCCAACCAGCGCACCGTCTCCCGGGCGGTGCAGCGCCTCGACGAGTACTGGCGCCGCTCCGGCGGCACCCTCGAGGGTGCCGCCCCCGGCGTTGTGCAGGGGTTGCTGCGGGAGCAGGTGGGAGCCGTGCAGAGCTGGCGGCAGTTCCTGGAGACCCCGGTAGCGCTCGATGCGGACTCGATGGTGCCGCAGGAGACCCGCGAGGAACTCGAGCGGCTGCCCACGTCGGCCGCCGTGCTGGGTGACCGCGTGCCGCTCACCTACGAGCTCGAGGCGGGTCGCGGGGTCGCCACGCTGCGCCTGCGGGAGAAGCAGGCCAGGCGGCTCACGGAGCAGGATCTGCCGCCGCTCGATCGGCCGCTGAGGCTCAGCGTCTACCGGGGCAAGCGGGAAGTGGCCCGGGCCGCCTCACTCGAGGAGCTGGCGGTGGCTCTGGGCAGCCTGGCAGCGCGGCGCCGCGAGCCGCGGGGCGGCGTGAGGCGCCGGGGCAGGCGCCGCCCCCGTTAGCTCGCCAGGGAGAGGATGCCGAGCCAGGCGGCGGCGTAGGCGCCCTCCAGCTGCGCCCTGTCGGCCCCGCTCAGCAACTGGAAACCCATCCCGTGGACCACGGCGCCCAGCAGCCAGCCGATCTCCGACGGCGGGATGCGGGGCACCATCCCCAGGTCCCGGAGCATCCGATGGGCTGAGTCGCCGAGGGCCGTGCCGAATCCCTGCGCCGCCTCGCTGACTGTCTGGTCAGGCACCACACTGCCCGGCCCGAACATGGAGCTCCAACCGAGGATGGTCCCGTCCTCTGACTCCTTGGTCAGTAACCCCCACGTTTGATCGATCGCTGCCTTCGGACTGGGGGCCCGGAAGGCCGCGACCCACGCCTCCCGCCGCTTCCTGGCGAGGTGCGCCGCCACGGCCTCGAGGAGCCCGCGTTTCGTCTTGAAGTGATAGTGGATCAATCCCTTGGCGCACCCAGCCTGGCTGGCGACCTGGTCCACCGTGATGCCCGTGGCCCCGCGCTGCCGGATGAGATCCTGGGCCGCCCCGATGATCGATTCCTTCGCCTGCTTCGAGTCAGTGCGCTTCTTTGCCATTGGGCGTCTCTCGACTGTCCGGACAGCCAAAGATAAGGGTTCCGGCGCGGTCTGTCAGGAGTGGCGCGATCTGAAACCTGGTCGCGCAGGGCCTCGTAGGTCACCCTGAGGACCTGACAAATGGCCGAGCGTTTGCCTTCCGCCTTTACCCCGCTCGCTCGGGCGGTGCTGGAATCCCTCTCAGAGGGCGTGCTGATCATCGATGGCGCCGGAGAGATTGCGTATGCCAACCGGGCCGCGCGCGCCGCGCTGAAGAGCGTCGAGAGCGACGACGACAACGGCCGCGCCATTCTGCCCAAGCTGGCACGCATCGGTGCGCGCATCGCACCCCTCTGGATCGGAGGCTCCAAGCTGGGCGAGGCGGTGTACCTGCCGCCACCTCAAGGCGAGGGTCGTAGTACACTGGCCGAGCGCGAGCGCCACGCGATCATCCAGACGCTCGACGCAACGGGGTGGAAGCTCACCGAGAGCGCGCGGCGGTTGGGCATCTCCCGTACGACGCTGTGGCGGCGGCTCAGGACATACGGACTCGAGCGGGACAGTCGCGGCCGATGGTCCAACCCGTCCTAGCGGCACTTCTCCTCCTCGCCCCCCAGCAATCCGACACCGCGACGTTCCGGGACGCCGCGACAGCGGAGTTGTACGCCCGGGCCCGGGTGCGGCACATCCGGCAGGACTCCCTGGTGCGGGACTACCGGGCCATCGTGGAAACGCGGGCGGAGGCGCGCGCCGGCCGCAGCCGGTTCGCAGGGCTCAACACCCTGCTGGCGCACGAGTCACGCTCCCGAGTGACGTGGCGCAGCCCCAACGACCTGAAGGTCGAGGTGCTCGGCGCCCGCAGCCGGGCGCCCATCATTCGGATGTTGCGGGGGTTCGGTGCCGACGTCCGGGAGCAGGTGGAGGACGAGCTGCGCCAGGACTTGGTGCCGGAGCGTCCCTGGTTCATCCCCCGGTCCCTGGGGGACAGCATCCGCGTGATGGGAGTGCCGGAGACCGCGGTGCTCCACCCGTTGGCCGACGACGCCCTGGACTACTACCGGTTCGCCATCACCGATTCGGTGGAGCTCGTCCTACCCAGCCGCACGGTACAGGCCATAAAGATGGAGGTGCGTCCCAAGCGGTTCGGGCCGGCGCTGGTCTCGGGCGATATGTGGCTCGACGCCACGACGGGCGACGTCGTACGGCTGATGGTGATCTTCGTCGGCGAGTACCTGTGGGACAATCCCGAGGACGGCACACCGGAGGACAGCGCCCAGAAACGTCGGGAGAACCGCCAGGCCGACAGGTACCTCTCCGTCGAGGCCGACATAGAGTACGCGTTGGTGGACAACCTCTACTGGATGCCCCACCGGCAGCTGCTGGCCCTCACCGCCGACATTCCCTTCATCCTGAACATCACGATCCCGGCCCGGGTCATAGTCACCTTCAGCGAATACGAGGTGAACACGTCGCCGCATATCGAGTTCGTGGTACCGGACGACAGCCTCGAAGCGCAGGGCGAGGTGCGCGCCGCGCGTCGTCGTCGCCGCCGCGAGCGAGAACGGACCGACGCGGACCGCGAGGCAGAGGAAGACCGCCGGGGAGAGGGCTATGTCCACGCCGGCGCATGGCGTGACGGCCGCTGGGAAGTGGATGTTCCGCCCGACAGCACTCTGGCCGCCTACGAGTGGGAGACCGAGTTCAGGGTCCAGCTCGACAAGGCTGAGGAGAAGCACTACCGCGAGTCGTTCGCCCGGCTGAGCGAGCTGCAGTACGAGCTTCCGCCGGAGTGGACCGGCAGGCAGAGACTGGCGCTGGCATGGGAGCGGTTCGCGGAGATCGTGCAGTACAACCGGGTGCAGGCGCTCTCGCTGGGAATCGGCGTGCAGCTCCAGCCGGGGCCCGACTTCACGACCGTGCTCCTGACGGGCCGCTTCGGAATCGGCGACCTGCGCCCCACGGGCTCCGTGCTGTGGCGCTACGACGGGCCGGATGGCCAACTGGACCTGCGGGCCTACCGCGCGGTGTTCGAGGCGGAGCCGTGGACCAAGGGCCTCACGATCGGCAACAGCATGAACGCGTTCTGGACCGGCCACGATGATGCCGATTACTACCTGGCGTCGGGAGGCGGGTGGTCGTTCGCCTGGAACCACGGGCTCCTGCGGGAGACCCGGATCGCCGGGGCGGTGGAATTTCTCGAGAGCATGGAGAAGACGACCGACGTCGCCTTCCCCAACCTGTTCGGCGATTTCACGTTCCAGGAGAACCCGCCGGTGGACGAAGGCTGGTTCTTCCGCGGCACCCTCAGCCGGCGTGACCCAATCGGCCCCGTGACCCTGCGGGAAGGGGCGGAAGTGCTGGCAGGAGACGACCGCGCCGGGGGGCGGCTGTGGGGCTCGCTGGACGTCCCATTCAGTGTGCTGCGCCGCACGGGCAACATCACGGTGCGTGCGGGGGTGGCGCTGGGCGACACCCTCGAGCAGTTCCAGTTCCGGCTCGGCGGCCCACAGACCGTGCGCGGCTACACCTACGGGACCCGGCGCGGCCGGTCCTTCTGGTCCGCGCAGCTGGACTATGCGTTGATGCAGTCGGCGTGGATCAGTCCGGTGGTGTTCGTGGACGTAGGCGACAGCTTCGACGGCGAGCCGCTGGTGGGTGTCGGGGCCGGTGTGTCACTGTTGAGCGGCCTCGTCCGATTCGACTTCTCCAAGGGTCTGCGCGCAGCGGCGCCTGGCCTCGAGGCGCCGGCCCTCAGGTTCGATCTCCGAATCCGCGCCCCGCGTTAGGGGTGCGCAGTGCAGGACGAGGCGGGTGGCCGGAGCCTGCCGGAGCGAATGCTCGGCCGGCCCCCTCCCAAGAGCGCCGACCTACCGCACCGTCCCCGACGAGTCTAGGTTGCAGATCCATGTGAAGTCTGGCGCGTTCCCCGAGCTTCGAGACGGGAGCGGTAGTATGACACATTTGTCCACGAGAATCGTCCTTGCACTGGTGGCCGGATCGCTTGCGGCGTGCGGTGGCGAGGCGTCCGAAGAGGGTTCCTCACCCGGCACGGCAGACTTCCTCGACGAGGACGCTCCTTCGCAGCCGCTGGAGATGCCCGAGTACCCTGCGCAGCGGCGCGGATACCTGACAGCGCGGAGCGAAGGGCGGCACGAGATCGCAGGATCCTGGGAAGCCCGAGCGGGGATCTGTGAGGATCCTCCCATGTTGCAGGTAGTCGCTCAGGAGCCCGGTGCGGGGACGCTGGTGCTGCTGCAGTTGCCTCCGGCCGACGAGCGCGTGACAACGTACCCGGTAGCTCTCATCGAGGCGGGCTTTCCGGAGCCGCCGGCGTCGCAGGTCGGGGTGCAGCTCTTCGTTGGGCGCAACTCGTTCGCCTTTCAGGCCATGGACGGGGACGTCGAGGTCTACGCATTCGGCGCGCGGGTGAGCGGTCGGTACGCGGTGAGCTTGCGAGAGATCGCGAGCAGCGACACGGTACTCTACGCCGGCGTATTCCACGGCATCCCGATCGAGCCGATCCCCGAGGACCAGTGCCTCGCGGCCAAGCAGGCGGCAGAGGAAGCCCCGGCCGAAGAGCCGGACACATCGGATGCCGGGAACTGAGTCCGGCCGCCCCGATCCCGTGATTGGCGGGGCGCAGCCAGATTAGGCGGCCCATGGAGCAGACCTACTTCCGCAAGGGCTTCGGTCTCCGGCGGGAGATCCAGGCCACGCTGGCCGAACAGTACCACAGCCAGCTGGTGGATCAGATCCGCGAGGCGAACTCCACTCTTCAGGTGAAGGATCTCACGATCCGCCTGGCGAAGGAGTTCGGCTTCTGCTACGGCGTGGACCGAGCCGTGGAGTACGCCTACGAGAGCCGCACGAAGTTCCCCGAGAAGCGGATCTTCCTGGTCGGCGAGATAATCCACAATCCCCACGTGAACGAGCAGCTGGAGAGCGCCGGGATCATCATCCTGCGGCCCGGTGACGACGGCCAGTTCGACTTCTCCGCGATCAGAGTGGAGGACGTGGTCCTGATTCCGGCCTTCGGAGTCAGGGTGGCGGACTTCCAGCGTCTGCGGGAGATCGCCTGCGTGCTCGTGGACACGACCTGCGGCTCGGTGCTCAACGTGTGGAAGCGGGTGGAGCAGTATGCCCGGGACGGCTTCACGGCCATCGTGCACGGCAAGCACTTCCACGAGGAGACCAAGGCCACCGCCAGCCAGGTCACCAAGTACGGGGGCGGCAAGTACATCATCGTGCGCGACATGGAGGAGACCGAAGCACTGTGCCGGTTCCTCATCGGCGATGCGAAGGTGGCCGAGATGGAGGAGGTCTTCGGACACAAGGTGTCGGACGGCTTCGACTTCGAGCGGGATCTCGAGCGGATGGGCGTGGCGAACCAGACGACCATGCTCGCGGGGGAGTCATTGGCCATTGCCAAGCGCATCTCCGACGCACTGGCCGCACGGTACGGAGAGGATCATCTGGAAGAGCACTTCCGCACCTTCGACACCATTTGCTCGGCGACCCAGGAGCGCCAGGATGCCATCCTGGAGCTGATCGAGGAGCCGCTGGATGCTATGATCGTGATCGGCGGCTACAACTCGAGCAACACCAATCATCTCGCCAAGATCTGCTCCAAGAAGGTCACCACCTACCACATATCCGATGCGGCGTGCATCGATGCGGCGTCGGGCGCGATTCGCTACAAGCCGGTGGATACGACCGACGAGATCGAACGGCCGGACTGGCTGACCGGCCTCGAGCGCATCGGGATCACCGCTGGCGCTTCCACGCCGAACAACAAGATCGGCGAGGCAATCGAGCGGGTGCTACAGAGTAAGGGGCTGGCGGTACCGGCCTGAGCACAACGCCGAGCGGCGAACGCGTGACGGACGAGCGGCGCAAGACGTTCAGCTTGGCCGACCTCAACCGGCGGCTCACTCCGTCGGCCGTAGCCCTCATCCTCGCCAACCTCGTACCGCTCTACGGCGTTGCCCTCTTGGGGTGGAGGGTCTTCCCCGTCGTCCTCCTCTTCTGGTTCGAGAACGTCGTCGTGGGGTTCTACAACGCGCTCAAGATCGGCTTCGCCCGCCCGGGCGACGTTGGCCGCTGGATCGCCAAGGTCTTCATGATCCCGTTCTTCCTGTTCCACTACGGCATGTTCACGTTCGTGCACGGGATCTTCGTGCTGGCGCTGTTCGGGAGCGGAATCGTAGACATGGACGGCGGCCCCAGCGTCGCGTGGTTCCGGAGTGCGCTGGTGGCGGCGGGCGTCACCTGGGCGGCCGTCGCACTGTTCGTGAGCCACGGATTCTCGTTCGCCCACAACTACATCGCACGCGGTGAGTACCGCCGGGCCACGCTGGAGAACCTGATGAAGCAACCGTACTCCCGGGTGGTGGTGCTGCACGTGGTGATCATCGCCAGCGGGTTCCTGGTGATGGCGCTCGGAGCACCGGTGCTGGGCCTCGTGCTGTTGGTGCTGCTCAAGACCGGGGTGGACGTGAGCGCGCACCTGAAGGAGCGGGACAAGTTCGCTACCCCCAACTCTTTGCCGCCGGCGGGTTCTTCCTGAGCTGCTTGAGGAACGTGTAGGGCGAGCGCCCGCCGGCGCCGGGCTGGTCGGACACACCTGTGGGCAGCGCTGCCATGAGCTTGGTCCGCCGGTAGCCGTGTCCGTCGGTGAGTCCCCTGGGTGGCCCGCCCGACTGCCGCAGCTTCAAGGGCCGCACCTCCTTGGCGATCACGTTCACCGTCCCGGCGTCTTTGGCCAGCGTCCCCAGGATCCACAGAAACGGCTCGCCCCGCACCGCCACCCGATCGCGCTCGTAGATTTCGGGTCGCACGATGGCGTTGATCATACCGGCCTCGTCCTCCATCAGGATGAACGTGTAGCCGTTAGCCGTCTCCGGGCGCTGGCGCGCCACCACGAGCCCGGCCACTTCGATCTCGGCTCCGTGCTCCAGCTCCTCGAGCTTATCGCTGCACAGCACCTTTGGAGGTAGTGTGTCGCGCAGCATCGAGAACGGGTGGCCGCTGGCCGAGAACCCCAGCACGTCGTACTCGGCCACCAGCCGCTCGTCGCTCGAGATGCCGCCGAAGCGCAGGTGCTCGTACGGGTGTGTGAGGGGAAGCTCCAGCTGGCGGCGCACCCGGGCCGGGTTGGACGGCTCGCTCTTGGGCGGGAGCCACAGCCCCACCTGCCACAGGAGCTCGCGCCGCGTCAACCCGAAGGAGTCGCAGCCGCCCACCCAGACGAGGTTCTCGATGGCGTCCCGGGAGAGCTTACGCGGCGCCCGGCGCACGAGCTCGCCGAGGCTCCGGTACGGCCCGCCCTTCTCCCGCTCGAACACCGCCTCCTCGGCCACGTCCCAGCCGCAGTCCCGGATGAACCCGAGCCCGATGCGGATGCAATTGTCCTCCACGGTGCAGTAGACGTCGCTCCGGTTGATGTCGGGCAACTCGATGTCCACGCCGTGCCGCGCCGCGTCCCGTCCCAGGGCGTCCAGCGAGTAGAACCCCATGGGCTGGTTGTTGAACAGCCCGGTGTAGTACTCCACCGGGTGGTAGTAGCGCAGCCACGCCGACTGGTAGGCGAGCAATCCGAATGCCGCGGCGTGGGACTTGGGGAAGCCGAACGCTGAGAACGCCACCACTTGCTCGAACACCCTCCGGGCGGTGGGGTCCGAAACGCCGCGCCTGCGCGCCCCTACCAGGAACTCCCCCCAGAAGCCCTCCATGAGCTCCCGGGAGCGGCGGCGGCTCATGGCGCGGCGCAGCGCCTCGGCCTGCCCCGCGGTGAAGCCGGCGAGCGCTTGGCAGACCTGGAGCACCTGGTCCTGATAGATGATGACGCCCAGGGTCTCACCGAGGGACTCCTTGAGCAGCGGGTGGTCCACAGGGGGCTCGTAGGGGAGCCCGCGCTCCCGAGCGTGGCGCTCTGCTTCTCTGCGGCGCACGTAGGGGTTCACCGCCCCGCCCACGATGGGGCCGGGCCGCACAATGGCCACCTCGACGGCGAGGTCGTGGAGGTCACGCGGCCTGGTGCGGCGGATGATCTGGATCTGGGCACGGCTCTCGATCTGGAACAGGCCCACCGTATCGCCGGCGCAGATCTGGTCGTAGACCTTCTCGTCCTCGAAGTCGATGCGGGAGAGATTGGGCGGCGCGCCTTCCTTCTTGGCGACGAGCTCGACGCACTCCTCTACGGCCGAGAGCATCCCCAGGGCCAGGAAGTCGATCTTGATGAACCGGGCGTCGTCGCAGGAGTCCTTGTCCCATTGACACACCACGCGGTCGGGCATGGCCGAGCGCTCCAGCGGCACGAGCTCCACCAGGGGCCGGCTCGAGATGATCATCCCGCCCACGTGCTGCGAGACGTGCCGCGGTAGCCCGGCGATCTCCTCGGCCAGGTCACACAGGTCGCGCCACAGGGGAGCCTTGGTGCGCCCCGCGAACCCGGGGAGCTTCTCCAGCTCTTCCCTGAGCGCTCCCGCCGAGCGGTGCTCGGCGAGCTTGGCCACCTGCTCCAGCTCACCGATGGGGAGGTCGAGAGCCTTGCCCAGCTCCCGCACCGCCGAGCGCAGGCGGTACGTGGGAAAGGAACAGACCAGTCCGGTGTGCTCGTCGCCGTAGCGCTGGTACACGCGACGGATGAGCTGTTCGCGGATCTCCCGGGGAAAGTCGAGGTCGATGTCGGGGATCGACGCCAGCGTCTCGTTCAGGAACCGGCCCAGGAAGAGCCGGTTGCTCACCGGATCGATGTGGGAGAGGCCGAGGAAGTAGCAGATGATGGACGAGACCGACGAGCCGCGACCCCGGCCGGGTAGCAGGTTGCCCGCGGCACGCCGCGTTCCCCGGCGCACGTCCGCTCCAACCTCCCGGGCCAGCTCGAACAGATCGTTGTAGACCAGGAAGAAGCCGCACAGCTGGTGGTGCTCGACCAACCGTAGCTCCTCTTCCAGACGACGCTCGGCTTCGGCACGGTTTGCTGAGTCGGGTGGGTAGAGCTCCTCGAGCTTCACGCGGCACAGCTCGGCGAGAGCCTGCGAGGCCGTCTGCCGCTCCGAGCCACGGAAGTTGGGGAAGGTGTATCCCAGGTCTTTGGTCAGATCGAACGCCCGGCAGCGCTCGGCGATTGCCACCGTGTTGGCGACGGCGTCGGGCCGGTCGCGGAACAGGGTGGCCATCTCATCGGGCGGTCTGAGATAGAACTCGCTGTTGGACCTCCGCACGTCGTGGGAGGCGTCCAGCGTGGTGCGGTGCCGGATGGCGGTGAGGGCGTCGTGCAACCGGTGTCCCTCGCGCCGGTGGTAGTGCACGTCTCCCGTCGCCACCACGGAGAGGCCGCTGCCGTCGGCGATGTCCGCCAGGGCCTTGGTGAGGTCACGGTCTCCCCGCACGTGATTGCGCTGGAGCTCCACGAAGAAGCGCTCGCGGCCGAACAGCGCCCGGCAGCGCTCGGCGAGGCGTCGGGCCGCCGTGAGCCCTTCCCGCGCCAGCACCGTGGGCAGCAATCCGTTGCGGCACCCCGAGAGCACGATCAATCCCTCGTGCCGCGCCTCCAGCGAAGCGAAGTCCAGGCGGGGATCGCGTCGGTCCTCCCGACCCAGATGTGCCTCGGTGATCAAGCGGCAGAGGTTGGCGTACCCTTCAGGCGTCTCGGCGAGGAGGGTGACGTGGGAGCCGTCGAGCAGGGTGACCTCGGCGCCGGTAATGGGTTGCAGGCCGAAGTCCCTCGCCGCCCGCGCGAAGGCCATGGACCCGTACACGCCGCTGTGGTCGGTGACGGCCAAGGCTGCGTACTCCAGGCCCGTCGCCTCGAGGACCAGCTGCTCGGGCAACGCGGTGCCGTCGAGGAACGAGAAAGCGGAGTGGCAGTGGAGCTCGACGTACATCTGCCTATTACGGCATCTGCATGAACCACTGCCGGGTCTTCAGGTCTTCGAACAACACCATGTGCCCTCCTCCCTCCAGCACGACCTCCACGTATTGCCGGGTGATTGGTTCTCTCCACCACTCGTCGTTGATGCGCCAGGCCTCGAGGATCTCCTCGACCAGCCGCCTGTCGTCCTCGTCTTCCCCGATCGCAAAGGGGAAGCCCCGATCATCGAGCTCGACGGTCACGGGCCGCGGCACGTTCAAGGCTCGAAGTCGATCAGCGCGTAGCGGCGTTCGGGTATGCGTGACCATGGCTGCACCTCGATGATGTGGTAGAGCATCGGACGCTTGAGTCGAGTCTGGATCTCGTGGGCCGCGGCGTGGAGCGCGCGGCGGCGGCCGGCCCGGGCCGCGGCGCTGGCGTCCCGGGCGAAGAGTTGGAGCTCGTCGGTGCCCCGGGCGAAGGCGGTGAACTCCACCGCGAGATGCTCGACCGCCCCCGCGGGCGGTGCGTGCTCCAGGCGCACCTTGAGCGGGGCGGCAATGCGCTCGCGGTCGGCCGAGGGGTCCTTGAGGGTGGCCCCGGTCATCCAGGAGGCGCCGTGCTCCAACGTGGCGCGCACGCGCACCACGTGGACGCGCCACCCGGTGCGCCGCGGGTGGGAGAGGGCCCGCTCGATGAGCTTGTCCAGCGCGTGGGCGAGCATGGCCCGGTCGGCCACAGGCGTCAGGAAGTCGAGAGATGCCACGATGGGCTCGGGGCGCTCCCTGCCGGTGACCGGATCGGTCACGTTCCCCGTGGCGAGCTGCCACGCCTGGCGTCCCTCGCCGCCGAACTGGGAGACGAGGGCCACCTCGGGGAGCCGGGCCACCTGGCGCAGCGTCTTGAGTCCCAGCTGCCAGAGGCGGCGATGCGTGTCGGGAGAGACAGGGAGGACCGCGACGGGTTGGTTGGCGAGGAACTCGCCGCGCTCCTCATCGGGGACGACTACGGCCTCGCCCGGTTTCGCCCGGGTGGCCGCGACCCAAGAGAGGAACTTGCCACGGCCCCAGCCGAGGCGCACGACCGAGGAAAGGGAGCGGGGCCGCTTCCCGTTTCCCGCTTCCCCCTTCCTGAGGGGGTGAGCGGGGTGGAGCAGCCCCGGAGAGGTTGTTACGGAGCGGCGGTTCGGTCGCGTTTGTGCCCTATCGCTCCGCTCGTGCGCCGCCGCCGTCCCGCCACCGCATATGTTGAACGCTTCAGGCGTCCCCAAGGTTGCAATGCACGTTGCGCGTTGCACGACCTGCGCTATCGCTTCCAGCTGTGATGCCGGCTCTCCATAGAGCCCTTCCAATCCGTCCACTCCAACAAACACCCGCCCCAGCTCTGCGGGCTCGATGACCGGACTGGCCTCGCCCAGCGCCAGCAACAGCCGGGAGAACTGCTCGTCGTAGTAGACCGGATCCGGCTCGCACAGCGTGAGGGAAGGGCAGAGGCCGATCGCCTGGCTCACGGTCATGCCGGTTCGCACGCCGGCGCGCCGGGCGAAGGGCGAGACCTGCCACACCCGGCGGGTGTCGTCCGGTGAGAGCAGGGCGGTGGGCGTCGTCGCCAATTCCGGACGGCGGCGCTCCTCGCACCGCAGGGCAAAGAGGGGGATCCAGAGACACACGGCGAGGTCGCTGGAAAGTGCGGCCCTGCTGTTGCAGGGCCGACCGTTGCCGCCTGAGAGAGAGCGCGTCATCGCGCCCCCTCTCCATCGGCGGCGGATGATCTCGGGGAAATGGGGCAGTGCCGCCCGCCGTCATCTGTCGCGGAGAACAGGCTCAGTTGCGCCGCACGCCCGGCCTGCTGCGCCGACTCCTCCTCGTCGGTGTCGCCCTGAGGGATTCCGTACTTGAGCGAGAAGCGCTGAAAGCGGCGCTTGGCTGCAGCGGCGTACTCCTGCGGCGCATTCCACGTGTCGTGGTAAGCCGCTCGATACCGCCGGGCGAGATCGGGGAAGTGCTGTTCCACGATGGGCAGGAAGCGCCGGCGTGAGTCGGGGTAGAGGCGCAGCGTAATGGGTGTGATGAACTTGGCGCCCGCCGCGCTGGCCGCCTCCATGAGCGCATCGACCTGAGGTACCGTGTCGGTGATGCCGGGGAGGATCGGGGCCACGATGAGTCCGGCGCGGATCCCTCCCCTCACGAGCTGCTCGAGGGCCCGCAGCCGGGCGTGGGGCATGGGGGAGCGCGCCTCGAACAGCCTGATCACCCGGGCGTCGACGCTGACCAGCGAGATGTACACCGACAGCCAATGCCGGCGCGAGAGATCCTGCAGCAGGTCGAGGTCGCGACAGACCAACGGGCTCTTCGTGATGACCCCGATGCGAATCCCGCGCTCGCCGCGCAGCCGGGCGAGCACTGCGCGAGTCACCTGATACTGGCGCTCCGCCGGTTGGTAGGGATCGGTGGCGCTGCCGATTAGGATCGTCTGGAGGCCGTCGAGGGCCGTGCGGCGCCTGAGGCGGTTGAGGTCGCGGTCCAGTGCCGCCAGGACCGCGCTGCGGGACTTGATGAAGATGCGATGCTCGAAGGGCTCCAGCCCCTCCGGCCGCTGGAAATCTGTGAACTCGGCTGCGGTGATGCGTCCATCGTCCCGCGCCCGCTCGACCACGTAGCGGTGCGTGTAGCGGGCGTAGCAGTAGGTGCACCCGAACTCGCAGCCCACGTAGGGATTGAGGGACCAGAAGCCCATGCCGGTGGACTCGGGCGAGTTGATGACCGAGCGCACCGAGAGCTCGGCGAACTTGGTGCCGCGGTGGCGCTGGTCGAGGACTGGGAGGGCCGGCATCTACCCACACCTTCCCCACCCGCACGCCAGGCAGAACTCGCAGCCGGAGGCATGAACCAGCGGCGCATCGCAGTCCGGGCAGGTGGCCGGTCCCAGCTGCGGTGCCTGCCGCGGGCAATGATCCGTAACCCGTTGTGGAACGGGCACTTCGTAGATGCGACGCCAACGCATCTTCGGGATATATTCGGGCATCTAATACCGAATATACCCCGAAAACATACCGCTGCAAGGGTGGGGTTCGGGGTGCTTGATCCCACCGGATCGCCCCTTGCCACGCTGTTACACAGACGTGACATTCTCCGCGGTCCGACGCGTCGTCTCATCCGAGGCCGAACCGCGAACCTCTACGGTCGAGCGCTCTCTTGAGTCCCACCGCACCGCCACTCACGAAGATCCCGCCGGCCGTCATCAACCATCCGCTTGTCCGGACGCTTACCGTCCTGGCTCTGCTGTTCGTGTTCCTGCTGGGCGTGAACGGACTGGGTGACGGGTTCAAATCGCTGGGACGGGACTTCGTCACGTCGTTCTTCGCGGCGACCGAGAACCCCTTCATGGCGCTCATCGTGGGCATTCTGGCGACCACGCTGGTGCAGAGCTCCTCGGTCACCACGTCGCTCATCGTGGGGCTCGTCGCAGCGCCGGAGAACCCCCTTCCCATCGCCAATGCCGTCCCCATGGTCATGGGGGCGAACATCGGGACCACGGTGACCAACTCGCTGGTCTCCCTGGCGTATATGGGCCGCAGGGAGGAGTTCCACCGCGCCTTCTCGGTGGCCACGTGCCACGACTTCTTCAACTACATGGCCGTGATCGTCCTGCTGCCGTTGGAGTTGATGACCGGCTACCTGCGAACGACCGCGACGTACCTGGGTTCCCTGGTCACGGGCGTCGGCGGCATGGAGTACGACAGCCCCATCAAAGGGGCGCTGAAGGCGACGTGGAAGCCGATCAAGGATGCGGTCCACGCGGTCACCGACTCCCAGGGAACCCAGGCGGTCCTCCTCATCGGCATATCTGCCGTGCTGATCTACATCGCCCTCATGCTGCTGGTGCGGGTGATGCGACAGGTGATGCACTCGCGGGTGGAGGCGATCGTCACGCAGGGGCTGTACAAGGCCGCCCCCTTCGCCATCCTGGTGGGTATCCTGGTGACGGTGATGGTGCAGTCCAGCTCCATCACAACGTCACTGCTGGTGCCGCTGGCGGGTGCGGGGCTCATCACGCTGGCACAGGCGTTCCCCGTCACCATCGGAGCGAACATCGGGACCACGGTCACCGCGATGTTGGCCGCCCTCGCGGTCACGGGGGTGAACGCGCAGTTCGGCGTCATCATCGCGCTGGTGCACTTGCTGTTCAACTTGAGCGCGACCCTGCTGATCTACCCTGTGGAGCGGGTCCGCCGTATACCGCTCACCGCGGCGACCAAACTCGCGGACGTTGCCGTGCGGTCCCGCCGGTGGGCATTCTTCTATGTGGTGATGTTGTTCTACGGCTTGCCGGCGCTCCTCATCGCGCTCGACGAGCTCCTCTAGGTGGTACCGGAGGCGACGTATGCTTCGTGAACTGCTCAGCATCTTTCGGTCGGATCAGCCTCTGGCGGCTATGGGCGAGAACTTCGCCCAGATGCTCAAGCTGACGTATCAGATGACGCTCCAGGCGGGCGACGCGTACTTCGGCAAGTCGCGGAAGCCCGACTCCCGCACGCAGATCTACGAGCACGACGTTGAGGTGAACAAGCTGCAGCGGGTCATCCGCAAGCAGGTGATTGCCCACCTCTCCGTCGCAGGCAACAGCGCGTCGCTCCCGTATTGCCTGCTGCTGATGAGCCTGGTGAAGGACGTGGAGCGACTGGGAGACTACGCCAAGAACCTGTCGGAGGTCGCGGAGTTGCGTCCCGATCCCCTCCCGGAGGACGAGCTCGTGGAGGAGCTCAAGGAGATCCGGGCAGGGGTCGAAGAAGCCTTTGTAGCGACGGCCGACGTGTTCGCCACGTCCGATCACGAGCGGGCCGTCACCCTGATCCAACAGGGGCGCGACGTGACCCACCGCTGCGACGCGCTGGTGGCTTCCGTGGCCCGCAGCGCTTACGATGCGGGCACGGCGACGGCGGTGGTCCTGGGGGCGCGATTCTACAAGCGCATCGGCGCCCACGTGCTCAACGTGCTGTCCAGCGTCGTGATGCCGCTGCACAAGCTGGACTACTACGACGAGAAGCTGTTCGAGAAAGAGGGATCGGCCGAAGGCAACTAGCCCGCACCCCAATCTCGTTGGGAGGCTGCTGAATGCGGCTGCTACCACGGCAAGAGGAGTTCTTCGACCTGTTCGTCGAGGTGGCGACCCGCTCGCACGAGGCCGCCGGACACCTACGGCAGCTGTTCGCGTCTTTGCCGGGGGGAATCGTCTACCACGTGGACGCGATCAAGCGGCTCGAGCACGAGGCCGACGAGATCACCCATGAGGTCGTCAAGCGGCTCGACCGCACGTTCATCACCCCCATCGACCGCGAAGACATCCACCTACTCGCCTCGGATCTGGACACGGTCATGGACCGGATCGATGGCACGGCGCGTCGGGCACAGATCTTCCGCTTGAGCCCACCGCCGGATGGCATCGCGCAGCTGTGCGAGCTGGTCGTGAGTATCACCCAGGCGACCGCCGAGGCGGTCGAGCAGTTGCGAAAGAAGCGCGACGTGATGCCCCACTGCATCGAGGCCAAGCGGCTCGAGGAGGAGGCGGACTCGGTTTACCACCTGATGCTGGGCCGGCTGTTCGATAACGAGCGCGACCCCATCACGCTCATCAAGTGGAAAGAGATGTTCGACAACCTCGAGCGGACGATCGACCAGTGTGACGATGTCGCGAACGACCTCGAATCGATCGTGCTGAAGCACGCGTGATCCTCGAGTCTGTCTGGTTCGTCCTGGCAATCGTCGGGCTGGCACTCCTATTCGACTTCATCAACGGATTCCACGACAGCGCGAACAGCATAGCGACCATCGTCTCGACGCGGGTGCTGTCGCCGTTCGTGGCGGTGGGCTGGGCGGCCTTCTTCAACTTCGTCGCGGCATTCGGATTCGGGACGGCCGTCGCCAAGACGATAGGCAGCGGCCTCATCGACCTTTCGATCGTCGATCCGCTGGTGATCCTGGCCGGGCTCGTGGGAGCCATCCTGTGGGATGTGATCACATGGTATTACGGGATCCCGTCGAGCTCTTCGCACGCCCTCATCGGCGGGTACGGGGGTGCCGCAGTGGCAAAGGCGGGAGTGACGGCGCTGATCATCGGAGGTTGGGTGAAGCCCATCGCCTTCATCCTCGTGGCGCCGCTGCTCGGCATGCTGCTCGGCCTGCTGCTCATGGTGGGGACGGCCTGGACGTTCCGCCGGGCGTCGCCCCGGTCGGTGGACAAGCACTTCCGGAGGCTACAGCTCGTGTCCGCGGCGGCCTACAGCCTGAGCCACGGGACCAACGATGCCCAGAAGACGATGGGCATCATCGTGGGGCTGCTCGTGTCGTCACAGCACCTCTTCCGTGACTTCCCGATTCCGGCGTTCCACCTCACAACGGCGGATGTGATTCCGACGTGGGTCATCCTGTCGGCGCACGCGGCGATCGCTGCGGGCACGGCGGCTGGCGGCTGGCGGATCGTGAAGACGATGGGATCCCGGCTCACGAAGCTCAAGCCCGTTCACGGCTTCTGCGCCGAGACCGGCGGCGCGATTTCCGTGTTCCTGGCATCCGGCCTCGGCATCCCGGTCAGCACCACGCATGTCATCACGGGGTCCATCGTCGGTGTGGGGGCGGCACAGCGGTTCTCTGCGGTGCGGTGGGGGCTGGCCGGCCGGATCATCTGGGCCTGGATTCTCACGATCCCTGTGTCGGCCGGCATCGGGGGCATCGTCTACCTGCTGCTGCACATCTTCATCCGCTAGCTACGATTCTGCCTTGAGCGCCCTGGCCTGCTCCAGATCGATGTCCCGCGCTACGGGGGGCGGCCACGCCCCCTGCCTCAGCTGCAGGTCGATGATGGTCTGCTCGTTCTGAATGCGGCGCTGTGTGGCGCGGTCGATGAGGCCCGACCGCACCGCCTCCGCCAGCTCCTCCTCATCGAGCCACTGGGGCTCCCCCTCCACCGGCTGCCACAGGTCCAGGAACAGGTCGCTGCCGACCCAGCGGTCCTCCGCCAGCTGTACCGGCCGGCACAGGTTCGTGTACCAGCCGGTGAGGCTGCCGTCCTCCAGATGAAACCGGCCGATGTCGTGCCACTTCTCGGGGAAGACGCACCAAACGATGGGCGCCCCCGCCTCCAGCACCGATCGCCCTGCCACGCTGACCTCCGGACCCTCGTAGCGTTCCAGCAGCAGCACCTTCAAGTCGGGCCGGTCCAGCACCAGCCATTCGTCGTAGTGCGTGGTCGGCCTGCCTGGGCGGCGGTACTCGTAGCGGATACGCTGGGCCATCGGGCTGGCGTCCTTATCTTGGGGTGCAGCCGGCACAAACAGTCCGTCATCTAACGTATATTGCTCTCGATATGGCGAGCATTCTGATCGCCCTTCAGGAGCCCCTGCTGCGCATGGGGGTGGAGGCCACGCTGGGGGAGTCCTCGGAGTTCGAGGTGGTGGGCCACGTGGAGGGGGTCGGGAGTGTGAAGCCCGAGGTGGACCGTCTGGACCCGGATGTGCTCATCCTGGACGAGCAGTTCCGCCGGCGGGACCAGGAGCTACTCCCCGGCATCGCCGCCGCCCATCCCGACTGCAAGGTCGTGGTCATGGTAGACCACACCGACGAGCAGTGCACCCTCCGTTCCCTGCTCTTGGGCCCCCGGGATCGCTGGCCGGAGGACGACGTCCTCAAGCAGGTCCAGGAGTGCTGCATCCTGGCTTTGCGCCAGTCGGCCCGCGGCTGCGTCCCCAAAGGCTCCACACCGGAGCGCCTCGTGGACGCCCTCAAGGCCGTCACCGCGGGTGAGCTGTGGGCCGGCCCCGGGCTGGCCTCCTACTTTCGGGAGACGCTCGTGGAGCCCGAGCCGCAGCCGTCTCATCGGCTCACGGCGCGGGAGCTCGAGGTGATCGGGCTGGTGGTGGACTGTCTGAGCAACCGGGAGATCGGCGAGCGGCTCAACCTGAGCGAGCAGACGATCAAGAACCACCTCGCCCGCATCATGGAAAAGCTGGGCATTCGCAACCGCGTAGAGTTGGCCCTCTACGCGGTGCGCGAGCGCCTGGCATAACCACCGCGAGACGCCCGCGCGGGAAGGAGCCTAGCGCTTTCCGCCGGGAGGACGTCCGTGGGGTTGAGCCTCCTCCTTCGATGCACTCTGCTCGGCCGCCGCCCCGCCCTCGGGTGGGCTCGGCGCTGCCTCCGCCGGAAGCGCCCTGACCTTGTCCTCCGCCGCCACCGCCCTCCCTTCCGCCTCGGACTTCGCGGCCACCGCTTTCTTGCGTGCCCAGTTCGCCAGCGAGAAGCGGCCCTTGTAGTAGAACGTCGTCAGGGCGCCCACCAGCAGTCCTACGAGGAACGATCCCAAGACCAACAGCGAAGCGCTGGCATCGATCTGCCAGAACACGATGTCGATCCGCACCGCGTGCAGGTTCTGCAGCGCGAACAGCAGCGCCGCCGCGGTGAGCACGGCCACCAAGAGCAGTCGGACTCGATCCCAAATGCCGCGTAGCTTCTGCATCAGTCCCATACGCACCCGCCTCAGCTCGTTGCCGGTTCGTCGTGTCCGTCCTCGTACCGCCCGCCCAGGTGCTCGGCCAGGAACCGCTCGGCCACCGCATAGAACTTGAGCCGATTCTCGGGTTTGGCAAACCCGTGGCCCTCATCGGGGAACAGCATGTACTCGTGGTCGATCCCCTTCTCCCGCATCGCCGCCACGACCTGCTCCGACTCCGACTGCTTCACCCGGGGATCGTTGGCGCCCTGCGCGATCAACATGGGGACTGCGATATTGTCCACGTGAAACAGTGGAGAGCGCGACTCGAGAAACTCCCGGTCCTTCTCCGGCTCCCCCACCCGCTGGTGCAGCATCGCCAGATAAGACGACCAGTACGGCGGAATCGTCTCGATGAACGTGATGAGGCTCGAGGGTCCCACGATGTCGACAGCACAGCAGAACAGATCCGGGGTGAAGGTGGCGCCCACGAGCGCGGCGTACCCGCCGTATGAACCGCCGTAGATGGCAATGCGCTCGGGGTCGGCGACGTCCCGCCGCACGATCCACTGGATCGCGTCCACCAGGTCGTCGTGCATCTTGCCGCCCCACTCGCGGTTCCCGGCGTTGAGAAACCGCTTGCCGTAGCCCGTGGAGCCGCGGTAGTTGATCTGGAGGCAGGCGTAGCCGCGGTTCGCGAACCACTGGGCTTCCGGATCGTAGCCCCAGGTGTCCCGGTGCCACGGCCCCCCGTGCACGTTGAGCACCA
Source organism: Gemmatimonadota bacterium (assembly GCA_039591655.1). Lineage (GTDB taxonomy): Bacteria > Gemmatimonadota > Gemmatimonadetes > Gemmatimonadales > GWC2-71-9 > WVYX01. The sequence goes on from JBDHDE010000029.1 coordinate 21,956, forward strand.
GGGGCAGCTTCTCCCGGGTCGCGCCCCGGGGCGAGGTGAGATAGCCGTGGATCGTGAGCCCGTCGCGCGACTCGAAAGAGACGGGTTCGACCTTGGCGAGGGTGTATTCGGCCAGCGCGGGCCGGGTGTGGAACAGGAAGCGGCCCTCTCGCGTGCGGCGATCGAAGCCGTAGTAGGAAACCGGGCGGTCGTCCTCTAGAAACTCGACGATCCAGGCGTCGTCGGCGTGCGTGCGGCTGTGAATGGCGAAGTCGCCGGGGTTCAGCTTGCGGATCTCCTCGATGTCCTCCCGGATCGTGGCGTCCAGTACCTCCCATTCTCGCCGTGCCCGGGTGAAGGCCACCATTTGGATCTCCCGGGTGTCGGGATGCACCACCGCGCTGCTCACGTCGTACTGCGGGTCGCCGGCCAACACGTCGACTTGGCTCGACGCGAGCTCGAGCGTGACCAGGCGTGCCGCGTTGGCATCCCGGGAGTCCACGAGGTAGAGGGACCTCCCGTCCTTGGTGAATGCCGCCGGCCAGCTCGTGAGGGCGTCCTCGGCGCTCCACCGAACGAGACTGTGCCACTCGCCGTCGCCGCCATCCCTCACCAAGAGCTCCGAGCCCCCGTCGGGGGTTGCCGCCGCGGCGGCCCGCACCCGGAGATCGGCGTCGGCCACCCAGCCCATCACGTTGCCCGGGTTCTGCGCCACCAGCTCGAGGGCGTTGGTGGCGAGATCCAGATGGTAGACGTCGTGGAGCCGGGCGTCCTCCTTATTCATCGCGATGAGCAGCTCGTTCGGGTGGTGCTTCTCGTGGGCCACCACTTGTACCTGCACGTCCTCGAAGGGCGTTAGGTCCTCAGTGGTCTCCGACTCCACATGCACCTTGTGCAGCCGCCAATTCTCGTCTCCCCCGATGTCCTGGAGGTAGAGCACGTGCTCCCCGTCGTGAGCCCAGAAGTAGATGCGCACCCCGCGGTCGGTGTCCCGAGTGATGGGTCGGAACTTCTCGCCGCCGACCGTGCCCACCCACACGTTCAGCACGCCGTCGAGCGGAGCCAGGTATGCCATCATGGAGCCGTCGGGGGAGAGCTGCGGGTCGGCGCGCTCCGGGTTGCCGAAGATGACGTCGCGCGGGATGAGGGAGGGCAGGCCGTTCAGGTAGTCTCGGCTCATACGGACGAGTCGGTTCCTCTCAAAACACGAACGGTATGAACATCTTGGTGTGTTGCATGTACGTACGGTACGCAGCACCGAAATAGCGGACATTCTCCACTTCCTCAGCCTTCGCCGTCGCCAGTAGAAATGCCGTCGCACCCAGCGCCACACCAACCGCAACCCAGGACGGGTGCTTGAAGAACACGCCCCATGCCAGAAGCAGCAGCGAGCTGTACATCGGATGGCGGATGTACTTGAACGCGCCCGTCGTCACCAGTTGGGTTGTCTTCTCGATCCAGAGCAGGGGTGCATCGTGGGATCGTTGGGCGTCCGGTCTGCCCTGGGCGCGCAGAAGATGTATGCCATGTGCGGCAGGGACGATACAGCTGATCAGGAGGAACCAGGAAATGAGCTGGCGGACGGAGAACGGATCGCCGAACCACTGGTGAAAGCTGATGAAGTTGAGGAAGAAGAGGCCGAGAATGCACTCCCAGGCAAAGAACCGGTAGAAGCCGTGAGAACGGGGCACCTTCAGGGAAGCTCGTGAGACATGGGCCAGCGCAGCGGACAGTATGGCGAAAATAATGACTCTGAGCATGTCTTATGACTTAAGGGCCTCAGCGTCCCCGCCGCACGCGCTTGGCGTACCCCCAGTAGGCCACCCCGTTGATCGCGATCACCAAGATACCCAGGACCACCTGGATCGTGCGGGTGAGCCCCGACGGATAGATGAGGGGCACGATGTAGTGGTCGATGAAGCCGCCTGCATAGCCGAGCTGCCCGGCGCGGTAGCGGAACTCGTTCTCCCACGAGGTGAGGGGACAGCCCCAGTGAAAGATCTCGATGAGGGCGCCCCACACCGCGGCCGGGACATGTAACCACGCGAGCCGGCGCCAGCGCCAGGCCAGGAACCCGCCCGCCACCACGAAGATGACGAACAGGGCATGGAGCGCGACGACTGCGTCGGCAGCGAGGCGGTACGGCACGGCGCAGGCTACAGCTCGGGAATCCCCCCGGTCCCCCGTTCCGCCCGGTCCATCACGACTGCCGCCGACATGTGCCCGGTCACGTTGGTGGCGGTGCGGGCCATGTCCGGAATGCGATCGACGCCTAGGAGCACACCCATGCCGTCCAGCGGTATGCCTACCACCCCGAGCGCAGGGGCCAGAGAGAGCACGCTGGCTGCCGGCACGCTCGCCACGGTGATTGAGACCAGAGCGGTGGCGAGCACCGCCACACCCAATCCCGCAGCGGGGACCTGCACGCCGTAGAGCCAGGCCAGAAAGATCACTCCGCAACCCTGGAACAGCGCGCTGCCGGCCCGGTTGATGGACGCCCCCAGCGGAATCACGAAGCTCGAGACCTCGCGCACCAGGTGCAGCTGCTCGTCGGCCGCCTCCAGCATGGCGGGGATCGTGGCCGCGGAGCTGGTGGTCGTGAAGGCGATGATCTGCGGGCCGAGGCACGCCCTGAGGAATGTGTCGGGCTCCATTCTGCCCAGCAGCCTGACCGTGGGGAGATAGACGCATACGATGAACACGGTCAGCCCCACGAGCACCGCCATCACGAACACGCCGAGACTCTGCAGCATCGCCCACCCCGAGCGCGCCGTGACGGGTGCCGCCAGCGCGAAGACGCCGAAGGGCGCGATCCACAGAATCCACTGTACCAGCTTGATGAGCGCCGCCGAGACCGACGTTGCCAGCCCGACGAGCCGCTTGCGGTCCTCGAAGGGCAGCGTGCCCGTGGCGGCTCCGAACAGCACCGTGAAAACGATCAGCGGAAGCAGCGCTCCGTCGGCCGCTGCCTTGAACGGGTTCGCCGGGATGAGTCCCACCAGGAACTCCACCGGTCCGGGGAGGGCGGCCGCGTCCGGGGCGGTCGCCTCCACCGCGCGGGCCGCCGCCTCACTTGCCAACGGGAGCATGAGGCGCATCGTGCCCATGCCCAGTACCACCGCCACCAAAGTCGTGACTGCGAAGAACAGCAGCGTGTACGCGCCCATGCGGGTGAGCCGCTTCAAGTCTCCCATGCCGGCCACGCCCACGAAGAGCGTGGTGCCGACGAGGGGGATCACGACCATCTTGAGCAGGTTGATGAACGCAATGCCCAGGGGCTCGACGCCCTCGGCGGCGGCGATCAGAGTCGGGGAATCCGTGAGCGCCGCCAGGAGCCCGAACAGCAGCCCGCCCGCCAGGCCCAGCGCGATGGCTACGTGCAGCTTCATGACCGCTAGTCTTGGGCCATGCTTTCTTTGAGGAGGTTGGCCGCGATGACGTTGCGCTGGATCTCGTTCGATCCCTCGTAGATCTGCGTGATCTTGGCGTCGCGCATGAGCTTCTCGACGGGATACTCCTTCATGTAGCCGTACCCGCCGAAGATCTGCACCGCGTCCACGGTCACCTTCATGCACGCGTCCGAAGCGAACGTCTTACAGATGGCCGACGCCTTGGCGACGTGCTTCGCCCCCGAGTCGATCATGCGCGCCGCGGAGTAAACCAGGGCGCGAGAGGCCTCCACCGCGATGGCCATGTCGGCGAGCATGAACTGGATGCCCTGGAACGACGAGATGGGGTGGCCGAACTGCTTGCGGACGCGGGCGTAGTGGGTCGCCTCGTCCATCGCGCGCTGGGCGATGCCCACCGCCTGGGCGGCCACACCCGGCCGCGCATGGTCGAACGTCTTCAGCGCCACGACGAACCCCATCCCCTCCCGCCCCAGGCGGTTCGCCTCGGGTACCCGGACATCGTTGAAGATCACCTCGCGGGTGGCGGAGCCCCGGATACCCATCTTGTTCTCTTTCTTGCCGAACTCGACACCGGGCGTGCCCTTGTCCACGATGAATGCGCTGGCGCCCCGCGCGCCCTTGGACTTGTCGGTCAGGGCGATCACGGTGTAGACCTCCGCCTCGCCGCCGTTGGTGATCCACTGCTTGGTGCCGTTGAGCGCGTAGTGGCTGCCGTCCCACACTGCGGTGGTCCGGATCCGCGCGGCGTCGGAGCCGGCGTCTGCCTCGGTGATGGCGAACGCCGCGAGCTTCTCACCCTTGGCGATGGGGGGCAAGTACTTCTGCTTCTGCTCTTCGTTGCCGAACAGCAGGATGGGGAAAGCGCCGAGCCCGGTGCCGCCGAATGTCAGGGCGATGCCGCCGCACCCCCAGGAGAGCTCCTCCGTCACCAGCGCCATCTCGAGGACACCGCCCCCCATCCCGCCGTATTCCTCCGGGAAGGGGACAGAGAAGACGTCGGCCTCGGCCAGAATCTTGACGATGTCCCAGGGAAACTCTCCCGACTCGTCGTACTCGGCCGCCACGGGCTTGATCTTCTCCTCTGCGATCTGATGGCAGAGGTCCTTGATCATCCGCTGTTCTTCGGTGAGCAAGTAATCGATGCTCATTCTGCTTTGTGTCTCCTGCGTCCGTGACCCGGCCGCCGGTCGCACGTGCCGCGGGAACCGCGGAGCCAACCGGATCGGTCGGCTTTGATTCTACCGGGCGGGGCAGAGGGAAGCTAGGAGGGAGGGGAATGGCGAGATGGCCCAGGGGCCGCTAGGTTCTATGGCCCTGTGAATGGAGGGTGCCAGTGAGACATGCACAGAGGACGGTACCGCGCTGGGCGGTGATCCTTGGTGCGTCGAGCGGGTTCGGTGAGGCGACCGCCATGGAGCTCGCCAAGTCGGGCTACGACATCTGCGGGGTCCATCTGGACCGAGGCGCCGGGAAGCAGCGGGCCAAGGACATCCAGGATGACATCGACGCGACCGGCAGGCGCGCGCTGTTCTTCAATATGAACGCAGCCGATGAGGAGAAGCGCAACGATGTGCTGAACGCGCTGGTCGATGACGGCGATAAGAACGCCAGTACGGTAGCCATCCTGATGCACTCGCTGGCGTTCGGTACTCTCAAGCCGTACATCGCCGACGACGCGGTCACCAAGCGCGGTATGAACATGACGCTGGACGTAATGGCGCACTCACTCGTCTACTGGGCGCAGGAGCTGGTGGCGCGCAACCTGATGTCGCCCGGCGGGCGCGTCTACTGCATGACCTCCGCGGGCTCCAACCGGGTGATCCCCTCCTACGGCGCGGTCTCCGCAGCGAAGGCGGCGCTCGAGTCCCACGTTCGCCAGCTCGCCGTGGAGCTGGCGCCCCACGGCATCACCGTGAACGCCTTGCGGGGCGGGGTTACTAGGACACCCGCCGCCGAGCGGATACCCGAGAGCGACGCGCTGTTCGTGGAAGCGGTGCACCGCAACCCGCACAAGCGGCTCACGACACCCGAGGACATCGCTCACGCCGTGGTCGCGCTCTCCAAGCCGGGGACCGACTGGATCACGGGCAACGTGATCAACGTGGATGGTGGAGAGGAGATTTCGGGCTAGTTCCGGACGCGGAGTTGGGCCAGCTCCTGCTCGAGCTGCTCCAACCGCTGCAGCATCTCGTCTTCCGCGGGCTCGGAGGCCACGATGGGCACCCCCCGGCGGTTCAGCAGGGTCTCGACCAACGCGTCGGTATAGCCTACGACGGCGTTCGATATGCCCCGGTCGAGAATCCGGTTGAGGCGCAGCACCGCCGCCATGGACTGGCGCGGCGGGAGGTTGAGCACCGTTTCCGAGAGGTGGTGGATCAGGAGCTCACGCAGCTGCTGCAACTCCTCGACGACCTCGCCTGCAGCGAGCCCCCGGGCCGCAGCCACCTCGCCGTATACTTCGCAGGACGTGAACCAGAGCTCTGCTACCTGGCGCCTCAGGGGGCCGGCTGATTCGGTGAGCACATCCACCAGGAGGGTGAGGTGGCGCTCGACGGTGGGGCGCTGGATGTGGGGTGCCACCGCCGTCCGCTTGATGACCCAGCGCGACCATTCCTCGATGAGCCGGTCGCGATTGGCCCGAAGTGAGCGGCTGACGGCCAAGAGAGCCGGGTTGGACGGCCGTATCGTCAGGCCCATGCCGCGTATCCTGTCAGACTGCTCACGAGGGTAAAAAAGGTACCCAGGCCCATCCCGCAGGTCAAAAGGAGCCCCATGGCCACGGTCAACACGACGCTATTCAGGCTGGAGGGAGCCGACGGTGGTCCCCTGCGGGGCGAGGTCCGGACCCAGCAGGGGGGCGCCGACCGCCCGGCGGTGGTCATCTGCCACGGCTTCAAGGGCTTCAAGGATTGGGGGTTCTTCCCCCACCTGGCCGCCCGGCTGGCCCGAGGTGGGATGACGGCGGTCTCGTTCAACTTCTCGGGCAGCGGGGTGGGCGAGGACGGCGAGTCGTTCTCCGAGCCGGAGCGGTTCGGGCACGCCACCTACTCCAACGACCTGAGGGATCTGGAGACGGTGGTGGAAGCCCTGTGCGGGGGCACGCTGAGCGAGGGGTTGGCGCGGCCGACGAGGCTCGGGATGTTCGGCCACAGCCGGGGCGGGGCCGTGGCGATCCTCTACGCAGCCCGGGAGCAGCGGGTTCGGGCGCTGGTCACCTGGGCGGCCGTCGGGCACCTGCTGCGGTTCGACGAGGAGACGGTGGCACGGTGGCGCGAGGAGGGGAAGATCGACGTCGTGAACATGCGCACGGGCGACGTCCTGCCGCTCTACCTCGACATGCTCCGGGACGTCGAGGAGCACGGGGCCGGAAAGCTGGACCTGTTGGGCGCGGCCGGGACCCTTCGGGCACCCTGGCTAATCGTGCACGGTGAGGCTGACGAGGCGGTGAGCCCGTCGGACGCCCGCAAGCTCGAAGCAGCGGCGCGCCCGGGCACCGCGGAGCTGGAGATCCTCGCCGGGGGCACCCATACGCTGGGCGCGCGCCACCCATGGGCTGGTGTTACTCCGGAATTGGGGACGGGAATGGACCAGACAGCGGCGTGGTTCAGCCGCCACCTGCTGTGAGTCGGAAAGCGAAACCGGGCGACCCCGCGAAGGATCGCCCGGCGCCGCCGCTACAGACCGGCCGCGTAGAGGGAGTCGATCAGACTTCCGCGGCGGCTAGCCGTCGCCACTGCGTGGCGGCGGCGCAGCAGCACCGCAGCGGCCACAGTGGCCAGGGCGAGAAGACCGACACCAAAGCTCCTGATTCGTACCTCCCAAGAGAGTCGCCGAAACATCACGCACCACCTCCGCCCGCGGACAATATAAACGGGCATGCAAGTCCTATACCCGCGATCCCGGTTTCCGTTCGCACGGTCACTGGGGCGGGTGGCGCGACCCGCAGCACACCATTCGCGTCTTGTGGGGTTGCAATCGGCCGTGGGCGAATCGCACACTGCGGGCCGCAGCGACAATCTGTTTTGGATACGTCGCACTTTCAGTGAGCCACGTTACCGTCGACACCTTGCGGCGACGCCTCGCCGATCACGTGCCGCAGCGAGCCACCGGTCCCGGACTGATACAGGCGGCGGTGGCCATAGTCCTCGCGCCGGGTGAGCGGGGTGAGCTCGACCTCCTGTTCATCAGGCGGGCCGAGGAGCCGGCCGATCCCTGGTCGGGCCAGATGGCGCTGCCCGGCGGTCGCCGGGAGGACGACGATCCGGATCTCATGACGACCGCGATGCGGGAGACGTTCGAGGAGACCGCCGTCGAGCTGCCGCGGCAGAGCTTGCTGGGAGAGCTGGACGACCTGGCACCCACTACACCGGTGCTGCCGCCGATCATGGTGCGGCCGTTCGTGTTCGGCCTGGGGGACAAGCCTGAAGTGGTTCCGAGTCCGGAGGTGGCACTCCACCTGTGGACCCCGCTCGACGGACTGCCCGGTTCATTGGGGGAAAGCGAGGTCTCCGTCCGGGGCGTCGACCTCACGCGCCCAGCCTACCTGATCGGTCCCCACGTCGTGTGGGGAATAACCTACCGTATCCTCAGCCGCTTCTTCGAGTTGATCGGGTCGGCCTAGCCCCGGGGAGCTCGCCGCCCCCTCGGTCTTGCCCCGGCGACGGGCCACAACGTAAATTTAGGCAAGCTTAAATTTGGGATTCAGGCGGCGTGAAACCTCCTCCCAGGGCCGCGGCATGAGCGCAGACAGGAAGTCGCCGGGCTACAGTCGATCCACCGAGGATTACCTCAAGGCCATCTATGAGCTGGAGTCCGAGGATCGGGCCGCTCAGACCAGCGCCATCGCCGAGGCGCTGGATGTCGCCCCACCTTCGGTGAGCGGCATGGTGAAGCGCCTCTCGGAGTCCGGCCTGCTGGAGCACGTGCCCTACCGCGGAGTGCAGCTCACCAGGGCCGGCCGGCGCGCGGCCCTGAGGATGATGCGGCGGCATCGCATCCTAGAGACCTACCTGACCTCGAAGCTGGGATACGACTGGGACTCGGTGCACGAGGAGGCGGAGCGCCTGGAGCACGCCGTGTCGGACGAGCTCGTCGAGCGGATGGCGATGGCGCTGGGTTATCCGCAGTACGACCCGCACGGCGCGCCCATCCCCACCAAGGATGGCGAGATCGAGGAGCCGGCAGATCTCCTGCTCCTGTCCGAGGTTCCGGTGGGGCAGGTGGCGGAGCTGCGGATGGTGAGCGACCGCGATCCCGACCTGCTACGCTACGTCGCCTCCCTCGGGCTCAGGGTAGGCGTGGTGTTCGAGGTGATCGGTCGGCAGCCGTTCAGGGGACCGACCGCGATCCGCCTCGCGGTCGGCCACGGCAGGGAACAGCACGACCATGTCATCGGGCACGAGCTCGCCGAGCACCTGAGCTGCCTGGTGCTGGAGGGCGACGTGGTGTAGGCCCCTAGTGCGACCCCCCGTGGTCCCCGATGCACATCCACCTGTCGCCCTGTCGCACTAGCACGTCGGTCCAGCGGCCTCGCTCGGCGGTCTCCTTGCCCTCCGCGTCTACGACGGCGTAGGAGAAGTAATAGTGCACGATGGCCAAGTCACCGTGCACGGTGACGCCCACCGGATTGATCTCGTGGTGGAGGAACTCGTACTGGGCCGCCAGGTCCCCCACTGACGTCACGACATCCTCCCTGCTGCGTGGCATGTTGGCGTTGTACACCCAGCCGCTGAAGTCGTCGTGGAAGTAGCTGGCGAACTCGGCGACTTCGCCCTTCGTGAAATGGCCCCAGTAGGTCTCGACCGTGCGCCACACTTCCTGCTGCGCGCTGGACCACTCCTGAGCCCGAGCCTCCAGAGGCAGGAGGATCGTGAGGCCTAGTGCTGCGATCACTGCGCGTCGCATGACAACCTCCCTCAGAAGCTGTACGACAAGCGAACCGATGCGGCGTCATGCCAGGCCGACACGCTCACCTGCAGCCGGCTCACGGGCACCTCCTCCCACCGCTCGGTCTTGGCCTGGCTCCCGATGAGACCGCCTATGAGGGCTCCGCCGAGGGCGCCAAATGCGGCGCCGGCGAAGGCGGTGAGAGCCGGGCACGGTTCCGGGTTGTCCCACCAGCAGGGCGCGTCCTCTGGGTAGCTCACGTACCCGATCACGCCCCCGATCAGTGCTCCACCG
>JBDHDE010000030.1:0-69735 GCA_039591655.1 Gemmatimonadota bacterium
GCCTTGGACCCAGAGGGAGCGGAGCACCATATGCCACTGGCATCGGCCCTCGATAGCCTGGATGAGATCGCCCGGCTGCTCCACGGCAAGCGCCCGGTCGTCTTCCTGGATTACGACGGCACCCTGACACCGATCGTGGCGCGCCCCGAGCTCGCCGTCCTCTCCAACCAGATGCGCTCCACCCTGAGGGACCTCGCCCGGGTCCATACGGTGGCCATCGTGAGCGGCCGCGACCGTGCGGACGTGGAGCAGCTGGTCCAGATCGACTCCCTGGTCTATGCCGGCAGCCACGGCTTCGACATCGTTGGTCCCGGACTCGAGCTCCAGCACCAGGAGGGTACCAAGTACGCCCCCGTGCTCAGCCGGGCACTACCGACTCGTGGCGGAGGGAGATCTTCCGGCCATAGAAGAGGCCGTGGCGCAGGCGGCCGCTGCGCACCCCGAGCTCCGGCGCACAGGGGGCAAGAAGGTCTACGAGCTGCGGCCACGCCTGGACTGGGACAAGGGCAAGGCGGTGACCTGGCTGCTCGAAGCGCTCGATCTGGACCAGCCCGACGTGGTGCCGTTCTACCTCGGGGACGACGAGACCGACGAGGACGCGTTCCGAGCGCTGGAGTCCCGGGGGATCGGCGTCTTGGTGGCCGAGGAGCCGGGGACGACCAGGGCACGCTACTTGCTCGGTGATCCCGGTGAGGCACAGCAGTTCCTGCAACAGCTGATGCACCTGGAGAGCACGGACTGATGGACGGCTGGACCCTCGCCTACGACAGCTTCGAGCCCCAACAGGAGGGACTCAGGGAGGCCCTCTGCGTGTTGGGCAACGGCTACTTCGCCACTCGGGGCGCGGCCGCCGAGGCCGACGCGGGCGACGTCCACTACCCCGGGTCCTACGTGGCCGGCTGCTACAACCGCCTCGAGACGGAGATGGCGGGCCGCGTGATCGAGAACGAGGACCTGGTCAACGTTCCGAACTGGCTACCCCTCACCTTCCGCATCGAGGACGGCGAGTGGTTCGAACTCGAGAACATTGAGATCCTCGCGTATCGCCAGGAGCTGGACATCAGGCAGGGCATCCTCGGCCGGACCGTGCAGTTCCGCGACGGTGAAGGGCGGGAGAGCACCCTCGCACACCGGCGGCTGGTGCACATGTCCGAGCCGCACGTGTGCGCCCTGGAGAGCACGCTCACGCCGGAGAACTGGTCGGGCCGCGTGGAGTTCCGCTCCGCCCTCGACGGCACGGTGATCAACAGCGGGGTGCCGCGCTACCGGAAGCTCACCAGTAGACACCTGGAGCCGCTCGAGACCGACGTCACCGACGACGAGATCATCTCCCTCAAGGTGGAGACCAACCAGTCCAAGGTGCAGATCGCCCAGGCGGCCCGCACCCGCGTGCTCCGCGACGGGAAGCGGCACCAGGTAGAGCGCCGGCCCATCAGCCGTCCAGGGTATGTGGCCCAGGAGTTCACGGTTGCAGCGGACAAGGGCGTACCTCTCATCGTGGAGAAGGTGGTCACCCTCTTCACCTCCCGCGATCACGCCATCACCGAATGCGGCGTGGAGGCGCGCGACCAGATGCGCCGCACCGGCGGCTTCAATGCGCTGACCAAGACACACGCCTTGGCCTGGAAACACCTCTGGGACCGATTCGACATCGGCATCGAGGCCGACGTTCCCAACCGCCATGGCGAGCACGCTGCCATGGTGCTCAGGCTGCACGTGTTCCACCTACTGCAAACTGTCTCCCTGAACAGCACCGAGCTCGACGTTGGGGTGCCGGCCCGGGGGCTCCACGGTGAGGCCTACCGCGGGCACATCTTCTGGGACGAGTTGTTCATCTTCCCGTTCCTCAACCTACGCATGCCGGAGATCACCCGGGCGCTGCTGCGGTATCGCTACCGACGACTGCCGGAGGCGCGGGCGGCGGCACGGCAAGCGGGGTGTCTCGGGGCGATGTTCCCCTGGCAAAGCGGCAGCAACGGCCGGGAGGAAACCCAGCAGGTGCACCTCAACCCCAAGTCGGGCCGCTGGCTTCCCGACCACAGCCACCTGCAGCGACACGTCAACGCCGCCATCGCGTACAACGTGTGGCAGTACTACCAGGTGACCGGCGACCTGCAGTTCATGGCGTTCTTCGGGGCCGAGATCCTCATAGAGATCGCCCGGTTCTGGGCCTGCCAGTCCGTGTACAACAAGAAGCTGAACCGTTACGAGATCCTCGGCGTCATGGGCCCGGACGAGTATCACGACGCCTACCCCGACGCAGAGAGGCCGGGCCTCGACAACAACGCGTACACGAACCTCATGGCGGCCTGGGTTCTGTGGCGCGCCCTCGAGATCTTCCAGGCGCTGCCTCCCAACAAACGTGACGAGCTGTGCGACAAGCTCGTCGTTATGCCCGACGAGATCCAGCATTGGGAGGAGATCAGCCGGCGAATGCGCGTGTGCTTTCACGACGGCGGCATCATCAGCCAGTTCGAGGGCTACGAGAAGCTCGAGGAGTTCGACTGGGAGGGTTACCGGAAGAAGTACGGGGACATTCACCGCCTGGATCGGATCCTCGAAGCCGAGGATGACACTCCCAATCGCTACAAGCTCTCGAAGCAGGCCGACGCGTCAATGCTCTTCTACCTGTTCTCCGCCGAGGAGCTGGAGGACCTGTTCGAGCGCCTGGAGTACGATTTCGACCACGCCATGATCCCCCAGAACATCGACTACTACGACGAGCGGACGTCGCACGGGTCCACGCTGAGTCGCGTGGTGAGTTGCTGGGTGCGAGCGCGCGGAAACCGCCCGGGATCGTGGGAGCTGTTCATGCAGGCTCTGGAGAGCGACGTGGCGGATATCCAGGGCGGGACCACGGCGGAGGGCATCCACCTAGGCGCCATGGCCGGCACGGTGGACGTCGTACAGCGGTGCTACACGGGGCTCGAAACACGAGGTGACGTGCTGAGGCTCAACCCCCAGCTCCCCAAGGAGCTCAAGGACCTCAACCTCAGGATCTGCTACCGCGGCCATTGCATAAAGCTCGACATGACCCACGAGCAGCTCGAGATCGCGTCGATGCCTTCAGTGGTCAAGCCGATCAAGATCCAGGTGAGGGACGAGATGCACATGCTCGCCCCCGGCGAGGTCAAGGTCGTACCACTGTGACGCTGGCCTTCGACGTCCTTCGGTTCACCGTCTTCGCATTCCTCGTCTTCAGCGCCGGCGTCGCCCTGGGCTCCTGGGCGGTCCGCACGCGGCGCATCAACCCCTTTGGCCGGGTGGGACAGACCATCCGCCGCCTCAGCGATCCCGTGCTGGCGCCCATCGAGACCTGGCTGCTGCGCCGGGGGGGCAACCCCCAACAGGCCGGCTGGTGGCTGCTGGGGATCAGCGTCTTCGGCGGCATCCTGGTGATCACCACGGCGCAGTGGATCGTCGTGCAGCTCTTCCGCACGGTGGATGCGGCGGAGGAGGGACCCCGCGGCGTCATCCGGCTGATCGTGTACCACGCGACCCAGTTGATCCTGCTCGCCCTCATCGTGCGGGTCATCGGGTCATGGCTCGGCGTGGGCCGGCACAACCGCTGGATGCGCCCGGCATACATCCTCACCGACTGGTTGGTCGAGCCACTGCGGCGCATCATCCCACCGTTCCGCATGATCGACGTCACGCCGATCATCGCGTGGTTCCTGCTGCTCGTCGTGCGGGGGTGGGTGCTCAGCCTGATATGAGGGCCGGGCAACCCGCTACGTGCCACGCGCAGCGGCCACCCCACACGACCCCGCAGCTCGCAGCATGACGCTAATCCTCGTCGTCCATGTGCAGCCCCGCGCCAAGCGAACCGAGGTCGCCGGGTGGCACGGCGACGCCATCAAGGTGCGCGTCGCAGCCCCACCGGCAGGCGGCGCGGCAAACGAGGCGCTGATCCGGTTCCTCGCGGAGCGGTTGGGGATCCCCCAGTCGGCGGTCTCGCTGGTGAGCGGCGCCGGAGGCCGTCGCAAGCGCGTCGCAGTCCGAGGAATCACCCTGGAGCAGGCCCTAGCCGCCCTCGGGCTGGGCTGAGGGGCGCATGCAAACGGGGCCGCCTCGAGCATCTCGAGGCGACCCCGCCCTCACTTGCCGAGAGGGAGGCTGGGCTTACTCGCCCACCTTCGCGACGTTCTCGGCGGCCGGGCCCTTTTGGCCCTGCACCACGTCGAACTCGACGCGCTCGCCCTCTCTCAGCGACTTGAAGCCGGAGCCCTGGATCGCCGAGTGATGGACGAAGCAGTCCTTCTCCCCGTCATCACGCGTGATGAAGCCAAAGCCCTTGCCATCGTTGAACCACTTCACGGTTCCGGTCGTACGCATTGCCGTACTCCTTCTGGTGTTGTGTTGATGTTCGTCGGAGTGCGGCAGTGCCGTACCTACCGATCGCGCATCAGCTATTCGCGGTCATCGCCCCCGCGTTGGGCTGCCGGTGGGGAGTCGGTTACCGCACTCCCATGCCGGCGTGGATCCTAAAAAAAACGAGAGGGAATCCGCGTCGTGCCAGATCCCCTTTGCAGTGTTCTCCGGTCTTGGGCATGCCCACCTGGGCGTGCTTAACGCGCCATTAAGGTAATGCCCTACCCCGACTTGCGGTAGGGGCGCCGGAACGGGGCCATTCCAGCCGAGCACTGGCGCTGCGGCATTCCGCCAGCTAGATTCGCTGATCGCGTTTGCCTCACCCCATCGGTTGGGGTACCAGTGGTACGACAACGGGGACCTGGCGCGAGCCGGTTCCCGTTTTGCTGCACCAGATTATGCCGGACCGGTGGCACGCGCCATCGCAATCTCGGCGGCGCGGCGGGTGCACCCCGCCAGCACGCGAACGGGCGCTCGGCAGAGTGGCCCTGGCGTGTTTCGCCACTGTCACTCGCAGCTTCGAGGAGACCCCGTGCGACGGCTGAGCATCGGCATCATCGATCTCGTGACCAAGGGCCCGACCAACAACGGGCTCTACGAGCGCATCATGAACGCCAACCTCGCGAGCATCATGCCGCAGGTGCTCGGCGTTTGGTGTGAGGAGGAAGGCCACGACGTCACACTGGTCTGCTACACTGGGTTCGAAGACATCCTCACTGAGCTGCCGCGGGAGACCGACGCCGTCTTCATCGGCGCGTTCACGCAATCCGCCCAGCTGGCCTACGCGCTGAGCGCGCTCCTCCGCTCCCGCGGCGCCATCACCATACTGGGCGGACCGCACGCCCGAGCCTACCCCGAGGACGCTCAGCAGTACTTCGACTATGTGCTTGGGTTCACGGACCGGACGCTGGTCCACGAGGTGCTGCGGGACCTCGCACCGCAGCGGCCGGTGGGCGTTCACCTCAAGGCTGCGCGCCAACCGGCGGCGCTGCCCGGCGTGCGCCAGCGGTGGAAGTTCATCGAGCCCACGCTCGCCAAGGCCCCGCTCATCAAGATCGTGCCCATGCTCGGCAGCCTCGGGTGCCCCTACAGCTGCAGCTTCTGCGTCGACGCCGAGGTGCCGTACCAGCCGTTGGACTTCGACGTCCTGAAGGAAGACCTCCGGTTCCTGCGGCAGCGATACCGGCGCCCACGGATCGCCTGGCACGACCCCAACTTCGGTGTGCGGTTCGATGACTACATGAACGCTATCGAGGAGGCTGCCCCTCCCGGCAGCGTGGACTTCATCGCCGAGAGCAGCCTGTCGCTGTTGTCCGAGAAGCGCCTGTCCCGGCTCAAGCGGAACGGCTTCAAGGCCATGCTGCCGGGTGTCGAGTCCTGGTTCGATCTGGGCAACAAGTCCAAAACGGGAGCGGCGCAGGGCCTCGCGAAGGTCGCGCAGGTCTCGGAGCACGTGGAGACGATTCTGCGCTACATACCGTACGTGCAGACCAACTTCGTGCTCGGCCTCGATTCAGATACCGGACCCGAGCCGTTCGACCTCACGAAGCGCTTCGTCGACCTGACGCCGGGGGCCTTCCCTGGCTACTCGCTGCTCACGGCGTTCGGCCAAGCCGCGCCGCTCAACCTGACATACCAGCGCGCGGACCGCGTGCTCCCCTTCCCCTTCCATTTCCTCAACAACAACCACGCGATGAACGTGCGCCCAGCCAATTATGCGTGGCCCGAGTTCTACGACCACGTGATCGCGCTGGCCAAGCACACCTTCTCGTGGCGGGCCATTGCTCGTCGGTTCCGGGCCGTGGGCGAGACCATCCCGCGCTGGATGAACGTCGTCCGGGCGATCTCGTCGGAGGGGTTCGGACGGATTCGCTACTACGCGGCCGTCCGCCGGCAGCTGGAGCGCGACCGGAAATTCCGTGCCTACTTCGAGGGGGAGAGCAACGTGCTGCCGTCGTTCTTCCACGCCCGCGTCAAGCGCGATCTCGGACCGCTGTGGTCATGGCTCCCCCAAGGGGCGTTGCAGCACGATCCGAACGCCTATGGTAAGGCGGTCGTCGCGCCCGCCCCCCTGAGGGTTCTGCCGGCAGTGTCCGCGTAGGGCGGACTATCGGACCCTAGCGCCGCCACGCCGCGCGCGGACGGAAGGCCCCCGCCGCTGCGGCGGCTTGGCCCGCTGCTCCGGCTGGAGCGGTGCCACGGAGGGCTCGAAGCCCGGGACGATCTCCCGAGGGAAGCTTCGACCCATCAGCTTCTCCACATCCCGCATCATCAACCACTCGTCCGGCGACATGAGCGTCAGCGCGACGCCCTGCGCGCCCGCCCGCGCCGTGCGCCCAACGCGGTGGACGTAGACCTCCGGGTCGCGGGGCACGTCGTAGTTCACCACCATCACTATGTTCTCGACGTCGATCCCGCGGGCGGCAACGTCCGTCGCTACCAGGACTCGGGTGCGGCCGTTCTTGAACCGCTCCAGGGTCGCGGTGCGGAAGCTCTGCGTCTTGCCGCCGTGCAGCGCCGCCACCTCCTTGCCCTCGCGGCGCAGATGACGTGCGAGCTTGTCCGCCGTGAACTTGGTCCGGGTGAACACCAGGGTGCGTCCCTGGGGTACCTTCTCCAGCATCCGGGCGAGGAGGCCTCGCTTCTCGGCCTTGTCGACCGCCACCAGAATGTGCTCTACCCCGTGAGCGGCCTCCGCGCGCCGACCGATCTCCACCGCCGCGTGCTCCTTCAGGGCGCGCCGCGCCAGCCGATCGACGTCTCCTGAGATGGTGGCCGAGAAGAACAGCGTCTGGCGCTCGGTGGGGAGCGTCGCCAGGATGCGGCGGACGTCGGGCGCAAACCCCATATCCAGCATCCGGTCCGCCTCGTCGAGCACCAGCACCTCGAGATTGGAGCTGTCCACGTGTCCGCGGCCCATGTGGTCGAGCAGGCGGCCGGGCGTGGTCTGCGGCTCCATGCCGACGCCGCCGTAGACCGCGGCAGCCCGCAGCCCGCAGTAGCGGCCGTAAGCCTGCGCGCTGCGCAGAACCTGCTCCGCGAGCTCGCGGGTCGGAACCAGCACGAGCGCTCGAAGCACCCCGCGCCGGCGGTCCTTGAGTCGCTGGAGAATGGGGAGGAGAAAAGCGGCGGTCTTGCCGGTGCCGGTCTGGGCTGACCCGACAAGGTCGCGGCCTTCGAGGACGACCGGAACGGCCTGCTGCTGAACCGGGGTAGGCTCGGTGTAGCCCCGCTCCTCGATCGCCCGGAGGAGTTCGGGCACGAGGCCCAATGATGTAAATGACATGTACTGAGTACGGCTCCTTGTGTTACATGCGCACGCACACCGGGTGACATCCGTGTCACCGGGAGGAGTGCACCTGATTGTCTGAACCTGAGGAGTGAGACGGCGGGTTTACGGCGTGCCGCGATCCATTCCTAAGCGGGGACCGTCTGCGGAAGGCGAGAAGATACCAGCTTGCGGTTCGTGCTACGGGGAGGAAGGTAGTCGGAAATGGGCCGGGGCGCTAGTCCCGGGTTACCGCAACTCATCGACGGAGCAGTCTTGCACCTTCCCGTCGATGATGCCCTGCCCAAACTCGCGGCACCCGTTGATTGCGGCCACCTCAGTGGTGTAGGTCGTCGGGCCGCTGAATGCCCTGAGCCTCAACCGGCCGCGGATCAGCACATCGAGCGTCCATCGACCAGAGCCGCGTATCTGAAAGGTGCGTGGCGTGATGGTGAAGCCCTTGTAAGGCACAGAGGTCACCGCGACTCCGGGCAAGCCATACCAGAGTATACCCCGTCGTGCCTGCAGACGAGCCAAGCCCGGCGTACTTGTCGGCCAGGGCTGTCTTGAGGCGGTCCGAGCCTAACCCTCCCGCTGTCCCTCGAGCGGCACGATCTCATCTCCGACAACGTCGAGCCCCATACTGTTCATCAACCCCCGGAATCGCTCGTGACCCCACAGGCCCTCCCAGGGCGGTCGCCGCAGCATCATATCCGAGAGCCTGGGATCGCGCTCCTCGACTGCGCGCTCCATCAGCTCGAACGCCTGACTCGTATCACCCATCGCGAGCGCCGCACTCGCCATGGTGAACCCCGACACCCAGCGCTGCTGCGAATCCTGCCGCACACTCTGCTCGACCTCCTCGTACAGTTGACGCACCATGCTGTGGTCGCCGAGCCGGGCGTACGTGTGCATCCGTCCCAGGTTGTCATTGTATCGGTCAAACACGGCGAGTGCGTCCTCGAGCCTGCCTGCCGCGACGTGCGTCCACCCAAGGAAAGATGGGGCGAAAGTCGAGTCCAGCGCATGCATCCTGTGGTACTGTCCGACGGCCTCGTCTACGCGGTGCGCGGCCAAAAGAGCGTCGCTCAGGTTCTGATTGATGATGAGCGATAGCGGATCCAGCTCCAGGGCCCTACGCAACTCGGCGATACCTTCATCGATTCGACCGACCCAAACCAGCCAGCTGCCATGCCATTGCCGGGCCGTTGCGTAGTTGGGGCTGAGCGCGATGGCGCGCCGAAATGCCTCTTCGGCTCCATCTAGGTCCCATTCGTAATATTCCCGGATTGCTGCCAACGACGCGTACGCTTCGCCCACCGTACTGTCGATTGCCAGTGCCCGGAGCGCGGCAGCTTTCGCTAGGGGGATCGCCTCCACCGGTTTTGTGTACGCGTACCACGGCATTAGCAGGTGAGCTTCGGCCAATCCCACATGTGCAAGCGCGAACCCCGAGTCAGCCGCAACCGCCGAACTGAAGTAGTCGATCGCTTGGCGGACACCCTGGTCCGTTCGCTTGTTCCAGAAGAACCGACCCAGCTGATAGGCGTCGTACGCCTCCGTGCTCGCAGTGGGTTGCGCCGCGAGCTTCGCCTGCTCTTCCGGTGCGACGTCCACCCCGAGGACAGCGGCAACTTGCCGTGCGATGTCACTCTGGATCTCCACGATAGTCGACACCGATTCGGCCCGATCATAGACATCGGTCCACAGCTGCCCACCGGTTTCAGGATCGATCAGGCTGGCGTTGATGTGAACCCGCCCCTCCCCTCGCCGCACGCTGCCATCCACGAGATACCGTGCGCCCAGGTCATCGGCGACCTCGCCATATCCCCTGTCTGCTCCGCTCAGGCGCCTTGCCGACCCGTGAGCGATCACGACGAAGCCGCCGAGCTTGGAGATTTGCGCATTGAGGTCCCGCGTGATGCCGTCGCTGAAGTACTCGTCCTCCTCACTGGCACTCAGGTTCTCGAGCGGAAGCACCGCGAGCCGCAGGCCGTCACCCAACGGCGCAACGTCGGACGCTGTGCCACCTCCGTCGGCGAGGAGCCACCAACCGGCAGCCGCCAGCACCACCCCCGCGAGTACGGTACCTGCTCCCACGAGCGACTTGCGTCGCGGCCCTGGCACCGCACCAACCGGGCGCGTGGTGGTGGGGGTAATACCGCCACTGGGAGTCATCAGCGCCTCGAGCTGCGGCAGCAGCTCGTCCGCACGCTGCCAGCGGTCTGCCGGCTTCTTCTCCAGACATCGCATTATCAACTGCGCCAGTGCAGGCGGTACGGTCGGGCGATGCTGCGATACATCCTCCGGCGCCTGGGTCACGTGCGCCGTGAGGATGCTCTGCGCCGTGGGGCCCATGAACGGTGGGCGCCCGGTCAGGAGTTCGTACCCCAACGCCCCGACGGCGTAGATGTCGGCCCGGTGATCGATGTGCGGGTCCGCCGCCGCCTGCTCAGGCGCCATGTAAGTGGGCGTGCCAAGAGCCACACCCGCCGTGGTCAGCGCCTGGCGTCCGGTCGCCTCGTCTACCGCCTTGGCTACGCCGAAGTCCGTCACCAGAGCGTGCTGCTTGGAGAGGAGGATGTTCTCCGGCTTGATGTCACGATGCACCACACCATGCTCGTGGGCTTCGCTCAGGGCGTCCACCACGTCGCGCATGATGCGGACCGCATCGCCGATGGGCAGCTCTCCCCCGCGGGCGAGCTTGGCCCGGAGCGACTCCCCCTCGATATACGGCATCACGTAATACAGGAACTCGCCGGCCTTCCCCGAGTCATGCAGTGGGAGGATGTGCGGATGGGTGAGCCTCGCTGCGAGCTCGATCTCGCGGAAGAAGCGCTCTCCGCCGAGGGCGGCAGCCAGTTCCGGCCGCAGAACCTTCACCGCGACCTGCCGGCGGTGCTTGAGATCCTCGGCGAGGTACACAGTCGCCATGCCGCCCGCGCCAATCTCCCGCTCGATGGCGTACTTGTCGGCCAGGGCTGTCTTGAGGCGGTCCAGAATGTCAGTCAGGAGGATGACTCCGGTAGCCGTTGCATCATTGGGTACTCTACTCCATCTCCAAATCCATCACGTAGATATCGCTCTCGTACTCTGCTAGCGAGAAGTACACCCTGTCATCGCCCAGCGAATAGATCATCCACACGCTCTTCGTCGGATCGTCGAACCGAACCACCACATGCGGAGTCCCGCCCGCTGCGGGTATCGCGTACAGTCCCAGAGCACCGGTGGAGTCGGCAGCCCTGAAGTAGATGATGCGGCCGTCCCGAGACCAGCCAGGGAAATCGACGGCAGCGAGCCCTGCCGCTGCGCCATCGAGCAGGATCTGCTCGTCGCCCTCCAGCGAGATGACTGCGAGCCCGATCCCGACCGGGTACACGAGCCGGTCGCCCTCCGGCGACCAGCTGGCCATCGTGTTGGTGGCGGCTGCCAGCCGCCGCGGGTCACTCCACTCGCCACCCACGGTGTCGCGACTCATCACGTAGACGGCGGTCTCGTTGTCCGCAAGGCGAACAAAGGCGATTCCCAGGCCATCCGGCGAGAACGACGGGTGGTAGTCCTCTCCGACGTCGTCGGTCAACCGGATTTCGCTGCCGCCGTCAGCCGACACCAGGAAGAGGTCCCGGGTGCCGTGACGGCTGGAGTAGAACACGATCTCACTCCCGTCGGGAGAGAGATCCGGATTGAAGTCCTCCCCGGGATCGGTGGTGAGTTGGGTCGGCTCGCCCCCGTCGACCGGCATCAGGTAGATGTCCTGATTGCCCTCCAGGTTGGAGTCGAACGCAAGCCGGCGTCCGTCCCGCGACACCCCGTGACCCTCGGCGATCTGGTTCCCGCGGGTCACGGGCGTCGCGTCGGAGATCGACACACTGCCTCTCTCCGGTACGGCGAGCTGCCATATGTTCCGCCGCAAGGCGAACTGGGAGTAGGCCACCGTGGAGCCATCGGCAGACACGGAGATCGAGTGGGGATCCAGTCCGGTGGTGACCCGCACGGGCTGGCCCCGGGGCCGCCCGGAAACATCCAGCCGGAGCACGTAGATGTCCCGCGGACCGTCTCGGTTGGAGACGAACAGCAAGTGCCTGCCGCCCGGCATCCAGGCGGGGCTCACGTTGAGCGACGGATGGTCGGTCACCTGGACAGGCTCGCCATCACCCACCCCAGCGATCCAGATGGAGCTGGGCGCCACGTTGCCGAGGCTCCTCGCCCGGATGAACTCGACATTCCCCTCGACCCAGGCCAGCTTGGAGCCATCCGGGGACAGAGCAGCAGAGTGAGGCCAGAGCGGCACCGCCCTGACGGAGATCTCCTCGCCTCCGTCGATGGGCCGTACCAGCAGGCTTTCTGCGCGGAAGCCGCGGGCGTAAGCCACGCGGCCGGCGCGCACATCCCACATGAGGGCGTTGGCGATCGTCCTCGTGGACCCGCCCAACCGGGGGATCATGAGGGAAGCCAAACTGACGTCCGTGAACTCGACGAACACGACGCTCCGCCCGTCGGGCGTCCAGCGCGGATTCCCCTGCCGCCCCGGCCGGTCGGCGGTGAGCGGGAACGCTCTCCCCCCACCGAGGTCCTTGACGAAGATGTCCCAGTCCCCACCAAACCCGGCGCTGTAGGCTACCTCTCGGCCGTCCGGAGAGACCGCCGGCTCGATCTCTATCTCCGGGGCACGCGTGAGTTGCCGGATGTTGGAGACCGTGACCACGGGTTGGCTGGGCCTGAGCAAGCTCCACCCGAAGAAACCCAGCACGGCGATCGCCACCACGACTCCGGTGCCCACCGCCACATTCCCGGGCCGAACGGCACGCACCGGGGCAACCGGCTTCGTATCTGCGGGGGTGATGCCACCGCTCGGTGTGGTGAGCGTCTCGAGCTGCCGCAGCAGCTCCTCGCCGGTCTGCCAGCGGTCGGCAGGCTTCTTCTCGAGACACCGCATCACGAGCGACGCCAGAGCCGGCGGCACTGTCTCCCGGTGCTTCGTAACCGGCTCTGCAGGCTCGGTCACGTGCGCTGCCAGGACTACCTGCGGAGCTGCTCCGACGAACGGGGGCCGGCCGGCCAGCATCTCGTAGGCCAGCACTCCCACCGCGTAGATGTCCGCCCGGTGATCCACGTGCGGGTCGGCGGTTGCTTGCTCGGGGGCCATGTAGGTCGGGGTCCCCAGCGCCACACCCGCAGTCGTGAGCTTGTCCCGTCCGGCCGCCTCGCTCACCGCCTTGGCTACGCCGAAGTCCGTCACCAGCCCGTGACGGTCGGAGAGCATCACGTTGTCCGGCTTAATATCCCGGTGTACGACGCCACGCTTATGTGCGTGGGTGAGCGCGTCCACCACGTCCCGCAGGAGCCGCACGGCCTCACCTACCGGAAGCTCGCCCTCCCTCGCCAGCTTGTCTCTCAGTGAAAGGCCGGCTTCGTACGGCATCACGTAGTAGAGGAAGCCGTCCGCGTCACCCGAATCGTACAGTGGCAAGATGTGGGGGTGATGCAGCTGAGCTGCGATCTCTATCTCGCGCAGGAAGCGCTCGGACCCGAGCGCGGCAGCGAGATCAGGCCGGAGCACCTTGACGGCGACCTGGCGGCGGTGCTTCAGGTCCTCGGCCAGGTACACGGTAGCCATACCGCCGCTACCGAGCTCCCGCTCGATGGCGTACTTATCGGCCAGGGCTGTCTTGAGGCGGTCCAGAAGGTCGGTCAGGAGGACGACTCCGGTAGCCGTAGGATTCTAAGCTACGTATTGATGTTCGGTGAGGCCAGGTTGTGACGGGCGCATCAGGGACCCGGCCTCGGCTCCCCGGTCAGTCGAACCAGGGCCTCCCGCCCCTCCTCCCACCACGGGTTGAGCTCGGGGGTCGCGTGCTCGGGCCCGAGGTCAGTCTATCCAGAATCACACGCACGCAACGCCGCCGCGGCGTCCTCGGGAGCCGTGGTGGCGATAGCCATCCCCGTGGCCAACTCGAACCCCCCGGTCACCGTCAGGCGCGGCTGAATCCGCACGTGCCAGCTGAACCCCTCCATGGGCTCGCTCCCGAACGGGGCCGAGTACACCACCACGTTGCAGTCGGGATCGTCGAATGCCGCGGTTACGCGCCGCAGGGCGTCGTGCAGCGCGGCGGCGAAGGCCGCCAGCGCATCATCGCCCAGAGTCTCGAACCGCGCACCACCCTCCCACGGTAACACCCACGCCTCGCCGGGCCACTGGGGGGCGTAGGGAGTGAGCGTGACGTAGCCTTCAGTCGCGGCAACGATCCTCGCGCCGTCCGCCACCTCTTCGGCGATCAGCCGCGCGTATACCGACGCGCCGTGCTGCTGCCGGTACCCCGCCGCGACTGCCAACATCCGGCGGAGCGCCGTGGGGACCACCGGGGTCGCCGCGAGCTGCCAGTGCGGATGCATCAGGGAGGCCCCCGCCCGGAGGCCGTGGTTCTTGAACAGGATGCTGTAGGCGAGCCCTGGGCGGGAAGCAAGCCACCGCATGCGCTCCCGAGCCGCCAACAGCGCTTCCCGCAAGACGGCGGCATCACTGGGGGTGAGACACGGCCGGTGGTCCGGCCCCTCGACTATCACCTCGTGGTGCCCCTTGGCGGCTCGGTGCAGCCTGAGACTGGCGGCGGCGTCACCACTACCACTGTTCGGGAGATCGGGAACCAAGGCTGGGTACTTGTTGGAAACCGCACGGACGATCCATGATCCCCGTTCCGGACGCCGCGAGATCTCCGGCGGGGTCAGCGCCTCGTTCCCGGGACAGAAGGGACAGTCGGGATCACGCTGGGGTGCTTCGGGGCGCTGCTTCACTCGAACGCCCGGTCGCGCCGCCCGCTCCGGGGCAATGATCACCCACTCGTTCGTGGTCGGGTCCCGTCGCAACTCCGGCACTACTGGCGCTCCCCTCAGGTGTCGCCCTGGGGTTCCGCCCGCAGGAATCGATCTGGATCGGCCAGGAACTGCTTGAGGCACTCGGCGCTGTTGAAGTAGTAGGTCCGGCCTTCGTAGACCGTCGTCGCCGACTCGTTGGGGTCCACGGCACGGCCGCACACCGGGTCGAGCACCTCACCCGTGGGCCCCACCGTGCCGACCGGTGAGGAACCGCCGGACGTCAACCCGAGCACCGAGGCGTACAACTTCAGCTCGTCGGCGATCATGCGGGTCAGCAGAAAGCGATCGCGCACCAGCTCCCGTCCCAGAATGCCCAACTCCAGGGCCGCTCCGCGGTCCCGGACGAATCGCACGATCTGCCGTGCGCTCTCCTCGATGGTATCCACCAGCACGCCGCCCACGCCGCCCTCCATCTGCAGGGGGATGCCACCCACGCCCCGAGCCACCATGGGCGTGCCCTTCCACAGCGTTTCGGAAACCACCAGACCGAAGCCCTCCCGGGTGGAGAGCTGCACCCCCACGTCGGCCATCCGCTGGAACGCGTTCACCTCGATGTTGCCGGTGCCCGTGAGGTTCGTGTGGATGGCGATGTCCGGATCCCGGTCCCCTTCGTCCCGGATCTCCTCGTAGATGTCCCAGCCCTCGGGGTCG
Organism: Gemmatimonadota bacterium; assembly: GCA_039591655.1. Taxonomy (GTDB): domain Bacteria; phylum Gemmatimonadota; class Gemmatimonadetes; order Gemmatimonadales; family GWC2-71-9; genus WVYX01. The sequence goes on from JBDHDE010000030.1 coordinate 15,164, forward strand.
TCCAGCGCCATGGAGCCCACCAGCGCCAGCTGGAGATCGGGGATCTCGTCCTTGGCGAGCCGGTACGCCTTGATGGCGCCCATGGGGTCCTTCCACGGGTCGAACCGGGAGACCTGCGTCATCAGGGGACGATCGACATCCACCCCGATCCACTGCAGCACCGCGTTCGCCATGTCCGGCGGGAGCTCCATGTTCTTTGGGCTCTCGGGGTCGATAGCCGGCGGAATGATCTCCGCCCGACCAATGGGCAGATCCGGCGGTACGAACCCCCCGAGCGTGAAGACGGCTGCATCGTAGTGCACCAGGAACGGACGCAGGAACTTCCAGACGTCAGGGTTGGGCTGTGAGGTGTCGATGTGACAGCGCCAGATCCACTTGCTCGAGCCCCGGCCCCGGTACTCCAGCATGCCCATGGGCTGGGGATCGTGGATGAAGTGCAGGTCGTAGTCCTGCTCCTGCAGCTCGGCGTTGTGCTTCGCGTTCTCGATGTAGACGTCGCGATCGATATCGGTGAGGCCGCGCAGCGAGCCCTGCAGTCCGTTGTGCATGGCCTTGGTGGCACGGAAGAACGCCTCGCCGCCCGTGATCAGCTTCCACTCCGCGTGGATCCCGAGGTCTCGCAGTAGCGGAATCTCCGCACGCAGGATCTCGGCGACGCCGCCGCCGTAGGGCGTGGCGTTGACGTGCAGAATCCGCACGCCCTCCAGCGGCTTGGCCAGCTCCCGCAACTGCTGCACGGCGTCGCGTCCCGCGCTGTGCTCGTACGCCGCGATACTCCTGCGACCTACATCAACCGTCTGAAGCATCCACCACCTTAGGACTCGAGGGATCGGATCTTCGGGTCCGGCGCGCCGCTCCCGAAGCACGGGCCCCATTATTGCCCTGCCCGGGGCATAGCGCAAACCACCGCCGGACTATAGATTGCGTGTCACAATCGAGTTTCGTGGTGATTTGCGGCATATTGCAGCCACGCTAAACAAGTCGCTAAAAAGCCCGCGCCCGGCGCTTCTTTAGCGGCGGGAGCTTTGTTTTCTGGGGGGCGGCGGCGAGCGCGTGGCCGGGCGGCCACTGAAGCGAACGTCAACAAGGAGTAGGCGAGCGGGAGGGGCCTGCCAAAGCGAACGTCAGTGCAGCACGGGCCCGGTGCAAAGCGAGCGGGGGTGGCCCACTGGAGCGAACGTTAGTGCAGCGCGTTAGGAGGGATGGCCCGCACATGGAGGGAGACCGTTTGCAAGGAACAATGAGACTACCGGGAACTCCGGCAAACTGCAGTTCGCGAAAGTGGGTCACCCCCGCGAGCGAGGGAGTCGCGAAAGTGGGTCACCCCCGCGAGCGAGGGAGTCGCGAAAGTGGGTCACCCCGGCGAGCGACGGAGTCGCTGAGGTAGGTCGGTGACGAACAGCGACCGCGTCTCCGCGCTCCACGACGCTCTCCGCGAGCGGATTCTCGTCCTCGACGGCGCCATGGGGACGATGATCCAGTCGTACGGCCTGGAGGAGGCGGACTTCCGCGGGTCGCGGTTCGCTGATCACCCTACGCCCCTCGAGGGTGACAACGACCTCCTGTCCCTCACACGTCCCGACGTGATCGAGGCGATCTACCGTGCGCACCTGGACGCCGGCGCCGACATCATCGAGACCAATACGTTCAACGCCACCGCCATCTCCCAGTCCGACTACGGGATGGAGCCGGCGGTGCGCGACATGAACGTCGCCGCGGCGCGCCTCGCCCGCAGCGCGGCTGACGAGATCACGCAGCGCACGCCCGACAAGCCGCGCTTTGTCGCGGGCAGCCTCGGGCCGACGAATCGGACCGCCTCCATCTCACCGGACGTCAACCGGCCGGGGTTCCGCGGGGTCACGTTCGACCAGCTGGCCGCGGCGTACGGTGAACAGGCAGAAGGCCTCATCGACGGCGGGGTGGACCTCCTGGTGGTGGAGACGGTATTCGACACCCTCAACGGCAAGGCCGCCCTGTTCGCCATCCGGGAGGTACTGGCACGCCGGGGCCTCGACGTGCCGCTGATCGTCTCCGGCACCATCACCGACCTCAGCGGTCGCACGCTGTCGGGTCAGACGACCGAGGCGTTCTGGATCTCCGTGGCCCACGCCGCACCGCTCTGCGTGGGCCTCAACTGCGCCATGGGTGCCAAGGACCTGAGGCCCTACATCGAGGAGCTCTCGGGCGTCGCCGACACCTACGTGAGCTGCCATCCCAATGCCGGCCTCCCCAACGAGTTCGGAGAGTACGACCAGACCCCGGAGGACATGGCCGCGGTGCTGGGCGAGTTCGCCGAGAGCGGCTTCCTCAATGTGGTCGGCGGGTGCTGCGGCACCACACACGAGCACGTCGCGGCTATCGCGGAGGCGGTCCGCCATCAGGCACCGCGCCGCATCCCGGAGATCGAGCCCTATGCCCGGCTCAGCGGTCTCGAGCCTCTCGTGGTCCGCCCCGACACGCTGTTCGTCAATGTCGGCGAGCGCACCAACGTGACCGGCTCCGCCCGCTTCGCCAAGCTCATCAAGGAGGGCGACTTCGAGACCGCGCTGGAGGTCGCCCGGCAGCAGGTAGCCAACGGCGCGCAGATGATCGACGTCAACATGGACGAGGGACTGCTCGACTCCGAGGAGGCCATGCGGACCTTCCTCAACCTGGTTGCCGTCGAGCCGGACATCGCCCGAGTGCCGGTCGTGATCGACTCCTCGCGGTGGGAGGTGATCGAGGCCGGCCTCAAGTGCCTCCAGGGCAAGGGCGTGGTCAACTCGATCAGCCTCAAGGAGGGCGAGGCGGCCTTCGTCCAGCAGGCCGAGCGGATCCGGCGGTACGGCGCCGCGGTCATCGTGATGGCGTTCGACGAGGATGGGCAGGCCGACACTGCCGACCGCAAGATCGAGATCTGTGCCCGGGCGTACCGCATTCTCACGGAGGAGGTCGGCTTCCCGCCCCAGGACATCATCTTCGATCCCAACATCTTCGCGGTGGCCACCGGCATCGATGAGCACAACGACTACGCCCACGCATACCTCAAGGCCTGCCGCGCCATCAAGGAGACCTTGCCGCATGCGCTGGTGAGCGGCGGCGTCAGCAACCTCTCGTTCTCCTTCCGGGGCAACAACGCACTGCGCGAGGCGATGCACGCGGTGTTCCTGTACCACGCGGTGCGCGCCGGCATGGACATGGGCATCGTGAACGCCGGAGCGCTGCCGGTATATGACGATGTTCCAGACGAGCTGAGAGAGGCCGTCGAGGACGTGCTGCACAACCGGCGCGCCGACGCCACGGAGCGGCTCACACGCCTCGCAGGAGCGGTTCAGGGTACCGCGCGCGAGGACCACCGGGACCTCGCCTGGCGGAGCCAGCCGGTAGAGCAGCGGCTCACCCACGCGCTGGTGGAGGGGATCCAGGACCACATCGAGGAGGACGCCGAGGAGGCCCGACTGAAGTACGACTACCCCATCCAGGTCATCGAGGGCCCGCTGATGGACGGGATGAACGTCGTCGGCGATCTGTTCGGCAGCGGCAGGATGTTCCTGCCCCAGGTGGTCAAGAGCGCGCGCGTCATGAAGAAGGCGGTGGCCTACCTGGTGCCTTTCATCGAGCAGGAGCAGCAGGTCGGGGGCGAACGACGGGAGCCTAAGGGCCGGATCGTGCTGGCGACCGTGAAGGGCGATGTGCACGACATCGGCAAGAACATCGTGGGCGTGGTACTCCAGTGCAACGACTACGACGTGATCGATTTGGGAGTCATGGTGCCTGCCGCCAAGATCTTGGAGACCGCGCGCAAGATGAACGCGAACCTGGTGGGCTTGAGCGGGCTCATTACGCCCTCATTGGACGAGATGGTGCATGTGGCGCGGGAGATGGAGCGCCAGGGATTCGAAGTGCCGCTGCTCATCGGCGGCGCGACGACGTCGAAGGTGCATACGGCCGTGAAGATCGCGCCCGCGTACAGCAGGGCCACCGTGCACGTGCCGGATGCGTCCCGCGGCGTGACCGTGGCGGGTAGTCTGCGCAGCGCGGCAAAGCGGGACGGGTTCGCCCGCGATGTACGCGCCGAGTACGACCGGCTGCGCCAGCAACATGCAGCGCGGGCCGCGAGTGCCCGCACCGTTCCGTTGGCCGAGGCGCGCCGCCGCAAGCTCCGGCTCCCGTGGGACGGGTACGCGCCTCCAAAGCCGAACGCACTGGGCGTCACCACGCTGGAGCGCTACGACCTCGCGAAGCTCGTCGACTACATCGACTGGACCCCATTCTTCAAGACCTGGGAGCTCAAGGGCAGCTACCCGGCCATCCTCGACGACCCGACCGCCGGCGCGGAGGCCCGCTCACTCTTGACCGACGCCCAACACCTCCTGGCCCGAATCGTGGAGGAGGGCCTGCTCACGGCGCACGCCGTACTGGGACTCTTCCCGGCCAACACGGTGGACGACGACGACATCGAGGTATACGGGGACGAAGACCGTTCCTCTGTGATCGCTCCGCTGCATCATCTGCGGCAGCAGATCGAGAAGCCCCCCGGGCGGCCCGACCTGTGCCTCGCCGACTTCATGGCCCCCAAGGAGTCCGGCGTGCATGACTATGTCGGGGCGTTCGCCGTCACCGCTGGGTTCGGTGCGCGCGAGCTTGCCGCCAGCTTCGAAGCGGAGCACGACGACTACTACGCCATCATGGCCAAGGCATTGGCCGACCGGCTCGCTGAGGCCTTCGCAGAGCACCTGCATGAGCGGGTGCGCCGGGAGTTCTGGGGCTACGCGTCTGAGGAGGCGTTCTCCAACAAGGAGCTCGTTCGCGAGAAGTACGTCGGTATTCGCCCCGCCCCGGGCTACCCCGCCTGCCCCGACCACACTGAGAAGCAGGCGCTCTTCGAGCTGCTGGGAGTGACCGAGCGAGTGGGCATCGAGCTCACCGAGCAGATGGCGCTTATGCCGGCGGCGTCGGTGTGCGGCTGGTACTTCGCCCATCCCGAGGCCTACTACTTCGGCGTAGGACGGATCGGGCGTGACCAGGTGGAGGATTACGCGAAGCGGACCGGGATGGACCGCGCCACCGCCGAGCGCTGGCTCGCGCCGAACCTCGCCTACGAGCGCTCCGGCCAGGAGGTGACGGCATGACGGTGACACTTCGGCACCTCATCGACGACGGCCGCGTGCACGTGATGGACGGGGCAACCGGGACGGTGCTCTACAGCAAAGGGATGTTCGTCTCCGTCTGCTACGACGAGCTCAACCTCTCGCATCCCGAGCTGGTTCAGGAGGTGCACGAGGGCTACGTCCAGGCCGGAGCCGAAGTGCTCGAGACCAACACGTTCGGTGCCAACCCCGTCAAGCTCTCGAGCTGGGGCCTGGATGACCGGGCCGAGGAGATCAACCGCGTGGCGGCGACGCTCGCGCGGGTTGTCGCAGGAGATCGCGTCAGCGTAGTGGGCGCCATCGGGCCTCTCGGCATCCGCATCGAGCCGTGGGGGCCAACGTCGCGTGAGGAGGCCATCGCGTTCTTCACACGGCAGGCCCAGGGCCTGCTCGACGGTGGTGTGGACGGATTCTGCCTCGAGACCTTCAGCGACGTCGACGAGCTGCACGCGGCGTACCATGCAGTGCGAGGGGTCTCGGACCTTCCCGTCATCGCGCAGATGACCGTCGATGAGAGCGGCAGAACCGCGTACGGCACCGACGTGGAGCACATCGCGGCCGCTCTCACGGAGTGGGGCGCGGACGTCGTGGGCCTCAACTGCTCGGTGGGTCCGGCCGTCATGCTCGAGGGCATCGAGCGCATGGCCGAGGTCAGCGATCGCGCCCTGGCGGCCCAGCCCAACGCCGGGCTGCCCAGGGTCGTCGGCGATCGGAAGATCTACCTCTCGAGCCCGGAGTACATGGCCAGCTACGCCCAGCGCCTGATCGGGTCGGGCGTGCGCTTCGTGGGCGGTTGCTGCGGCACGACCCCCGAGCACATCAAGGCCGTCAGCGATCTCGTCGCCACCGCACAGGCCAGGCAGGCCAGCGTGGTCGTGGCGCAGCACGAGGTCGCCGCCGCGGCCGAGGTGGAGCCGGTGCCGCTGGCGGAGCGCTCGCGCTGGGGTCGCAAGCTCGCCGCAGGCGAGTTCCTCACCAACGTGGAGCTCATCCCACCCGAGGGATGCCGCCCGGACACGCTCGTGTCACAGGCCCGGGCGCTGGCCGACGCCGGAGTGGATGCCGTGAGCATCCTGGACGGCCCGCGCGCCCAGAGCCGCATGGGCGCCGTTCCCGCGGCGATCATCATCGAGCGGGAAGTCGGGCTCGAGTGCGTGGTGCACTACACCTGCCGCGACCGGAACATGCTCGGGATGCTCAGCGATCTGCTGGGCGCCGCGGCGGCCGGTCTCACGAACCTCCTGATAGTGACCGGCGACCCGCCCCGCACAGGGCCCTACCCCGACTCGACGGCCGTGTTCGACATCGACTCCATCGGCCTGACCAACGTCGTGTATCGCCTCAATCACGGGCTCGACCCCGGCGGCAGCTCCATCGGGGAGCCGACGCGCTTCGTGATCGGCGTGGCGCTCAATCACTCGGCCGCCGAGAGCGACCGTGAGCTCAAGCGGCTCTACTGGAAGGTGGACGCCGGAGCGGATTTCGCAGTCACCCAGCCGGTGTTCGATCCCGGCCAGCTGGAGCGCTTCCTCAAGCGTGCCGAGGAGTTCCGCATCCCGATCGTGGCGGGCGTGTGGCCGTTGCTCTCACTGCGCAACGCCGAGTTCCTCGCCAACGAGGTCCCGGGCCAGCATGTGCCACCCGGGGTCATCCAGCGGATGCGGCGCGCCCAGGAGCGGGGAGACGCCGCCGCCCGGGCCGAGGGCGTGGCCATAGCCCGTGAGATCGTAGAGGCGGTGAAGGGCGGCGTGCAGGGCGTTCACGTGAGCGCACCGCTGGGACGGGTAGAGGTGGCGCGGCAGGTGATCGAATAAGGGGAAGGGGGAAGGGTGCTCCAACGGTAGCCCCCCTCCCCCTTTCCTGTTCCCTAGTCCCCCAGCTCTCCCAACACCCTCCGATAACGCGCCTCCGGCTTCTTGAACCCCAGGTTGCTAAGGTAGACCTTCTCGACACCCACCTCCCGCAGGACACGGATGGTGCGGGCGCAGATCTCTTCCGGCGAGAGCCCGGACTCGAAGTCGCGGGTGACCCCCTCGGCGGGAACCGGGAAGAACTCCCCCAGCCGCGCCAGGGTCGTGGGATTGGCCGACCGGTAGAGGAAGACGCCGAAGACGCCCGGGTGGGGAACGTCGCGGCGCTCGGCTTCCTTGTGGAATCGCTCCACGGCGCGGACGTCGTGATGGGAGACGATCTGCGTCAGGTAGAAGTCGCCGGTGTAGTCCGCATCGAGCAGGAAACGCACCTGCTCCACGGGGTCACGGTGCGGGTTGGCCCATCCCCCCAGCGCCAGCGTCGGATGCCGCTTGCGGATCTCCTGGCGCAGCAGGTAGGCGTGCTCCACGCAACGCGGCGGGCCCACCGTGCGGTCCCCTCCCAACACCGTGAGCGCCTCGAACCCGTGCGCAGCGGCCCTGTCGGCGTACATGAGGCAGTACTCGAGCGTGTGCTTGCTCGTAAGAAACGGCGCGAGCTTCGTGGGACTCACATCCCCGGCGAGGTTGGTCACCAGGTGCCTGAGATTCTCCTCCTCGGACTCCCCCACGGCATTGTCGGTGAGGAAGAGCACCATGTCGCCTCGTGCCAGGCGCCGCACGGAGTGGTACATGTCGATCCAGGTGTCCATGCTCTGGGCGGCCGACAGGCCGGTCTTGGGTGGCCGCAACTCGACCGCCAGCAGGGGACGGTCCTCGCGCAGCCGGTCCAGCAGCGTCGGGGGTCGGGAGGGGGTCGCGGTCGACATGGGGCACGCTCAAGCTACAGATTCCATAGCCAAGAATCCACGAGACCGGGTTTGCCGATGCCAATGCCACATCCCCACCCGCGCGGGATCTGCGGGTGAGCAGCGCCAGCAGCTCGACCGCGGGAGCCGTCGTCGTCACCGGCGCAGCCAAGGGCATCGGCGAGGCCACGGCCCTGCACCTGGACGCCAAGGGCTTTCGTGTCTTCGCCGGCGTGCGCACCGAGGCAGACGCCGCGGCGCTGCGGGAGCGAGGCTCCGACCGTCTGGTGCCGATGTTGCTGGAGGTCACCGATGAGGCAGACATCGCCCGGGCGGTGGAGACCGTGAAGCAGTCCGGACCCTTCGAGCGACTGGCCCTGGTGAACAACGCGGCCGTCTCGTCCCCGGGGCCGCTCGAGTTCGTGCCCGTAAGCGAGGTCCGCGCCCACTTCGAGGTCAACGTGCTGGGCGCGTTGGCGGTCACGCAGGCGTTCCTCCCCCTGATCAGGGAGGCCCGGGACCGGCGCATCGTTAACGTGAGCTCCGTCAACGGCCGCCTGGCGTGGCGCTACATCGGTCCGTACATCGCCTCGAAGCACGCGCTGGAGGGCCTGAGTGACACGCTGCGGATGGAGCTGCATCGCTGGGGAATCCGCGTCTCAGTAATCCAGCCCGGCGCCATCGACACCCCCATGTTCGAGACCTCCCGAGAGCGGGGCCGCCGGATCGCCGGCGACTTTTCCGCCTCCGCCCATGAGCTGTACGGCGGCCTCCTCCGCGCGATCGCGGAGCGTCCCGGTCGCGCCCCGAAGTACGCCATCTCGCCGGAGCGGGTAGCCCGGGTCATCCACCGCGCTCTCACCGCCCGCCGTCCCAGGATCCGGTACGTGGTGGGATGGGACGCCCACCTCGCGCTGCTCCTCACCCACCTCCTGCCCTACCGGGTCCTGGACTGGATCATGCTCCGGACTCACTGACCCCCGGCGCCAGGGTGTGATATTGCTCACTTGACTTTGTATTACAAAGTACTTTACATTGGTGCCGGCGGCGACGGGCTCCTCAGGGCTACCCCCTGGGGCGTCAACTTCTTCCTCTGGGTCACTGCGCTCGTCGGCGTGACTGCCGTCGTGTTCCGGCGACGCCGGGGCGCCTCCGCCACGGAGCTCGCGCTCCTCTTCATCCCTCCCCTGTTCTTCGCGCTCGCTCTGATGTGGCGCGACGCTCCGGTGCTCACCGCGTGGAACGCGCTGGCGGTGGCCCTCACCCTCACGCTGCCGGTCACCCGCCTGCTGGGCATCGATCTCCGGTTCGGCCGCGTGCTGGACTACGTGGCCGGGCTCATCACCACCGGCTTCAGTGCGGCCTTCGGCGGGATTCTCTTCGCGGCGGAGGACGTCGAGTGGCGGGCCGTTTCCGGCCACGGCAAGGCGCGCCTCGCCATCGCCGTCGCCCTCGGGCTGCTCCTGGCCGTGCCCGTGGCTCTGGTGTTCGGCAGCTTGCTGATGTCGGCGGACCCGGGGTTCGAGCGGCTCATTCGATCGATCTTCGACTGGGACTTCGAAACCATCATCTCGCACGTGGCGCTGACGGCGTTCCTCGCGTGGATCGTGATCGGCTACCTGCGGGGCATCCTGCGCAGCGCTCGCTCCCCCCTTCCCTGGGAGCCGCTCACCAAGCCGTCGCTGGGCATCGTCGAGCTCGGCATCCCCCTCGGGATCCTCATGCTCCTGTTCGTCGCGTTCCTGGTGCTCCAGGCCGAGTACCTGTTCGGCGGCGAGGAGCTGATCCGCCGTACCACCGGCCTCACCTTCGCCGAGCACGCCCGGAGCGGGTTCTTCGAGCTGGTGCTGGTCTCGGCCCTCGTGCTGCCACTCCTCCTCGCGGCGGACTGGGCTTTGGACCGGAGCAACCCCACCACGGTGCGCCGCTTTCACGTGCTCGCGGCGGTACTCATCGTGCTGGTGGCGCTCATCGTGGTATCCGCGGCTCACCGCATGCGGCTCTACCTGGACGCCTACGGCCTCACGCAGGCCCGGGTGTACGCCTCCGCCGTGCTGGTGTGGGCCACGGCCTCCATTGGGTGGTTCGCCGCCACGGTGCTGCGGGGCCGCGCCGAGCGCTTCGCGTTCGGGTCCGTGGTGAGCGGCTTCGCCGTGCTGGCAATCCTGAACGTGGTGAACCCGGATGCCTGGGTGGTGCGGGTGAACGTCGCACGGGGTGAGGCGGGCCTGGAGCTGGATTCGGAGTACCTCACCGCTCTCAGCGCCGATGGTGCGCCCGCGCTGGTGGCAGCGCTCCCGGAGCTGCCTCCGGAGGCGCGCTGCGCGGTGGCCCAGCCCCTGAGACAGGACTGGGAGTCGGGCGATCCAGTGGATTGGCGGACCTGGAACGTGGCTCGCTGGCGAGCGCAACGCGCCGTCCGATCGAGCCCCTTGCCGTGGCCTGAGTGCCCGCCGGCGAATCCCTAGAGCCGCCCCCTCCGCTTGAGCTCGAGGTACTGCTCCACCACCACGCGACTGGCACGCTCGGGGTGCACGTCCAGCACCACGGCCCCGCCGCGTCGCATCCCGGCTAGCGCCTCGTCCCGCGCCATCAAGAGCTCCTCGGCGGACGCACGGCGGTAGGCCTCGCCCACCGTCGTGGGGTGCGCGGTGGCCGCGCGATCGAGCTCGGGGTTCCGTAGCGTGACCACGAGGGGCAGGTGCCGCGGCCTGAGGCTCGCTACGTGGGTCACCATGGCCTCCGACGCGAGGCGATCGATCACGTCGGTGAAGAACACCGTCAACGCCCGCTTTCGGTTGCGCACGGCCAGGTAGCGAAAGGCCGCCGGGTAGTCGGGTTCCACCAGCTTGGGCCGCACCACGGCCAAGACGTCGAGCACCTGGCGCAGCCCCCGGCGGCCCCGCTGCGGCATCACGTAGTGCTCGACGCCGTCCGAGAAGACCATGACGCCCACGTTGTCGTCGTGGTAGTTCGCCGCGAAGGCGAGCCACAAGGCCGCCCGCACCACGTGCTCCATGCGGGCCTCACCTCCGAGGTCGGCCGTGAGCAGACGCCCGGCGTCCAGCACGAGCAGTACCTGCTGACGCCGTTCCTCCTCGTACTGCCGGGCGATCACCTTGCGGCGGCGAGCGGTCGCCTTCCAGTCGATGTGACGGGTGTCGTCGCCCGGTACCCACTCCCGCAGACTCTCGAACTGCCGTCCCTCGCCGGGCCGGCGCAGGTTCGCGAGGCCGCTCTCTCTGCGGCGCACCGCCTCGGCCACCGATGCCTTGAGCCGCGATGCCGGGAGACTAGGGTACACGGTGACGGTCCAGGGATGCTCGATGCGACCCTGCCGCGACGCGACTCCCAGTGGACCACGACTGCGCACGGCCAGCCAGCCGCCGGTTTCCCGACCGCGACGCTCCGGGGCCACCGGCAGAGTATCCCGCCACACCCCCCGGGCCGGCACCGTCACGCTGCGGCGTGGCAATACTCCCCCGATGAGCCGCGGTCGCGTCTCCCGCACGGCGAGACGCGCTACCCGTCCGGAGGGGTTGTGCCACCGGTACGTGCACTCGCTTGCCCGGCCGATGGTGAAGCTGTCCGGGGCGATCCGCTCCACCCCCAGGCTCACCGGTGAGACAGCGAGCCGACCATCCACCAACACCAGGGTCAGCATTGCTGCATTCAGGGCGGCCATGACGTCGAGGGCGAGCGGCGTGACGTATCCCAGCAGCCCCACGGGTGCCACGCAGGCGAAGAGGATCAGCGCGCGCTTGGTGGGGATGATCACGCGGTAGGCGCCTCGGTCTGATCGAGTATGGACTTGAGCGCGGCGTCGGGGGTGACCCCCTCGAGCTCCAGCTCCGGGGCAACCGACACCCGGTGCCGCAACACCGCCGGGGCGAGTTGCTTCACGTCGTCGGGGATCACGAACTCCCGACCCTCGAGGAGCGCCAGCGCACGGGTGGTCTTGAGCAGCGCCACGCCCGCTCGCGGACTCGCGCCCAGAGTGAGGGACGCGGCCTCCCGGGTCGCGCGGACGATCTTCGTGATGTAGGCGGTGATGCGGGACTCCACCCGGACTGCCTGCGCCACTTGGCGCAGCTGCTCAACGCCGGCGGCGTCCACGACAGGAGCGACGCCGTAGGTGTCCGGCAGATCGGCCTCGAACCCCTGGAGATACCGCTCGAGGATCCCCTGCTCGGTATCCTCCGGCGGATAGCCCATGTTCACCTTGAGCATGAACCGATCCAGCTCGGCTTCGGGGAGGGGATAGGTACCCTCGAACTCGATGGGGTTCTGGGTGGCGAACACGGTGAACGTGGTCGAGAGGGCGTGGCTGGTCCCGTCCACCGTGACGGTGCGTTCCTGCATCGCCTCGAGCAGCGCCGCCTGCGTCTTGGCAGGCGCCCGGTTGATCTCGTCCGCCAGGATGAGGTCGTGGAACAGCGGCCCGGGACGGAACACGAAGTCCTGCCCGCCGGTGAGCACCGATATCCCGGTGATGTCCCCCGGCATCAGGTCCGGCGTGAACTGGATCCGCGCGTAGCGCACGTCGAGCGCCCTGGCCAGGGTGCGCACGAGCAGGGTCTTGGCCGTGCCGGGGACACCCTCGAGCAGCACGTGTCCCCGCGCGAGCAGCGCCACCAGACAGTCCCGGGTCGCTTCGCCCTGACCCAGCACCACCCGGCGGAGCGCCTCTAGGATCTCCCGTAGCTTCCCGCTGGTCGTAGAGCTTCCCACACGTCCTCCACGGCTAGGGCGGCGTCGAGCACGCGCTCGTCGTCGCCACGTTCACGCAGTATCCGACCGAGTTGCGCCACTGCCTCCCGCGCCTCCCGACTTTGGGCGGCGAGGGCCAGCGAGTCGAGCCAGGGGCCGATCTCGCGCCGCGCCCCTCTTGGTCCGGTTCCCGTCCGACTCAAGCGGCGGCGCAACCCCTCGACGATCAGGTCGACGGCTTCGTCCCGGCCCCCGGCCCGCTCCAGTCCCACCGCCAGGGCATCGAGGTGCTCGAGGGCGGAACGGCGGCGGCGCTCTATGACGCGCAGCGCCGGCCCGAAGCGCACCGCCCCCGCCGCCAGGGCTAGCAGCCCGACCAGCGCCAGTTGAATGAGCACCCACCCACCCGGCTCGGCCCGCAGCCACCGCCAGGCGGCCCGGAAGAGCGAAGCGCCCTCTTGAAACCCATGATGGTACTCGTCCACCACGACGCGGGTGGGCTGTTCTGCCACGATCCATCCCAGCACCAGTGGGCCCGCGTCGGTCTCCTTGAGAACGCGATTGGAGAGATAGCGAGAGTCGGCCAGCAGGATCGCTCGCCCCCCGCCCTCCAGCTCGTGGCGCCACGCCACGGCACTTCCGTCCTCGGCGTGCAACAACAAGCTGCTGGACAGGATCCTCGGGGTATCGCACTCCGGGGACTCGACGGTGCGCTCCTCTCCGGCCTGCCCTTCCGCAGGGACCACCGCCCGCCATACGTACTGTGCCTCCGGCAGCGCGCCGGAACCCGGCGGCGGGACCACCTCCACGGCACCCCCCTCACGCCGCGGCACTCGGTGGACCTCGAAGCCGAGACAGCGCTCGACCCCCGTCTCCCCGGCGAGCAGGAGCGCCCCACCTCCCCCCAGGTACTCCGTTACCTCCCGCACCTCCGCCTGAGTGGGCAGCAGCGGGATATCGAGCAGCGCCAGCCACGCACCGCTGTCGCGCCTCGCGGAGTACCCGAACAGCGAGCGACGCCGGCGCTCCACCCGGATACCCAACTCCTCCAGCGCCTCGGCGAATCCCTGCGTGCCGTCCGGGCCGCTCAGCAAGGTGGAGCGCCGTATATCGAACAGCACCTCGCCGGGCGCCGTACGGCGGCCCGCCACGGCGGCCAAGACCATCGCGGCAGCGAACGCCGCGAGCAGCAGCACCCAGGTTCTAGCTCGCAGCACGGTGCGTCACCAGCTCGGCGGCCCGCCGGTCGAACGCGCTCAGATCCGTGGGGCTGCAGCGCGCGCCGCCGAAGAGATGGCGGTACAGCACCCTCACGAGATCGGTGAGCGCGCCCCGCGCCGGTGCGTCGAGCTGCGCCTCCAGCGCGTACTCGGCCGGGGTCTTGGACGGGTGGAAGCGGAGCGCCTTGCGAGCGTCGAGCTCGAGCACCAGCGCATTGAATCGGTGCGCCAACGCCTCGACATAGCGCCCCTCGGCGGCGAGCCGCCCGGCCTCGCTCAAGTACCATCCGGCATCCCGGGTACGCAGCGCGGCCTCCGGGCCAACTGCGCCGGGCAGCGCATGCGGCTTGAGCGTGCGCCAGATCAGATAGCCGAAGTGCACGAGGATGGCGATCAGCAGACCCACCGCGGCACCCGTGAGCACACCGTACACCACGGGGTGCGCCTCCTGGAGCGCGGCCAGCCATTCCAGCACACGACCGAGAATGTCCAGCAGGAAGCGGAACGGATTGTCGGGAACCTCCCAGTCGTACTTCGGCTGGGCAAAGACGCGACGCAGGACGGCGCTGAGAGAGTCGGAGGGGGAGACCTGGAGAGCCGGGTTCACGCCTCGGCGGTCTCGACTTCGAGCCCGAGCTGCCGACTCAGGTGATGGACGTCAAAGCCCTCCTTGCGCACCCGGAGGTCGTAGTACAGCAGCGTGAACGCGCACGAGACGACGGGATAGATGATCAGCTGCAGCAACTGTCCGGCGATGCTCAGCACCACCTCCCAGTACGGCAGGACCACGGTCAACGCCAAGGCGACGATGAAAGGCAGGAGGATCAGGGTGAACATGACGAGTCCCAGCACGAACGCCTTGCCCTTGTAGCCTCTGGTGAGATCCCACGATCGGCCCAGCGCGTCGATGCCCGACCGCGGGTCCTCCAGCACCACCGATTGCGCCACCACCGCGTACCCGCAGGCGATCACGACGCCGGGGATGAGGAAGAACAACAAGCCCAGGGAGATCACCAGGTACTTCGCCATACCGGCAACGAAGAGCGGCACGATCTTGCCCAAGGCAAACGTCAGCGCGTCGGCGAGCACCGGCTCCCGACCGAGATAGGCCTCCGAGATGACCCATACGGTCGCGGCGGCGGCCACCAGGCCGCCGAGGCCGGAGAGCACGAACGACAGGAGCCACAGCATGGGATGCTGCAGCAGGCCACCGCCCAGCATCACGTAGGTGTTGAGTACCGCCGGCGCGCCCTCGCACACGATGGCGATCGACACGAACGTACCGAAGTACCGGCGATAGATGGCGAGCGCTCCGTCGAGCATCTCGCCGAGTGCCATCGGGCGCAACTGATATGTGGCCATCGTGCCTCCCGGGCGGTAAGATGCTGTGCAAATGCCCGGCGCGCGAGCCCCCAATGCCCTGCAGCTCTCCCGGCGCATCTCGGTCGAGACGCCGGAGCACGTCGTGCTGCGGCTGGAACTGGCCGGTCTGGGCTCGCGCATGGCGGCAGCGATCTACGATGCTCTAGTCCTGCTGCTCCTGCTCATGCTGACCACCATCGCGTTCACGATGGTGGAGGGTCTGGGTAAGCATCTCGGAGGTTGGGCGGGCGCCGTGCTGCTCGCTCTCTCGTTCCTGATCTTCTGGGGTTACTTCACGTTGTTCGAGGCTCTGGGCGCGGGCCGCACACCGGGCAAGCGGTGGGTCGGCATCCGGGTCGTCATGGATACGGGACACCCGGTGACCGTGCCGGCCGCCGTGATCCGCAATCTCCTGCGCCTGGTGGACGTCCAGCCCCTCGGGTCCCATCTGGTGGGCCTCCTCTTCGTGTTCTTCCACTCCCATCACAAGCGCCTCGGGGACCTGGTGGCCGGGACGATCGTGGTACGGGACCGGCCGGAGGACTTCGTGCTCGCGGCAGAGCCGGCGCCCGCCCTCGAACAGCTGGACGCGGGCCCGCCGGTCCTGTCGGACGACGAGTTCCGGCTGGTAGAGCTGTTCGTGGCGCGGCTCGAGGAGCTCGCTCCAGCGGCGCGCGCGCGTCTCGTCGCAGAGCTGACGAACCGGTTTGGCCAGCACCTCACCGCCGAGCCCGGGGGGGTAGATCCGCTGGACAGCGAGGGGGCGGCACTCGTGCGCCTGTACGAGAAGGAGCTCGCCAGGCGGCGGGCGAAGACCGCGGCCCGCCGCGGGGCGGCCGGCGTGGCCGCGTCGGGAACGGCCGAGCGGTTCGTTGCCCTGAAGCAGGGCGACTGGGAGGCGTTCCGCACCCGGGCTACGGTCGTGGAGACCGAAGGGCTGCGGAGCCTAGACGGCGGCGACGTCATCGCCTTCGCCGCCGCGTACCGTGAGGTCGCAGCCGACCTCGCACGGGCCCGCACTTACGGGGTGGATCAGCGGGTGCTGGCATACCTCGAGCGGATCGTGAGCGCAGGGCACAACGCCCTCTACGGTCTGCGGGGCGTGCGGCGCCTGCCGCTGGCGCGCCTCCTGCTGCACGAGCTACCCGCCGCCGTGTATCGGGCCCGCTGGTACGTGCTGCTCGCCGCGTTGCTCTTTTTCCTGCCAGGTATCGTGGGATACGCCCTCGTGCGGGAGCGGCCCGAGATCGTTCACGAGATCCTGCCGGACCTGATGATCGCCCGGGCCGAGGGGGGCGAATACGAGCGCGCGGCGGGCCGCGGGTATGCGGAGGCGCCGTCGCCCTACCTCCCGTTGGTGGCCTCCTCCATCATCACCAACAACGTGCAGGTCGCCTTCGGCGCCTTCGCTTTCGGCGTCACCGCGGGGCTCGGCACGGTGATCGTGCTCGCCTTCAACGGGCTGTTCTTCGGGGCCGTGCTGGGCCTGTTCGCCAACTACCACCTGGCCGGCTGGATCCTGACCTTCGTGGCGGGCCACGGCGTGCTGGAGCTCACCGCCATCTTCATCGCAGGCGGGGCCGGTCTGCTGGTGGGTCGGGCGCTGGTGGCGCCGGGCGACCTGGCGCGGCGCGACGCCCTGGTGGTCCACGGCCGGCTCGCCATCCGGCTCGTGGGTGCGGCGACTTGCATGCTGATTCTGGCGGGCCTGATCGAGGGGTTCTTGTCGGCGAGCGGTTCGCCACCGGGAGTCAAGCTGGGGGTGAGCGCGGCGAGTGCCGTGCTGGTGGGTCTCTACCTCGCGGCCGGACGGGGCGCCGCGCTAGCCGGCCCTTCCGCCAGACCCCGTGCTACGTGGAGTCCTGCTTCCGCCACTCCAGCTGCGGCTGGTTCCTGAACTGAATCGACTCCTCCGGCAAGACGCGGTAGTAGAACGCGAACTCGAAGCGCGCTCCCTCGACCTCGTAATCAACGGTGTAGAGTGTGGTGCCCTCACCCTCCACTCGCCGGACGCGCAGGATCGGATAGACAACCGAGTCGGCGGCACCGGTATGGAAGATGAGGTTCGTCTTGGTGACCTCGAACGGCCGGTCGGCGTGGCTCGGCGCCTCGGTCCGCCACACCCCCACCAGCTCGTCGGGGATCGTCTTGTCTACGGGGAGGAACCGGACGCCCAGGAGTACCAGGCCCCCCGCTACGACGATCCCGAAGATGATGACCAGGGCCTTCACGCGGACGCCTCCGGGCGGGGCCGATACTTGGCGCGGTCCGGCCGAGCGCCCCGCAGTGGGGCCGGACTGCCCGCTCTTCATCGCTGCAACCAGCTCCGCCGCCTGCTCGCTCAGGCGAGCGTGATTGCTGCCGTGCGGCTGTTTCGGGTCCTTCCCATCCACCATTGCTAGACTGCTCCGTTCAGCGATCTGCGCCGGTGCACGGCCTCACGCCCTGCAATCACGCCGTGCCGACCTCCGGAAACACCGGGCGCAGCTCCTGCGGCGCCTCGGACTCTGGTTCCTGCATCGCCGCCTTGAACGCGGCCACGACCTGTGGGTCGAAGTGGTCCCCTGACTCGCTCTCGATCAGCGCGGTCGCCTCCGAGTAGGGCATTGCTTTGCGGTACGGCCGATCGGAGGTCAGGGCATCGAACACGTCGGGCACGGCGAGGAGCCGCGCGAGGAACGGGATCTCCTCGCCCACGAGCCCGTCGGGATACCCGGTGCCGTCCATGCGCTCGTGGTGCCGCAAGACGATGGGAATCATCCCGGCGTACGCCGCGATCGGCTTGAGGATGCGGGCGCCGATCGTGACGTGCTGCTTCATGACGGCGTACTCCTCGTCGTTCAGCCGTCCCGGCTTGTCGAGCACCTCCGCGGGCACGCCGATCTTCCCGATGTCGTGCAGCAGGCCGCCACGGTGCAGCACGTCCAGCTGCTCCGGGTCGAGCCCCATCTTCCGTCCTACCCTCAGCGAGGACTGCGTCACCCTTTGGGAGTGGCCCGCCGTCCAGGGGGATTTGGCGTCAACGGTCTGGGCCAGAGCCGCCAGGGCGCCCCAGTTGAAATCGTCGAGTTCCTCCAGGAGCCGCGCATTCGACAGCGCCACCGCGACCTGGTCGGCGAGCTGCCGCGCCTGGACCACGTCTTCCTCTCCCACCGGCGGGTCATGGGTGTAGCCCAGGGTGATGGCCCCGGACAGCTTCTGCTTGAGGAAGATGGGGAGCACCAGGAACGACCTGATCCCGCCGTCCCGGAACACCGGGACGTCGAGGTAGCTGGGTCGCCGCTCGGGACCGAGGAACATGAACTCGCGGTGCTTCGCCAGCTCTCCCAGCTCCTCCTCGCTGAGCTGCACGTTCTTCACCGCCCGCCCGCTCCCGTTGGCAGCGGTGGCGAACAGGGTCCACTGCGGCGCAGCTCCATCACTCTCGGCCAGGCTCAGCGCGACGCCGTCGCACTCGATCACGCCACGTGCCCTGGCGAGAACCGTGTCGACGATGACATCCGTATCCAACGCCGACAGCACGGCCCGGTCGATCTCGTTGATGGTGGTGAGGGCGTTGAACTGCCGGCCCAGCCGGTTGGCCATGGCGTTGAACGAAGTGGCGAGGTCCTGGAACTCGTCCTGGCTCTCCACGTGCACCCTGCTATCGAAGTCCCGTGCCGCGATGCGCTGCGTGCCCTCCTGCAGCTTTTCCAGCGGGTCCATGCTGGTGCGGATCTGCACGTTGGACAGGTACAGCGCCACCAGAACTGTGAGAAGGATGATGAGAGGGAACCACCGTTTGAATGTCCCCACTGAGTCGAAGAAGTCGAGCCGCGGTTGGCTCACCACCACCGTCAAGTTCGGCGATGCCCACTCGTAACCCAGCGAGATCTGGGTGCTTCCCCCGATGTACGTCTCCCCACCCGAGCGCCACTCGAATTGGCTGGGAACCGTGGCGCCGCTGCGCCATTCATTCACCGTGGCATCTGCCAGAGGCATGGTGCAGAAGAGCACGGTGTACTCGTAGTCCAGCAGGCAGAGCTCCATGTCGGTGGGAATACTCCGTCCTTCCTCTCCGACTGCGAGATACTCGTGATCAAGGCTGAGCCAGACCACGTGTTGTGTCCCTGCGCGCACCTCCAGGATGCGCCCCACAAAGATCATCGGTCCGGCCTCACCGTGCGCGATCGCCAACACCTCCTTGCCGCTGCCCAGGTTCTCCCGCTGCTTTGCGCTGAGGGCAGACGGAACCGAGGCCGGGCCGCCAAGTCGCACCGCCTCGTCACTTCCGGTCTGTAGCGTCACGCCACGGAGGCGGGGACTCGCTGTGACAAAGGAGTCCAAAGCTCCCTCAAGGGGTCCCTCACCCATACGGCGCCGCAGCATCTCGGAGATGCCCGCAAGGTCGAGCCGTACGTTGGTGAGGCGTTCGGCCACCGCCTGGCGGGCCTCCCGATTCTCATGGGTCACCCGCTCGAGGCTCTGATCGTGGAGCTGCTTCGACACGACGAAGTACGACGTTACGGCCAGCGCCGCCACAGGGACCAGCGCGCACACGGAAAACAGGAGGAGCACGCGGCGGGCCACCCTGGTGCGTAGAAACGCGGCGCTGGGCCTGAGGTTCTGCCACCGCATCAGTACTTGGCCCCCAACCCGATGAACGCGCCGTCGTTGGCCCGCACCACGTCGTCCATGCTCGTCTTGGCAGTGAGGGCGGAGGCCGACTTGCCGTCCTCCCCCATGCTGTAGAGGTCGTACGTGGAGTTGAGGGGCACCAAGAAGCGGTCTTTCCGCTGGGCACCCGTGTTGGTCGGTGTGAACTTGAGGTATTGATAGGCATTGCCCCACGGGTCGAGGTGCGCACCCCAGCCGATCTCACCCAGGTCCTCCGGAAGCCCGCTGCCCAACAGCTCGTGCCCCGAGAGGTCCGCCTGGATCGCCTCGATGTCTCCAATGGCCTTTGCCACCCTGGCGCTGTACAGGTACTCGTTGAACATCGGCTGCATGATGGCGACCAGTGTGCCGAAGATCCCGAGCACCAGGATCATCTCTACCAGGGTCCAACCGATTCTGCCCAGGGTGCGCCACACGGGGCTGGGCGAGGCCCGCTTCGCCAGCAGGGCAGTGATGGGGGACCGTATGGTGGGTCGGGACATCGTCTCGTGGACACCCTCGCGGCGGCTGCTCACCCCTGCCGAGGCCACATGCCCCGGGGACGCCAGCCGCAACCTGCTACTTTACGCCCTTCGCCCCGCTCCGCAAGTGGCGCTGGCGGCCCCGCACGGAACCGCGCAGCGTCGCCAAGTCACTGTCCTGCAATAGCTTGCGCAGCTGGCACTGAACGACACAGCGGGCCGCCGACCTCCGGTGCTGACGGCCGCCTCGCCACCGCCCCTCAGAGTATGGGCAGCCGCCACATACCCGATGTGCGCGGGGTCACCGACGGCACTTGCCCAATCTTGGCAGGTTTCGTACCGAGCCGAGGTGGGCCCCTTCTGGCCTCCGGGGAGCGGCGGGCCAGCTGCCTCGCCGGCGCCACACTGGCGTGCCGGGGGGCGGTCCGCTGCGTTGCCCATGGGTATCTAACCGTCCCTTGGGCAACGAGTTATCTTCGCGGCTCGGGCCGGACACCCCGGTCTGTGACTTGCAGTCGATTGGAAGGTTGATGACAGTAACTCGCCCGAGGCCGCCCCGAGCGGCCGGTTTCACCTTGGTCGAGATGATGCTCGTCCTGGCCATGCTGGGAATCCTCTCGGCCTTCGGCGCGTGGCAGATGCTCCCCGCCCTGGAGCGGACCAAGCTCAGACGGGGGACCACGATCCTCGCCGCGGATCTCCACTACGCCCAGATGGTCGCGGCGCGGCAGCGCACGCCGGTGGTCTTCGTGGTGGACGAGGGCCTCCAGGCATACCTCATCCGCGACCGGGCCGGCACCACCATCTACCGGCAGCGGTTCCTAGGGGTGGACACGGATTACGGCATCGAGACCCTCCTGGCAGACCCCCAGGATGCAGTGGAGGTCTTCCCCACCGGAGTGGCCCGGGAGACAACGACATTCACGTTGGGACTCAAGGACGAGCAGCGGCAGGTGAAGCTCACCCGTGCAGGGCAGATTCGCGTTCTCCACCCGTAGGACGCTCCGCAGCGAGGCGGGCGCCTCGCTGGTGGAGATCGTCATGGCCATGGGCATTCTGGCGGTGGTGCTCATGGCCCTGGGCGGGCTCATGTTCCAGGTGGCGCGCAGCACTCAGCGCTCCGCCGTCGTCGCGCAGCGCAGCGCCGCCAGCTCCAGCGCCGCGGCCTGGATCCACGGACTACCCTGGGACAGCCTGGGGACGGCCGTGGGGTGCTCGAGCCTGCAGAGCGGTGCGTTGTCCTACGACAGGTGCGTGACGGTGACGGACATCTCCAGCCGCCACAAGCGCGTCACGGTCGTCATCGTACCCACGAGCCTCGTGCCCATCGGGGCAGACACTGTGGTGATCGACCGCAACTCTCCCCGCGCCCTTTCGGTGTTGAACGTAAGTTGAGCTCCCGCGGCTTCACCCTGGTCGAGCTGCTGGTCGGCACGCTCGTGATGGCGGTGCTGGGCCTCGCCCTGGTGCGGATGCTGGTGAGCGACTCCCGCTTTGTGAGCCAGCAGGACGCAATGGTCAGCGCACGGCAGACCGCCCGGGCTGCGGTGAACGCCATGGTGGCCGAGCTCCGCATGACGGGGGACAGCGGGCTGCTGGCCGCGGAGTCCGACAGTGTCAGGGTGCGGGTGCCGTATGCCTTCGGCATGACGTGCGACTCGACCGGGGGCGCCACCCTCGGCGCCCTGATCCCACCGGACTCACTGGCGTATGCGACTGCCGTGCCGGGAGGGATGGCCTGGCGCCGGTACGAGGGGGACTACCTGGCCGTCAGCGGGGTCAGCATCACGAGCTCTACCGACACGGCAACTTGCACCGCCGACAGCATTCGCGTGTTCCCCGGCGGAGTGCTGATCAGCATGACCGGCTTCAGCGCCGGGAACTGGCCAATCGTGGGCCGCATCTTCTACCTGTACCAGGACGTGACTTATCGCTTCGCAGCGTCGGTCGAGCTGCCGGGACGCACCGGCCTGTGGCGTCAGGCGGACACCGCTGCCGCCGAGGAGCTTGCTGCGCCGTTCGACTCGACGGCGAGCTTCGCGTTCCTGGTGGGGATGGATTACTCCGTGCAGACCAGCCCGCCGGCGAACCTCCAGGAGGTGCGGGGCCTGGAGCTCAGGCTCATCGGAGCCAGCGAGCGGGCGCCCGAGGGGAGGACCGAGCCCGAGATCTTCGAGCTGGTTACCCGGATACCGTTCCTGAACCGGGACGAATGACTATGCCGCAGCGGCCACGTGAAGCCGGCTTCGCCCTGCCCGCCACGCTCTTCGTGGTGGCGCTGGTGACCATCATGCTCTCGGCGGTATTCGTCCGGGTGTCGGTGGATCGCCGTCTCTCCGAGAGCACCGGCGACTACGCCGACGCCTTCGCCCTGGCTCAGAGCGGCCTGCAGCGCTACCTGCACTACTACGACTCCCTGGGGACCATGCCGCCGGACGGTGACTCGTTGCGCATCAACGGTGTCGGCGGCTACGCCGACGTCGTGGCGCAGCTAGCTCGCCATCCCGCGGACAGTGCGGACAACTGGCACTATGTGGTGCGCTCCACCGGCCACCTCATCGTCCCCACGCAGGGGCAGGACCCGCAGGCCAAGCGCACGGTGGCTCAGTTCGCCGTGTGGCAGTCGGGCAGCATCCGCAGAGTGGCCGCGTTCACGTCCGTGGATCCAATTGACTGCTGCGGTACGATGACCGTGACGATCAGTGGGAACGACGAGTGCAGCGCGGACGTCATCGGTGGCTTCCGGAGCGTCGGGAGCTCGGACACACCGGGGAGCGTGACGGGGTCGCCGGCCGTCGACAAGACCGGGACGTGGAGCCAGATCGCCGCCGAGCTGGGCATCGACTGGGAGGCCATCGTGAACGGCGAGTTCGTGCCGGACTACACGACGCCGATCAACGATGACACCACCTACGCGTCGTACTTCGTGGATATCGCGCCCGATGGCAACTATGGCATGAGCAACTTCCGGGGCACGGGTCTCCTCATCGTGACGGGGGAGATCGACACCGGGGGCTCGTACTTCGAGTGGAGCGGCATCGAGGGACTGAACCGGCTGGTGGGGCTCAACCCCGAGAACCCCGATTACACTGAGTCCGGAGCTACGCTGGACATCACCTACAACTCCTGCGACATCGAACGCACGCTGTCCAAGCTCAAGGGCTACTCCGCCATCCAGAACGCCTGGATCGAGAACTGGGCAACGTATTGACCTGACGCGCCGCTGACCGCGCTCGGCGCGAGCCGTGGGCCACGATGCACTCTCTGACCTGTTCCGCTGTGGGTGGTGGTGCCGTGCGGCTCCAACTCGCATCGCTGTCACGCAGGGCAATTCCCCTGGCCGTGGGTCTCACGGTGGCCGCCGCCTGCGGCCCGGGCTCTACTCCCGATCCCAGCGAGCTTCGGGGGGTCGTGCTCCCGGAGCCGATCCCCAAGGCCAACTTCACGCTGACTACCACGGCCGGCGAGCCGTTCGACTTCCGCGCCGAAACGGACGGCTACGTGGCGCTGCTGTTCTTCGGTTATACCTACTGCCCGGACATCTGCCCGGTGCACATGGCAAACATCGCCGCCGTCCTGCGCAGGCTCCCGCCCCGGACGGCGAACCGGGTCAGGGTAGTGATGGTGACCGTGGATCCCGAGCGCGACACTCCGGAGCGGCTGCGCCGCTGGCTAGACGCATTCGATCGGTCGTTCGTCGGGCTCAGCGGGCCAATGGAGGAAGTGAACGCCATCCAACAGAGGTTGTGGCTCCCGCCCGCCGTCAAGCAGGGAGAGGGGAGCGATTACCTCATGGGGCACGCCGCCCAGGTGATCGCCTTCACCGCCGACGACCGGGCGCACGTGATCTATCCCTCGGGCACGCGGCAGACCGATTGGGCCCACGACCTGCCGCTGCTGGTGGAGGCGGAGTGGGGCGAGGAATGATATCGGGTAGGGTCGCGGCCATCGCCGCCATCGCGGCACTCGCCTGCGGCGACGCGGCGCCGCAGCGCACACTGGCGGCCGGGGGATCGGGTCTCTCCGTGTACGACGCCCTCGCGCCGGCCTCGGCCGCGCCCGACGTGGCATCACTCTACTTCGCCATCGAGAACGCGGGGGAGCTGCCCGACACGCTGCTTGGTGTCGCGACCCCCGCGGGCTCGGCCATGCTACACGACGTCATCACCGACGATGCCGGTCGCACCCGCATGGAGCACGTGATGGCGCTGGAGATCCCCCCGGGGTCCTGGGTTCGGCTCGCCCCCGGCAGCTACCATGTGATGATCACCGGGCTCGCCCAACCCCTGGCGGTGGGGGACACCATTGCCGTCGCGCTGGCCTTCGCCCGGGCGGACACGCTGCGGTTCCGGGCTCCGGTCCTCACCTACACGGAAGTGGTGCAGCGCCTGGAGCGGCACGCGTCCCGATGACCTGGTGGTGCTCGGCGCAGGGCGCGCCCTGGACGTGGAGCTGGCAGCCGTACATCGGAGTGTGGCTCCTGGTCGCGCTGCTGCTGGGGGGCTACCTGGCCGCCTTGCGGTGGCTCGCGCCGCCGGATGAGCGCCCCCCGGCCAGTAGGGGGCAAGTCACCTCCTACGTCCTGGGAGCTCTGGTCATCTGGGCCGCCGCGGACTGGCCGGTCGGCCCGCTGGGCGCGGGCTACCTGGTGAGCGTGCACACGGTGCAGTACCTGCTCTTCTCCCTGGTGGCGCCGCCGTTGCTCCTGCACGGCACACCCCGCTGGCTGCTGCACCGCTTGATCCGGCCGTCGTGGGCGAACCACACCGCCCGGGTCCTGAGCCGGCCACTCATTGCATTCGCGATCTTCAACGTGGTGTTGGTGGCGACCCACCTGCCGGCGGCGGTGAACGGGCTCGGCGCCTCGCAGCTCGGCTCCTTCGCCAAGGACATGGCGTGGCTCGGAGCGGGGCTGGTCTTCTGGTGGCAGGTGCTGGCGCCGCTCCCGGACCTGCACCCCATGGGGTATCCAGGGCGAATCCTGTTCGTGCTATTGAACGTGTTCATTCCCACCGTGCCGGCGGCGTTCCTCACGTTCGCCGACTACCCGATCTACGCACTGTACGAGCTGGCACCGCCCATCGGAGGGCTCTCTGCCGCAGAGGATCAGCAGCTGGCGGGTCTGATCATGAAGGTCCTGGGTGGGTTCATCATCTTCGGGACCGCGTCGGTGCTGTTCTTCAGGTGGTATGCAGTCGAAGAGGCGGCGCCGCTGCAGGCGAACCTGTCGGACGGGGGAGAGGAGAGAGCACAGACCGAAGCTCAGTAGGGCTTCTTCCCGCCCTCCTCAGCGCCTCTCAGCCTCCTCATCCAACCCGGGATACGCCACCAGGTCCTCCCTCCGGAACATCAGCACCAGGCGCCCCACACGCTCCTCCGCCGGCTCCACCACCTCGCCGAAGTGCTCGCGGGCGAGTTGCGCGATTTTACCCACGGTGCGCGCCCCGTCCAGGTGCAGCCACACGAACGCGCCGCGATCGTCCAACCGCATACGAGGCATGGCCAGCCAGTACTGCAGCCACTGGAGCGTCGCTCCGATCCCCCGGCGCGCGGGCTTGGGGCGGATGATGGTGAGGCTCCCCTTCTCCTCCTCCCACTCCGCCAGCCGCACCGGGGCGATCTTCAGGAGGTTGATCTGCTCCAGGTCCTCACGGGTCAGTCGCTTCATGATCGGAACATGCCACCGTGGCGCCGATACGAAAACCGCCTCCCGTTAGGGAGGCGGTCTTCGTACCAGGACCCGCCCGGGGACTACTCCGGGATTCTAGAGGCCGGGATCCCACTCTCCCTGCCCGTGCGCACCGAGAACCACACCAGCAGGTAGATCACCACCGGGAAGATGATGAGGCTGGCCCAGAAGTTCGGTGTGACGTTCGCAGTGAGCCCCTGGAAGCCCAGCAGCCACGGCGCGAAGTCGCCGCCGATGACCACCAGCGCGATGACCACGGCCATGAGGGACTCGCCGGCGATGAACCCCGAGGAGAGCAGCACGCCAGTGTTCTCGGCCCGCTGCTTCTCGTCGGCGGAGAAGCCCTGCTGCTTCACCCGCTGGTCGAACAGCCACTTGATGAGCCCGCCCACGAAGATAGCCGCCGTGGAATAGAACGGCAGGTACATACCCACCGCCACCAGCATCGGGGCCGGCGACCTGATCAGAATCAGTCCCAGGGCGAGGAACATGCCCGCGATCACCAGCGGCCAGGCCATCTCGCCGGCCACGATGCCGTTGGCCATGAGGGCCATGAGGCCCGCCTGGGGCGCCGGCAGATCGGCGGAGCCGATGGTGTAGACGCGGTGCAGCGCCATCAGCGGCAGCGCCAACACCATGGCGGCGAAGATCACCCCGATGATCTCGCCGATCTCCATGCGCCACGGCGTCCCGCCCAGGATGTGTCCCACCTTCAGGTCTTGCATCATGTCGCCGGCGATGCCCGCCGTGCAGCACACCACACCTGCCACGCCGAGGACGCCCGCGACCCCCTGCACGCTGGTCACGCCGAGGGCCACCATCAGGACGGCTGCGATCAGCAGGGCGCTCAGGGTGAGACCGGAAATCGGGTTGTTGGAGCTGCCGATCAGGGCCACGAGGTACCCCGCCACGGCCGCAAACAGGAACCCGAGCACCACCATCACGATCGTGAGCGTCAGCGCGCCCTTGAACGACTGCGCGAAGTAGTAATAGAGGAAGAAGGTCGCGATGGCCGCGCCGCCGATGGCGACGAAGATCCGCTTGAGCGGCAGGTCGATCTCGGTTCGTTCGCCCACTTGTTCCCCGCCGGCAAGACCGATGTTCCGCAGCGCCTTGCCGATGCCTGCGACCAGAGGGCCGCGCAGGCTGTACAGCGTGTAGAATGCCGCGACGATCATCGCGCCCACCGCCAG
Organism: Gemmatimonadota bacterium; assembly: GCA_039591655.1. Taxonomy (GTDB): domain Bacteria; phylum Gemmatimonadota; class Gemmatimonadetes; order Gemmatimonadales; family GWC2-71-9; genus WVYX01. Next base: position 42,303 of record JBDHDE010000030.1, read on the forward strand.
CGGCCGCACCTGCCGCGACCACACGTCCATGGCCAGGTCGGTCATGCTGTGATCGGGCCCGAGGTTCGCGGCCAGCGACGGGTTCAAGAACAGGGACAGGGGCACCAGCACGAGCCAGCCCATCACCGCGCCACTGAACAGGACGTTGGAGATGCGCGTCCCCACGATGAACCCCACGCCCATCAGCATCGGCGAGGCATTGGGCGAGTAGACCAGCGCCCCGCCGGTGTAGTCCACCCGCTGGCTCGCGACCTCGATGGTCGACTGCCCGAAGGTGAAGAAGCGGCTCACGTGGTCGGTCACCAGGGTCATGCCCCGGGAGTTCTTGATCAGCTCCCAGAATCCCGCGAGCCCCAAGGCGGCGAACAGGAACCTGGCTCCGGTCTGTCCACCCTGACCCGCCTTCACGATCTCCGAGGCGGCCACCGCCTCGGGGAACGGCAGATCGGCCTCTACCACCAGCGTGCGGCGCAGCACGATCACGAACAGCACGCCCAGCACGCCACCGATGAGCATGATCGCCGTGCTCGGGATGTAGTGCAGCTCATCCCAAGCCCCGCTCAACACGAACGCGGGGATGGTGAAGATGGCCCCGGCGACCAGCGCCTCGCCCACCGACGCCGTGGTCCGGGCGATGTTCTCCTCCAGGACCGTACCGCCGAAGCCTCGCAGCACCGCCATGGCCACCACGGCCGCGGGGAAGGTCGCCGCGACCGTGAGGCCCGCCGTCATGCCGACGTAGGCATTCGCGGCCCCCAGGACGACCGCCATGATCACACCGAGGATGAGCGCCTTGGCGGTGAGCTCCGCCATGCTCGTAGTGGCCGGGACAAACGGAGTGAACGACTTGTGATCTGCCATAAGCATTCTCGGGATAAGGTCAAAACCTCGCGCATTGTAGTCCCTCGCGCGAAGCCCTGTCAAACGCGGAGGCTCGTGCGCCGCTGGCAAGGGCAGTAGAATACGGGCCTCACCAGGAGGCAGCATGAGCTTTGTCGCAGATCTAGAGCCCAAGGCCCTGTGGGGCCATTTCGATCAGATTCTCACCATCCCCCGCGGCTCCAAGGAGGAGGAGCGGATGCGCGACTACGTGGTCGGCGTCGCGGAGCGGGCCGGTCTCGCATGCGAGGTGGACCAGGCGGGGAACGTGGTGGTTCGCAAGCCCGGCACCAAGGGATGGGAGAAGGCGCCCGTCACCATTCTCCAGAGTCATCTGGATATGGTGAATGAGAAGAACTCCGACGTGACGCATGACTTCTCCAAGGACGCCATCAAGCCGCAGCGTGACGGCGACTACCTCAAAGCCAGCGGCACCACCCTCGGATCCGACAACGGCATCGGTGTGGCGACTATGCTGGCCATTCTCGAATCGCGGGACCTGAGCCACGGCCCCCTCGAGCTGCTGTTCACGGTGGACGAGGAGACTGGGCTCACGGGAGCCGCGGCGCTAAAGGGCGACATGCTCGAGGGCCGGCGGCTCATCAACCTCGACTCCGAGGAGGAGAACGCGGTGTACGTGGGCTGCGCCGGAGGGGCGGACAGCAACCTGACGCTCCCGCTTTCCACCACCGCGGCTCCCAAGAAAGCCGTCGCGCTCCGCATCAGGCTGCACGGGCTGAAGGGCGGCCACTCCGGCGTGGACATCCACCTGCAGCGGGGCAACGCGACCAAGCTGCTGGCCCGCGCCCTGTACGCCATCTCCCTCGAGACCCCGCTTCAGCTGGCCGACATCGAGGGCGGCAACAAGCACAACGCCATTCCGCGGGAGGCGTTTGCCACGGTGGTGGTGGATGCCGGCAGCGAGGCAACCTTCACGCAGGCGCTGGAGCGGGAGTTCGCCGCCTTCCGGGAAGAGTACCGGCCGGCGGAGCCCAACATGCAGCTTGAGGTGAGCAAGGCGAAGGCGCCCGCCCAGGTGTGGGACGAGGCCACTACTGGACTCGTATTGCGGCTGCTCGACGCCCTGCCCCACGGCGTGCTGGGCATGAGCTACGACATCCCCGAGCTGGTGGAGACCTCCACCAACCTGGCTACCGTGGCGGTGAAGGACGGGGCGCTGGTCATCGGGCTGAGCAGCCGGTCGTCGGTGGCCTCGGCGCTGACGGCGCTGCGACAGCATATCCGGGCGACGGCGCAGCTCGCCGGCGCCGAGGTCGAGGAGGGGAACGGCTACCCGGGATGGAAGCCGAACCTCGAGTCGCACGTGCTCAAGACCCTGAAGCAGGTGCACCAGAAGGAGTTGGGGACCGAGCCCGAGATCAAGGCGATCCACGCCGGCCTGGAGTGCGGCCTGATCGGCGAGAAGGTGCCGGGCATGGACATGGCTTCGTTCGGGCCGCAGATCGAGTTCCCCCATTCACCGGACGAGCGCGTGAAGATCGACTCGGTCGACCGGTTCTACCGCGTGATCACCGCCACCCTCGAGGCCCTGGCGTGAACGCCCCTTCCAAGAAGTTCCTCCGGGCGCTGCTCGACACTCCGGGGCCGTCGGGGTTCGAGACAGCCCCGGCCGGGGTGTGGCGCAAGGAGGCGCAGCGCTTCGCGGACGAGGTGACGGCCGACGTGTCCGGCAACTCCGTCGCCGCCGTCAATCCGGCAGGCACACCCCGTATCATGCTCGCCGGCCACATCGACGAGATTGGCCTGATGATCGTCCATGTGGACGACGAAGGCTTCCTCTACTTCTCCACCATCGGCGGATGGGACGCGCAGGTACTGGTGGGCCAGCGGGTCGCCATCGTATCCAACCAGGGCCCGGTGGACGGCGTAATCGGCAAGAAGGCGATCCACATGCTCAACGCCGAGGAGAAGGATCGCGTGACGAAGTGCACCGATTTGTGGATCGACATCGGCGCCAAGAACAAGGATGACGCACTGAAGCGGGTCCGGATCGGTGATCCGGCCGTGCTGGCCGTGGCCGCCGTGGAGCTGCCGAACGGCCGGATTGCCTCACGTGCCATCGACAACCGGATCGGCGCGTTCATCGTGCTGGAGGCACTGCGTCAGCTGGCCAAGCGCCAGCCCAAGGCCGGCGTGTACGCCGTCGCTACGGCGCAGGAGGAGATCGCCTGGACGGGGGGCGGCGCCCGGACAGCCGCCGTTGGGCTCGATCCCGCGGTGGCGGTCGTGGTGGACGTCACTGGCGCCACAGACCATCCCAGCGTCGAGAAGAAGGAGCACGGCGATGTGAAGTTGGGGGGCGGACCGGTGCTGTCGCGTGGCTCCGCGGTGAACCCGGTGGTCTTCGATCTCCTGGTGGAGACGGCGGAGAAGGAGAAGATCCCGTACGCCGTCCAGGCGGCGCCCCGGGACACGAGCACGGACGCCGACGCAATCTACACCGCACAGCGGGGCATCCCGACCGGGCTGGTGTCGGTGCCCAACCGGTACATGCACAGCCCCAACGAGATGGTCGACATCAAGGATCTCGACCGGACCGCCAAGCTGCTGGCGGCGTTCGCACGGCGGGTGACCGGCAAGACGGACTTCACGCCGAAGTAGGGAGAAGCGAAGGGAAAAGCGGGAAACGGGAAACGTAGTTGTGATACCCGCGGAGGTGTCGTTTCCCGCTCCCCGCTAACTGTCGCCCTGCAGCTACCGGCTCCCCAACCCCTTCCGGGCCGCTTCCCGTACGTCCCTGTTGCGGTCCTTGCGCAACGACAGGAGCACGTCCCGCGCCGCATTGCCGCCGGCGAGGGCCAGCGCCTCCGTGGCTGCGACGCGCTGAGCGGGCGCCCGGCGCTTCTTCAGCAGCCCGCCGGCGTTCACCGCGTTGGCCAGCGCCTGCACCGCGTCCGGGGTGCCGATCCGACCCAGCGCCCGGTAGTACTCGCAGGAGACCTGCGGATCCTTCTCTTCCTCAGCGGCCTTGACCAACGACATCGTCAGGGGACCCAGGCCGCGTCCTGCCACCCCCTGCGCCACCGCCACCCGAACCTCGCCATCGGGATCCTTGAGGGCCCGCCGCAGGTGTCGCACGGCATCCGCCGTGCCGATCTTGGCCAGCGCGGCAGCAGCAGCGCGCCGCACCCGAGCATCGGCGTGGTCCATGGTGTCCCCCAGGTCCGGCACGGCCTCCTGGAACCTGAGCTCTCCCACGAGATCGGCGGCGTTGCGCACCACGAACCACTCAGGGTGGCGCAGCATGCTGGCGACGGCGTCTCCACCCTCCTCGATCAGCCGCAGCGCTGCCAGGTAGGCTTTGCGCTCAGCAAAGGTGGGCGCCTCGACCAGCAGGTCCATCAGCGCCTTCGACGCCGGGGCGCCGGCCCGGCGCACGACCTTGAGGAGGTCGGCCTGGAACACCTCGTCCATCAGGTAGCGTGCTATCTGCCGGATTGTCTCGTAATACAGGATGCGCCGCAGGGCGATCCCATAGGTGTTGCGATCTTCCTCCGAGGACGTCTCCTCCTCGAGGTTGACCAGACCCACCAGGGCCTCGATCACCTGCTCGATCTCCTCGTCTCGCAACGCTTGGAGGATGTTGCTCTCGATCTTCCCCAACTCCGTGACGAGGGACGACCCGGCCGGCACTTCTCGCAGGCGGTTGACGCTCTCGGAGAGCGTCCCGCTCCTGACCGGCATCTCCCGCAGCATCTCCTGGAAGGTGGCGCCGTCGCTGTAGGTGGCATCAGCGGCCGTTGGCTCGAACCCCTCGGCAATCTCCCCCTGCTGGGCCAGCTCCCCTGTCGCCTCGAGCGCGTCACTGACTCGCATCTCGTGGCTCGCCCGGTCCGTCTCCGTGCTCACCAGCACGATGCTAGCCACGTGCGCACCGCGCAGTTCCCGCTCCAGCTCCGCCGCATTGCCGGCCCGCACGGGATCCCGCGCCAAAGGCCGCAGCAGTTGCATGAAATCGAGGGCGGAGGCCCGATGGGCGATGATGATGGCGGCGACCCCGTGAATCCGCATCTGGCCGACGAGCATGCCTACGAACGGCGTGTCGTCCGGCACCGGCACGCCTTCGACGGTGAGCCCGGAGCTGCCAAGCCGCACGCTGGCGCTTCCCTGAGCGGCCAGCGTCACCAAGCTCCGCAGCGTAGCCTTGGTCTCTCTGGTGGCGTCCGGAAACCGGCGCAGCAGGTCCACCATGCCCCCCAGCAGGACGGCGTACTTCACCTCATCCAGCATGGGAGTCACTGGGTACTCGTAGGGAAGAGCAACGACGGTACCGTTGGGCGCACTTGCAACGCTACCCCCGACGACGAAGAGTTCCTGAGTTGCAGCACCGATGCCCGGATTCACGAAGATAGTCCCTCCTTGTGAGGCCGCAAACGCCTACCTCCCCGAGGCCGCTCCCCTCCGTGACGCCCCACCCTGTTAAGTTTCGGCTTCCTCTAAACCTGAGATTCCGTGGGAGCAGCTCGATGACACTGGAGCACTGCAAGAGACGCGCCACCGGCCGGGTGGCCATTCGGGTGCTGGGGGCGCTGACGCCGCTCACTGTACTGGCGGGGACGGCACTGGCACAGTCACCAGCCGCGGCTGAGCGCGTCCTGGACGACGTCTGGTACCTGGCTGCGGACGTGCGGGAGGGCCGGGGGGTCGGCACGGCGGGGCTGGATTCCGCCGCGCACCACATCGCGGGGCGTTTCGCCCAGATCGGGCTGGAGCCGGCGGGCACCGACGCCTACTTCCAGCCGTTCGAGATCGACCCCAGCGCACCCGGGGCGGCGCACACCGATCTCGGCGGCTCGCGCGTGATGAACGTGCTGGGGTTGATCCCCGGTCGCGGGGCCCTGGCAAACGAGGTCGTCGTGCTGGGCGCCCATTACGACCATCTGGGCTACGGCGGCGCGTTCAGCCTCGACCCGGACAGCGCCGGCGTGGTGCACAACGGCGCCGACGACAACGCTTCCGGGACCGCGGCTCTGATCGAGACCGCACGGCAGCTCGTTGGCCGCGCCGCGGTGGAGCACCGGGCGTTCCTGTTCATCGCGTTTACCGCCGAGGAGCTCGGCACCATCGGATCGCAGTACTACGCGGGCCATCCCGTGCTGCCGAACGAAGCCTCCCATGCGATGCTCAACTTCGACATGGTGGGGCGGCTGCGCCACGACTCCCTCATCGTGATCGGCGGGGGTTCGGCGGAGCAGTGGCGGGGGCTAATCGAGGCCGCAAACAGGGACCATCGGTTCGCCATCAGCTGGCAGGAGGATCCCTGGGGCCGGAGCGACCACTCCTCCTTCTACGCGGTGCAGATCCCGGTGGTGCACTTCTTCACCAACGTGCACGAGGATTACCACCGCGCGACGGACGACTGGGACAAGATCAACACGGAGGGCATCGCCAAGATCGCCGCGTTCGCCGCCGATCTCGCCTGGGACCTGGCGCAGCGCACCGAGCCCCTCACCTACCTGGAGGTGGCGCCCCCACCTCCGCCAACGGCACAGGCGGGGCGGCGCGCCTCCCTCGGGACGATCCCCGACATGACCGAGTCCCCCGGCGGGGTGCGCCTCACCGGCGTGCGCAGCGGCAGCGCCGCCGAGGAGGCCGGGCTCCAGGCGGGCGACATCATCGTGCAGATCGGCGAGCACGAGGTGCCGAACCTGATGGGCCTGCAGTCCGCTCTCGTTGCACACCAGGCCGGCGACGTGGTCACCATCGTCTTCATCCGGGAGGGCGAGCGGATGGAGGCGACGGCGACGCTGCGGTGACGCGGGCCACCTGGAGAAGCAGTGGCCCAGTCGACGCTCAACCCTGATCAGATCATCCGGGCCCTCCAGGGGGCCTACGGCCGGGACGCCTCCCGCCAGGAGCTGCTGCAGCTGGTCGCGTCCAAGATGCGGGCGGCCGGCCCGCCGTACACCGGGGTGTACGTGTACATGGTCCACGGACACGACCTCGTCCTCGAGGCGTTCGACGGTCGGCCCACTACCCACACCCGCATCGCGGTGGGCGAGGGGCTCTGCGGCAAGGCCGTGGCCGAGAAGCGCGACCTCAACGTCCCCGATGTCTCGGCGGCCGATGGCTACCTCGCCTGCAGTGTCGAGACCAAGTCGGAGCTAGTGGTGCTGATCCGCCGCCACGACGAGATCCTGGGCCAGATCGACGTCGACAGCGACCTCCTCGAAGGGTTCCCCCAAGTCGAGGAGCAGGCCGTGCGGGAGGTGGCGGACGCCCTGGCCGTGCTGCTGTGACCGCGGAGCCCACCGGCCCCCTCTGGAGACCGCCGAGCCGGGTCGACCCCTTCGATCACGCATTCGCCGAATTGGCGGATGCGCGGTTCGCCGCGGTCCGAGCTGAGGCGGCGGCGACGCGCAGAGACACGAGCGACCGGGCACAGTTCGCGACACTATCGTCGGTGCAGCGCATCCTGGCCGATGTGGAGTCTCCCGAGGCCATCGAGCGCGATCCAGCGGCGGCCGAGGCCTATCTCACGATTCTGTTCGTCGCCTACCGCTACTGGGACGCGGGCCGGGCGCTCATCCCCGTAACCACCGAGCAGGTGGAGCAGGCGCTGGGTGCGGAGACCGCGGACGAGGTCCCCGCGGTGCCCCATGGCGCGTGCTATCTCCAGCTCCCCGAGCGCTGGTGCTGGGCCCAGATCGCCCCCGATGCGCCACACGAGCCGCTGGACGGGCTGTTCGCCGTCGCCACGCGGGGCCGGGACGAGGTCACCGTGGTGGCGGTGCTCGGCCTCCGGCCCGACCGACCCGGGTTCAGCGAGGTCACCGTCGTTGCCAGGCAGGCCGACGTGGCCGCAGCCAGAGCGCAGGCCCGCACACCACCGCTGGCGCCGGTGATCGATGGGGGCGATTCGGCCGGCCTCAAGTCGGTGGTCACCGAGGGCGAGGTGCTGCACCTGACCGCGCTCGCCCTCCATGCGAGCCGCGACTAGGTTGGGGTGGTGAAGCGGGCCAAGCAGAGACGCGGCGGTAGCGGCAGCACCGTCAAGCGCGGAGCGCGAGCCACGAAGTCGGGTCGCATGGGGGTGGAGGACGCTCCGGACCGTATCAAGCCCATCATCAGGAAGCTCAAGCGCCGCAACCCCGACGCCGCCACGGCGCTGCAGCACCGGAGCCCCCTCGAGTTGCTCGTGGCCACCATCCTGAGCGCGCAGTGCACCGACGCCCGCGTGAACATGGTGACCAAGGATCTCTTCGTGAAGTACCGCACGGCCGAGGATTACGCCGACGCCGACCCCGAGGTGTTCGAGCAGGAGATCAAGTCCACCGGCTTCTTCCGGAACAAGACGAAGTCGATCCTCGGCATGGCGCAGGGGCTCGTGGAGCTGCATGGCGGTGAGGTGCCGGCCAGCATGAAGGAGCTGACGGCGCTGCCCGGGGTGGGCCGCAAGACGGCCAACGTGGTGTTGGGGAACGCCTTCGGGATCGACGAGGGGGTCGTGGTCGACACCCACGTGAAGCGCATCGCGAACCGCCTGGGTCTCACCACGAAGAGCGACCCAGTGAAGATCGAGCAGGACCTGATGGAGGTAGTGCCCCACTCCGAGTGGACCCTGTTCGCGCATCTCCTGATTCACCATGGACGGCGGATCTGCACGGCACGCGCGCCCAAGTGCGAGATCTGTCCCGTGAACGACCTGTGCCCAGCGGCGGAAACCCCATCCCGCCCCCGAGCGGCGTCCCGCGCCCGGCCGCGCCGATGACCTCCCGCCTGGCGGACCAACAGTCCGCCTATCTCCGCTCAGCCAAGGACCAGCCGGTCGAATGGCACCCGTGGGGTTCCGAGCCCTTCGACCAGGCCCGGGCGGAGCGCAAGCCCGTACTGCTCGACATCGGAGCAGTGTGGTGCCACTGGTGCCACGTGATGGACCACGAGTCGTACGAGGACGCCGCCGTCGCTGAGTTGCTCAACCGCGAGTGGGTATGTGTCAAAGTGGACCGCGACGAGCGGCCCGACGTCGACGCCCGCTATCAGCGCGCGGTGCAGGCCCTCACGGGCCAGGGCGGTTGGCCCCTCACCGCCTTCTTGACCCCGGACGGCGAGGTGTTCTTCGGCGGTACCTACTTCCCGCCCGACGGCAAGTACGGCCGCCCCGGGTTCCGCACCGTGCTCACCGAGCTCGCGCATCTCTACCGGGAGGATCCGGAGCGCGCGGTGAAGCAAGCCGAGGCGATCACGCAGCACCTGAGCGCCGAGCGGGCACCGTTCAAGGCGGCCAAGCTTGCGCCGGAGATCCTGGCCCAAACCACCGAGGCCATGGCGCGCCTGTTCGACTTCCGGCACGGCGGCTTCGGCACGCAGCCGAAGTTTCCCCATCCCGGCGCATGCGACTTCCTCCTCGGTCGGTGGTTCGACACCGGCGAGCCGTGGGCAGTGGAGATCGTGCACCGCACCCTCATGGCCATGGCGCGGGGGGGAGTGCGCGATCATCTGGGCGGCGGATTTCACCGCTACTCAGTGGACGAGCGGTGGATCGTGCCACACTTCGAGAAGATGTCGTACGACAACTCGGAACTGCTGCGGGCGTACATCCGGGGCGCGACTGCGCCGCCGCCGGGCGACGGGCGCACCGGGCCGATCACGGCGGACAGGGAGCTCTATCGCGACGTCGTCGCGGGGATCGTGCGGTGGGTGGAGGACGTCATGTCGGATCCGGAGGGCGGCTACTACGCCTCGCAGGATGCCGACGTGGGCCCGGACGATGACGGCGACTACTTCACGTGGACGCCGGAGGAAACGCAGGCCGTCACGGACCGCGAGGAATTCGAGGCGCTGGCCCGGCACTACGACATCGACGAGGCCGGCGAGATGCAGCACGACCCCCGGAAGAACGTCCTCTGGCTCAGGCAATCTCCGGAGGAGATCGCTGCCGCCCTCCGGCGGAGCCCGAAGGAGATCGAGGCGTTGCTGGCCTCCGGCAGGGAGAAGCTGCTCCAGGCCCGGGGCGAGCGGCCAGCGCCGTTCGTGGACCGGACGCTATATACGGGTTGGAACGCCCTGATGGCCTCGGCCATGCTCGAGGCCGCGGTGTTCCTCGACCGGCCCCAGCTAGAGGCCCACGCCCTCGAGACGCTGGAGCGCCTGTTCCGCGAGGCGGCGGAGCCGGATCTCGCAGGCGGCATGCGGCACGCGCCGGGGAGCGCCGTCTCGGGCATCCTGGACGACCAGGTGGCGACTGCCCAGGCTGCGCTGGACGCCCACGAGGTCACCGGCGAGGAGCGGTGGCTCGAGCGCGCCGAGACACTGATGGCCCAAGTCACGAGCGACTACCGCGCCGAGGACGGCGGTCTGCTGGACACGGCCCGCGGCCGCGGGGGTGAGGGCTTCCTCAACCAGGAGATCGAGCCGATCCAGGACTCGCCGACGCCGTCGGGCAACGGAGTGGCCGGGATCGTCCTCGTGCGGCTGGCGGAGCACACCGGCAGCAGCGAATGGCGCGCGTACGGCAACGACCTGCTGGAGACGTTCGCCGGAACCGCCGCGCAGCTCTCCGTCTTCGGTGCGACGCTCGCGAGGGCCATCGACTGGGCAGTGATGCCGGCCACCCACGTGGTGATCGTGGGGGACGACGACGCGCAGACAGCCGAGCTACGGAGTGTCGCGCGCCGGATGTACCGACCCCGCAAGGTCGTGCGATGGCTCCGCCCGGGGGCGCCGGCGACGCACCTGCCGGAGCCCATGCAGGCGATGTTGGACGGACGAGCCCCTCGTGCTTACGTCTGCGCCGGCACCCAGTGCGCTCCACCGGCGGCCGATGCCGCCGCGCTCGGCGAGACCCTCTCCAGTTTCGCGGTGAACCGATGAACATCGACCTCGCCGTCGCCTGCGACTACGCGGTAATCGACCGGTTCGGGAAGCTCTCCGTGATGGGGATCTTTTCGCACATCTGGGTTGGGAAGTTTCCGGCTCTCCACCCCCGGCTCCATCTCGTGCTACACCTCAAGGGCAGGCGCACCGAGATCGGTGAGCACGCCGTGCGCATCCGGCTGCTGGATGAGGAAGATCAGCAGGTGCTCAAGGGAGACGGCACCGTCACTTTCTCCGAGCCCCCCGCGGGGGTCCTGGAGATCGCGGCGGGGTGCATCCTGGTGTTCGACGTCCCGTTCCGGCATCCCGGGAAACACCGCTTCGAGATCGCGGTGGACGAGCACGTCGAGACGGTCATCCCGATCACCGTGGCCCAGGGTCCTAGTTCACCCGGGCCTGCAGGCGCCGGATCGCCGTGAGCGCGGGCTCGTAATCAGGCGACGCCTCCACCGCACGGGTGAGCTCGGCCAGGGCCTCCACGTACTCACCCCGCCCTTCGTAGATGCGGGCCAGATTGACGTGGGGAAAGTGCCGGGCCTCGTAGCGCGGGGCCGCCACCGCCCGCCGGAACCACCGGATCGCGTCCTCCTCTCGATCCAGCTTCACGAGATACGCCCCAATGTCGTTGTAAGGGTTGCCGAAGGCCGGATCCACGGCGATCGCTCGCTTGCACTCGGCGATCGCCTGCTCGAAGCGCTCTTGCAGTCCGTACACCCAACCGAGAAACGTATGGGCCTCCGCCGTCGGGTGCTCCGCGATGGATGCCTGGTACAGGCGCACTGCGTCGTCCAGTTCGCCGCGCTGCTGGCATTCGTAGGCGCGACGGAAGAGCTTCAAGGCAGCCGCCCGCTGACCCATATTGTCTCCACGATACCGAACCCGGCGCGCTCGTGACAGTCACCCGCAAGACCCTCTGGCTCTCCGCCTGCACGGCCCTCGTGCTCGCCGGGCTCGCGTTCGACCTGGACGGCTACCCCCTGCTCGATCCCGACGAGGGACGCAACGCCGAGGTCGCCCGCGAGATGGCGGTGACCAACGACTACCTGCTGCCGCGTCTGAACGGGCTGCCCTACCTGGACAAGCCGGTGTTGTACTTCGCCGCTGCGGCGGTGGCGATCGAGGTCTTGGGACCGACGGAGCTGGCCGTCCGGCTCCCGTCGCTGCTCTTCACCGTCGGCACCCTGCTCCTCGTAGCGTGGTTCGCCGCACGCCTCTACGCAAAGGACGCGGCCTGGATAGCGGCCATCGCCACCGGCGCCGCACCGTTCACCCTGGCCTATGCCCGGACGGTGATCTTCGACGCCGCGCTCACGCTGTTCGTAGTGCTGGCGCTCATCGGGTTCTACCTGGCGGTGGAGCACGGCGCCGCCGCCTCGAGCGACCGAGTCGCCGGCCACCCACCGCGTGACGGACCCGGGGAGCCGCCAACGCAACGGCCCGACGGCGAGGGGCCGGTGCGTCCGGCGGCCACAACGTGGGTGGCCATTGCTTGGATGGCTATGGCCCTCGGGGTGCTCACAAAGGGCCCCATCGCTGTTGCGCTGCCTCTCATGGTCGCGCTCCCCTATGCCGTCTGGCGCCGCAGGGCGCGCGCGCTGTTCGACGCCGTCGCCCTCCTGCTGTTCGTCGCCCTGGTGCTCCCGTGGATCCTTGCTGTGTCCCGGGAGATCCCCGAGTTCCTCCGGTACGCCCTCATCACCGAGACGGCGCGGCGCCTCACCACCGCGGAGCTCGGCCGGACCGGGCCGCTGTGGTATTTCCTCGCAGTACTCCCGGCTGCGGCCCTCCCCTGGTCTGTCGTGGTGATCGCCGGGTGGATCGAGCGCCGGCGTCGTGGACCGACACGGTCGCGTGAGGGGCAGGACACCACCGCGGCGGAGAATGCTGGCTTCGACCGACGTCTCGTGTTCCTCGTGCTCTGGATCCTGGTGCCGCTGCTCTTCTTCACCCTGTCGCAGTCGAAGCGACCGCAGTACTTGCTGCCTTTGATCCCCGCCGTGGGACTCCTGGTCGCAGGTCTCTGGCACGACGCGCGGGACCGGCTCCCGGGGATGAGGCCGGCTGCCATCGCTCTGCTCGGCCTCGGTCTCTGCTTCCTGTTGGGCAGGGAACTGATCGCTAACCTCGTGCCAGCGAGTCCCGCTGTCGCCCAGGCGATTCCCGGCACGGCAGTGGCGCTGGGGACGGTGGCCGTAGCGGCGGGGCTCATCGCGCTACTCGCTGCGAGGCGGTGGGAGGTAGCGCTGCTCTGCCTTAGCCTTCCGGTAGCGGCGATCCCCTTCGTGAGCCGGGAGCTGATGGACGCCATCGGGGAAGAGCGCTCGGCGGCTCCAGTGGCGGAGGCGGTAGCCCGCGTGGCAGGGCCCGAGACACAGGTGGTGGGTGTACGGGCCTTCCCGCTGGGGCTCCCCTTCTACCTGCGCCGCACGATCCTGCTCTCCACGGTCGACGCCTCGGAGCTGACCAGCAACTACCTGGCGCGCCACTCCCGCAAGTGGCGCAACGCGCCGGGCTCACCCCTGCGACCGCCAGGCTGGTGGCGGGAAGTGCTGGCCGCGTGTCAGCGGCCTCGCATCTTCGTGATTCGTACGCAAGACGCCGAAGCGCGCGATCTGCTCGAGCCGCAGCTCCCCGTCGTGGTCCGCACCCGCAAGTACGCCGCCTACGGGCCGTGCGCCTTGTCCAACCTCGCCGCGGCGCGCGCTGCGGAGTCGCCGGTCCCGTAACACCTCCCGCCGGCACACCGGTTCGCGTCCCGCCGAACCGCCGCGCCAGCCCCCCGAATACATTCCAGGCATGTGCGGCATCTATGGCGCGGTGTCCCCCGGAGGATCGCTGGTGGAAGCGGGCGACATCCTCGAGCGCATGGGGCGCTGCGTGCGCCACCGAGGCCCCGACGACCATCACATCGTCGCTCGAGACCACGCGGCGATGGGTGCGGAGCGCCTGCGAGTCACCGACCCCCGGCCCCGAGCGGCGCAACCGTTCTGCGATTCCGCATCCGGGGTCTGGCTGGCCTGCAACGGCGCAATCTACAACGCGCCGGCGTTGCGGGCCCGGTATTCCCGCTACGCCTACCGCTCGCGGTCGGACATCGAGCCCATACTGCCCCTCTACCTGGACCGGGGCATCCGCAGCCTCGCCGATCTGGACGGGATGTTCGCCCTGGCGATCTGGGACGACCGGAGCGGCCGCCTGGTACTCGCCCGGGACCGGGCCGGCGAGAAGCCCCTGTTCTACGCCCGGGTGGGCAGCGAGGTGTGGTTCGCGTCCGAGGTGCAGGCGCTCCTCACCCACCCCGGCGTGGGTCGGGACGAGGACGCGGTCGCGGCTCGCGACTTCCTCACGCTGGGCTACGTGCCGGAGCCCCGCACCATGTTCGCGGGGATTCGCAAGGTGGAGGCCGGCACCGTCGTCACCCTCGGCGGGGCGGGCGAGGACGTCCATACCTTCTGGCACCCGGAGGCGGTCCCCGTGCGGGAGCTCCCCGCGGACGAGGCGGGTCAGAGGCTCGAGACCCTGCTCGAGAACGCCGTGGCGCGACAACTCCAGGCGGATGTGCCGCTGGGTGTGTTCACCAGCGGCGGCGTCGATTCGGGGTTGCTGGCTGCGGTGGCCGCCCGGGCGTACCACCCGAACACGCTTCACACCTTCACCGTCGGATTCACCGCGCCGTCATACGACGAGCGCTCCCACGCAGCCTTAGTCGCCGCCCATCTCGGCACGCGGCATCACGCGGTGACGGCCGATGAGTCGGACCTGTTCGAGGCCTTCGAGACCGTCGCGGCTGGCGTGGCCGAGCCCGTAGCCGACCCGGCAATCCTCCCCACGTATATCCTCGCCCGCGCGGCGCGGCCACACGTGGGAGTCGTGCTGAGCGGTGAGGGCGCGGACGAGCTCTTCGGCGGGTACCCCACGTACCTGGGGCATCTGGCGGCTCCTTGGTTCAACGCCCTCCCCGACACAGTGCGACGAGGGGTAGCGCGCCTGGTAGCGGCGTGGCCCCCCTCCCGCGGCAAGGTGCCGTTGGAGTTCCTGATCAAGCGGTTCGTGGCGGAAGCGGGAGGCGAACCTCTGCAGCGACACATCGCCTGGTTCGGCACAGGGCTCGAACCGGCGGCGCTCACGCTCTGCGAGTCGGTGGGTAGGTGGCCCGACGGGACAGACGGAAACACGGTGCCACGGTGGCTCGATGCCCTCGCGGCGGAGCCGGACGTGCTGCGGCGGGTCATGTTGTTCGACTACCTGACCTACCTGCGGGAGAATCTGCTCGTGAAGGTGGACCGGGCCACGATGCTCGCCGCGCTGGAGGCCCGCGCCCCGTACCTGGATCGGGAACTGACCGTCTTTGCCCTGGGGCTCTCCCCGCACCTGAAGGTGCGGGGCCCCATCACGAAGTGGCTGCTGAAACAGGTCGCCGCCAGGCGGCTCCCCCGCCGCATCGCCCGCCGCCGCAAGCGGGGGTTGAGCGTCCCCATTGCGGACTGGATCAACCACGGGCTGCGCGGCGCGGTGGACGGCCTCCTTGCGCCGGAGAGGCTCCGTGCCCAGGGGGTGTTGCACGCGGCGCGTGTGGGGCAACTTCTGTCGGAGCACCGCAGCGACCGCGCCAACCACGCACGGGTGCTGTGGCCCCTCATCGTCTATCAGGCATGGCGCGAACGCTGGACGGGAGACTGAACCGGTAGGAGAGACGCAATGAACCGTGATGAAGCCCTGGCGTTGATGCACGAGTACACGGAGTCGGATGCGCTGCGGAAGCACATGTATGCAGTGGAGGCCGCGATGCGGGCCTACGCCCGGAAGACCGGTGAGGATGAGGAGAAGTGGGGGGTGGTCGGCCTGCTGCATGACTTCGACTACGAGCGCTACCCCAACGACGCGCACTCCCCCACCGAGGAGCATCCCTCGTACGGCGTCGGCGTGCTGCGCGAGCGTGGTGTACCCGAGGACATCCTGACGGCGATCCTGGGACACGCTTCGTACACCGGCGTGGCGCGGGAGTCTCTCATGGCCAAGTCGCTGTTCGCCGTCGACGAGCTGTGCGGCTTCCTCACGGCCTGCGCGCTGGTGCGGCCGTCCAAGAGCCTCCAGGACCTCACGGTCAAGAGCGTGAAGAAGAAGCTCAAGGACAAGGCCTTCGCGCGCGGGGTGAACCGGGACGAGGTCACACAGGGGGCGGAGGAGCTCGGCGTGCCGCTGGAGGAGCACGTCCAGTTCGTCATCGAGGCCCTCCGGCCGATGGAGAGCGACCTCGGCCTCGGCAACGCGTGAGCCACCTCGAAGCCGGTCGCACCACGTGCGCTGAGGAGCGGCCGGCTGCGGTGCGCTCCCTGGGCAGGCGCTCCAGGGCGGCCACCCCGCCCCGTCCAGACCAGCACCCGGAAGACTGACGCTCAACGCCCAAGCCCCCTCGTGCGTAATACTCATATGAAGGACGCCGAGCTGGCCGCCCTCGCCCAGGCGGGCGATCGGGAGGCGTTCGGGGAGCTGGTGCGGCGCTACGCCGCCCAGGCGCGGCGCCTCGCGCGGGCGGTCCTAGAGGACCCTGACGACGCGGATGACGCGGCCCAGGACGGGTTCCTGGCGGCGCTGCGGCACCTGGGGCGCTACGACCCCGACCGGCCGTTCGGCCCCTGGCTGCTGCGGATCGTGGCCAATGCCGCCAGCGACCGTCGCCGCCGCCGCAGGGTGCGGCGGGCCGGGCAGATCCCGCCGACGCTGGCGGCGCCTGAGCCTGCCCCCGACGCGGTGACGGATCGCCAGGGATTCCGGGAGGCCCTGCTGGCGGCCCTCGGCACCCTCCCGGAGCGGCAGCGGATGGCGGCGGTGCTGTTCGATGTGGAGGGCTACACGCACCGCGAGATCGCCGAGGTGCTGGACGTGCCGGAGGGCACGGTGCGATCCGACGTGTACCACGCGCGGCAAGCGCTGCGGGAGCGGCTCGACGCCTGGAAGGACTGGAGGGAGAGCGAATGAGTGACACATCGCCGTTCGATCACCGGCCCGACTCGGAGCTGGGAGACGCGCTGCGGTCGGCCCTGTCGGCCCCCGACGATGCGGGCTTCGCCCGCCGCGTGGTGGCGGCGGCGGACGCTGAGCTCGGCGTGGGAGCGGGTCCGTACTGGCAGGTGCTCGGCGCCTGGGCGCGGCCGGCGCTCGTCGCCGCGATGCTCGTGATCGCCCTCGCCGGATTCTGGCTCGGTGTCGCCCTGCAGCGCGCCCCCGTCGCCGCCGGCAACGGCGTCGCTTTGGGCGACCCACTCACCGCGGCCGACACCGAACGGCTCGACGTCCCGGTGCTCCTCGCCGGGGACGAGTCACCGCCGTCGGTGGACGCAGTGATGGCTGTGGCACTCGAATACTGACGGCATTCACCATCAAACGGGAAACGGCAGCAACGCGATGTTCAGCAAGTCGAAAGCCCTAGCCTGGAGCCTCCTGACCGCCACGTTCCTGGTGGGCGTAGCGGTGGGCGGAGTGGGTATGGCGGCATGGGCCGGCGACGACGATGGTCGTCGACGGCATCCACGCGAACGCGTGAGCTATTCCGATCGGCTGCAGCAGGAGTTGGCGCTGACGCCGGCGCAGCTGGAGTCCGTGCGAGTGATCCTCGATCGGCGGGAAGAGCAGATGCGACAGCTGTGGAGTGAGGTCCACCCGCAGTTCGACACGCTGCGCGCCCAGATCCGCGAGGAGATCACTGGAATCCTGGACGAAGAGCAGCGCGGGAAGTTCGCCGAGATGATCGCGCACAGCGACAGTGTGCGGCGGCACCGGTCGCGGGGGAGGTCGCCATGAGTAGTAGGCGCACTTCCACGGTGGTCACCTTCGGTTTGGTTGTCGCCGTGGCGGCCGGCTCCCTCGCGGCGCAGGAGCCCGCGGCAGCACCGCAGGCCGACCCGCGCGAGGCACTACCCGCGGTCACGTTGGACCAGGCCATCGAGATGGCGCTCACGGTCAATCCGAACGTGGTGCGCGCGCAGGGGGATATGAACGTGGCGTCGGCCGAGCGCCGCCAGGCGTATGGGAGCTGGCTGCCCACCCTCAGCACGAACGGCTCTTCCAACACCAACTACAGCAGCGTCACGCGGGTGGACCAGAGCACCGGACTTCCGGTAGAGTCGGGCACTACCTCCACTACGTACTCGGCAGGATTCAACTCCACACTGGAGATCTTCTCGGGCTTCCGCCGAACTGCTGAACTGCGATCCACCCGCGCGGGGATCGCGAGCGCCGATGCCACCCTGGTGAGCCGAGAGTTCCAGGTCGTTCTTGAGACCAAGCAAGCTTACTTCAATGCGCTGGCCGCCGACGAGCTCGTGCGCGTCTCCGACCGGCGCATCGAGCGGGCGCTCGAGTCGCTCAAGATCTCGCGAGACAAGCTCGCCGCAGGCAGCGCCATCCGGTCGGACACGCTGCGGGCAGTGGTCGAGCTGGGCAACGCCGAGCTGCAGCGCCTCAACGCCGTCACGGCCCGCGCCACAGCCGAGGCGAGCTTGGCGCGGCTCGTGGGTCTCGTGGGAAGCGTGCGGCCAGTGCGCGACTCCTCACTGTTCGCGCCCGTCGCCACGGACACCGTGCAGCTGAGGATCGAAGCGCTCGAGAGCGCTCCGACTATTCTGGCGGCCGACGCCACCGCCGACGTAGCGGCGGCGAACGTGGGCGTCGCCCGGGCGCAGTACTTCCCGTCGCTCACGGCATCGGGGAGCCTCTCCTGGAACAACACGTCGGTCGCTGCTACCGACACGAGAGACTGGAACAGCTCCTGGAACATCCGGCTGGGCGTGAGCTGGCCGCTGTTCAATGGGTTCGTCCGCGAGACGAACGTCGCGCGGCAGGCGGCCAACCGCGACGCCGCACGGGCGACGGCCGAGGACTCCCGTCGCCAAGTGAACGCGCTGCTCACGCAGTATCTCGCCTCGCTCGTCGCGGCGCGGCAGCGATACGAGATCGCGGTCACGAGCCTCACAGCCGCCACGGAGGACCTCCGGGTCCAGCAGCAGCGCTACCGCCTGGGCGCCTCCACGTTCCTCGAGATCCTCGCCTCGCAGGTCAACCTGGACCAGGCCGACATCGACCGGGTGCAGGCCGCGCTAGATTACCTCGTGGCCAAGGCTCAAATCGAGGCCCTGATTGGGAGAGAGCTATGACAGGCGCGATCCACCACATGGATTTCAGCACCGGTGATGTCCCACAGCCGGACATCATCATCCTGACGCACAAGCTATCCCGGGATTACTCGCTCGGCTCCGAGGTCGTGCACGCCCTGCGGGAGGTCAGCCTGCAGGTCCGCCAGAACGAGTTCAGCGCCATCATGGGGCCGTCGGGCTCCGGCAAGTCCACCCTGATGAACCTGTTGGGATGTCTCGACACTCCCACGGAGGGCGAGTACTGGCTCAACAGCCAGAAGGTGAGCGAGCTGGACGACGACGAGCTGGCACGGATTCGTAACAAGGAGATCGGCTTCGTGTTCCAGACGTTCAACCTGCTACCACGGGCCAGCTCCCTGCACAACGTGGAGCTACCGCTGATCTATGCCGGCATCTCGGGCAAGGCACGCCGGGAGCAGGCGGCCAATGCCCTGGAGCGCGTGGGCCTCGCGGACCGGATGGAGCACAAGCCCAACGAGCTGTCCGGCGGCCAGCGGCAGCGGGTGGCGATCGCCCGGGCGCTGGTGAACGAGCCCAGCATCTTGCTGGCCGACGAGCCCACCGGGAATCTCGACAGCCACACGGGCTCCGAGATCATGGAGGTGTTCGAGCAGCTGCACGACCTGGGGCAGACCATTCTGTTGATCACACACGAGCCACACATCGCCAAACACGCGGGGCGCCAGATCCATCTGCTGGACGGGCGCGTCGAACAGGACGTTATCACAGAGAGACAACGATGAGAGGCATCACGACAATCGCTCGGACCGCGGGGACCGTTCTAGCGGTTACCCTTCTCCTGGCCGCCTGTGGGGAGGAGGAGGTGCTGCCGGTCTACCAGATGATTCCGGTATCGACACGGGACATCGTGGTGTCGGCGAGCGCCGCAGGCGTCATCGAACCCATCACCACTATCGAGGTGAAGTCCAAGGCCTCGGGCGAGCTCTTCGAGGTACGCGTCGAGACCGGCGACGTGGTCAGGCGCGGTGACTTGCTCGCCCTGGTGGACCCCCGGGTGCCGCGTGCCACGCTGCGCCAGGCGGAGGCCGACCTGGAGTTGGCGAAGGCGCAGCTCGAGGTCGCGCAGTCGCAGCTCACGCGAGCCGAGGAGCTGTTCCAGACCCAGTCCATCACGGAGCAGGAGTACGAGTCCGCGACCCTCTCGGCCGCCACCGGTCAGGCGTCCCTGGTGCGGGCCGAACGGAACGTCGAGGACGCGCGCATCGCATTCGAGGACACCGACGTACGGGCGCCGAGCAACGGCGTCATCATCGAGCGCAACGTGGAGCCGGGCACCGTCATCTCCTCGGCAATGCGGGAGGTGGGCGGCGGCACCGTGCTGCTTCGCATGGCCAACCTCGACACCGTCCAGGTCCGGGCGCTGGTGGACGAGACGGATATCGGCAAGATCCAACCCGGGCTCGACGTCACCATCACGGTCGAGGCCTACCCCAACCGGCCGTTCCGTGGCCGGGTGCTCAAGATCGAGCCGCAGGCCGAGGTGACGCAGAATGTGACGATGTTCCCGGTGCTGGTGCGCATCGCCAATCGCGAAACGCTGCTGAAGCCCGGCATGAATGCCGAGGTGGAGGTGCACGTGGGTGAGCGGCGTGGGGTGATTGCCGTTCCCAATGCGGCACTGCGCACCGAACAGGACATGGGCTCGGCTGCGCAGGTGCTAGGCCTCGACCCGGACGCCGTGCGCCAGCAGGTAGCCGACGCGCGCCAGGCCCGGCAAGAGCAGCAAGGCTCGTTCGGTGGCACCGCTGCCACGGATGTCGAACAGGGCCCCCGGCGCGAGACGATTTCCATGCGCGGCCAGGAGATCGAGCTCCCTGAGGGTGTTACCGCCGAGCAGGTGCGCGCCATGTTCCAGAAGATGCGCGAGCACGGCGGCCCCCAGGGCTTGAGCACCGAGGAGCGCCAGATCTTTCAGCAGGTACGCAACGCGATGCAGGCAGGAGGTGGCCAGCAGCGGCAGACCAACGAGTACCGGTTCGGCGGCAACTATGTCGTGTTCGCCCTGGGTGACGGCGGCCCCGTTGCGGTCCCGGTCCGCACGGGCCTCACTGATCTCGACTACTCGGAGATCGTCAACGGCCTCACGGAGGCCGACACTGTCCTCATCCTGCCCAGCGCGAGCCTGATTGCGAGCCAGCAGGAGTGGCAGGACCGGATCAACCGTGTACGGAGCCGCAGCCTCCCAGGCGTGTCGAGGAACTGATGCTATTCGGCGAGATCATCCAGGTTGCCCTGGCGGCCATCCGGGCCAACAAGCTGCGCTCTCTTCTCACCGCGCTGGGCATCGTGATAGGTGTGGCCGCAGTGATCACCATGGTGGCACTTGGCACCGGCGCCCAGAAGGCGGTGCAGGAGCAGATCGAGACCCTCGGCACCGACCTTCTCTCGGTCTATGCCGGTCAGACGATGCACCGCGGCGTGTCCAGCTCGAGCGTCCGTCTCACGACCGAAGACTCTGAGGCGCTGGAGCGGGAGGGGCGGGGGTTCAAGGCCGTCATACCCGAGATGCGACGCAGCCAGCAGGTCAAGTACGCCAACCAGAACATCAACGTCAACGTGATCGGCACGTCACCCGCCTACGTGGACGCCAACAACTACAGACTGGCGTACGGGAGGACGCTCACGGCCGGTGACGGCAGTGCACGGAAGCGGGTGGCGGTACTCGGTTACGCGATTCCAGACCAGTTGAGCGCCAACCCGGCGTCGATGCTGGGCCAGCAGATAACGATCCGCGGCATTCCGTTCGAGATAGTCGGCGTGCTGGCGGAGAAGGGCTCCCAGGGGAGCTGGTGGAATCCGGACGAACAGATCCTCGTCCCCGTGGAGACGGCGGAGTTCCGTATCTTCGGCAGCGACCGGCTCAACTCCATCACGGTCCAGGTGGAAAGCCCCGATTCGGTCAACCTGGCCATGATCGAGATCGAGCGCGTGCTGCGCCGCGAGCACGGCGTCCGTCCCGGGGGTGACAACGACTTCAGCATCCGCAACCGCGCGGAGTTCCTGGCGACGTTCGAGGAGACCACCAAGACGTTCACTTTCCTTCTGGCCGGCATCGCGGCGGTGAGCCTCCTGGTGGGCGGCATCGGCATCATGAACATCATGCTGGTGTCGGTCACTGAGCGGACCCGGGAGATCGGCATCCGCAAGGCATTGGGGGCCACGCGCCGCAACATCCTGCTGCAGTTCATGGTGGAGGCGCTGGTGCTGTGCATGATGGGCGGCGCCCTCGGGATCCTCGCGGGCGCGGGAGGAGCAGTAGCGCTGTCGGTGCTCGCCAACTGGAACACCATGGTCTCGCCGGCGGCGGTGGTGCTAGCCGTCCTCTTCAGCGCCGCGGTGGGCATCTTCTTCGGCATCTGGCCGGCCCGGCGGGCAGCGTTGCTGGATCCCATCGAGGCGCTGCGCTACGAGTAGACCGAGTTGCGTCACGAGCAAGCCAAAGCGAGTCGGCGGCGAATAGGCAGCACATAGGATCCTACCCGCGAGTTACCGGCCGCCGTTCTTCCCCCTGCTGGCGGCGCGTGCCCCGCCGGATATCTTGAGAGGCGATGATAGGCGTTCGCGTTCCCGCTACGACCTCCAACCTCGGCGCCGGGTTCGACTGCCTCGGTCTCGCCCTCGACTTCTGGCTGGAGGCCCAGTTGCTCGACGGAGAGGGCGAGCCCGTGTACATGGGCACGCTGGCGGAGCTGGATCCCGCCGAGGACATCGTGATGGGCATCATCGGGGACTCACTGCCGACGCGGCAGAAGCTCCAGGTGAACTCCGATATCCCTCTGGCCCGCGGCCTTGGCTCTTCCGCAGCGGCGGCCGTGGCAGGCTTCGCCCTCAAGCAGCTGATTCAGGAGAATGCCTTCGACCGGGACTCCGTGTACGATGCGGCGGTTGCCCTCGAGGGCCATCCCGACAATGCCGGCGCGGCGACGTACGGTGGCTTCGTGCTAGCCGCACCCCGGCCGGCTCGCCTGGCGCTGAGTGAGCGCCTGGGAATCGCCCTCGCCGTGCCGGACACACCCATCGACACCAAGACCGCCCGCAGCATCCTACCCGCCGAGATCTCGCGGGAGACCACCATCGCCCAGGCCGGGCGCGCGGCCGCGTTGGTACTCGGTCTCATGAACGCCGAGGGGGATCTGATCGCTTTCGGCATGGACGACCAGATCGCAGTACCGCACCGCAAGCGGCTCATTCCCGGCTTCGACGCGGCGGTCGCGGCCGGCCGCCGGGCGGGTGCATTCGGAGTGACGATCTCGGGCTCCGGCTCGGCGCTGGTCGCCGTCACCACGGAGGAAGAGACTCAGGCCGTCGCGGAGGCGATGGCCAGCGCCATGACGGCGGAGGGCAACCCCGCCGCACCGCACACCCCCGCCGTCTCACCTCAAGGACTGGCAACGCTGGACTAGCCGCTGCCCATCGTCAGTCGCGGGTGGCCTCCAGCCATCGCACCCTGTCGCGGATCTCCCGGGCGTGATGCCGGCAGTGGAGGTAGTGGAACCGCACCCACTCGGCCAGGTTGAGGTCGCCCAGCAGGGGATGCCGTACGAAGACGGCCTCCCGGCGCTCCTCGGGCCAGTTCTCCGAGAACCGGCTGAACTCCTCGATCCCCATGCGGAACTGGGCCGTGGTGAGATCCCGGTCGGGCTCATCCTCGGGCCGGGCCAGATCGGAGACCCGCGGGAGTCCCGGGATGCGCCCGGCCCCCAACACCAGATGGCGCATCACGGTCTCGTGCGGCTTGGCGCGGCGCCGCATCCCTTTCTTCTCGGCGCGCTCCGCGAAGAGCTTGGCCACCACATCGATGCTGATGGCGAGATGCTGCACGATCTGCGCGATGGTCCACTTCCCTGGTGGGGCCCGGTGCCATTCATCGGCGGGTAGCCCGTGCACCGGGTTCAGGATCATCGGCTCGATCCGGGCGAGGTGTCTGTCGACCTTCATTGGCCCGCCAGCGCGATGCACTCGATCTCGACCCTCGCACCCAACGCGAGACCGCTGGCCGCCATCGCGGAGCGGGCGGGCGGGTCTCGCGGGAAGAAGGTGCGGTAGACCTCGTTCATCGCCGAATAGTCGTTGATGTCCGCGAGGAAGACGGTGCACTTCACCACGCGGTCCAGAGAGCTGCCGGCGTACTCCAGCACGGCTGCGATGTTCTCCATCGTCTGGCGCGTCTCGGGCCCGATCCCGCCCGGCACGAGCGCGGTAGTGTCGCGCCTTACCCCGATCTGGCCGGACAGGTAGATCACGTCCCCGACCCGTACCGCGCTGGAGAACGGGAGTCCCTCGAGGGACCCCGGCACTGTGATGACCTCCCGGGTGGCCCGCTCCTGCGCCGATGCCGGCAGATGCATCGTCAGCAACAGAAAGCCCGCCAAGGCTGCCCTTCGCATTGCACCTCCTAAGCGCGACAGTGTCATCGTCACCGCCTCAGCAGTCGCTGCTGTTCCATGGTCCCGGTGACGGCGATCTTCCAGCCGCCGCCGGTCTTCACAAAGACCCGCTCGGACCACCCCCGGCCGGTGTCGCCCCGCTGCACCACCGTGTAGGGGTAGGCACCCCATACCACACCGGGCCCGACCCACACCAGGGTGGGACGCCCCGCGATCAGCGTGTCCGGCCACTCGTCGCTCGCCCGCCGGGCCTCCGCGAACAGTACGAAGCCGCGCCGCAGGGAATCGGCTCCGGCGATCACGAGCTCCGGTGAGTTGAGATAGTGCGCCAGGTAGGCCTCGGCGTCCCGCCGGTGGATGGCGGCGATGTTGGTGCGGAACGCCTCGTATGCGCCCTCGAGGTCGTCGTTCTTGACCCGTTCCACATCGAGGCCGCTACATCCGGCGGCAAGGAGGACGCAGAGCGCAATGATGGGCTGGCGCATGAGGATCTCCCTCCCCCTCACTCCTTCTTCTTGAACTCCAACTCGTAGAACCAGAAGTCCTCGTTGGGCACGTCGACCTTCATCTCTACCACGTTGCCCGTCGCATCCATCACGAACTGCACGATACCCTCGCCAAACCACGGGAAGGCGTGGCGCCACTCCACTTTGAACGCATCGAAGTGCCAATGGGTCAAGTCACCCACCAGGTCCGGCGCCGGATGGAACCGCACTACGAGCTGGTCCTCTTCGACGCTCACCGTCGCATCGCCATATAGCTTGCCACTGTACGTCCCGGCATACGCCTCCAAGGGGAGAGACCGCTGCGTATCCGGCACCCGCTTTGCTTCCCAACGCCCGCGGCGCTCGTCGCGGCGTTGCCGGGACCGGTGGATGCGCTCGAGTGCCTCGGTGCTCCAGTCGCGCTCCTCACCTCCGAGATACGCATCCAGGATGCGGTACATCAGCGCTCCCGGAAGGCCGGTGGCGCTGTTCGTGAGGACCACGAACCCGAGGTCCTCCTCCGGCACAAGCGCCACGCGGGAGAACATCCCGTCGTATGCGCCGCCGTGCATCACCACCTTCCTGCCGAGATAGTCCATCAGACCCCAGCCCAATCCGTACCCCCGGAAGTGCGTCGAAGGGTAGCGCTCTTCAAACGACCGGCTCACGGTGTACGACACGTGTGGCGTCCAGATGGTGCGGAACGCCCGCTCGCTCAACAGCGTGTCTCCGTTCCACACGCCACGATTGAGCTGGAGCTGCAGCCACCTGGCCATATCGCTCACGCTAGAGATGATGCCCCCGGCCGGCGCGATGTTGTCCCAGTCATACCAGGGGAAAGGCAAGACGGCTCCGTCCTGCTCCGCATGGGGCGTCGCCACGTTCGCCATCCCTGCAAGGCTGTCCACCGACGTATAGGTCCGGTTCATGCCGATGGGCTGGAAGAACTCCGTCCGCACGAACTCGTCCCAGCTTCGCCCGGTGACCGCCGGCACGATCTCCCCCGCAGCGAGGAACATGATGTTGGAGTAGCCGTAGGAGGCCCGGAACGCACCGGCTTGCTCCAGGAAGCGGGCCCGCCGGACGACGTCCTCCCGACTGTAGGTGGTGCCGTACCACAGTAGATCGCCGCTGAACGTCCCCAACCCGCTGCGGTGGCACAGCAGGTCGCGCACCCGCATCTCCTGGGTGACGTACGGGTCGTACAACTGGAAGTACGACAGGTAGCTGACGACCCGATCGTTCCAGTCGATGCGATCCTCGTCGACCAGCTTCGCCAATGCCGCCGCAGTGAACGCCTTGGTGTTGGAGGCAATGGCGAAGAGCGTGTGCTCGTCCACGGGGTCGGACTGTTCGATGTGGCGTACCCCGTAACCGCGGGCGAGTACAACCTCGCCCCCCCGCACGATGGCGACGGCGAGGCCGGGGACGCTCCAGTCCTCTCGCGCAGCCGCGATGTAGGCGTCGAGTTGCCCGAGGTCGGCCTGGGTCTGCGCCGTCCCCTCCGCGGGGAGCAGCGTGGCCATTGCGATGAGACACCAAGCCAGGTTCCGCCGGCGGCTGCCGCCTGCCCAGGTGCGTCCTCTGTTAGTCATATGTGGCTCCACCGAATCCGGCCTCTCGTGCCGTGGGCCGCACGCGAGGCTATCTACCCCCTCGCGACCATTCGCGCGCTCACTGATACGGCCGCCTGAGGGGCGGCTCGCTGTCCCAGCCGTCCAGGATCTCGATCTGCGCCGTGCTCGCCGGGCGCTCCAGTCGGAGCCGCTGGGCAACCAGCTCGACATCCTGCATCACCCGCAGGACGTTCACCCCGATCACCTTCATCGCGTCCTCGTCACTCCACCCACGGCGCAGCAGTTCGGCAACGAGGTTGGGAAACTGGGAGACATCGTCGAGACCGACGGGGGGCATCTCGATGCCGTCGAAGTCGGATCCGATCCCGATGTGATCCGCGCCGGCCACCTCCCGCAGGTGCTCCATGTGGTCGACGACGACGCCAAGGTCGGGTCGGGGCCGCTGGTTGGCCCGCATCCAAGCGCCGACGGAGTCGCGCCAGGTCTCCGTATCGAGGCCCGCTGCCCGTAGCTCTCTGATGAGAGCACTCCGCTCCTCGTACCACTCGTACGCCGGCTGGTAGATGAACGGGAGCACGAAGTTCACCATGATCACACCGCCGTTCTCTGCCACGGCCCGGGCGAGATCGTCCGGCAGGTTGCGGGGGTGCGGCGTGAAGTGGCGAGACGAGGAGTGGGAGAGGATCACCGGCGCCTCCACGACCCCCAGGACGTCCCACGCCGTCGAGTCCGACACGTGCGAGATGTCCACCAGCATACCCAGCCGATTCATCTCCCGGACCACTTCCTCGCCGAAGGGGGTGAGGCCCCCATGCTCCAGGGAGTCCGTGGCCGCATCGGCCCAGTCGGTGTTGCGCGAGTGGGTGAGGGTCATGTACCGCACCCCGTCGCGGTAGAACGCCCGCAGCAGCCCGAGGGAGTTCTCGATCATGTGACCGCCCTCGAGACCCAGCAGGCATGCAATCTTACCGCTCCGGTGAATCCGCACGATGTCGGCGGCCGTTCCGGCCAGCTCGAAGGCCTCTGGGTAGCGCTCCACCAGGCGGTGGACGATATCGCCCTGCTCCATGCCCGCCCGCGCCGCCCCACCGCTC
>JBDHDE010000031.1:0-29448 GCA_039591655.1 Gemmatimonadota bacterium
CGAGCAGTACGCGAGCGGGGGCGGCGGCGGGTGGAGCTTCGGCGTGAGCCTCGGATGGGGCTGGCCCGGATTCTCGATCGGATGGGGCTGGGGCGGCTGGGGCTGGGGAGGCTGGGGTTGGGGATGGGATTACCCCTACTACTGGTGGCCTCGGTACGGCTACTGCTGCGGGTACTACTACTACCCCTACCCGCACCACTACTACTACCCGTACTACGGCTATGGCGGCTACGGCTATGGCCGCTACGGATACGGCGGCTACGGCTACTACGGGTACAGGCACTACGGCTACAACCGGTACGGCTACGAGCGGGTGGGGCTCTCGCGCTACACGTTCAAGTCCCAGCGCGCCAGCTTTGGTGAGGGCGGTATCACGGTGTGGGGGCGCGACCGCGGCGCGGCCACCCGTTACACGTCCGGCAGCGCGACCTCGTTCCGGCGCAGCGCCACGACCAGCGGCCAGCTGACCCGCCGGGCGGCACCGTCCGCTGCCACTGGGGCGCGCCGCACGACACCGTCCAACGTCCAGACGACCGGGCGGCGCACTACGCCGTCCAACGTCCAGACCACCGGACGGCGTGCCGCACCGGACAACGTGCAGACCACCGGGCGCCGCACCACGACCCCGGACCGGACCACGACGGGCCGCCGCGTGCAGCCCGACGGCTGGGGCATTACCGACGGCCGGCGCACCATCCAGATGCGGGACCAGACGGGAGAGCGCCGCACACCGACCAACCCCAGAGCCACCGAGGGGCGGCGGCAGCCCAGCGCGGCGGACCAGCAGCGGCGCATCCCGGAGCGCGGCGTGCAGCAGGGAGCGGAGAGGCACACGCCCAGCGGTCGCTCACTCGAGCAGCAGGGGCGGCGTGAGACTCCGAGCGCCACGGGCCGGGCTACCAGCAGCAGGTCCGCCAGCGGTGGCACGCCACGGCGCGCCACGACGCAGCAGCAGCTGCGGCAGTCAGCGACCCAGGAACCCAGGACCGCGACCGGCCAGCGGCGGACGACGCCGCAGTCTACTGGGCGCGCCGGTCAGGGCAGTCCCAGTCGGCCGAGCTTGGAGCGCCGGGCGGCACCGAACCGTACCGCATCACCGAGATCCAGCCCCCCTTCGTCGGTACGGACGGCTCCCGCCCGCCGCCCCGCTCCACAGCCCACGGTGCGCGTTCCCAACCGGAGCTCGCGGCCCAGCGCGTCGCCGGCACCACGGTCCGCACCACGGGCGGCACCACGGTCAGCGCCGCGAGCGGCACCACGATCCGCGCCGCGGTCGGCCCCGCGATCCGCCCCCCGCGCACCGCCGCGGCGGTCGTCACCCCGGCGGCCCTGAGCTCATGAAGAGGGGAGCCGATTGGCTCCCCTCTCTCGTGCCCCCACCTGGCGAGCGGCCCGGTACGCCCGTAGGTTTCGGGCGCTGATGCCCCCAAACCTCGCCCGTTCCCGACCGATTCCCATGCACGCGTGCCCCGCGGCGCGTCCGGAGCACTCATGATCGGCCGCGTGCTCACGTCCCCGCTCATCAAGGTGCTCTTGTACTATGCGCTGCTGGCGGCGGGCGTGGTGCTCCTGGCGCAGCTGTTCCCCGTACTGGAGAGCGCGTTCTCTCTGGAGCGGTTCCGCTCGCTGATCGGGCTCGGTGACTTTGAAGCGGTTTTGCCCGAGGGCGCCACCACGAGCGCGAGCGGCGGCGGCTTCCTGGGGCAGCCCAACCCAGGCCTGCGCACCCTCATCGCAGTGGTCGGGGCCCTCATCCTGGTGATCCCCATCGCCTGGGTCTACATGGTCACCAAGCGGGAGGTCCGCTACGACCAGTCTCTGGTCCACACGATCATCATGCTGCCCATCGCGGTGACGGGCATCGTGATCATCGTGCAGGACTCCATTGCCCTCGCGTTCTCCCTCGCCGGGATCGTGGCAGCAGTGCGCTTCCGGCACACGCTGCAGGACACCAAGGACGCGGTCTACATCTTCCTCGCAATCGCCGTGGGCCTGGCTGCGGGGGTGCAGGCACTGACCGTCGCGCTCGTGGTATCCGCCCTCTTCAACGTCGTGGTGCTCGCATTGTGGCGCTTCGACGTGGGCAACATCTATGCGCAGGAGAGTCTGCCGAGGGAGGGGCGCCGCCCCACACCGCCCTCCCTTCCCAGTCGGCGCGCGGGCTCGGACGTGCTGCAAATCTCGGGCCTGCTCGCGGAGCAGGCCGGCGCCGCAGCCGAGCAGCCGGCCGACGCCATGCGGCCGGTCATCAACCCCGAGCTCTCCCTGTTGGAGTTCCACTCCCGGGTACTGGCTCTGGCCGAGGATGCCACCACGCCGCTCATTGCCCGGCTGCGATTCCTCTCGATCTTCAGCTCCAACATCGACGAGTACGTGAGCATCAAGGTGGGCGGCCTCAAGCAGGCGGTCGCGGAGGGAATCACGAGGCGCTCCATCGATGGCCGGATGCCGCGGGAGCTGCTCCACGCCATCGCCATTCGGCTGCGCGCGCTGATGCGACGCCAGTACCGGTGCTTCAACGAGCTGCGAGAGCGATCGCTGCCGCAACACGGCATCCGCATCCGCTCGTGGGACGGTCTCTCCAAGGAGGAGCTGGCCTACCTGAAGGGCTACTTCGACGAGCGTGTCTTCCCGATGCTCACGCCCAAGGCGATCACGCAGACGCCGGGGCACCCGTTCCCGTACATCGAGGAGCTCATGCTCTCCCTCGCGGTTGTGGTCCGCGACCCGCGAACCTCGCGCGACCACTTCGTGCTCCTCGACATCGCGGACGCCATGTCGCGCTTCGTGCAGCTGCCCGAGAGCAGCGACTTCGTGGCCATCGAGGACCTCATCCGCGCGCACATCGACGCCCTCTACCCCGCCCGCCAGGTCCTCGAGGTACACACCTTCCGGATCACCCGGAGCGCCGAGGTCGAGTTCGGCGACGCTACGGCTGACACGTTCCTGGAGGTCGTCGAGGATGAAGTGCAACGCCGGCCGCAGGGCGCCGTGGTTCGGATCGAGGTCGAGCGCTCCATGCCCTATGCCATTCGCGATCTCCTGCTGCGGGAGCTGCGCCGCGAGGAGGCGGGTAAGGGTGTCACCATCGAGGCCTCGGACATCTATGAGACCGATGGCGTGGTGGACCTCGGCTCGGTCGTGGAACTCACGGATCTCCCCATGCCGGAGCTGGATTACCCGCCGTTCGAGCCGGCCATCCCCATCGAGCCGGACCGCTCGGTCTTCGAGGTCCTGGACCAGCGCGATGTGCTGGTGTACCACCCTTACGACTCATTCGAAGCGAGCGTTCAGCGCCTCATCGTGGACGCGGCCAGCGACCCGGATGTCGCCTCCATCAAGCTGACGCTCTATCGGCCCGGGGGACCATCCGAGATCGCCGACGCCCTGCTGCAAGCGGCGGCCGGCGGCAAGGATGTCACGGTGTTCGTCGAAGTGAAGGCGCGGTTCGACGAGGCGCTCAACATCTATTGGGCCAAGCAGCTGGAGCGCGGCGGGATCCACATCGTGACCGGCATGGTGAAGCACAAGACCCACTCCAAAGTGGCCCTCGTCGTCCGCCGCGTGGGCGATGAGCTGAAGCGCTATGCGCACGTCGGCACCGGCAACTACAACCCGGAAACCGCCTGTCAGTACACCGACCTCGGGCTCCTCACTTCGGATGAGGCCATCTGCTCGGACCTCAGCGTGCTGTTCAACGAGCTCACCGGCTCGTCGACCCCGCCGGCAGGCAGGTACCAGAGGATCCTGGTATCACCGACCTTCATGCTGCGGCGCTTCCTGGAGCTCATCGAGCGAGAGGCGGAGCACGCGCGCGCCGGACGGCCGGCTCACATCAGGGCCAAGGTGAACGGCCTGGCCGACGCCGAGATCATCGAGGCGCTGTACCACGCCGGCAAGGCCGGCGCGCGTGTCGACCTCATCGTGCGCAGCATCTGTGCGCTGCGTCCCGGCATGCCCGACGTCTCCGAGAACATCCGCGTAGTGAGCGCGGTAGGCCGCTTCCTGGAGCACGCCCGGATCTTCGCGTTCGCCAACGGAGGGGAGCCGGAGTTCTACATCGGCTCGGCGGACTGGCGACCCCGCAACCTCCGCCGCCGCGTGGAGGTAACGGCCCCCGTGCTCGACCCCGTGGCGTGCGAGCGGTTGGACCGGATCCTGGAGACCGAGTTGCGAGACCCCACTGCATGGCACCTGCAAACGGACGGACAGTACCTGCGGGGGAGCGCGCACCAGGGGGCCCGCAGCGCCCAGGACCAACTCCTGGAGCGGGCCACGGAGGCTTGAGGGACTCTCCTATGTCGCCAGGTTGACGTTGAGATAGGCCGGCTCGCCAGTCACCTCACGCTCGACGACCGGTGCCAACCAGGCCGGGAGCTCAACGGACGTGTCGGGAGCGGGAAGCTCGACCTCCGCGAGCACCAGGTCCCGGTCCAGAAACTCGTCGATTTCCCAGGTCAGCGGCCCGTCGGGTACAAAGTGGCGCCGCTTGCGCAGGCGTCGTCCTTCGGTGAGGGGCCAGAGCTGCGCGAACAACTCCGCCGTGGTCTCCTCCTCCAGCTCGGTGCGGCTGATGCCAGCACCCAACTTCACGGTGCGGTAGTGACGGATCTCGACCCCCCGCTGCGCCCGGCGGAGCCGCTCCTGGAGCTTGGCGCCCGGCAGCCATCCCTGCTCGATCTCCGCTGACTCCGCTCCGTTGACGGCCTCGGGAACAGCCCGCAGCAGGTACTTCCGCTCGACTTCTACGAGGGCACGGCGGTGCTCGGCCAGGATCCGTAGCACGGCCTGGAGCACGCTGTGCAGCGCCGCCGGTGCGCCGTTGTGCCATTCGGCAGCGAACTGCTGGAACAGCCGGTCCTGGGCTTCCCGACCCAACCGCGCCAGTGTCAGCATCCCCGGTGTGGCGTTGCGCCGGCGCGCGGCCCGGATCTCCCGCTGGTCCGCAGTGGCCCGCGCCTCCACCTCGTGCAGCCTGCGCACGTGCTCGGCAGCCGCCACCTCCCCGGCCGCCGCGAACTCCCGGTCCACCACCTGGGCGTCGCGCAGATCTCCCAACACGGTCTGCAGCGCCTTGAGCCGTTTCACGGCTTCCCGTGACGGCTTCACATCCTGCGATACCAACTCGAGCAGGTAGCGCAACCGCTTCGCACGGATCCGCGCCGCGTGCACCGCGACCTCGTCACCGGCGGCGCGGATGCCGCCGATCAGCTCCTCGAGACCGGCGGCATGATCCTCCACGAGGTCGGCGAGGACGCCGGCGTACGTCGCGACCGACTCCTCGACCGCGCCCCGACCGGCAGCCTCCGTCAACCATTTGCGGGTACGCCGCTCGAGACGCGGGAACGTCCGCTCGATGGCCTGCCGACTCGCCGCGTACGCGTGGTCGCGACGCTGCTCCAGCTGTTTGAGAAACCAGGCAGCTCCGACCCGCTGCCCCCGGGTCAGGTGCTCTCGCTGCGACCGCACCCAGAGAATCTGCACCTCGGTGTCCCGCGCCTCGTTGGTGGCGCGCTGCAGGTCCCGCATACGGCGCCTGAGCTTCTTGGATGGCGGGTCGTCGAGGTACGGGCGGAAGGCCCGCAGCACGCTGCGTAGGCGACGCAATGCGACCCGGAAATCGTGCAGCGCCTCCGGGTCCTCTGGGTCATCCAATCGCGCCCACGCCGCCTGTGCGTCTTCCAGCAGGGCGACCCCGATGGCCCCTACCGCCTCCGGCGGGGAGCGCTCCAGCAGGTTCCGCGGATACTTAGGCACGGGCCCCGCCCAGCAGTCGGAGATGTTTGGGGGCTAGGGACCACTTGAGCTGACCACCGCCGCCCTCAGGCTCACCGGAGAAGGTCACGAGGCAGGCCGCGCCCTTCTTCAGCTCGATGAAGGTGTTATCGGAATCGGCCAGGAGGTAGCACACCAGCCAGCTCAGGTCGGGTTCGTGTCCCACCACTGCCACGGTACCGCTGGCGCCCGTTCCCCGGAGCCACTCCACAATGGCAGGGGGCTCGGCGCCGGAAGTCAGCGC
This sequence comes from Gemmatimonadota bacterium, assembly GCA_039591655.1. Taxonomy (GTDB): domain Bacteria; phylum Gemmatimonadota; class Gemmatimonadetes; order Gemmatimonadales; family GWC2-71-9; genus WVYX01. Next base: position 6,020 of record JBDHDE010000031.1, read on the forward strand.
TCCGACTTCCTCGATGGCAATCCCCCCGTAGGCCTCGGCCACGATCACCGCTGTCTGCCGGGCGCGCACCAGCGGGCTCGAAGCCAGCAGATCGATCTGTGGCACGACGCGGGCGAGCCCCCGGGCACCCTGCGCCATCTTCTTGCGCCCCTCATCGGTCAGTGGACGCTCGCCGTCGTCCTGACCCGATCGGGCGAAGGTCTCGCGATCCTCGGCGATGGCGTGCCGCACCACGAGGAGGTCCATCCCATCACCTCCCTACGTGGGACTCCGCTGCCGTCCGGCTCCCTCGCGCCGTTGCCGTGTGCTGGGAGGGAACGGCACGCGGTGCTCGCCGCTATCGATAGCCGCCTCACGGGCGAGTCCCTGGAGCATCGTCTGGGACCGCACCAGTGACTCGTCGTCGGGCGCGCGATGCACGTAGCTGCCATCCGGCCACAGCACGCGCGCCTTGACGTTGTCGGCGAGCGCCATCTCCAGCACCTCATCCACGATGCGCTCCCTGAGCCGCCGGTCGACCACGGGGAACATCACTTCGATACGGCGGAAGAAGTTGCGCGGCATCCAGTCGGCGCTCCCCAGGAAGACCTCGGGATCCCCGGCATTCTCGAAGTAGAACACCCGGGAATGCTCCAGGAACTTGTCCACGATACTGATCACGCGAATGTCGTCGGACACTCCCGGTAAACCGGGCAGCAGGCAACAGATCCCGCGGATGATGAGGTCGATGGAGACGCCCGCCTGGGAGGCCCGGTACAGGGCGTCGATCACCGAGTGCTCCACCAGCGCGTTCATCTTGACGATGATCCGTGCCGGCTTGCCCGCCTCGGCGTGCCGCTGCTCCCGCTCGATGAGGCCCACGATCTGCTCCCGCAGACCCTCCGGGGCCACCAACATGCCGTGCCACTCGTGCCCCCGGGCGTAGCCGGTCAACAGATTGAACAGCGCCGTCGCGTCCTCGCCGAACTCGGGCTTGGCGGTGAACAACCCGATATCGGTATACACCCGCGCCGTCACCTCGTTGTAGTTGCCGGTGGAGAGATGGAGATAGCGCCGGATCCCGTCGGGCTCCCGCCGCACCACCAACGCCGCCTTGCAGTGCGTCTTGAGACCCACCACCCCGTACACGACGTGAACGCCCGCCTGCTCCAGCTGCCGCGCCCAGTTGATGTTGTTCCGCTCGTCGGCCCGCGCCTTGAGCTCCACCAGCGCCGTCACCTGCTTGCCGTTCTGCGCCGCGCGGCCCAGGGCCGAGATAATGGCGCTCGGCGCGCTGGTGCGGTACAGCGCCTGCTTGATGGCCAGCACGTTGGGGTCGTCTGCCGCCCGCTTAATGAACTCCACCACCGCGCCAAACGACTCATAGGGGTGGTGCACCAGAACGTCCTGCTGCCTGATGACCTCGAAGATGTCCTCGGCGTGGGCGAACGCCGGCACCGAGCGGGGAACCAGGGGCGCGTCCTTGAGGTGCTCGAATCCCTCCGCACGGTGCAGGGCCATGAGGCCCGTGAGGTCCATGGGGCCGGTGACCCGATATACGTCGCTGGGATCCAGCTCATGCGCCTCGGTCAGCGAGTCGAGCAGCATTGCTTCCACCCCGGCCGCTATCTCCAGCCGCACCGGATCGCTCTGCCACCGCTGCTGCAGGCTCTCCTCGATGGTCTCCAACAGGTCCTCGGCCTGTTCCTCCTGGATCGTGAGGTCCGCGTTGCGGGTCACGCGGAAGACACCGTGACTGATGACCCGGAATCCCTGGAACAGATCCCCGAGGTGGCGCTGGATGATGTCCTCGAGGAGGATGTAGCGCAGCTGATCGTCGCTCCGGGATACTACCACCACCCGGTCCAGGACCGACGGGACCTGCACCACCGCCAGGTGCGCCTGCTCCTCGCCGTTCGACTCCACCCGCAGGGCGATGTTCAGGCTCTTGTGGTGCACGTGGGGGAACGGGTGGCCGGGATCCACTGCCAGGGGAGTCAGGACCGGGTGAATGCTCACCCGGTAGAACGTCTCAACGGTATCCCGCTCGTCGGCCGTCAGATCGTCGTACTCCACGCGCACGATGCCCGACGCCTCGAGGGCGGGAGTGAGCTCTTCCTCCAACAGGCGACGTTGCTCCCCCGCCAGGTCCCGGACCCGCTCATCGATGGCCAGCAGCTGCGCGTCGGGGCCGGAGCCGTCGGCCCCGTAGTCCTGGGGCTCGACGCCGGCGACGACCTGCTGGTGCAGGCCCGCGACCCGAACCTCGAAGAACTCGTCGAGGTTGGAACTGAAGATCGCGAGGAACTTGAGGCGCTCGAGCAGGGGATTGCCGGCGTCCGCGGCTTCTTCCAGGACGCGGCCGTTGAACTCGAGCCAGCTCAGCTCACGATTGAGGTAGTGCTCCGCAGAGTACTGCGGCCCCGGTCGCTTTCCCATCGCGTCACTTCCCCGGCGCGGCGGCGCCCTTCCGCTTCGCGCCGCGCGCTGCGGCCCCCGGACGTCGCTTCGTCGCAGTGCGCCGCCTGGCCCACTCGAGCGTCAGCTGTACCCCGAAGGCACTCTCGAACAATGCACTCTTGCGCTCGGCGTCCGCCAGCTCTACGGCGGGACTCCGCGTGGCATCCACTACCATCGTTACGGCTCCGTCACCGACCTCGCACTCGACGCCCCGCACGATCTGACCGTGGGTCCGATCGAGGCCGTCGGCGACCCGCAGGATCCCGCTCAGATTCCGTATCAGCAGGCGGTCGGCTCGGTCGAGGTGGTGCAGGTTCTCGTGCCACCTCTTCGGGAAGGCGCGCCGGTGGTACCGGGCAACGTTGGCGATCAGCTCGACCTCGCCCGGACTGAAACCTCGGAGATCGCCGTGCATAATCAGGTGGTAGGCATGCTTGTGGTGCTTGGCATGATTGATCAGGTAGCCAACATCGTGGAGCAGCGCCGCCGCCTGCAGGATGTCCCGGCCCGAGGACGGTAGCTCGTACGGCTCCCGTAGCTGCTCGAAGATCTGCACGGTCAGGGACGCAACGTGCTCGCAGTGCCGCTCGTTGGAACGGCACTTCCGCGCGAACTCCCGCACCCACTCCATGCGGTCCTGCACCGGGGCGCCGGCAGCCCCAGCGGCGCCGAGTTCCTCCACCATCGATACCAGAAGGCCGTCGCGGACTCCGCGATCGTTCACGAGGATGCGCTGCGTCCCGAGACGCTTCGCCAGACGCTGGATCGCGGCGGCTCCGGCGACGATGATGTCGGCGCGTTTCGGGTTCAGTCCGCAGAGGCCGCGGCGGGCTCCCAACGGGGTCTCCAGCAGCCGATCCAGCACGCGCGCGAGGTCGGCCCGGCTCATGGCGTAGTTGCCCACCTGGGTCACGCGCCCCTCCCGCTCGCACTGCACCATCTCGCCCAGGTTGGTGAAGGTCCCTCCGCTGCCCACCATCACCTCGGCCGCGAAGGGCGGTCGCCCCATGGTCTGCTTGATGGTCTTGTCGATGGCCCGCCGCAGCTTCTTCCAGTGCTTCGGCCTGAGCGGATCGGACTTGATGTACCGCTCCGTCAGGCGCACCGCACCCAGCGGCAGGGAGTGCACCTGGTTCACCACGCCGTCGGCGGCCAGGACGACCTCGACGCTCCCTCCCCCGATGTCCACCACAGCGATGGAGCGCTCCTCGAGGGTGAAGTGCCGCATCACGCTCTTGAACGCGAGGCGGGCCTCCTCCTCGGGCGGGATCACCTCGATGCGCACGCGGCAACGGCGCGACGCCTCGCGCCGGAACAACTGACCGTTGGAGGCCTCCCGCACTGCGCTGGTGGCAACCACCCGAAGCTCCTGCACACCGAACCCGTCGGCGATTGCCCGCATCTTTGTCAGCGCTTCCAAGGTGCGCTCCATCGGCCCGCGTCCGATGCGGCCGGTGCGGTAGAGCCCGCGGCCCAGCCGCGTCATCGCCAGCTCCTCATCCAGCACGCGGTAAGTACCGTCGGGCACCACCTCCGCCACGACCAGGCGGATGGAGTTGGTCCCCACATCGATGGCAGCGAGCCGGGGCCGGTCGCCGTTGCCCGACGCCTCAGCCACGCCACGCTCCCAGCAGCAGCGGTTGGTGCGGGGTCGCGAGCGGCACTGTAATCACTTGTGGCGTAATGAGTTAAGGTGTGGCCCCGGAGCGGGGCGTAAAGCGGCGGCCCCGTATCCGGCGGGCCACCTCCCCGTGAAACACCGCTTCCAGCTGAATGGTGCCGCTGAAGCGACGATCACGCAACAGTCGGTCGCCGGCTATCGCTCCAGCTTACGGGCGAAGCGCCGGTAGAGCAGGTACGTCGCGGAGCAGGCCACCAGGAAGAGCAGCGCCGGCACCACGATGCTCCATACCGGGCCGCCAATGGGCGGCGTCGCCGGCAGCGTGAGGGAGTCGGCCGGGACCTGGCCTCCGTGCGAGGCGAGCGCGCTCAGGCACAGCATCACCGTGCCCCCTCGCCTTCCTCGCCGCGCCGCTGCCGCCGGCGCCAGGCCCAGTAGGCCAAGCCCATCCCGAGGAGGGAAGCGAGGTAGGCAATGCTCATGCCGCTGAGCGTAACGAGACCTCGGTCCATGGTCACGTACCTCCCGCGCCGGCGGACCCGCCCGATGCCTGGTTCTCCCACCGGAGCTGGCGCTCCAGCTCAGCGAGATAGCCGGCCTGTTTGGCCTCATAATCCGAGGAGACCGCCCGGAGCTTGGGATCGATCACCCAGTAGAGCAGCAACGCACCGGCCACCGCCGCCACGGTGAGCCACACGCCGGTGAGCTGTCCCAATATCAGCTTGGTGACCCCGATCATCACCAGCGCGAAGACGACGGGGGAGAGCACGATGGCGATCCAGTCCTCCCGGGTCCACTCATCCGCCGCCTCCGGCGTCCACTGCCGGCGGATCATTGGCCGCGGTGCCGACTGTGCCGGTAGCGACGGCTGCGGCGCGACGAGCCCCCGTCGCTCGGCCTCACGGTGGACCGGTCCCCACCAACCCAACGGCCGTGTCATCACGTAATAGCGCAACCAGGTGATCCATCCGCTCCGGCGGCGTGAGCAACGTGGCCGGCACGAAGACGAGAGCGCCCAACGCCATCAACATCCAGAACTGCACGTAATCCGGCAGCGGCGGCAGCGCCCCGAAGGCCGGAAGCACCCACTGAAGCTACTCAACGGTCTCCCGTGTCTGGGGATCGCTCGGCTCGGAGTCTGCCGATTCTACTGCGAGGACCTCTGCACCACAACATCTGTCGTTGACAAACACAGTCTACCATCTGCATTGTCGTAAGAGTACAGCGGTCTCGATTCACGACGTTGCCGATACTGGTTAGACCATGAGTGGGGAGGTGAGGACATGCGGAGACTGTCGGCCTTCTCGGTGATGGGTTTGGTGGCGGTCGCCCTCGGCATGTTGCCCGAAGCCGCCGCGGCACAGGACGGCGCACCGGCCTGCCTCGACTGCCACACCCGGGAAACACCTGGGATCGTCTCTGACTGGCAGATGAGCCGGCACGGCCAGCAAGGCATCACGTGCTCGGTGTGCCACGGCGCCGATCACTCCACGGCGTACGATACCGACGCCGTGAAGATCCCGACGCCGCAGACGTGCGAGCTGTGCCACAGGGATCGGGTAGTGGAGTTCACGCGGGGCAAGCACGCCGCTGCCTGGGCCGCCATGAACGCGATGCCCACGACACACGCGCTACCCATGGCCCTCACCCAGGGCATGCGGGGTTGCGGCGGGTGCCACAAGATCGGCCTCAAGACCGACGAGGAGATCCAGGCGCTGAAGGAGAGCGGCACAGGGTTCGGCGTCGCCTCATGCGACGCATGCCACACCCGCCACCTGTTTTCCGTGACGGAAGCGAGCCAGCCCCAAGCCTGCCAGACGTGCCACATGGGGTTCGACCATCCCCAGTGGGAGATGTACTCCGCCTCGAAGCACGGCGTGCGGTTCTTGCTCAGGCAGAACGGGACGCTGCCGGAGCACGTAGCTGCGCCCACGTGCCAGACCTGCCACATGGTGGGCGGCAACCACGAGGTGCGCACGGCGTGGGGCTTCCTGGCGGTGCGGCTTCCCCTGCCGGAAGACGAGCAGTGGGCAGCGGACCAGGCGACGATCCTGCAAGCTCTGGGTGTGCTGGACCCGGAGGGCAACCCGACGAGCCGGCTCGATGTGGTCCGGGCTGCCGACGTGGCACGCCTCACCCAGGAAGACTGGGACCGGGAGCGGGGAATGATGATCCAGGTCTGCAGCCGCTGCCACTCGGAGAACTTCGCCAGGGGAGAGCTGCAGAAGGGGGACGAGATGATCCGGGAGACGGATCATCTTCTGGCCGAGGCCATTCGGATCGTGGCCGGCCTGTACGAGGAAGGCACACTGGAGCAGCCCGAGAGCTACGCCTACGCGTTCCCCGACCTGCTGACCTTTCATGACGCACCCACGCCCATCGAGCAGAGGCTCTTCGTGATGCACCTGGAGCACCGGATGCGGGCGTTCCAGGGCGCGTTCCACGCCAACCCGGATTACTCGCTGTGGTACGGCTGGAGCGAGATGGTGCGGGACCTGGCGGAGATCAAGCAGATGGCGGAGGACATGCGGCGCCACGCCGCGGAGCCGTAGCGCTCCCGGACGCCGCTGCCGCATGCATACCCGTCCCCTCGGCCCTGCAGCCCCCTCCGTGTCGGCCATGGGCTTCGGCGGCATGCCGCTCTCCATCCAGGGACGGCCCGACGATGAGCAGACGGCGGTGCGTGTCATCCACAGCGTACTGGATGCCGGGGTCACGCTCATCGATACTGCGAACGCGTACTGCCTGGACGACGACGATATCGGGCACAACGAGCGACTCGTAGCCAAGGCTCTGAAGAGCTGGTCCGGCCCGCGGGAACATGTGGTGGTCGCCACGAAGGGCGGGATCACCCGGCCTCAAGGTCGCTGGGAGCGGGACGGCCGCCCCGAGCAGCTCGAGCGGGCATGCGAGCAGTCCCTCGCGGCCTTGGGCGTAGAGCACATCGACCTGTACCAGCTCCACGCGCCCGATCCGAAGGTGCCGTTCATCGACAGCGTCGGCGCTCTGGCGCGGCTGCAACAGGCAGGGAAGATCCGCTGGGTCGGTCTATCCAACGTCTCCGTGGAGGAGATCCGGGCCGCCGGGACCATCGTCAAGGTACAGACCGTCCAGAACCGGCTGAACCCGTTCTTTCGCGAGGCCGTCGAGGGGGGCGTGGCGCGGTTCTGCGCCCAGGGGGGCATCGGGTTTCTGGCGTACAGCCCGATGGGTGGGGGACGCTTGAACAAGAAGCTCCCCGACCACCCCACGTTGCAGCCCATCGCTGGGCGTCACGGCGCGTCGCCCCACGCGGTGGTGCTCGCCTGGGTCCTGGCTCAGTCGGAGAGCGTGATCCCCATCCCAGGCGCACGGACGGTGGAGCACGCGCTGGATTCGCTGACGGCCACAGACATCAAGCTGAGCGGCGCCGAGCTGGCGGCCATCGACCAAGCGGAGTTCTCGCGGTCGTGACGTCCGGCGCCTGGCCCATCTCCCTCTCGGACATCCGGTCTGCCCGGGAGCGGATCCGACGGTTCCTCCGGCCTACGCCACTCCGGCGCTATCCCACACTCGATGCGGCCGTGGGGAACGACATCGGCGTCTTGGTCAAGCACGAGAACCACAACCCCACCAACTCCTTCAAGGCGCGCAACGGTCTCTCGGCCATGACGACGCTCTCGCCCGAGGAGCGCGCACGAGGAGTCGGTGCGGCTACGCGGGGCAACCACGGCCAAGGCATCGCCTATGCGGGTCAGGTCCTCGGCATCCCCGTGACCATTTGCGTGCCCCACGGCAACAACCCCGAGAAGAACGCGGCGATACGCGGTTTCGGGGCGGAACTCATCGAGGAAGGCCGCGACTACGACGAGTCGCTGACCGTCATGGAGGGGCTGGTCGCGAAGCGCGGGCTCACGATGGTTCACGGGACCAACGACCCCCGTGTGCTGGCCGGCGCCGGGACGGTGACGCTGGAGATCGTGGAGGATGAGCCTGAGCTCGACGCCATGGTAGTCGCCGTGGGCGGCGGATCGCAAACCGTGGGCGCGCTCACCGTGTTGCGGGACTTGAGGCCGGCCGCACGGGTCTATGCCGTACAGGCCGAGGGCGCAGCTGCGGCATACGAATCGTGGAAGGCGGGCCGACCGGTGGCCACCCCGTCAGCCAACACCTTTGCCGACGGAATCGCCACCCGCTCGACCTACCAGCTCACGCTACCTACCCTGCTCGAGGGCCTCGCCGGGTTCGTGACGGTGAGTGACGGGGAGATCGCCGAGGCCCTGCGGCTGCTCCTCTGCACCACCCACAACCTGGCCGAGCCGGCTGGGGCCGCAGGGTTGGCCGGACTCATCAAGCTGCGGGAGGAGTTGGCGGGCCTGAAGGTCGCCGTGATTCTCTCGGGCGGGAACATCGACGCGGCAACCCTGGCGCGGGTAGTGAGCAAAGAGATCTAGTCGCCCGGCAGCTACCCCGTTCGGGTCACCCCCATAGCGCCGCCCGCGGTGGCTCAAGCACGCTCCCCTCCACACTGAGCGCATCCGGCCGGTCCTTCGCCACGAGCAGCGGCGCATCGAGATCGGCGTAGCGCGCCGCGAAGCCGAGCAGTGTCGCCGGCGCGACACCCAGTGACGTCCCCACCATGCACCCGACCATGATCCCGAGGCCCGCATCCTCTGCCGCCCGGACCAGGCGTAGGGCCTCGGTGAGCCCACCCGTCTTATCCAGCTTCACGTTGACGAAGTCGTAGCGGTCGGCCAGCGCCGACACGTCGGCGGCCACGTGGCACGATTCGTCGGCGCATACGGGCACCGGATGCTCCATCTCGGCAAGGGCCCCGTCCCCGGCGGCGGGCAACGGCTGCTCAATCAGCTCGACGCCCAGCTCACCCAGGGACGGCGCCAGCTCCCGGTACAGATCCGCCGCCCACCCCTCGTTGGCGTCGGTGATGATGCGGGCGTTCGGCGAAGCCTCGCGGACAGCTCGCACCCGCTCGAGGTCGCCCTCGCCGATGAGCTTGAGCTTGAGCAGCGGCGCGTCGGCGTGCTCCCGGGTCTGCGCGGCCATTTCAGCCGGGGTGCCGAGGCTGATCGTGTAGGTGATATCGAGCGGCTGCGGCTCAGGCACCCCCGCCAGATCCCAGGCGCGGCTGCCCGCCTGCTTGGCCTCGAAGTCCCATAGCGCACAATCCACTGCGTTGCGGGCGGCGCCGGGCGGGAGCGCCTCCTGGAGGGCGGCGCGGTCGAGACCTCCGGCCACGGCGCCGGCCAGCGACTCGATCTGGGCCATCACGCCCCCGACCGTCTCGCCGTATCGCGGGTAGGGCAGGCACTCGCCGCGACCCCGGTGGGTGCCGTCGTCGATCTCGGCGACGACCACGTTGGCCTCAGTGCGCGCCCCGCGGGAGATGCGGAAGACGCCAGCGAGGGGAAATGTCTCGTGGCGCACGATCATCCGGCGCATGGCAGCTCAGGCCACGCTTTCGATGTACTCGTCGAGATCGGCGAGGAGGGCTCCCTTGCGCTCCTCGTCCAGGAACGCCGCCGTGAACGAGTTCCGCACCAGCCGGTAGATGTCGTCTTGATCTAACTGCAGCGACTCCTGGGCCGCCAGGAAGTTCTCGTTCATGTAGCCCCCGAAATACGCCGGATCATCGGAGTTCACGGTGGCGCAGAGGCCGAGATCGAGGAGGCGCTTGAGGTTGTGCTGCTCCATCGTGTCGAACACGCGCAGCTTCACGTTGGATAGCGGACAGACCGTGAGGGGGACCTGCTCCTCCCGGAGCCGCTCCACCAGGCGGTCGTCCTCCACGCAGCGCACCCCGTGATCGATGCGCTTCGCCTTCAAGAACTCCAGTGCCTGCCAGATGTACTCGGGCGGCCCTTCCTCGCCCGCGTGGGCCACGGCGAGCAAGCCTTCGTCCAGGGCGCGGTCGAACACCTTGACGAACCTCTCGGGTGGGTGTCCTACCTCGGAGGAATCGAGCCCCACCCCGATTATCCACTCCTTGAAGGGGAGGGCCTGCTCCAGCGTCTCCATCGCCGCCTCGGCGCTGAGGTGGCGCAGGAAGCACATGATGAGCTGCGTGGACATTCCGAGGGCGCTCTCCGCATCCTGGAGCGCCCGGCGGATGCCGGAGACCACCGTCCCGAACCCGACCCCCCGATCGGTGTGCGTCTGGGGATCGAAGAATATCTCCACGTGGCGGACCTGCTGTCCGTGGACCTTGGTCAAGTAGGCCCACGTCAGGTCGTAGAAGTCCGGCTCCTCCCGCAGCACCCGGGCGCCCTCGTAGTAGATATCGAGGAAGGACTGGAGGTTGCTGAACTCGTAGGCCTTGCGCACCTCGTCAACGGAGTCGAACGGGAGCTCGATGCCGTTGCGCTCCCCTATGGCGAACATCAGTTCGGGCTCCAGTGTGCCCTCGATGTGCAGATGCAACTCCGCCTTCGGAATATCCCGAATGAAACTCTCCATCATCCACCTCCACTGTGCGCGGCTAGCGCCTGGGGGGATAATGCACACCCGGGGACGCACCTCACAAGCCGGCTCAGGAACCCTCCCGGCCCAGGCCACGTTCTCGGAAATGGACGTTGAACAGGAGGGGCCGTGAGCCGCTGCACGCCATCCCCCGGTGCAGTCCGCAGATCCCTCCGCGGCTGGGCAGCCGGGCTCGCGGCCCTTGCTCTCCTCGCATGCGGCGACGGGGCCGGACCGGAGAGCGGCTTCACGCTCGCGGTGCGGGTGCACCTCCTGGAGGAGTCCACCGTAGTCTCCCTCGACGCAACGCTCACCGACGACGAGGTCTTCATGCTCATCGCCGGCGTCAACGACGTCTGGGCGCAGGCGGACATCACGTGGGAGATCGAGGCCATCGTGCGGGAGCGGGCACAGAACGGCATTGACTACGCCCGGGCCCTGGTCGGCGAGATTCCCTTCTCCGGATCCCTCATTCGCTCTGTCCTGCCCACGGACCGGCTGCTGAGGGGTGGATGGAACGTCTTCCTCGTACGTGACCTGGGCGGCTTCATCGGCGGCATCTACCTGGTGGACGTGCCCGCTGCGGTGGCCGCCGAGCTGGACCCCGAAGGTGTGCGCGATCTGCGGGACGCCGCTCCGAGGATCCTGGCGCACGAGTTGGGGCACTCCCTGGGCCTGCCCCACGTCCCATGCACGGAGGTAGGGAACCTGATGGCGCCCGGGTGTCCCGCGCAGGATCGCACGCGCCTCGAGGCCGACCAGGCGGAGCAGGCCCGAGCGCAGGCCCGCACCGGAAGGCCCCTGGGGAGCTAGCGCCGGCTGAGGCGCCGATAGGCGCACCAGATCTCTCCACCGCCCAGCGGCTGCCCTAGCGCTTCTGTCGGCCGGGCCCAACGCGTGTAGATTGCAGGCCGGCACGACAGGTTCGCACACCTCCGATGATCAAACGGGCCATCAGGCAACTCCGGCAGCTCCACGACGGCTTCCGCCAGACCGAGCAGATCTACATGGTGGTGGTTGCCGTGGTGATCGGGCTCTTGGGTGGTCTCTGCGCCGTCGGCTTCCGGCTCCTCATCCGCTTCCTCAACGATGTGTTCTGGCGCGAGGGCCAGTACACCATCGAGTACCTCTACAACCTGCCTGTCTGGTGGAAGGTCCTCGCTCCGAGTCTGGGCGGCTTGGTCGTAGGCTTCATCGTGTGGCGCTTCGCCCGCGAGGCGAAGGGCCACGGCGTGCCCGAGGTCATGGAAGCAGTGGCGCTGCGAGGTGGGCGCATCCGGCCCCGTGTGGTGATTGCCAAGATGCTCGCGTCGGGTGTCTCCATCGGCTCGGGGGGCTCGGTGGGCCGCGAGGGCCCAATCGTGCAGATCGGCTCCGCCCTGGGATCCTCCATCGGTCAGTGGCTCAATGTGGACCAGCGGCGCCTGCGCACCCTGGTGGGCTGCGGGGCGGCCGCGGGGATCGCCGCGACCTTCAATGCCCCGGTGGCCGGTGCCCTGTTCGCCGTCGAGGTGATCCTCGGCGACTTCGCGGTCACGCAGTTCTCTCCCATCGTGATCTCCTCGGTTGCCGGGACGGTGGTCAGCCATCGGTTCCTGGGCGACTTCCCAGCCTTCGAAGTGCCCGTGTACCGGTTGGTGCACGCCAACGAGCTCTTCGCGTATGCTGGACTGGGTATCCTGGCGGGCTTCGTCGCACTCGCATTCATCCGAGCGCTGTACGGCACCGAGGATCTCTTCGAGAAGCTACGCGTTCCCACTCCGGTCAAGGCGATGGTCGGCGGCGTCCTCATCGGCGTGATCGGGATCTGGGTTCCCCACATCTTCGGCGTCGGCTACGAGGCCATCAACGAGGCGCTGAACGGCAACATCGTGTGGCAGTTCATGCTGCTGCTGGTCGTGGTCAAGGTCCTCGCAGTCTCCATCACCATCGGGTCCGGCGGGTCCGGCGGCGTGTTCGCACCATCGCTCTTCATTGGCGCCATGCTGGGAGGGGCCGCCGGAACAGTGGTGCACACGCTGTGGCCCGCCAGCACGGCCGCGCCGGGGGCCTACGCACTGGTAGGCATGGGTGCGGTGGTGGCGGCCGGCACCCACGCACCCATCACGGCGATCCTCATAATCTTCGAGCTCACCGGCTCGTACACGATCATCCTGCCCCTGATGATCAGCTGCATCATAGCTACGCTCCTGGCGACGCGGATGCAGCGGGCCTCGATCTACACGCTGAAGCTGCTGCGCCGCGGGGTGGACATCCAACGCGGCAAAGCCGTGAACGTGCTGCAGCACGTGCGGGTGCGGGAGGTGATGCGGCCCGAGATCGTGACCGTGTCCCCCGAGGACGGTTTGGCGGTGCTGATCTCCAGGTTCATGGACCACCCCGGGAGCACACTGTTCGTCACCGACGAGGCCGGGGAGCTGGAGGGCGTCATCACGGCTGATCAGATCCGACCGGTCATGCAGGACCCCAACGCCCTCGCGCAGCTCATCATCGCCCAGGACGTCATGGTCGAAGGGGAGTTTCCCCGGGTCGGGCCGAGGGACCCGCTGGCCAACGTGATGCGGTTCATGGAGACGTACCGCGGGGAGGTTCCGGTCCTGGACAAGGGCCGACTGGTAGGCGTTATCTGGCCGGAGGACGTGATCGGGCGTTACCACACCGAGGTGTTCAAGCGCGACATGGCGGGGAGCATGGCAGCCGCGCTGAGCCCGGAGAGCGGGCAGGAGCGAGTGTCAGCCGCCAGCGACGCTCTGGTGGCCGAAGTTCAGGCTCCCCAACGGTTCGTGGGGCGGACGATTCGCGAGTTATACATCCGGCAGAGCTTCGGGGTGAGCGTGCTGATGATCAAGCGCACGCTGCCGGACGGGAGCGAGCAGCTCGACACGCGACCGGAGGCGGACTACACCTTCCGTCAGGGCGACATCATGCTGGTGCTGGGATCCAACGAGGACCTGCGCTACCTGCGGCGGGGCGTGCCGCCGCGAGAGCGCCGCGAAGCGGCCCGGCAAGAGACGCCCGAGCAGGACCCCGGAGCCTGAGAGGGAGAAGACCCATGGTCAAGACTGCAAAGGGCGGCCGCCGCAAGAAGCAGCCGGAGCCCAAGTCCCGAGGCTTGGGGGCGACACGGCTCGCGTCGGCCAGCCCACCCCAGGCGATCGAGCAGCTGAGGCAGGTGATCGAGATGGAGGGCGGCTCGGTGCTGGGAGCCTACCGGGATCCACTGGGCGGCAACTGGCAGGTGCTGGCGGGACTTCCCATCGATCTCGTGGAGCCAACGCCGTTCCAGCGGGATCTCTCCGAGGCCCATGTGAAGCGATTGGCGACCGCCATCGACAAGCTGGACCGCTACCTCGATCCCGTCGTCGCCGTGCGCTCCGAGACCACCGGAACCTACTGGACGCCCAATGGCTACCACCGCCTCGCCGCGGTGCGCGCCCTGGGCGGCAAGTCCATTACGGCTCTGGTGGTCCCCGAAGAGGAGATCGCCCGCCGCATCCTGGCCCTCAATACCGAGAAGGCCCACAACCTGCGGGAGCGGGCGCTGGAGGTCATTCGACTGGCGGAAGGGTTGGTGGAGCTGGACGACAGACCCGAGCGGGAGTTCGAGGCGGAGTTCGAGGAGCCGGCGCTTCTCACCCTCGGTCTCTGCTACCAGGAGAAAGGCCGCTTCTCGGGCGGTGCGTATCAGCCGGTTCTCAAGCGCGTCGAGAAGTTCCTCGGGGCCCGGCTCTCCGCCGCCCTCGATAAGCGGCGCGCTCGGGCAGCGAGGATCTTGGAGATCGATGACGCCGTCAACTCCGCCGTCGCCACGCTAAAGGAGCGCGGCTTCAGGAGCCCCTATCTCAAGGCCTTCGTCGTAGCGCGGATCAACCCGCTGCGTGGCGCTCCGCCCCGCACCAAGGCCGGCGTCGACGAGACCATCGACAAGATGCTGCGTGCGGTCCAGCGGTTCGACGCCACTAGGGTGAGGCTCGACCAGGTGGCCGGCGCCGGAGGGCCACCAGACGATTAGGCGTGGCGTCGAGCCACACCGGCGACTGAGCCATGGCGCCGTGCGACGACGCTGGACAGCATGAGTCCGAAGACGTAGTTGTATGGGAGCGAATGGCACACGACACCCGGAATCCCAGAGGAGGTGCACCTTGAGACACTTGGCTACAGTCGCATTGGCACTCGCCCTCGCGGTCTCGACCGCGGACTCCACGCTGGCGCAGTCGCGCCGGGCCGGCATCATGGCCGGCGCAACGTACTCCCAGCTCACCGACGATTTCACCTCCAGCTCGAACTTCGAGTGGGGCTTCATCGGGGGCGGCTACCTAGAGTGGCAGTACCACCCGCAAATCGCCGGCCAGATCGAGATCAACTACGTCCAGCGCGGCGGCTCCGGCACGCGCGCCAGCAATGGTGATGACTTCGATATGGATCTGGCCTATCTCGAGTTCCCGCTGACATTCAACGCCATGATCCCCGTCACGCCCACCGTGGAGTTGCGTGGGGGAATCGGTTTCACCTTCGCCCTCAGCCTGTCCTGCAAGGCCGCCATCGACTCCGGCAGCAAGCAGTCGTGCGGCACGACGTTCCCGGGTCTCGACAAGTCGTCCATCGAGTGGAGCCTCCCGTTCGGCGCCGGGGTCGGGTTCAACCTGGGTCGCAACAAGGTCGTGCTGGAGGCGCGCTACCACCTGGGGCTGTCCAACGTGCTGAAGACGGTGAACATCAAGAACCGCAGCTGGGAGTTCATGGCGCGGTTCGGGCAGGCGATCTTCTAGGCCGCCAACGGTCCACTTCGCGGCTCGTGGCGAAGAAGGCCCGGTCGGATGACCGGGCCTTCGTATCTTCAGTCGACGGCCTCCGCGTTGACATGAGGCTGCGGTGGACGTGTCCCCCAGCCTGTCCGCCGTTTGGCGATCACTAATCCACCCAGTTCTCCAGGAACCGCTGCTCGCCGCCCTCGTGCTCGTCCACCAGGGCCCGGAAGACGGCCCGCAGCTGCGCGTATGGGAACGTCCCGATGACCATCCGATTGTTGATAATCATCGTGGGCGTGGAGCGGATGCCGTGGGCGTAGCGCTCCGAGGTCCTCTCGTACTCCGCGCCGGTCTGGATCATCTCATAGACCAGCGCCTTAGTGGCAGAATCCTCCAACGCTGTCTCGACCCCGTAGCGCCGTGCCAGCTCCGCCCGCCACTCCGGCGTCTTGGCCGCCCGGAAGTTGTCCCATACCTCGTCGTGAATCTGGAGGAACTTGTCGGGGTCGTAGGCCGCCATGTACGACAGGTCACACGCCCCCGGGTGCTTGTCCTTGTCCACCACGTCGTTGCACTGAGCATCCAGGGGGAAGAACTGGAACGCGATGTTGAGCTGGCCCTCGAATTCCTGCTTCAGCCGCTTCAGTTGCTCGTGCAGGATCAAGCAGTCGGAGCATAGGAGGTCGCCGTACTCGATCACCCGGATCGGGGCGTCCTCGAACCGCTCAGTCGACCTGACCGTCCAGTATGGCGAGATGAGGCTCGGCTCCTCCACCAGCGGCAGCGAGTAGTACTGCTCCACGATGCGGGCGGCCACCCCGCCGGACTGGGCGTCCTGCTTGGCCTGGTGGTACAGCCGTGCCCCGTAGGCGCCGCACAGCAGCAACACAGCGAACGTAGCCAGATACCCGGGCGACGCACGGAACCACTTCGTGAAAAACCCAGGCTCCTCCACGTCGATCCCGTACTTCCAGAACAGTCCCAGACTCGCGAGCGACGTGAGCCAGTAGCCGCTGCAGAAGACGCACAGGCTCCCCAGAGACACCGTCGAGAACAGCGCGAGGAACACCACTCCGATCCCGTTCACCAGGGCGATCGTCTTGTTGGTGCGCTCGAACTCGACGGAGGGAAAGAGCACACCCAGCACCACCAGCAACCCGACGAACAGCCCGAAGTAGCCCAGCGGCACCCCGGCGATCACCGACAAGGCCGAGTACGCCGAGCTGTCGCAGTTGAAGAACGCGCTGACGTCGCAGAAGGAGCCCGCGTAGATGGACTTTGGGTAGTTCGCCGCGAAGAAGTGCCGGATGGTGAGAGCGGAGGCGACCACCATGCCGAGACCCACAAGGAAACTCGCGGCGCGCCGCCCGATGTTTCCGCCCAACGTCAACGACTGCTGCATCACATTCCCCTCCCAAAGACCGCCCGCAACCTAGCCCGCCGGCCCCTACTCCACCGGCTTCCTCTTCTCCGTCGCAGCTGTCCCACCCTTCAGCGCCCGCGCCGCCGGCTCGTCGATCGACCGCACGTGCAGGTCACGCTGCGGGAAGGGGATCTCGATACCCGCCTCTATGATCGCGTCGTTCACCGCCACGGCGACCTCGCTCGCAACGAGCCACCAGCGGTCGAAGCGGTCGGTCCAGAACCGCAGCGTGAAGTCGAGGGAGCTCTCGCCGAAGCCGTTGAAGATCGCGTAAGCCATCGGCGACGGCAGCACGTCGTCGTGCGCCTTCGCCGTGTCGCACAACATGTCGATCACCTTCTGGGGAGGCGTACCATATGCCACGCCCACCGGGATCTCAATGCGCCGGCGCCGGTCCGACAGCGTCCAGTTGGTGACGCGCCCCGAGATGAGATCGGCGTTGGGCACGATGACCTCGGCCTCGTTGAACGTGCGGACAATGGAGGCCCGAATCCCGATGTGCTTCACGATCCCGAGCAATTCGCCCACCTCCACGGTGTCACCGATCTGGATGGGCCGCTCGAACATCAGGATCAGTCCCGAGATGAAGTTGTTCACGACGTTCTGGAGTCCGAACCCGATACCGACACCCAGGGCGCCGACCAGGAGCGTGAGGTTGGTCAGATCAAAGCCCGCGGCACCGGCGGCGAACAAGAACCCGATGAACAGGATGACGTAGCGGGAGAGCGCCGAGATCGTGCCCGGAACACCGCGTGGCAGGCTCAGGCGCGGCAGCACATCGTCGTCCAGCACCGCCTGGACCAGCCGCGCAAACATCATCGCCAGCCAGATGGCCACGCCGAACGCGATCACATCGCGGATCGAGATCCCCCAGGAGCCCACCGACAGCTCGGCAGTCAGGATCGAGCCGAGCAGGCCGAGCAGGAACCCCTCCATGCGGAACTGCCGCAGCACGACCCAGAGGAACAGCAGCAGCGCGGCGGCATGCACCACAGTCTGACCGCGTCGGATCAGCGCCTCACTGTGGGTCTGCGCCGACTTGAGGACGCTGAGCGGGCCCTTGCGCACGATCAGCGGGACCAGCCCATCGACCGTCTCGACCGCCAAGAAGATCGCCACGCCCACGAAGGCGCTCTTGATCGTCGCCCCCGTCAGCAGCTCCGCCAGGTAGACGAAGCCGATGAGGTTCGCGAGGAGCGAGGCGGAGAACACTAACACGGCCACTGGACCGGCCCGCAGCGCGGCCCGCCACCAGCCGCTCTCGCTCGCGGTCACCAGGCCGGACCCCGGACGCAGGTCCCGCACCAGCAGCCACACCGCCACGGCGGTCAGACCGAACTCCGCAAACCGCCTGAGCGGCGACGGATCCAACAGGAGCGCGGTCATCTCGTACAGGAAGAACACCAGGGCGACGTGGTACAGCGGCCGCCGCAGCCGGTCAGCGATGAGTCCCGGCGCGAGGCGCAGCACAGGGATCAACGCCGACAGGCGGAGCACGTCCCCCAAGATGGATGGCGCGTTCGGATAGTACTCGGTGCTGAACATCAGGGAGACGAGGAACGCCGCGGAGATCGGCCGGCGCATGACGTACGCCGCCGGAGCGAACGAGTCGTCGAGATCCCACCGGCGGCTGCGGCGGCGCAGCTCCAAGATGCCTACCAGCAGCAGCACGAACACGATGACGTGAATCCGGATCCGCTCGCCGTTCGCGCGGGCGAACGACTCCAGGGTCGCAAGCCGCTGGGACCACCCTTGCCGCACCGTGGCGGCTACGGCAGCCGGCCCTCCCGCACCGGCGAAGGCTCGCCACAAGGGTGGGCTGTCAGCCGCCAGGATGCGCAACTGGACCTGCCGCTTAGCTTCTTCGATCTCGGCGAGCCGGGTGGTGAGGCCGATGCTCTCGCTGGAGAGACGGGTCTGCAACGTGAGAACCGCGTCCCTACGGTCCCGCAGCTGGGCCTCGGCCGAGTCGGTTGCGGCAACCAGCTCCCCTATACGTTGGACGGCAGCCGCGGGTAGCTCCTGCGCCTCCGCCGACTCCAGCGTCGCCTGCCACACCGTCCGGATGCCTGCCAGGCTATCTCGCTCCACCTCCAGTTCAGCCGACCGGCGCTCCAGCACGCTCAACGCCTGCCGCAGTCGCTCGTCGAACGCCCGCCACTGCTGTTCCAGCGCCTCGAGCTCGTGAATGCGCAGATCCGCGAGATCTGCCGAGTCCGCATGGAGCTGGGCGAGAGAGTCGGCGAACGCCGGCAGCAGCGAGTCGATCTCCGCAACGGCCCGGGTCTCCACCAGCCGCCCGGCAATATCCCGTAGCGCCACGGCGGCCAGCTCAGCCTGCTGGGCAATCTCGGCTGCCGGAATCGCGGCGGGTCCCGTCGGCACCTGCACCGTGTCTTGCGTTGCCGGCTCCTGCGGCGGCTGGTCTTGGGCCAGTCCGCTGGCCGGCAAGGCCGTCACCAGGACAAGCAGCAAACCGACCGAACGGAACCGGAACCGAGTCATCTTTGTCGCTCTCAACATGAGTTGCCTCGTAACGGCCCCCTAGCCTCCCAGCGTGTATGTCAACGCCGTCGTCAGCTCGGTGTCGTTCTTCTCGGAGCCGGCCGTGGGGGTGTTATCGTACTCCCACAGGAGTTGAATGCGGAAGCCCAGGCCGGCAATCACTCTCGCAGTGAGGCCAGTGATGGCCAGTACCTGATAGTCGTTGAAGTCGTTGAACGACGGGGCGTAGACGCCCCGGAGGTCATAGTTGAAAGGGCCCAGCTCGGCCCGGAAGGCGGCGTCCAGCGAGCCCGTTCCGACCGTGGTCGAGCTATCCACCATGCCCTCCTGGAGGAAGAACTTCTCGTAGCGGATGCCGGCGCCCACTGAGCTGCGCAGGTCCAATTTGGGCTGTTGGATGAACTGGTAGCCCATCCCGGCGGTGTAGAACGATCGCAGGTCGATGTCCTTGAACCGGTCGCGTGACTGCCGGGTGGTACCGAAGACGAACAGCTTGGGCGTGAAGAACACGTCGTACCGCAGGCCAGCGAGGTACTTCCCCGCCGTCTGGACCAGCGAGTCGCCGTCTACGCGGTCGTGATCCTGGCTCAGCTGAACGGTAAGACTCAACCGATCCAAGGCAGTGGCGCGCTCCATGTCCAGGTAGAACGTCCCGCTGCGGGTGTTGGTGTTCCCGTCCTTGACGGACAGACCGAAACTCACCGTGGCCCGCCAGAACTTGAAGAACGGGCTCAGCAGCTTGACCTCGACGGGGCGCAGCGCCTCGAGGTCGTCGGGCGCGCCGGCGGCGGCGAGATCGGTCGTGGCTACGGTGCGTGTCGTTCCATCCGCTTCCTGCAGGCGCAACCCGCCAACCACGGACTCCACCGTGGCGGCCAGCAAAGTACCGTCGGCTAGCCGGAACCCCACGGGCTCGGGCGCCACAAAGGCAGCGACATCGGCCGCCGCGATCTCAAGATCCTTGCCGGCGTAGGTGAATACCCACGTGCCGTTATCGATGCGGGCCAGGGAGCCAGTGAGCTGGTCACCGTTCGCCAGGGTGAGCGTCTGCTGCGCGATGGCGGCGGGCGCCGCAGCCCCCAACAGCAGTAGCACGAGAATCGAGCGGACAGCCAACGATCGCATTACCTCTCCTACCTGAGGAGGACGTGCCGCGGGCCCGTCCTCCCGGGCGACGCGACAGCACACTTGGAATCGGCCAAAGATAATAGAGGGGACCTAGAGGATCAGCGCCACCACCAGCGTCAGCGCCAGCACCATGTTGGTCCCCAGGTTCCACATCACGTTGCCGCCTAGGGCGGGGATCGGCACCGGCTCAGCGGGGCTCCCGAAGGCCCAACGCAGCGCCTTGACCAGGAGAAGAGAAGGCAGCACGGCAGCGAGGGAAACGACGGGGAGGGCATCCGCTGCCACGGCGCCCACAATGGAGATCGGCGTCAGGATCCCGGCGGCGGCGTAGACCCGGGCGGCGAGGGTCCTCCCCAGGAGGATTGCCAGGTTGCGGCGCCCTCCCGCCCGATCCGCGTCCTCGTCGGGAAACTCGTTCAGCAGCAGCAGGTTGAACGTCATGAACGTGGCGGGAATCGCCGCCGCGACCGCGGCCGGCCCCAGAACGCCGTCCTGGACCAACGCGGTCCCGATCACCGGCAGCCCACCCAGGCCGAGCCCGGCCGCCACCTCTCCCAGCCCCAGCCGCGCCAGGAAGTCGGTATAGCCCAAGACGCAAACCGCCCCCAGGACCATGATGGGGAGCAGCACCCACCCGACCTTGGTGAGAAACCAGACGCCGACGGCAAGGCCCACCATGGCCGCCGCCAACCCAAAGATCAGAGTGGCGCGCAGGGAGATGGCGCCGGCAGGCAGCGTCCCGCTCCCTCCCGAGAACGGCGTGCGCCGGGTCTTCAGGTCGATTCCCGTCCGCATGTCGCTCCACTCGTTGAGCACGTTGACCGCAACGTGGAGCGCTACGAGTCCGATCAGCGCTAGGAGGGTGTGCAGCCAGCCGAAGTGACCGTCGTAGGCCGACGCCGCTGCGCCCGACGCCACGAGGGTGACCGGCAACAACAGGAACGGGACGCGGGCCACACCCGCGAACGCTTTGAGGCTAGCCATGGTCGTCAAAATTGCTCGTCACCGCGACCCCAGCGGCCGCCGTTCCCCGGAAGCGTACCTACTTGGGGAACAGCATCTTGAACTGCAGCCGCAATGTCCAGTCGGCGGCGTCGTCCGGCTTCACCGCGTTGTAGAACACCTGCGCCTGCCCGTCAACCGGCATCTTCCCGAGGCGGAACAGCTTGCCCACGCCACCGCCGAACGGGATGGTCCACTTCTGCCCGCTCGCTGCCTCCCAGTTGGCCGTGATGATGGGCGACGTGGTGAGGTACAGGTTGGGCAGGTTGTAGTTGATGAAGTACTGGGACAACAGGAAATTGACGTCGCTGCGAGCAGAGTCCCCGGCGAATGACCAGACGTTCTGCGCCAACGCACCCAACACCCACTGTCCGGTCATCGCCAGGACCACCCCCCCCCACACCGGCGGACCACTTGCCCGTGCCCAAGCGGTCGCTCGTGGCGGTGGGGATCAAGAACGAGGGGCCCACGCCCCAGGTCACGGTGCCTGCCTCGGCAGGCGAGAAGAAGGCCGTGTAGCTCAGGTCGCCCAGGCCGAACTCACTCCCGATTCCCGCCACCACCTCTCCCTGCCAGATCACCGGTAGAATGGCCCGGTTGATCATGTTCCACTTGCCGATGGTGACCGGGTATACGGGCTGGATGTTCAGTGTGTTCACCGTGGCATCATTCAAACCCTGGCCGAAATCCGTGTTGTTCTGTAACGGCAGGCTGATGAGGTTGGCGATCGGGTTCTGTGACTGCTTGGCCAGCGCCTGGTCGTCCTGGGCGGACTGCGCGGCAGACGGCTGAGTGACGAGTGCTGACACCGCAAGCAGTGCGATGCTGGCCACGATGGTCCGTGTCATTTCCTGTCTCCCCCGAATGGGTGATCTGGGCTCCGTCGCCGACGCTGCCACGACCCGACGCCCCATGATAGCCCATGGACACCGTGCGGTCACCCCCGCCGGACTGGCGCTCACCGTCCCCACGCAATAGTTTGTGCGCTTCGCTCGCCTCCCGGAGCGCTGGCCCTGGAAGACATCCTCGAACGCCTGCAGGAAGCCCTCAGAGACCTCTACCGCGTCGAGCGCGAGCTCGGCCGAGGCGGCATGGCAACCGTCTACCTCGCCGAGGACCTGAAGCACCGCCGCCGCGTGGCCCTCAAGGTCCTCAAGCCCGAGTTGGCCCAGGCCATCGGCACGGGGCGCTTCCTCAAAGAGATCCAGATCGCCGCGCAGCTCACCCACCCCCATATCCTGCCGCTCCACGACTCGGGTGAGGCCGGTGGGCTGCTGTACTACGTCATGCCGTACGTCGAGGGAGAATCACTCCGCGACCGGCTGGACCGCGAGAAGCCGCTTCCCCTGGACGACGCGATCCCGATCCTGCAGGACGTGGCGGATGCTCTGAACCACGCGCACGGCCTCGGCGTGATCCACCGGGACATCAAGCCCGAGAACATCCTCTTCACGGCGGGCCACGCGGTGGTGAGCGACTTCGGCATCGCCCGGGCCATCGACGCGGCGGGGACGGAGCAACTCACCGAGACGGGGTTCGCCGTGGGAACGCCCTCCTACATGAGTCCCGAGCAGGTGAGCGGGGATCGCGCGATCGACGGGCGCAGTGACGTCTACAGTCTCGGGTGTCTCGCCTACGAAGTGCTGGGAGGGGAGCCGCCGTTTACGGGCCCGACCCCCCAAGCGGTCATGGCCAGGCACGTGATGGACCCGGTGCCCAACCTGCGCACGCTGCGGTCGACCATACCCGCCGCGACGCAGGCCGCGATCGAGAAGGCCCTGGCCAAGCTGCCGGCAGACCGGTTCCTGACCCCCAAGGCGTTCGCCGATGCGCTGACGAGTGAGATCGGGGTGGCATCCCCAACCGGGGCACCGAAGCCATCCCTGACTCCCTCAAAGTGGCTCCGGCGCCTCGGCTACGCGGTACCGACCGTCCTGGCGGTGTTCGTCGTGGCGTGGGCGCTGTGGGGGCGCAGCGGTAACTCGCCGGCCGGTGACCAACCGGGTAGGATCAGGCCGCTCACCAACTTCATCGGCTGGGAGTGGTCCCCGAGTTGGTCTCCCGACGGCTCCATGATCACCTTCACCCACACCGCGGGCGGCAACGC
>JBDHDE010000032.1:0-29549 GCA_039591655.1 Gemmatimonadota bacterium
GCTCGCCTCGGGGCTGCTCTTCGAGCTCTGCAGCGTGAAGTGAAACTCCAGGCGCCAGCGCTGGGTCACCAGGTGACCCAGGACGAGCGTCGAGCGGGTGCGGTTGGCGAACTGCTCGGCGATCTCGTCCGTATCCGTGAACGCCTCGAAGCTCGCCGCTCCGTAGAACGGCAGCCCGTTGAAGCCCCGGCCGAAGCTGGGGGTATGGACCCGGATGCGGTAGCGCAGGCGCAGGTCGCCGTCGAACGTGGTCGTGGAGTCGTAGGTCCACACGTTGCGCCACTCGAGGCGCAGGTAGTGATCGAAGCGCCAGCGTCCCAGTTCTGGCCAGACCGCGGTGGCACCGACGAACGGGCGAAGCTCGAATTGATCGGCGTCCTGGAACGTGTAGAAGCCGCCCACCCCACCGGTGACGGTGAACCAGCTGAACGCGTGCCACGCCGCGTCCGGGCGGGCGTAGATCGTGGTCCAATCCCTGTTGGCAATCGCGCCGCGGATCCCGTAGTCGCCGGTGTACCGCAGGTTATGCGTCATCCAGTAGAGCGATGTGTAGTCAGTCCAGGTCTGAAGCGTGGCGCCGTCGTCCTGCGCAACGCTCGGACGGGCGACGAGGAGCGTAGTGGCCACCGCTGCAAGCGGAACCAGGCGTACGGCACGGCCCGAGCCCACCAGCCTCCCCCCGCGCGCCCGGCCCCACCGAGGAGTCGCGAGCGATGTGCACCTACTCCCCGTACACCCGCGCGAGGCTCTCCGCGTTCTCGCGCATCACGCTCAGGTAGTCGCCGCCGTCGGGGGCGTTGCCGCACTGATCGAACACGGCGGGCTCCACGCCCAACTGGCGCAGCTCCGCCGCAGTCTCCTCCAACGGCGCGCCCTCCCACAGCATCCAGCGGGCCGGGTGGTCACCAACCAGCCTGCGGAGGTCGCGCCACATGGTCGCCGTGGGCGGCTCTTCGGGCTCCCATTGCACGCTCTGGAGGTTGAGATCGTAGCGGCGTGCCAAATACTGGTATACCGGATGGGAGGCCAGAATCGGCCTGGCTCCTCGGTCGCCCACCGCCGCTGCCAGCTCCTCGTCCAGCGCCATGAGGTCGTCGCGCAGCGCCTCGAATCCTTCCTCGAACGCCGCCCGGTCATCCGGCCAGCTTCCGCTGAACGCGTCCCGGATCGCCTCCGCGTGCCGCACTGCCAGCCCCGGATCGAGCCACGTGGTGAACGCCGTGCCCTCGTGGGAGTGGGCGCCCGCAGGCCCGTGGGTGTGCGTAACCGCCTCGTCCATGCGGATGTGGCGGTCCTGGAACGCCGCCGAGGTGTTCACCAGGCGCGACTCGGGCAGGGTGAAGCGCGAGAGCCACTTGGCGTAGCCGGCGCCGTTCAGCAGGATCAGATCCGCTGCCTGGTACTCGGACACGACCTCGGCATCGGGCGTCCAGAACGCTGGATCCACGTCTGCCGGAGCCGGGAACTCCACCCGCACCAGATCCCCCGCGATGCGCTGGGCGAAGTACTGCAGCGGGTAGTTCACCGTGTAGACCACCCGCTCAGCATCGTCCGCCTGCGCTTCGGCCGCCTGCCGCGGCTCGCCGCTGAAGCAGGCGGTGAGCGCCAGCAGCGCCCCGGTGGCGAGCCGCATGACCGATTCCACCCGAGACTGTCCCATCATCACCCTCCTGCCCCTTTCGATCACCCAGGCCGCGCCGCACTCACCGGCGACCGCAGCCGTGCATAAACTAGTCTACTCAAAAGATCAATGCCCGGATCGCCGCCGATCCGAATCGGCTCGTGAGCCCGGTGAGTGCCGCGGCAAACACCACACCGGTCGCCAGCACCACGACGATCTCCGAGGTCATCACCCACGCGATGCTCGCACGAGATCCTCCGATCTTCCGCATGGTGTCGATCTCGCGGCGCCTGAGGCGGAGCGACAGCAGGAACACCAGGATCGCCGTGGCCAGCGTGGAGAGGCCTACGACTACCACGGCGGCGATCACGAAGGTCTGGACCGTCAGCACCGTGTCCAACAGCTCGTCCATCACCGACACCGGCTCCACGATCTGCGCCAGGTCGTCGGGCGACTCGTAGCGACCCCGCAGGATTGTCTCGGAGCGCCGGTCGGGAGGCACAACCACGATTGCCGTGATCGGATACCCGCTCGAGCCACCGTGGAAGTGGAACGAGTCGATGTTGTCCGGCGTGATCTCCTGGTACTGCACCACCGAGGCATTCGCCGTGATGTTGCTGGAGTCGCGCCGCAGCACACCGGTCACGGCCTCCGGCTGCGAGAGATCCACGTGCCCGTGCACCAGCCCCTCGATGACCCAGGCCGTCTTGAGGTCCACGAAGATCGCGCCGTCGTCGGGTCCGTCGGAGAACGCCAGCACCCCGGCCACCCGCATCTTGAGGGGGTAGACGCCCGCGATGTCGAACGCGCTCTCGGGCGACGAGATGATCGTCTCGCCGGGGCCGACGCCGAGCGTTTCAGCCACCCTGCTGCCGATCACGCAGTCTCCCAGCATGGTCAGGTTGGTGCCCAGCGCCACCTGGAGGTTGCGGAACTCAAAGTACTCCAGCGTGGTCCCGACGATCGGGTTGCCCCGCGCCCTGAACCTCACGTACAGAGGAATCGGCAGCGCCAGCCCCGTGGTGTCGATCCGAGTCACCTGTGCATGGCGCATCAGCTCGGGTACGTCCGCCTCGAAGTACAGGCTGTTGAGCACCAACTCGAGGGGGCTCCCCTTGGCACCCACGATGAGCGGTGTCGCCTCGGCCCGGGCGGTGAGCTGGTGCTCGCTCTGGCGCACCAGCACACGGAGCCCCACCGGCAGGAACACGATCAGGGTAATGGACGTGACCAGGATCGCCGTCTTGATCCGGTGGTAGGCGAGGTAGCGCCAGGCGAGGAAGAGGCTGTCCCTCACGGCCCCGCCCCCACGCGATAGCGCGACAGCGACTCCCGCACTCCAGACCCGTCGTGGAAGTCCCGGAAGTCGATCACCCGCTGGAACCGGCCGATCAGATCGTGGTCGTGGGTGACCGTGACGAGGGTCGCTCCGGTGCGCGCGGCGTAGTCGAACAGGATATCCAGCACCCGACCCTTGTTCCGGGGATCCAGATTCCCTGTGGGCTCGTCGGCCAGCAGCAGGCCCGGCTCGGGCAGCAACGCCCGGCACACCGCCACCCTCTGCTTCTCCCCCTGGGAGAGCTTGGTCGAGTAGCGGCCCAGCTTGTCGGCGATGTCCACCTCCAGCGCCAAGTCCGCCGCCCTGGCCCGCACCGCGGCGTCCAGCCGCATCGCCGGGTTGATACGGTACGGCAGCAGGATGTTGTCCAGCACGCTCAGGTACTCGAGCAGCTCGAACTCCTGGAACACCAGGCCGATGTGGCGGATGCGATAGCTGCGCCGCTCCGCGTCCGACAGGCTCGTCAGCTCGACGTCACCGGCGGTGATGCGGCCGGCCCGCGGCAGCGCAATCCCCGCGATGAGATTGAGCAGGGTGGTCTTGCCCGACCCGCTCGGCCCCACGAATGCCACAGTGGAGCCACTCTCGATTGCCAGCTCCGGGATCCGCAGGTAGAAGTCCCCTTCCGCATAGCGGAATTCGAGTTCGCGGACCGAAATCACAGCCGTTGCTCCTCGAGCAGCTCCATGTCCGAGATCTTCCAGGCGCCGTCCACGGCGCGCACCACGAAACGCGCCTCGTACTGGTTGGTGCGCCGGTGAATGTGGCCCCAGTGCCCCACCGAGCCCATCACGTTCCACACGATCCGGGACTCGAAGCCGGCCCCCCCGTCCACCGACCGGAAGTCGCCCTCGAGGATCTCGACCTCCTTCACCTTGGCGCGGGCGCCGCCCTGGTTCGCCAGCTCCAGGCTGCGGCGCGTCTCAAGGTAGATGTCGGTCAGGAGGGCACCGGTCACACTGCGCTCCAGCACGTCGTAGATCTGGCCCTCCTCCCGATAGTCGAAGGCCAGGTACACGTTGCGCAGCAGGCCGTCCATGACCTGCTCCCCCTGGCCGGCGGCCACGGTGAGCCCCAGGGCCCGTGGCAGCCCGATGAGGAGCAGCACCACGCACGCGGCGGCCGCTGCCCAGGCGCGCGTGGTGGGCCACTGCCTCCGGAGCACCGCCCTCCCGTGCCGGACCGCCAGGACCACCAGTCCAACGAGCCCGACGAGCGCGCCCGCCATGAACGCCACCCGGAACCGTGGCGGCGACGCAACCTCCACCAGGGTGGGCAGCGTGGGATTGGTCAGGAAATTGTGCCAGCGCAGCACCTCGTCACCCGGGCTCAGGATGTAGGGCAGCGAGCCCGCCTCATCGGTGGCCGAGGAGGGCACCATGGGAATGCGCTGGCTGAACAGCTCCCATGTCATGGCCACCGAGTCGGGCAGTCCGTCCACCGGATAGGTGAAGATGACGCCCAGCGTGGCCGTGATGATATCCAAGTCCTGCGGCGGGTCGATCACGCCGCTGGTGCGCAGGTTGCGGTAGATGAAGTGCACCCGATCCACGTAGCCCTCGACAGGCTGCCCGTCGATTGCTACCGGGTTGCGGTCGCGCAGGAACTCCACCACCTGCCGCTTGAGCGCTTCCTGCTCCTCCACCCGGATCGTGTCCTTGCCGGCGAGACCCAGGTCCACCCACTGCTGCAGGTCCTTCGGTCTCAGCACGACCTCCTTGCGCACCTCGTACGGCTCGACGTAGAGGAACGCCGAGATGGGTGCGAAGAACTGGCGCCTGAGGTTGCGGTTCTCGAACTGCGAGAACCACGGATCCTCCCAGTCGAGATTGAGCGTCTCCTCAACCCCGAGGTAGCGGAAGTCGTTGATGGGGAGCGTGTGGTGATAGGTGACGAATCCAACGTTCGCCGTCGTGGCGCCCCGGCCGCTGCCAGGTGGCGAGAACGACAGCCGGGCGGGACGGCCTCCCGTGGGGTACACGACCCGCGCGAACACCACGGGCTCCCCTTCGCCCGGCTCGACGGGGAGCGGCTCGCCCGTCACCTCGTCGCGCTCGATGCGGGCGCGCGGCTCGATCGAGCGCAGGTACCCGAAGAGTGCGCGACCCCGCTCGTCCCGCACCACGAAGTCCTCGCCCACGAAGCGCTGTAGCCGGTCGATCCACGGCTCCGGCTCGTAGCCCAGGCGCTCGTAGAGCTGGTCCGGCAACAGGTTACGGAACGCCTCCAGGTCCTGCGCGCCGACCTCCAGCTCGACAACCACCGAGTCCTCCTCGATGAAGATCTCGGCGATGGTGGACGCCAGCATGGCCCGGGTGATAACCAGTGCGTCAGACAGGACCGTGGTGGCGCCTAGGAGCCCGACAAGGGCGAGAACAAGGGATCGGCGCAGGGATCTCACAGGTCTGAGAGTAGTCGGGGCGACACGAGATCGCCAAGGGCTCGAAAGGCCAGCCTCTCTGGCTGGCCTTTCTTAATGAGCGGAGTCATGGGGTCCCAGCCGCGTCAGGGATCAGTTCTTCGGCGCTAACGGCACCCCGCATCAGGCTCCGGCCCTGCCGGCGCCTACTGGTTCGGCGCCAGGTCCGTCCCCCACAGGCGGTTGGCCCGCTCGTACAGGGCGTTGATGATGTCGCTCACATCCAGGTTACCCGCCTTGACCTGCTCGGACACGAACACCGCCTCGCTCACGTCCACCGGCGGGGCCCTCACGGCCGGCGGCGGCGGCCAGACCGCCTCCTCGAACACGATCTCCCGTACGAGGATGGTGTCTTTCGTGACATTCCACACCATCATGTCGTCGGCCAGGGAGAGCGGGCCATCGTACGTCGATCGAACACCCTCCATGATCTTGGGCGCGGTGTCGAAGTCATTGAAGAAATGGTACGCGACGGCTAGCCGCGGCTCCACCAAGCTCATGACCTTCCCGAATGCAGGGGGCGGTGTGTGAATCTGTGTGCCCACCTCCAGCGCCCGAGAAACGGGGAAGTTCATCTTGTCCACGAGATCCGGGATCGCGATGAAGCATTCGTGGACGGCGACATCCGCGCCCTGCGCGTACTCCACGAACCACCGGTTCGGGTAGGTGTCGCCGCTGAACACGAACTTGAGATCGTTCCACTCGAGACTGTAGCTGACCGAGCCGTCGATCGCGTGGTTCGCGGGCCAGGAGCGGATTGTCACGCCGTTCTCCTGGTACACGACGTGGTTGTCGCCCATGTAGTCGAACTCGTGCACCTCGAGTACCTGGCCCGACGATGGCAGCCGGCCCTTCCGGCCCTCAATGTCCCAAGCGAGCATCTTCTTGAGCCCCTCGACGGCCGCAGCCGTGCCGAGCTCGGGTCGCGAGCCGCTGGGCCCCCACACGTGCAGTGAGCCGACCCGTCCTGAGATCAGCCCTCCCACGTACAGTGCGTCCAGGTCGCCGAAGTGATCGGCGTGGAGGTGGCTGATGAACACCTTGTTCAAGAACTCGTAGGGGATCAGCAGCGCCGAGAGATTGTCCGATGAGCCCGTCCCGATGTCGAACAGGAACTTGTCGCCGTTGCCGAGCTCCACGAGCCAACAGGTCGCCTTCTGCGCCGGCCGCTGGTTGGGCATTCCCGTGCCGCAAGAGATGATGCGCATCTCGTCCGGTGCCAGGTCCTCGGTGTTGGGGTAGTAAGTCATACGATCAGCCCGGGCCATCACCGGGCTCACGGCGGCGCCCTGGGCCAGCGCGCGCGTCGCAAGCCGCATCTCCCGGCCCGCGTCACGGTCGACGTAACCCTGCAGGTATCCGAACGCTGCGACCACGGCTACGACGGCGAGCGCCGCCAACACCTTCATAGTGCGTACCACCATGCTACCTCCCACTCGCGAGTGTATGAACACGCATCTGGCGTAATCCTCTGATTGTCATTGCACTGGCATCGCACTGGCGGCAATACTGAAACCGCGCCTCTCGCGCCTAGAATCTCCGCCCCACGGAGATCCCCAGCGCCCAAGAGTCGTACTCGTCCTTGAAGTCATAGCCGAACGCGACCCCAGTCAGCCAGCCGTTCGCGACGGCAAAGGCGTACTCCAGCCCCACCTTGAGCACGAAGAAGTTCTCGTGCTTCTCGAGCTCCACCCCGGGGCCCGCGTACAGCTCCAATCCACGTACCGCCTCGTAGATCCCGACGACGGCACCGACGTACGCGTGCTCTCGCGGGATCGTGGTGTCGGCGCTCGTCTCCACCACATAGTTGGTGAGCTCGAAGTCGTTGTATAGACCGATTCCCACCTTGTGGCTGATCCAGAAGCTGTAATCGATCCCGATCGTCGGGACGATCACCGTGCCCTCGGGATTTCCCTCGTGGGGATCTCCCTTCGGCACCCAGGTGTAGCCGGTGAACAGAGAGAGCTGGTGGCGCTTGAGCGGCTCCCGCTCTTCGTGGTCCTGTGCAGCGAGTGGGCCGGCAATGATCGCCACCATCACGAGCGTCGTTGCAAGTTTCGCCGTCATACCATCACCCCACGCCCGGCGCAAGCCGGATCGTCGAACAGCCCATTCGCCGCGAAGCGCTCGATCCACCCACTGGGGGGTGTGGCCGAGTGGTGCCAGCTGGGCCCCGGACCGGATCCCGGGCCGGACCTACGCCGCTGCGTCCTGTAGACGTTATCCGCCTTGCGGGCCCGAGTGTGACTCCTCCGCGCGCTGCCCCGCGCCTGCCGGTAGCGCGCAGTGCGCGATCTATAGGTGGCCCGCACCACCGGTGGAAAGGGCCGCCACCACGGAGGCCTCCGGCGCCAGCCCCACGGCGAGCGGTACACGACGCGACGGGGCCGGAAGATGACGCCGAGGAGCGCGAAGCTGGTGACCACGATGACCGTCGTCGGGGCGATGACGTAGCCCTCCCCATAGAGCTCCTCGTCACCCTGCACCTCGGCCACAATCTCCTCTCCTTCGACCTTCTCCACCATCACCCGGGCCACGTCCTGGTACGTGTCTTCGCCGAGCGCGGCCTGCAGCACGAACACGTTTGCGTCGCCCTCGGTGTACTCCATGACCCGGATGAAGTCGACCTCACCGTCTTCGTTGAGATCGAGGTTGTTCACCCCCACGTCGGGATCGTTGAGCTTCTGCTCGAACTCCTCGATGCTCTCGGACTCCTTGAAGAGCTCGATGACAGCATGGAGATCGAGGTCCTCACCCGGACCGGCAGCGGCGGTAACCTCCTGTCCCGCCGCCGGCCAGGGGAGGAGCACCAGGAGTCCTGCGACCAGCACGACTCGAGATCTCATGTGTCCTCCCGCTTCATGTTGACCTCCTGCTCCGGGGCCGGCGACGTCACTCCTCAGAAGCGGCCTTCGAACCGCCCACCGGGATGTCCAGCCCGACGAACAGCTGCCAGTTGCGGATCGCGTCACCCGTGTTCGACTTCACCGTGTTGGTGAGACCGTAGTAGAACTTAGCGTCGAGCCGCATACTGCGCATTTGCAGCTGAGGCTTGAACGAGTAGCTCAGACTGGCTACCAGCCCGGCGTCGAACGTGTTGAGCGAGTCCGTGCTGCTGGCATTGAGACTCAGGCCGCCTCGCTCGACGTCGCTGACGAGCTCGTCGCTCGCCCCCGTCAGGATCCCCACCGATCCCCCGACCCCGACGTTGAAGCGTCCAGCCACGTACTTCAGCATCAGCGGCAGCGTAAGGTAGTTGGCCGAGCGGGTGACGGTGCCGGCCGCCCGAATCGAGTCGAGCGTGGGATCGCCCGTCGGTGACGAGAATGGACTGCCGGGCGTCGTCACCGGCAGGCCGCTGGCCCCAGCCGGATTCTTGACGGTGATCTCGGGCTGCAGGTGCCAGTGCCGGCTCAGCCTGATCTCGCCGTAGGCGCCGAAGGCCCAGCTGAAGCGCGGGCTGGCTTCCCCGGTGTTGGTGAGACTCGACCACACCAGGTCGGCATTGATCCCGAGCTGGAACTTCTCGGTGGACAGCTTGTCTCCGAAGAGAATGACGAGCAGCGCCTGGGCGTTCGCAGTCTGCTGGAAGCCCAGCAGGAGCAGCGCAGTCAGGCAGATCGCTCGGCCGCCTTTCCGTATACCCCTCTTCATTCGAGCACCCTCCGCATCACAAGGCCAATCATCGCGTCCCACAAGGCAGGACATCCGGAGCTATCCCCTTTCTCGACATCACTGCGGCACCGGAATGTCCGTGCCGTACATGTCGTTGATCTCCGCGTAGACCACCTCGCGGATGTCCATGTGCACGACCCGGCCCCCGAGCGTCATCTCCGAGAATTGCGTGCGGAGTGCCGAGCAATCTCTCCGCCAGACGCTCCCCCCGCCGTCTATCGTTCACCGTCCAACAGCAGTCGGAGATACGGTGAGAGCCCACGCAACTCCGTACCGGCCCTTCGAAGGGCGCAAAGCAACCCGATCCCCGCAGCGTCGGCGGACAGCACTTCTGCCAGATCCAACGTGAAGGGACCATCCATCCGATCGCATGCCTTCGCGAGCTCGTCGGCTGCGCTGCCGAGGAGGCGGCCGGCCACCAACACGACAGGTGTGGAGCCCTCGTCCGCGATTTCGATCCGTAGCATCGCGGCCTGACCAACTGGCAAGCCGGGTGCCCGCAGCTTGCGGAATCGCGGTGTGAAGGCTCAAGTAGTTGTATTACAGACGCTTAAGCGTAGTGCTCAGGGACCGGACCGGGACCAGCGGAGAGTCAGAGCGCCGAGATATCGGCATCCCTAGCCCATATTTCGGCTAATGATGTTGACATTTCGGCACTCCCGGGATACGCTCGCAGCCTCGGCGAGCGGCAGGGAGAATCATGGCAGAGCTTCAACACGCCCGTAGCGACACGTCCGAAGCGCACGACCTGGAAACACTGGTCGGGAAGCCAACAGGGAAGGCGCTGGCGGCAAGCCATGAACAGTTTCGCAGCTTCATGGACAACAACCCGGCTTGCGCCTACATCAAAGACGCGAATCTACGACACATATATGCCAATAAGCTGCTCTTGGAGACCTTTGGGGTCTCTCCAGATGAGTTCATCGGAAGCACGAGCAGCGAGTTCCTGGGTGAGGAGATAGCTGGAGACGTAGAAGCCGCCGACAGAGCCATCTTGTCTGGCGAAGCCCGCGTCGCTGAAAGGGAAATCTGCGTTGACATAGAAGGAAAGCCTCGCTGGTTTCGCGATACCAAGTTTGTCCTGTTGGGTCTAGCTGGAGAGCGCAGGGTTGGTGGCATTGCCTTGGAAATCACGGAGCGCAAGCAGGCACAGCTAGATCTGGAAAGGCAGTCACGATTCGAGGCCGTTCTGTCCGACATCTCCGCGAGGTTTGTGAACGTCCCTCCGGATCAGATTGACGCCGCCATCACCCATGCCCTGGAGCAGGTCGGCAATTGTCTGGAACTCGACCGCTGCAGCCTCGGTCACCTGACGCCCGATGGCAAGGAAGTACGGGTCACGCACGCGTGGAATCGTCAACTTTTCGAGGGTATCGCGCCCTCCTACCCCACCCCGGATTACACCTGGTTCCTGACCCCATTCCTCTCTGGCAAGGAGCTGCTGTGGTCCCGCAGCGAGGGTTTGCCCCCCGCTTCCGAGGCCGATGTCCGACTGATCGAGACCCTCGACATCCAGTGCTTCGCCGGCATTCCCGTGATGATCGCTGGCGAGGTGGCCGCCTGCGTCGCCTTCATCAACTGCACGGATGCCACTCCCTGGAATCCCAGGGTCGTCCACCGCCTCCGTTTGCTCGCGCAGGTCCTCGGCAGCGCCATCGAGCGACAGCGCCAGGAGCTCGAGTTGCGGCAGGCCTACTGCGAGATCCAGAAGCTCCAAGAGCACCTCGAAGCCGAGAACATCACCCTGAAGCAGCAAGTCAAGGCGTCCCTCGAGAACGAGGAGATCGTCGGCAAGAGCCTCGCGTTGCGGCAGGTGCTACTGCATGTCGAGCAAGTAGCGCCGACAGACTCAACCGTGCTCTTACTCGGCGAGACCGGGACCGGCAAGGAGCTGATCGCCCGCGCCATTCACGTCCGTAGCATGCGCAAAGATCATCCAATGATCACAGTCAACTGTGCGGCGCTGCCGGGCTCTCTCATCGAGAGCGAGCTGTTCGGACACGAACAGGGCGCGTTCACCGGTGCGGTGAAGCGCAAGATCGGTCGCTTTGAGGTGGCGGACGGGGGTACGATCCTGCTCGACGAGATAGGGGAACTCGTGCCCGCAGTGCAGGTGAAGCTGCTGCGAGTTCTCCAGGACGGTGAGTTCGAGAGACTCGGATCATCGGAGACCAGGACCGTTGATGTGCGCATCATCGCGGCCACGAACCGAGACCTCGTCGCGATGGTCGATCAAGGCGAGTTTCGAGACGATCTGTACTACCGTCTCGGAGTGTTCCCCATCCACGTACCACCGCTGCGAGAGCGACGTGCGGATATTCCGCTGCTAGTCTGGTATTTCGCCAGCGTCCTGCAGGCTCGATTGGGAAAGACGATAAAGACTATTGCGCCTCGCACGATGGAAGCGTTGTGCGCCAACGACTGGCCGGGAAACGTGCGCGAGCTCCAGAACGTCGTCGAACGCGCCATGATACTCTCGCGGGGCGAGAGCCTCGAGCTGGGTACCATCTTGGCCGGGCGGCACAGCAGGGAGAGAGCGACGGCGACAAGAACGAAGGGCGAAGCCATAAGACTCGAGGATGCCGAACGCGCACACATATTGGCGGCGCTCGAAACCTGCGACTGGCGGGTCGGCGGGCGGAATGGCGCCGCCCAGAGGCTTGGTCTCAAGCGGTCGACCCTGCAGTCGCGCATGAAGAAGCTCGGGATCAAGCGGCCCACGCCCAGGGGCTCCGTGCCCGGGCAAACCCCAGCACCCGCGTCCCAACCCAACCCGCTGCGAAACCCGCACCCGCCTGGGCCGTAGTGACAGATGACACGCTGGTCGTCCCAGGGAGGGTGTTTCATATGACAACGCGTCACGAGAACATCTGGAGCGCCATGGGCTGGATGATCGGCCTGTCCATCCTGCTCTTCTGGCTTCCCCTACTGGGTGGGCTCATCGCTGGGTTCGTGGGGGGACGGAAGGCGGGAAGTGTCGGGTCGGCCGCCGTGGCGGTATTCCTCCCGGGGATCATCTTCCTGGTCATCTCGGCGGTAGTCGGCGCCTTGCTGGGCTGGATTCCTATCATCGGCCAGCTCTGGGCGGCCGTGGCGGGAATCGGCGCCTGGGCGCTCTCGTTCATGCACGTGATCCCACTGGTCGTCGGGGCGGTGATCGGCGGGGCGACCGCGCGGCGCTGACTGCTTCACGCTGAAGCAGGGCCCGGCTCGGCACTGTCGCCGAACCGGGCCTTCCCTGCGGTTGGGCCGCCCCTGATGGGAGGCTCAGTCCCCGAACGTGATCCCCTGCGCCAACGGCAGCTCGGTGCTCCAGTTCACCGTGTTGGTTTGCCGCCGCATGTAGGCCTTCCAGGCGTCTGAGCCCGACTCCCGCCCGCCGCCGGTCTCCTTCTCACCGCCGAACGCGCCGCCGATCTCGGCGCCGCTGGTGCCGATGTTCACATTGGCGATGCCGCAATCGGATCCGCGGTGCGACAGGAAGTACTCCGCCTCGCGCACGCTGTCGGTGAAGATGGCCGACGAAAGGCCCTGGGGCACGCCATTGTGCAGCGCCACGGCCTGCTCGATCTCACCCACCGCCTCCTTGGGCTTGGACTTCTTGTTGCCGTACCCGATGATGTAGAGGATCGGCGCGAACGTCTCCTCCTGCACGATGTCGTACTCGTTCTTCGCCTGGGCGATGCAGGGCTTCACG
Organism: Gemmatimonadota bacterium; assembly: GCA_039591655.1. Classification (GTDB taxonomy): domain Bacteria; phylum Gemmatimonadota; class Gemmatimonadetes; order Gemmatimonadales; family GWC2-71-9; genus WVYX01. The sequence continues at coordinate 12,752 of JBDHDE010000032.1, forward strand.
TAGTGCCCGCCCGGGTAATCGGGCCCCTCCAGCGGCGCGCCGCCGTACAGGATCTTCCCGCCCTCCTCCTGGACGCGCTCGATCGCGTTCTGCAGGTCCTGCACCGCATCTCTTGTGACCAGGGGACCCATCAGCGTCCCGGACTCCAGCGGGTCACCAATCCTGATCCCCTCATACGCCCCCACCAGGCGCCGCACGAACTCGTCCTTGATGGACTCGTGCACGATGATGCGCCTGGTCGAAGTGCAGCGCTGTCCCGCGGTGCCCACCGCGCCGAACAGGGTGGCCCGCAACGCCATGTCGAGGTTGGCCGACGGCGTCACGATGATGGCGTTGTTGCCCCCCAGCTCGAGAATAGTGCGGCCCAGCCGCTTCCCCACCACCTGCGCCACCCGGTAGCCCATCGTGCAGCTCCCGGTTGCCGAGACCAGCGGGATGCGCGTGTCGTGCAGGAGGCGGTCGCCCACCGTGGATCCCTTTCCGATGGTGAGCGAGAAGATCGCCGGGTCTACGTCGTTCTCCTGGCACACTTGTTGGGCGATCTTGGTGCAGGCGATGGCCGTGAGCGGTGTCTGGCTCGACGGCTTCCATACCACGCTGTCGCCGCAGACGGCTGCGATGGCGGTGTTCCAACTCCATACCGCCACGGGGAAGTTGAACGCGCTGATCACGCCCACCACGCCCAGCGGGTGCCACTGCTCGAACATGCGGTGGTCAGGCCGCTCGGACTGCATCGTGAGCCCGTAGAGCTGGCGCGAGAGTCCCACGGCGAAGTCGCAGATGTCGATCATCTCCTGGACCTCGCCCTCGCCCTCGGCGAGGATCTTCGCCATCTCCAGCGTCACGAGCTGGCCCAGCTCGTGCTTGTACTCCCGCAGTCTGAGCCCGAGCAACCGGATGATCTCTCCGCGGCGGGGGGCCGGTACCTTGCGCCACTCCAGGAACGCCGCGTGGGCCCGGGCCACGATCTGGTCGTACTCCTGCTCCGTAACCTGCTTGACGGTGGCGATGCGTGAGCCGTCGATCGGAGTGATCACCTCCAGATCCGGTCCCGATCCGATCCACTCACCGCCGAATCCGCCGGGATTCGTATCCTGGATGCCCAGTTTCTTGAGAAAGTCGTGCGCGACTGCTGTTGTCATGGATGTACCCTACCGTCGTTGCTGAAGAATCCGCCCGTCCCTGGCGCGGCGGGGAGGGCCCGCCGCCACCCTCACGTGCAGGGATTTTACCCAATCGGCGGTTTAGTGGCCAACGCCCCCCCGCCACGCGGGGACGCCGCGCTTCCGGCCATTCGGGATCGCTGCACGTGCAGGCGGGGGCACCAAGAGCACAACGGCCGGTCTCGCAACCGGCCGTTGCCGTCTCCGCAACGGTGGTGCCCTGCCCGACTACCGCCGCGCCCCGTCCGCCTCCGCCTCCGTTCGGAACAGGACGCCGGTCTCCAGCTCCCGCACGATCCGGTCGGCGTCGTAAACGACGTCCAGCGCCGCCCGGATGGCCCGCACATCCACCATCACGTTGCGGCCCCGCTCGGGCAGGTAGATGAAGTCGCGCGATAGCCCCTCGATGTTGCGATCGAAGTTGAGGCCCACCAGCTCGAGCTCAGGCGTGACCGCCGGAGACCCGGAGTTGCCGCCGTAGCTGTCGGTTGTGGAGCAGAAGTTCAGCGGCGTGGCGAGATCCAACCCCTCCGGCGGGGTCTGCCAGCGCTCCGGCAGATCCCACTCGCTGCCCGGCCCATGCGAGCGGTACCGGTCGTACAGGCCGTAGAACGTCGTGTACGGCGGCGCCAGAGTGCCGTTGTACTCGTAGCCCTGCACGACGCCGTCGGCGATGCGCGGCGAGAACGTGCCGTCGGGTGGGATCGTACGGCCGTAGACCTCGAAGCGCACCCGGCCCAGGCCGCTCTCCAACCGGTCCTCCTCGCGGTTGAGCGGCCCGGACGTTCCGCGAAACTCCCCCAGCACGGGCATGAACGCAGCGGCGAGCCTGACAGCCGGGTCGCCCATCGTGAGACTGCCGCTGGCCACGGCCTCTGCTGTGCGGGCCGAGTCTTCCAGCACCGACTGCTCCCGCAGCACGGTGGCGGCCCGCGCCGGGCTGTGGCCCCCGAGCGCCGTCCGGGTGATCTCGTGATCGGGACCGAGGAAGCGCTCGAAGTCCTCGAACCGCAGGGTGAGGGTCCCGGCCTCCATTAGCGCATGGGGATCACCGATGGCCAGGATCCGTCCCCTCAGGCTATCCAGCCTTGCGGCGGGCGCCCCCTCGGCTTGCGCCTCCAGGTAGTCGTGGGCTGCCATGGCGCGGCGCAGCGTGGCGGATCCGAATCTGCGGTTCCCGATGGCAAAGAAGGCTCCGGAGTATGCTGCCATTTCCCTCTTCCCGCGCTGGATCTCGGCAAACCGGTCGAACAGCGCTCCGTAGCGAGCCCGCAGCTCGGCATCGCCGCGGATCTCCGCGACGAGCTGCCGCTCGGCGTCGGCCTTCCTGGCCATGATCATCGGATCCTCGAGCGCGGTGAGCCGCCCCGTGGACGCCTTCAGCGAGTTGGACAGGCCGAACATCAAGTTGCGCAGATTCATGGACTCAGCCAGCTCCGTCTCGGCCTCGTAGAACATCCGCAGCCCCTCGAGCCGCGTCTCCAAGAAGTGCTTCAGCACCGGGACCGCGACGTCGCGCTGGTACTCGAGCTGGCTCACGGTGCGCAGCCGGTTGGTCGATCCGGGGTTGCCGATGATGAAGATGGGGTCGCCCGGCTCCACTCCCTGCTCGGGCCACTTGAGGTAGTGCTGCGGCCGGTGGGGGTTGCCGTCGGCGTCGTAGATCCGCAGGAAGGCGAAGTCCAGGTCGTAACGCGGGTAGGTGAAGTTGTCGGCATCACCGCCGAAGAAGCCCATCTGGAGCTCGGCCGCCACCACGAGGCGCACGTCGGTATAGCGCTTGAAAACGTAGGCCGAGTAGCGCCCGCCGTGATACAATCCAATCATCTGGACCCACACCGAGTCACCCACCCCGGCGTGCTCGCCCAGCAACCGCGCCTCGATGGCCTCCAACGTCTGTCCCCGCACCTCCTCCCGCTCCTCGTCGGTGGCGACCTGGTCGGTGGCGGCAAACACCTCGTGGCTCACGTCATAGATGGCGATGAGCTGATCGGCGTAGTAGTTGGGGATGGGGCGTTCCTGGTTCAGGTCCTTTGCTACGAACCCGTCATCCAGCAGGCTCTCGCCCTCCTCGGTCACCCGCACGATTGCTCCGCGGACGCAGTGGTGGTTCGTGGCCACCAAGCCGTCGGGCGACACGAATGATGCCGAACACCCCGGGATCCTGAGCACCGACAAACGGGCCCGCTCGAACCACGCGTCGTTGGCGTCGAACCCGTATGTCTCGCTGAAGTACTCGTTGGGGGCGTACTCGAAGGTCCACATCTTCCCGAAGTCGAACCGCCCCGCCCGCACGGTGTCGAGATCGACGCCGGCGACCTGGCCGTGGGCCGGGATGACCGTCAGCACCAGCAGCGCCGCGGCCGCCGGGACGAGGCCTCCAAGCCTGCGACTAGCGCTCAATACAACATCAGTGATGGTCGACATGCCTCTGTCTCCCTTGGCAATCATGGGAATGCGTTGTTGGATTGCAGCGTGCTAAAGATACCCCGGGGGACCACCTGCAGGCGGCCTCTGTACCACGACGGGGAACGCGCTCGGGAAGTTTCCGGGTCTCTCCGGCCGGCCCTCAGCCTCCCAACGCCGCGAGACGCTGCTGCGCCTCATCGACCACGTCCCGCAGCTCCGGATCGGCATCCTGCCACAGCTCGATGAAGCGCGCATAGTGCTGCGCGGCACGCTCCGGTTCGCCCAGCGACTCGTAGAGCTGGCCGAGATCGAAATGGGACCGGGCAGCGTAGGTGAGGTCGTGCACCGACACGTTCGTGAAGGAGCCGTACCACTTGATGGCTTCCTGCAGCCTGCCGGCCTCGTGCAGCAGCCGCGCCCGCAGATAACGCTTGCGTGCCGCCGAGAAGAAGGGCGAGGCAATCGCGAGCTGGTGCCAGGCCTCCAGCCGCACCCCCTGGAGGATCTCCAATGCCTCCTCATCGCTGCCTGCCTCGAGCGCGGCGGTTGCCCGCACGCCCCGGGCAAGGTCCTCGCGCAGGGAGCCGGAGCGAGGGGGGGCTTCTATACCATCCAACTCGCCGGCAAATCGTCGTGCAACGCCGAACCGTCCCATCTGCGCATTCAGCAGTCCCAGCAGGTAAGCCCGCAATAGGGGATGCAGCCCATTGTGCACCGCAAACCACACCTGGGGCGATGCGCTGGGTGGAACGGCTGCGGCATCGAAACTCGCCAGCCGCCGCTGCTGCGCCTCAAGCTCCTCCCGCGGCACCTGCAGAAACGGGGTCGCCGAGAGCAGAGCTCGGTGCTCCATTGCGGCTGCGGGGTCAAGCCGCTCCACCTCGGCCAGCTCCTCCTGCGCCCGACTCCAACGGCCGCGGGCCAGCTCGAGGTACGCCAGCAACACGTGGCCCAGGGCGCGACTCTCCACCGACCGCGATGGAGCGGTCATGAGCCGAGCGACCGGCTCCGTGAAGGTCGGGTCGCCCAGGAATGCCGCTACGCTCCAGGCGACCTCGCCGAGCAGATTGTCGCTGGCGCGACGCAGTTCCGCCAATACCCGATCGCGGGCTGCCGAATCACCGTGGGAGAACGCCTGAAGGGTGCGCATTTCGAGCACACGGTCGCCCTCCGGAATCAACTCGAGTACCCGACCGGCCATCGAATCCAGTCCCGCCGAATCCCCGGCACTGATGGCGACCCTCGCCAGATGTACATAGGCCGTCGGCTGATCGGGCTCGAGGGCGAGGAGGCGGTCCCAGGCCTCCCGGGACTCCTCCAGCTTGCCGCCGAGCCGGGGGCGAAAATGGAACAGCACCTCGCCCAGCTGGTGCCAGGCTTCGATCTCGCCCGGGTAGGTGCCAAGGATGGACCGATACAGCCGTTCGGCCTGCACGGCGTCACCTCGCCGTACCGTGACTAGTGCCTCCAGCAGGCGCCGGTCACGCTCCGGCAGCCGGTCCGCCAGGCGCACCGCCCGCTCGGCGGCATCCCGCGCCAGGTCGCCCAGCAAGAGCCAGTCGGCCGTCACGCTGAGCTGGTACCAGGCTAGGGCGAACGACGTATCGGCAGCGAGAGCCTCCTGGAACGCGACGGCGGCCTCCGGAAAGTGCGCCGCCCTGAACTCCCGTGCGCCTCGGAGGTACGACTTGAGGGCCGCCAGAGAGTCCGTGGTGACGAGGGCGATCCGGGTGAGCCGGCTACCCCGCAGCGCCTCCTGGCCCGCGAGGAGCTCGCCGGCGAGCTCATCCACCAGGCCCAGCACCGCTCCCGGTCCACCTTCGGCCGACGCCTGCGCCACGGGCTCGACGCCCCGGCTGCGATCGTACAGCGACGCGTCGAACCTAAGCTGCCCTCCCACCTCCACGATGTTCCCCAGCACGTAGAGCCCGGCACCCAGCCCCTCGGCGATGGCGCTCCCGCCCTCCGGGTCGGGTGGACCGGATCCCTGCCGCTGGACGACCGCCAGCACGGCTCGCGGATCCACGCTCCGCAGGGTTCCGGCCCCATCGAGCTTCACGCTCAACAAGTCGACCATGCCGTCGCCCAGATACGCGAACTCGGTGCCGCCGCGCACCGAGAACGGCAGCACCGCGACGTGCGTCGCGGAGCCCGCCGTCCCCGTCGGTTCCCGCAGCCCAATCACCCATGCCACTGCCACGACGACACCCACTGCCAGCACTCCCAGAGCCCGACGTGCCAGCCGCGATCCCGGCGGAGCCCCCGCGGCAACGGCGCCGCTGCCGAACGGCTCTGCGCCCAGCGCGTCGGCAAACCCCCGCGCCGTCGCAAATCGATCCGCCGGCTCCCTCGCGAGTGCTCTCATGAGGACCGCATCCACAGACACTGGCACGGTGTCCCGCAGCCGCCGGACCGAGGGCACCGGATCGATCAGGCGCTTGGCAAGGATGGCGTGCGGCGTGGACCCGGTGTACGGTGCCTCACCTGCCAGCATCTCGTACAGCACGCAGCCCAGCGCATAGATGTCGCTGCGCGCATCGAGGGTGGTGTCGCTCGCCTGCTCCGGACTCATGTACGCCGGGGTACCGACGGCGAGCCCGGTCTGGGTCATCCGTTCCGTTCCGGCGGCAGACAGCGCGCGGGCGATGCCGAAGTCCGCCACGACGGCCTCGTCGTCGTGGAGCAGGATGTTCTCCGGCTTGATGTCCCGGTGGATGATGCCGTTGCGGTGGGCGTGGTCCAGCGCCACCGCAACGTCCCGTGCAATCCGGAGCGCATCCTCGACTCTCAGGGGCCCCTCGCGCTCGAGCCGGTCACGCAGGCTCTCCCCTTCGACGAACGGCATCACATAGTACAGCACCCCGGACGCCTCTCCGGAGTCGAGCAGCGGGAGAATGTGGGGGTTGGACAGCTTGGCGGTGACCTTGATCTCCTGCAGGAAGCGCTGCGCTCCCAGCGTCGCCGCCAGGTCGTGGCGGAGGACCTTGATGGCGACCTGGCGGTCGTGCTTGAGATCGCGCGCCAAATACACGGTGGCCATGCCGCCGCTGCCGACTTCTCGGTCGACGGCGTAGCGGTCGGCGAGGGCTAATCTGACGCGGTCCAGCTGCTCGGGCACTAAGTCCAGCTCCGGGAGGAGACCTGGGGTTGAAGGTTAGGGGGGGCGGGCGCGCCGCGCCACCCACGCATCGGCACCAGAGCAGGGAGGGGAACGGCCACTCAGGACGCCGGAGAAGACACGGCCGCTCGGGAAAGAGCGGCGCTCCCTAGCGCTCGTCCGCCTCCCCCCCGAGCTTGAGGTCGATCAGCTCCTTCGTGCACTCCCAGGTGGACATCCGGCGCACCTTGGCCTCGGCAACACCGGCGGCGATTCCGGCCGTCACGTCCTCCACGACGCCCGCGACCTCCTCGGCGACGGCCTCGGCCTCGTCGCTGTAGGCGCTCGCCTGCTCGAGGGCCTGCTCCTCGACCTCCCTGGCCTGCCGCTCCACCCGCTCCACGTACTCCTTCTTGAGCATGCCGCAGGGACTCACCGTGCGGTAGCGGACCACCGGGACGGTGAAGAGCACGATCAGTGCGAACGCGACGATCTTGAGGAAGATTCTCATAGGGTCACCTCACTGACCCTACGAACGGGACGGGCGGGGGGATTCACGGCTCGACCCTCGGCCAGACAGACAGTGGCCATGCCGCCGCGGCCCAGCCAGCCCTCGAGATGGCAGCGGGCCCGGGGACTTGAACCTCCCACGCCGGCCGCTACTATCGCGATGTGGCTGCGCCACCGTACCTCACTTCTCTCAGGCTGCGACCCATGCCGTATATCCCATCCCTCGCAAGACGTTGGGCACCTGCACTGGTCGCGTTGGCGTCCCTCACGGTGGCGCTCTGCGCGACACCGAACCTGGCTGCGCAGGCCGCCCCCCAGCACTTCGTCGGTCCCCCGCTCGATGTGCGCCTCGACCAGATCGAAGTCACCGGCGAGCTCGGGAGCTTCACGGCCTCGCTCGACGCAGACGAGGTGGAGCCGGGAGTCCACATCGTCCAGGTCCAAATCGAAGCACCGACCCCGGAGGAACCCCCGGAGTTCGCCGTGCGGTGGGACCTCCCGTCTGTGGACGTCGCCGGCTTCTGGAACACCAACCTCAGCAACGACAAGGTCAACTACTATCGGAACCGTGTCCGATCACGTGCATCGAGCGGAGCGCCAGTTATCGCGCTGTACAACAGCGCGGACATCAACCGGATCACCGTCGCCGCTTCGGACGCCCTCAACCCGGTGGACCTCAGGGCATATCTCCGGGAGGAGGATTCACGGTTCTACTTCACGCTGGCTTTCCTGAGCGAGCGGAGTCCAGCCACGACGGCATACGAGGTGTCCATTCGTATCGATACGCGCAGCGTACCCTACTACCAAGCCTTGGCGGGCGTGGCCGATTGGTGGGCATCGCAGCCGCAGCACACGCCAGCGCCGGTTCCCGCTGCGGCGAGGGTCCCCATGTACTCCACCTGGTACAGCTTCCACCAGAACCTCGACGTAGAGGAGGTCCTGGCGGAGCTGCGGATCGCCGCCGACCTGGGTTATGAGGCCGTCATCGTGGACGACGGCTGGCAGACGCTAGACAGCCAGCGCGGCTACCGCTTCGCGGGTGACTGGGAGCCGGAGCGAATCCCCGACATGCGGGGGTTCATCGACAGCGTCCACGAGCTCGGCATGAAGTTCCTGCTGTGGTACTCGGTTCCACTGGTCGGCGAGGAAGCCGAGAACTACCAGCACTTCCAGGGGATGTACCTGCGGCACTGGGAGAGCCAGGGTGCCTACGTGCTGGATCCGCGGTATCCGACCGTGCGGGAGTCCATCATCAATACCTACATCACGGCGATGGAGGAGTGGGGTCTCGACGGCTTCAAGCTGGACTTCATCGGCTTTTTCGCCGCCACCGACGAGACAGTTCTCGAGGCAAGCGACGGCCGAGACTACGCCTCAGTCAATGAAGCAGTAGACCGATTGATGACCGACGTCATGGCGCAGCTGCGTGCCAGAAATCCAGAAGTGCTGATCGAGTTCCGACAGCCGTACATCGGTCCGCTGATGCGGAAGTACGGTAACATGTTCCGCGGGGTCGACGCCCCCAACAACGCCGTGGCGAACCGCGCCGAGGTCACCGACATCCGCCTCCTCGGCGGCAACACCGCGCCGCACTCCGACATGTTCATGTGGCACGAGGAGGACCCGGTGGAATCGGCGGCCCTCCAGTTTCTCAACGTGCTGTTCGCCGTGCCGCAGCTGTCGGTGAGGCTCACCCAGCTTCCCGGGGACCACGTCGAGATGGTCGGCTTCTGGACCCGCTACTGGACCGAGAACCGCGCTGTCCTGATGGACGGCGAGTTCGTGCCGGTGAACCCCGGCGCCGTGTACCCCGTGATTCGGGCCTCCAGCGACGACAAAGCGATCGTCGGAGTGTACGGGGAGGCGCTCGCGACCCTCGACGACCGGCCCTACACGACCATCGACCTCGTGAACGCAAAGAGCACCGGCACCGTCGCCATCGACATGCCAGCCGACCTGGGACCGGCCGAGGTGACGATCTACGATGCGCGGGGAAGGGTCGTGGATCGCCAGTCGCGGTTTATCGACGCCGGCCTGCACCGCTTCGAAGCTCCCGCATCTGGGTTGGTGAGCATCAGCATGGAATGACACCGGGGTGCAGAGGAGGGGACGTCGTGGTATTGTTCCACCGCCGGAGGCCGTTTCTTGCCAGAACTCCAACATCGAAGACGAGTCAAGCCATGATCAAAGAGCTCTACACCCCCGAGCAGATCGAACTACGGGAGCGCGCGCGGAACCTGGCCGAGAAGGTCATGCGCCCCGTTGCCGCCAAATACGACGTCGAGCAGGAGTACCCGTGGGAGGTCCAGAAGGCCATCAGGGAGGCTGGTCTCTCCGGCGCGTGGATTCCAAAGGACTACGGCGGCCTCGGGGGCGGCGTGCTCGATCTCTGCATAATCGTGGAGGAGTTCTCCCGGGCCTGCGGCGGGATGGGCGTCGGGTTCGCCGTGAACGCCCTGGGCTCGTTCCCCATCATCATCGGGGGCACCGACGAGCAGAAGGAGCGCTGGCTCCCGGGCATCGCCGCGGGTGAGAAGCTCATCGCATTCGGTTTGTCGGAGGCAAAGGCCGGGTCCGACGCGGCATCCATGAGGACCCGCGGCGAGAAGGACGGTGACCACTACATCCTCCAGGGTGAGAAGAAGTGGAACACCGGCGGCGCCGTGGCGGCGTACAACACCATCTTCGCCGTCACCAACCCCGATCGGGGGGCTCGGGGCATCTCGGGGTTCGTGGTCGAGGAGGGCACCCCCGGCTACCGCGTGGGCAAGCACGAGGACAAGATGGGGATCCGCTGCGTTCCAGTGGTGGAGATCCACCTGGAGGACTGCCGCGTGCCCGCTGAGAACCTGCTGGGTGGCCGTGAGGGCCAGGGCTTCAAGCACGCCATGATCACACTGGATCGGGCACGCCCGGGGGTCGCAGCGCAGGCCGTGGGTCTGGCCCAGGGGGCGCTGGACCTGGCGATGCAGTATACCCACGAGCGCCAGCAGTTTGGCCAGTCCGTGAACTCATTCCAGGGAGTGCAGTGGATGTTCGCGGACATGGCCACGCAAGTCGAGGCCGCCCGGCAGCTCGTGCACCACGCCGCCCGGGTCATCGACTCGGGGCACAAGCAGATCACCAAGGTCTCGGCGATGTGCAAGCTGATGGCCACCGACGTCGCGATGCGGGTGACCACCGACTGCGTCCAGCTGTTCGGGGGCTACGGCTACTGCAAGGACTACCCCATCGAGAAGTACATGAGGGACGCTAAGATCACGCAGATCTACGAGGGCACGAACCAGATCCAGCGCCTGGTGATAGCGCGGAACCTGCTGCGGGAGGCTGCGGGAGCGGCGAGCTAGAAGAGCCGGGCCGACCCAGGCGGCGGAAGCTGGGGGGTCTTCCCTTGAGCCGGCGGCCGACCCGCGCTCTCGCGCGGGTCGGTCCCGACGCTCAAGCTACATTCCCTCCCTCTGGTACGTCATCTCCGCCGTCTTCCACTCGCTACCGTCCGGATTCACGATGTACATCTCGTAGCGCTCCTCCGTGTCGCTAACGGCGGTCGTCACGCCCTTCATCTTCATCGCTTCCTTCGTCACGGGATCCTGGTACTCCCCCCACCAGACCAGCTTGCCCTCATCGTCGAGGTTCCCCGTCATGACGAAGAGGCCGGTGCTCATGTTGTCGAGCCAGGTCGTCACGTACTGCTCGGTGGTGTTGTCGTAGCCGGTGATCCCCATGCCGGTGAAGGGCTGCTCATACATCTCGCCCTCGACCTCTTCCACCAGGTACCGGCCGTCCATGATCATCTTCCGCATCACCGCACTGGTGGAGACCTGCGGCGGCGCATCGGGATCCTGCCACCACTTGGCGGTCAGGGTGTAGCTGCCGGCCATCGCCGCCAGCTTTTCATGGGCCGGCCCTGGCGTGGCCGCCGCCTGGTATGCGGCCATCATCTCCGCCATGGCCTCGTTCGGCTCCTGCGCTGCGGTCGAGCCGGCCAGGCCAATCGAGCCGACGAAGGCGGCGGCCAGCGCAGCAATGTAGGGGCGCTTCATGGAAACCTCACGGTGACTGTGGACAGATCGGACGCCCTTTCGGGGCAGTGTCGAGCAACCCTAAAGTTGCGGGTCCGGAACGGATCCCGCCAGGCCACCCGCCCGCTATTTCACGGCCCTTCGGCGGGCGGCGATGACGTCACCTGGTGGGGCTACGCGCAGCTCGTTCTGCGCTGGCCCTGGGAGCGGGCCCCGCCACGGGCTCTACAGTCGATCACTCAGCAAACGGGCCTCCACAGTGTGGAGGCCCGTCGTTACTCGCCCACCCCTTCAGCTACGCCGTCGCACGTGGCGGAATGTTCTGGTTGAGCCTGAAGAAGTTCTCCGGATCGTACTTGGTCTTCAATGCCACCAGCCGCTGGTAGTTCGTGCCGTACGCCGCCGCCACCCGCTCTTCCTCATCCTCAGGCATAAAATTCACGTACACACCGCCGGTGGCGAAGGGCGCCGAGCGATCGAAGAACTCCCGCGCCCACGAGACGCACCTGTCATCGTCCGCCGGATCGTCCCATCGCGTGTGGACGTTGAGCACGAACTCTGCATCCCGGTGCGTGTAGGCCGTCGCCTCGGCGGGCACGCGACTCACTGCACCACCCAGGTGCGCGATGAAGATCTCGCACTGCGGCGTGGGTAGCTTGCCGGCGTACTCGACGAAGACGTCGAACGCCCCGTCGCTCAGCTCCGCGAAGTCGTGCGACTTCCAGTAGTTGCGCGACCCGGGCGTGAGCAGCGGATCGAAGGCACTCTCAAAGTCGATGAAAGCGCTCGGCGCGATGACGTCGGCGATGGGATTGCCGATCTTGCGAAGCCCCTCCATGGCACGCTCGCCGTCTGCGACGTCCCCGGCGTACAAGGCTGCGATCACCAGGACCTCGGTGCCGTGGACCTCCTCCGGAAGGAACGGGAGCGGAGGCGCCTTCCGCAGCACCACCCAGGCCGCGAGCTCGTCGGGGACAGACGCCACGAACTTTCGATACGCGCGCAGCACCTCGGCGGCGTCCCGGAACGGGTGAACGATCAGCCCTGCCATCACCTCGGGTCCCACAGAGTGCAGCCCGAACTCGAACGAGGTGACGATGCCGAAGTTGCCCCCGCCGCCGCGAATGCCCCAGAAGAGATCGGCGTTCTCACTCTCGCTGGCCTTGACCCGCTCACCAGTCGCGGTCACCACATCGGCGGAGATCAGGTTGTCGATGGTCAGGCCGTGCTTGCGGCTGAGCCAGCCGAACCCACCACCGAGGGTGAGCCCCGCTATTCCCGTGGTCGAGTTGATTCCCACGGGCAACGCGAGCCCATGGGCCTGGGTCGCCGCGTCGACGTCGCCCAGGGTGGCGCCCGGCTGTGCCCGGGCCGTGCGGCCGGCTGGGTCGACCTCCACTGCGTTCATCCCCTGCAGGTCGATCATCAGCGCGCCGTCGCTCACCGCGTTCCCCGCGATGTTGTGGCCGGCTCCGCGCACGGAGACGAGCAGGTCCCCCTCCCTCGCGAACTGCACCGCCTGGACGACGTCGTCCGCGTCCGCGCAGCGCGCGATGAGGCCGGGCCGGCGGTCGATCATGGCGTTCCAGATGGCCCGCCTCTCGTCGTAGCTCGCGGATTCCGGGGTCACCAGCTCCCCTCGAAAATCGGCTGCGAGCCCCGCCATTACCTCATCCGAGATGACCGCCTCCCCGCCGTCGATCTTACGCATTCTCAGAGCTGCCATGGCTCCTCCACCTGGGTTTGGGCGACATGATGGTTCCTAATCTTCCACTGCGCAGCGGGGCCCGGAAACCGGACACGGCGGTCTGGCCGGCCCTCCAGCTCGGCCCTGAACCTGAGGCACCCGGCCGCGCGGGCAGCTATGGCCTATCGTGGCAGGGGATCTTCGAAGCGACTCACTGACGGCGTTCGACGCGGCGTTCCGCGCCACGTACCTGGTGCGGCAGGGGGTGGTGGTCGCGATCAAGGACGCGGAGGAGGGCTCACTCCCCCTCGAGTAGCCCTTCGCGCATCTCGGCCAGCTCTTGCCGCGCAGCCTTGCCCACCGTGGGAAACTGCAGATCCAGTGACCACAACGTATCGACGATGGCACCAACCACGACCACGCGGGTGAACCACTTCCTGTCCGCGGGGACGACGTACCACGGCGCCTCTTCCGTCGCGGTGTGCCGGATTGTGTCCTCATAGGCGTGCATGTAGTCGTCCCAGTATGCGCGCTCGGCGACGTCTCCCGCAGAGAACTTCCAGTTCTTCTCCGGCCTGTCGATGCGTTCGAGAAACCGCTCCTTCTGCTCCTCCTTCGATACGTGTAGGAAGAACTTGCAGATTGCGACACCGTTGCGTGTCAGGTGGCTCTCCAGGCTCCGGATATCCTGGAAGCGCTGGCTCCAGATCTGTTCGGTCATGAGCTCGGGCGGGAGCTTCTGCCGCTCGAGCAGCTCGGGATGGACGCGCACCACGAGCGTCTCCTCGTAGTAGGAGCGGTTGAAGATGCCAATGCGTCCCCGCTCAGGCAGGCGCTTGACGCAGCGCCACAGGTAGTCGTGATCCAGCTCCTCACTGCTCGGCGCCTTGAAGGAGAAGACCTGGCAGCCCTGGGGGTTGACCCCGGACATGACGTGCTTGATCGCGCTGTCCTTGCCTGCCGCGTCCATCGCCTGGAACACCAACAGCACCGCCCACCGGTCCTGCGCGTAGAGCCTCTCCTGCAGCTCCGCCAGTCCCCGGATGCCGTCCTTCAGGACCTCTTTCGCGCGCGGCTTGTCCTCGGACTCCAATCCCCCCGTGTCCGCGGGATCGAAGTCTGCAAGGCAGAATCCCTCGCCCTCCGAGACACGGTAGGGCGCGGCGAGGCTGCGAGCCTTGGCGGCGAACTTCTCGAGCTTCATGGCCGTGTGGAATATAGATCCGAGGGGGGGAGGCTGCCATGCGCTAAGCCGTGGATTGTGTTACCTTTAGCTGCGTCCTTGGAGAAGGGAGAGTGAGCATGGCACGATCCGGGCCGGCGAGCCAGGCAAAACGGAGACGTGAGCTTGCCAAGAGGGAGAAGCGCAAGGCAAAGGAAGAGCGTCGTGCAATGAGGAAGGAACAGAAGGCTCAGAAGGCAGCCGACCCCCACGACCCTGGGGAAGACCCCGACCTCATCGGGATCGTCCCGGGCCCCCAAGAACCGATCACCTGATTCCGCCAGACCGTCGTCCGGCTCGCCCTTTTTGGCGCCGAGAATCCTCTCTGCGCACCCCGTGGGCGCGCGCGATGGGCGACGAGATGATGCCGGCTTTGAGAGGAGGATCTGCTTGAAGTCATCGGTCCCGTTGAAGAAGCCCATCCCGGTTGGGAAGCTGCTGCGCCAACGCTTGCGGGAAACGCAGCGCTCGCCGAAGGAGCTGGCCGAAGCCGTCCAGGTTCCCCCGGAGTACATCGACGACTTGATCGCAGGCAGGCGGCGGCCACCCCTGCCGGGACAGACGGACCTCTACGACCGCATGACATCCTTCCTTCGGCTCAGCCGCAACGACCTCGCGCTTTGTGCCCAAGCTGAGCGAGACGCCACCGCACCAACACGCACCTCGGGCCCGAGGGCCAATGTCCGGCGCCTGCTGCTCGCTCTGTGCGAGCCGAGCACGGCAGAGAAGCTCGAGGCGCGTAGGGCCCGGAACGGGGGCGCCGAGCTAACTGACTTCATCCAGCGCCTGCTCGAAGTCACGCAGGGCGCGGTGCGCCGGATGCTGGACGATCAGATCGGGCTCCGGATCGCGGCGGAGCGGGACGGCCGTACCTACGCAGCGGTGCGTCTTCAGGTGCTCGAGTTCCTTGATGCAACACCCGATACCCTCACAGCCAGCGACCTCGCCAAGTTCTTCCAGCCGCGGGTGACGCTCTGGGACGTCGACCTCGAGACCGGCGTGTTGCGTGTCGTGCTGCGGGCGCAGGAGCCCCGGGAACGCCACCGACGCCGGCCAAACGGCAAACCCCCATTCTAGCAGCATAGGAATCACATAACAGCAGAGGGCGGACGATGGGTGGAGGTGGGAGGCGGATGAACGTATTCGAGCGCTACCTCACCCTCTGGGTCGCCGCCTGTATGCTGCTCGGCGTAGCGGTCGGGAAGCTGGCACCGGGATCCGTGGGCTTACTGCGGGATCTCGAGTTCGGGGAGAGCAGCCACATCAACGTGGCGATCGCCGTGCTGATCTGGCTGATGATCTACCCGATGATGCTCAAGATCGACTTCGTGTCGATCAGGAACGTCGGGAAGCGGCCCAAGGGACTGTTCGTCACGCTGTTCGTGAACTGGCTCGTGAAGCCGTTCTCGATGGCCTTCTTCGGGTGGCTCTTCTTCCGGCATCTCTTTCTCCCGCTCATCGGACCGGAGCTGGCAAGCCAGTACATCGCCGGCGTGATCATCCTCGCCGCGGCTCCCTGCACGGCCATGGTCTTCGTGTGGTCGCATCTATCCGACGGCGACCCGGCGTACACGCTGGTGCAGGTGTCGGTGAACGACCTCATCATGCTGGTCGCGTTCGCGCCCATCGTGAAGTTTCTTGTCACGGGCACCTCGGGGTTGGAGGTCCCGTTCCAGGTGCTGCTCTATTCGGTGGTGATCTTCGTGGTGATCCCCCTCGCGGCCGGATCGCTCAGCCGCCGACTCCTGATCCGGCGAAAGGGACTGGACTGGTTCAACCAGCGCTACGTCGCCTTCTTCGCCCCGGTGACGGTGGTCGCGCTCCTCGCCACCCTGGTGCTGATTTTCGCGTTCCAGGCCGAGAACATCACGACACGGGCCTTCCACGTTGTGTTGATCGCGATCCCGATTCTCATTCAGGTCTACTT
Organism: Gemmatimonadota bacterium; assembly: GCA_039591655.1. Lineage (GTDB taxonomy): Bacteria > Gemmatimonadota > Gemmatimonadetes > Gemmatimonadales > GWC2-71-9 > WVYX01. The sequence goes on from JBDHDE010000032.1 coordinate 28,789, forward strand.
CAACTCGTCGCTCACTTACGGGTTGATGCGGCTGTTCCGGGTACCCTACGCGGTGGCCGCTCCAGGAGCCCTGATCGGCGCGTCCAACTTCTTCGAGCTCGCCGTGGCGACCGCCATTGCCCTCTATGGGGCCGGCTCCGGCGCCGCCCTCGCCACAGTGGTGGGTGTGCTGGTCGAGGTGCCCGTGATGCTCTCGGTGTGCCGGGTGTGCGTTGCCACGAAGCACTGGTTCGACGCTGCGGAGCCCGAACCCGTGCCGTAGCGGGCCGCGGCGCGCCCCTAGGAACCGCCTTCTCTGTGTATCCCCGTCTTGCGCAGGATGTCTTCCATGAGACACCACTTTGTCAGCGAGGACTGGAATAGGTTGGCTCCAACGAACGCGGTGAACAGAAACCAGTACGGGCTCACCCACCAGCCGAGTGCTACGCTCACCAGCACGAACGTTCCAGCAATCATGCGGACCTTCCGGTCCAAGGTCATACCAGGCTCCTTTCTAAAAGCTGTACCGTAGGCGGCCATAGATGTTCGAATTCTGCTCGAGCTGACCGAAGAAGCCCTCCAACATCAACCCTCACCGCATCGCTCCAGGCGTAGCTGAACGACGGCCGCAAATGAGTGTCCTCATCGCTCGGTGAGACGAACGCGAATAGTGACAGGATCATCGTATCTCGGCGAAACCGGTACGTAGTCCGCAGGGTGAACGTGTGCCGCAACTCGTCCGGTTCGAACTGCGGGTCCGGGGAGGCAGCGATCAGCTCGTT
>JBDHDE010000033.1:0-59261 GCA_039591655.1 Gemmatimonadota bacterium
CCTGGACGACTGGCTGGCGGGGCGGGGCATCCCCATCGTGGAGGGTGTGGACACCCGGCGCCTGGCACGCCACATCCGGTCAGCCGGCGCCATGCGGGGCATCGTAGCCCCCGGTGAGGCACCGACCGACGAGGTCCGGGGGCAGCTCGAGACCAGCCCCCGGATGGAGGGCCTCGATCTCGCATCCCAGGCGACCGTGCCGGGGGAGCAGGTCGTGGGCGATCCGGAGGCCCAGCGTCACGTGGTAGCGTACGACTTCGGCATGAAACGGAATATCCTGCGGCTGTTCGCCGCGCTGGACTGCCGCGTCACGGTGGTTCCAGCCACTACCCCCGCCGCCCGGGTGCGGGAGCTGGCCCCGGACGGCCTGTTCCTTTCGAATGGCCCCGGCGACCCGGCGGCGGTGAAGTACGTGCTCCCCGAGATCCGCTCGCTCCTGGAGGCCGGGGTCCCGACCTTCGGGATCTGCCTCGGGCACCAGCTCATCGCCCTGGCCCTGGGGGGGGAGACCGCCAAACTCCCCTACGGCCATCGGGGAGGGAATCACCCCGTGAGGGACCTCGATTCGGGGCGGGTTCTCATCACCAGTCAGAACCACGGATTTGCAGTAACGGGAAGCAGTAAGGGGGTCTCAGGTGTCAAATCACTTGAGGTGACGCACCTTAACCTCAATGATGGCACCGTAGAAGGCCTACGGCACAGGGACCTCCCCATTAGCGCTGTGCAGTACCATCCTGAGGCCTCCCCGGGTCCCCACGATGCCAGGGGACACTTCGCCCGGTTCGCCCAAGCCCTTGACAGTCAACAGGTAAGCCCATATTAATGACGGCCCAAGTGCGCACCTGAGGGTGCCAAATTCCGCCATTCCCGGGCCAAGCGAGCGAGGAACAATGACCAAGGCGGATCTCGTCGAGAAAGTCACGGCCGCGATAGCCCGAACTGCGGGCCCGATGATCTCGAAGAAGGACTGCGCACGGGTCGTCGACGCGTTCCTCGATGCCATCAAGGGCGCGTTGGCCGACCAGAACAACATCGAAATCAGAGGGTTCGGGACCTTCAAGATCCGGATGCGGAAGACCCGCATGGCCCGGAACCCCCGCACCGGAGACCCGGTCGAGGTCGCTGCGCGGCCGGTCCCGGTCTTCAAGCCGTCCAAGGAGCTGCGCGGCATGGTGGCGGAGCAGGCCGAGCAAGAGGCCTCCCGACAGCAGTGACCGACTGAATCGCAGACCCCGAGCATGCGACGGGGCGGCTGCCACTGGGCAGCCGCCCCGTTGTGCTTCCCGGCCGGCGCTGGGCTGGAGCGAGGTACGCGACCCCGCCTAGTGTCGGTCCCGGAAGGCCTCCCACAGCCTGGTGTGCCTGCTCTCCAGGGACACCTCTTCCCCGGCGATGAATGCCCGCTCGACCCGAGTCACGATCTGCAGCGGGTCGCCTGTCGTGACGATCAGGTCGGCCCGCTTGCCGGCCTCGATGCTCCCCAGCTCCCCTCCCAGGCCGAGGATCTCGGCCGGGGTGAGAGTCACTGCGCGCAGCGCCACGTCCCGGGGAAGGCCGTAGGCGGCGGAGCGCGCCCCGTGGTACGGCAGGTTCCGCGCCTGGCCCACGCTGGACGTGCCGAAGGCCACTGTGACCCCCGCCGCGTGGAGCATCGCCGCGTTTTCCCATGCCGTCGTGACCGGGTCCTCGCGATCGCTCGTGAGCCCAATGGCCGAGGTAACGATCACCGGGATCTCGCGCTGGGCCAGCTCATCGGCCAACCGGAACGCGTGATCACCACCCAGGATGACCGGCTTCACATCGGGGAAGCTGTCCAGGAACAGGAGCAGCGATCTGATGTTCCGCTCCTGAGACGCCCAGAAGAACACCGGCACGCGGCCCGTGACCGCGGGCACCATGGCCTCCAGGAAGAGGGCGTCGCGGTTCGTGACGTTGGGCTCGAACGGGGCGGTGGGGTCGTCGGCCGTGCTGGGGCGCCGCGCATAGAGCGTAGCGCGCTCGAACAGCGCCACGAACTCCTCAATGTCATCACCCTCCAGGGAGGGGTCGTCCCATTGCTCGCCGTCCGGGTTGGGGAAGTCGATGACCAGGGCGGCGGTGTCCTTGATCGCCATGCGCTCCGGAGTGTCGCCGGACAGCTGAATGACAGTGCCCATGCCCCGGATGATCCCGCTGGCCGGCGCGCTCATGGCCGTGGTGATCCCGTTGGCCCGGGCCACCGGGATTGCCTCGGCGTGAGGGTTGATACCGGTGAGCGCCCGGATCTGGGGGTTGTAGCGGCCCACCTCACGGTCGTCCCGGCTGGCCGGTACCTGGCCGATCTCGACCATCCCCAGCTGGTTGATGGGATCGATCAGTCCGGGGTAGACGTGCTTGCCCGCCAGGTTGATCACCTGCGCGCCCTGCGGGATCGCCAGAGCGGACGCTGGCCCGACGTCGGCGACGCGACCGTCGGCGATGAGCACGACGCCGTCGGAGATGGGAGGGCCCGACACCGGATGCACCGTGGCTCCCACGAGGGCCGTGACGGGGCCCTCCGGGGCGGCCCGGGAGACGGTCCCGACCGCATCGGCGGGCGCTGCCTGGGGCGCCGCCGCCAGCGTTGTTGCCGCCACCCGCGGGATGGTTCGCACCGGCTCGCCCCGCGTCTCGGCCTCGCGCCGCCAGTCGTAGTAGACGATACCGTCCACGATGGTCTTCTCGACCCGGGTGTAGACATCGAACGGATCTCCGGTGAGCAGCACGATGTCGCCCTGCTTACCCACCTCGATGGTGCCGACCTCGTCCTCGATGTGGAGCTGCTCGGCAGGGTAGCGCGTGAGCATCCGCAGGGCGTCCTCGCGGGAGACCCCACCGTACTTCACAGGCTTGTTGAGCTCGTAGACGAAGAACGCCTGTAGCAGCTGGCTGTCGGAATTGAGCGTGGTCAGCACCCCGTGGCGGTGCATGATCGCCGGGTTGTAGGGCGTCGCGTCGTACGCCTCCAGCTTGTACATCCACCAGTCGGCGAACGTGGAGCCCCCGGCACCGTGGGCAGCCATCTCGTCGGCGACCTTGTACCCCTCGAGCACGTGGGTGAAGACGTCAATGGTGAAGCCGAACCGCTCAGCCACCCGCATCAGCATCAGGATCTCGTCGCCCCGGTAGGAGTGGGCGTGGACCAGGATCCGCCCCTCCATGATGTCCATCAGGGCCTCGAGCCTGAGGTCGCGGCGGGGTGGCGTGCGGTGGCTCCGGGGATTCCGGCGGTACTCGTCCCACGCCCGCCTGTACTCCTGCGCAGCCGTGAACGCCTGGACGTAGACCGCCTCCACTCCCTGGCGTGACAGGGGGAACCGCTGCGGGCCGTCGGTCTGCCACGCCTTGCGGGTCACGTTCTCGCCCAGGGCGAACTTGACCGTCTGCGGGGCGCCCTGCACCAGGAGCTGCCGCGGGTCGTCCATACCCCAGCGGGTCTTGATGATGGCGCTCTGAGCGCCGATGGGGTTGCAGCTTCCGTGGAGCACCTGCGCCACGGTGACCCCGCCCGAGAGCGCGCGGTAGATGGAGTAGCTCTCGTGATCCAGCACGTCCATCACCCGCAGCTCAGGCACGACGGGAGCCGTGCACTCGTTCACGTTCCGCATGGCAATGTGCGAGTGCTCGTCCACCAACCCGGGGATCGCCGTATAGCCGGCGCCCTCGACCACCGTTACACCGGACGGCGGCGTGAGGCCCGCGCCGATGCGACGAATCACGCCGTCGCGGATGAGGATGGACACCTCGCGGAGCACGGTATCGGTGGCGGTCCAGACGGCGTCCAAGTCGCGAATGAAGAGATCGCCCCGCGGCACCTCCACCGCACCCGGCTCGATCTGCGGCCTCCACTGGGCTGCCGCGGGGGCCGCGGCCAGAACCGGCAGCGCCAGCATCAGAATCGTGCGGATGCCTCTCATCGGAGCACCTCCTCCTCCGGCGCGTCGGTGTCCTCGGTGGGGGCCTTGCCCTCCTCGAGCTCCCCCTCGACGAAGGTGTAGAGGATCTTCGTGTCCTCATCGAACAGCGGGCCGTCGGTCACCACGAAGGTCGCCGGCATCTGCTCCTCGACCCGCGCGAGATACCCCACGCCGAGCAGCGAGGCCGGCGTACTGGTGAGCGCCGCCACGGCCTGCTCCTCGGTAAGCCCGTACTCGATCGCCTTCCGGGCGCCCTCGAGGAGATCGGCCTCGCCACCGCCGCTGGTGAGTGCCAGCGACACCCCGGCCTGCGCCAGGCGGCCGGCGTTGGCGTAGATGTCTTCCAGCCGCTGCTTCTCCCGCTCCTCGGCGGCATCCAACGGCTCGGGCTCCTGAGCCTCCGCTGTATCGGGCTCCTCGGCCTCAGCGGTGTCGGGCTCCTCGGCCTCAGCGGTGTCGGGCTCCTCGGCCTCAGCGGTGTCGGGCTCCTCTTCGGGCTGCCAGCGCTCGGGCTCCGGGAAGTCCAGCGACACGAACACGGGGACCCCACGCGCCCTGAGCTCGCCGGCCACCTTCCACGCCTCGGCGCCCCCGACGATGACCGGCTGGAGCTCGTACTCCTCGGCCATCCCGAGGATCGTGCGGATGTCCAGGGCGCGGTCGGCGCGGAAGAAGACGCGCACCGCACCGCTCATTGCCTCGCGCAGCACTGCGTAGTCGGGATCCCAGGGCGGCGCCTTCATGCCCCGGGGGTCCTGCTGGTGCGCCGCCACGAGTATGCCGTGATGCCGCGCATCCTCGAGGCCCTGCCGGATCACCGCCGCCGCGCCGAAGATGGTCGAGGGGTACATGCCGTTGGCTCCCACCAGGGCCATCTCGGGACCCAGCGCCGGTGCCAACACCAGCTCGGCGGTGGTCTCCGCATCCTTGCGGAGCAGCAGCACCGCTCCGCGTCCCGGCATCAGGGCTCCCCCCGGGTGCACTGCAACGGCGACCACGCCAGCCTGGCGCGCGTCCTCGAAGTCCGCGCCGCTCGCTGCGATATGGTCCACCACCCGGCGGTGAGGCTGGAAGCCCTGCGCGGCTCGCGGGGGGGCCCAGAAGGGGAGCTCGGACCGGTCTATTTCGGCTTCGGGGAACTCCACTTCGGCCTCACCGTAGGCATCGATGAGCCCCGGATAGACCTCCAGCGAGTCGCCCTCGAGGAGCTTCGCGTCGGGCGGGATCGCGACGCCCGGGCCGATCGCCTCGATGAGGCCCCGACGCACCACGATGGTCAAGCCGGGGCGCCGGCTGCCGTCCGCGCTCACGACGGTGGCTCCCCGGATCGCGTAGGCGGCCGGCGGCGGCGGGTCGTCGACTTGGGCCGTCGCGGCGGCCGGCCAAGCAGCGCCGTGGAGCGTCGTGAGCAGCACGAGCGCGAGAAATGGGTTGGTGTTGCGCATGGTCGGCTGATCCGTTGCTGGTTCGGCTTGTTCCGTGGGTCAGGAGCGGGCAACCTCACCGCGCGAACGGCGAGTGTCAAGCGCCCGCTGGTCACTCCCTCTACCAGATGGCATGCCGGGAGGTTGCACGTCCAGGCGCGGGAGCTGCCGGGCGACGCACGCAGGCTGCGCCCGGCGGAACCAGGCACGGTGCAGGATTGGTCGCGATATGTGACCAGGGTATATTTCCCGATTGTATGCCTCCGCACCAAGAGCGAGCGGCTGCGCCCGTGACGATCAGCGTCTCCTGCCGGCTCTTCGCCCGGTACGCGGAGGCGCTCGGTCGGGACGAGTGCCGTCTCATCCTCCCGGCGCCGGCAACCGTCGCCGACGCAGTGCACCAGCTGCGCCACACGCTGACCGGGGGCGAGCAGCTCCCCGAGCGGCCGCTGGCGGCCGTCAACCGGGAGCACGCTTCGCCGGAGACGCCGCTCGCCGACGGTGACGAGCTGGCACTGCTGCCGCCGCTGGCCGGAGGCTAGCGTGGAGTACCTCACCCGCGACCCCATCGACGTGGTGGGTCTCATGGCGGCCGTGGGAGACAGCGGGTGTGGTGGCACAGTGGTGTTTCTCGGTTCCGTCCGCCGGGCACCGGAAGACGGTCCGGTCATTGCGATCGACTACGACGCCTATGAGGAGATGGCGGCCGCCGAGCTGGGGCGCATCGTGGAAGAGGCTAAGGTGCAGTGGCCGGGGGCGGGGCTGTCGGCGCAGCACCGGCTGGGCCGGGTCCCGCTGGGCGAGCCGAGCATCGCCGTGGTGGTGGCGGCTCCACACCGCACCGAGGCGTTCGCGGCATGTCGCTGGGTGATCGATGAGGCAAAGCGACGGCTGCCGGTCTGGAAGAAGGAGCGCTTCGACGACGGCGCGGTGCGCTGGAGAGAGCAGTAACCGCAACGCGTAGCCGGCGTCAGCCGGTGCGCGAGGGGTGGATGGCGTGACGATGGGAGTGTCATGGCGCTAGCGATCGCACTGATCGAGCCGCAGATCCCTCCCAATACCGGCAGCATCGCCCGGCTCTGTGCTGCGACCGGCGCTTCGCTTCACCTCGTCCGCCCACTCGGGTTCTCGCTCGAGGATCACCGGCTCAAGCGCGCCGGGCTCGACTACTGGGACGCGGTGGATCTCTGGATCCATCCACACTGGCATGCGTTCCGCCACGCCGTGGCGCGGGACCGTTGCCTATACTTCTCAACTCACGGCACGCGGTCGTATTTGGCCGCACCGTACGCACCGAATTCCGTTCTCGTCTTCGGGAATGAGACCAAGGGGATGCCCGAGCGCATCCGGGAGAAGCACCCCGAGCGGGTCTTTCGCATCCCGATGGGCGAGGCCGTCCGGAGCCTGAACCTTGCCGCCTCAGCGGGGATCGTGCTGTACGAGGCGATCCGCCGCCTGGAGATTCCCATCGAGGCCGCACCGGCAGGTGTCCGCACGGAAGCACCTGCAAACACTTTGGATCAGGATGGGATGGGACGATGAAGAAGATTACCGTAGTGGGAGCAGGCCACGTTGGTGCCACCACGGCGCAGCGCCTGGCGGAGAAGGAGCTGGCGCGAGAGGTGGTGCTGGTGGACATCCTGGAGGGCATCCCGACAGGGAAGGGGCTCGACCAGACCCAGTCCGGACCCGTCGAGGGGTTCGACACCCCCGTGATCGGCGCCAACGATTACGGGCCCGCCAAGGGAAGCGAGATCTTCGTGGTGACGGCCGGGATTCCGCGCAAGCCCGGCATGAGCCGCGACGATCTGGTCAAGACCAACGCCGACATCGTGAAGTCGGTCAGTCAGGAGATCAAGAAGGTCGCCCCCAAATCGATCATCATCTTGGTCTCGAACCCGCTCGACGTCATGGCGTGGGTAGCCAAGGAGGTTACCGGATTCCCGCGTGAGCGTGTCGTGGGCATGGCGGGCATTCTCGATACCGCCCGCTTCCGTACCTTCCTCTCCGAGGCTATCGGCATCTCGGTCGAGGACATTCAGGCCATGGTGCTGGGCGGACACGGCGACTCGATGGTGCCCCTCATCTCCTACACCACCGTCTCCGGTATCCCGGTGACGCAGATGATCGACAGGGAGAAGCTCGACGCCATCGTGGCGCGTACCCGCAAGGGCGGCGGCGAGATCGTGAGCTACCTGAAGACGGGCTCGGCCTACTACGCGCCGTCCTCGGGTGCCGTCCAGATGGTCGAGGCCATCGTGAAGGACAAGAAGCGGCTGCTCCCCTGCGCCGCCTGGCTCGAAGGCGAGTTCGGGCTCAGCGGCTTGTTCGTCGGCGTGCCCTGCAAGCTGGGCGCAGGCGGCATGGAGAAGATCGTGGAGATCGAGCTGACGGCCGAGGAGCAGGCTGCACTCGAGAAGTCCGCCGAGGCGGTCAAGAAGACATGGGGCGTGGTCAAGCTCTAGGCCTGCCCACCGGCTCGCTGGCCACAGAGTACGGCCTGGCCCTTTGTGGGCCAGGCCGTAGTTTTGTCAGCCAACCATCCACACCGGAGGTCTCGCAATGGACGTCACAATCCTCTCGTTGTGGCTCCCCATCCTCCTCTCAGCCATCATCGTCTGGATCCTCAGTGCCTTGATCTGGACCGTCTTGCCCCACCGCAAGAACGAGTACAGCGGCGTACCGAACGAGGAGGCGGTCCGCAGCGCGCTGAAGGGAGCCGGTCCAGGCCAGTACTGGATGCCGTGGGGCCAGGACATGAAGGACGAGGCCCTGAAGCAGAAGTACCAGGAGGGCCCGACGGGCATCGTGCAGCTGTGGCAGCCGGGATTGCCCAACATGCCCAGGAGCATGGTGCTGTCCTTCCTGTTCTACGTAGTCGTGGGGATCGTGGTGGCGTACATCACGAGCCGCACGCTGGCGACGGGCACGGAGTACCTCCAGGTGCACCGGGTAGCGGGCTGCACCGCGTGGCTCGCTTACGCCTTCGCGGTCATCCCCGACTCCATCTGGTTCGGCAGGCCGTGGAACTCCACGGCGAAGACCGTGATCGAGGCGCTGGTGTACGGGCTGTTCACAGGGGGCGTGTTCGGCTGGTTGTGGCCCGGCGCGTAGGGCGCTAGGGACCCTCGTACACCACGTAGTTGCGGGGCGTCTCCCACAGGGTGAGCCGTGCCAGCTCACCTGGGAGGCGCCCTTCGAGCAGCCGCCAGATGACCACGACGAGGTTCTCGGTCGTGGGGTTGAGGTCGCGGAACTCCGGCACATCGAGGTTCAGGTTCTTGTGGTCCAGGTAGGCCACGACGCGCTCCACGACGACCTGTTTGACCGAGTCCAGGCTCGCCACGAATCCCGTCACCGGATCCACCTCACCGCGCACCGAGACCTCGAGCTCGTAGTTGTGGCCGTGGTAGTTGGGATTGTTGCAGCGCCCGAACACCTTGCGATTGTCCTCGTCGGATAGGGCAGGGCTGTGCAGCCGGTGCGCCGCGTTGAAGTGCACCCGGCGGGTGACGGTCACGGTGGGCATGGGTGGTAGTTAGGCGCCGCGTGGCGGCGGCGTCAACCACTCTGCGCCCGGGGGTGTGCCTCACCGCCGCGCCCTGAAGAAAGCCCGTCGCTCGTGGGAGGGACCTACCTCCGCGAACTGCAGTTCGCCAGGCCTCCCTGAAGGCCAGCCTCTATCGCAAACGGTCTCCCTCCATTTACGAGCTGCTCTCGCAACGCGCTGCACTGACGTTCGCTCCGGCAGGTCCCTCACGACTCGCTCGACCACCAAGAGGCACACCCCCTCGCCCTCCACCTGGCGCCAGTCCGTTGACCCACACCTATTCTATTGCTACTATTGGAGTTACACTACGTGACCACCCTCCGGCTCTCGCGCGGCGCGGTGCTCCTCGGAGCGCTCGTCCTCCCCGGCGCCTCCGTCCTCGAGGCTCAGGGCGGAGGGCTCGACATCACCTACGGGCGGTGGTGGCACGACTCGTCGGCGTCCAGCGTCACCGTCGCGGCTTCCTATCACAACCGTCTCTTTGGACCCTTCGATTACGGACTGGGGATCTTCCACCTCGACGACAGCCGCTCGCCGGTCGACCGCTCCCTGAGCGGTCTCGAAGTGTCCCTCGCCGTGGGGCGCGCCGGCGGGGGACTGTACCTCGTGGGGTCCGTGGACCTCGGCATGCGGCACGACAATGGCAGCCTGGATGCCATCTGGAGCGCAGGGGCCGGCTACGGCCTCAGCGTGCTCAGCTTCATTCAGCTGGGGGTGGAGGCCCGCTACCGGATCGAGGATCAGTCGGTCGGAGGGTTCTGGCGGGTGGCTCCCGGAGAGCGACGGGGATTCTCGCTCCAGGCACGCCTCGCTCTGGGGCTCCCCGGGGGTCGCGGCGGGAGTACTCGGCCGCCCCCGGGACCGACGTTCACGCCCCCCTCCGAGACCGAGATCTCGGATGCCGCCCACGGGGGCGGCGTGACGAATGAGTCCGCCGATTTGAGCGTGCAGGTGGTCCAGACCGCGCTGGATGTCATGGGGACCCCCTATCAATGGGGCGGCAGCGACGAGAACGGCTACGACTGTTCCGGGCTGATCCAGTACGCCTACGGCGAGCACGGCATCCTGCTGCCCCGGGTGAGCCGCGGCCAGGTCCGCACGGGAACCCTGATCGAGAAGGACGTGGCGGCGCTGCTCCCCGGGGACATCCTCGGATTCTCCATCAACGGCGGCGGCGTGAGCCACGTGGGGTTGTACGTGGGCCAGGGAACGTTCATCCACAGCGCGTCCAGCGGCGGCGTCAAGCTCTCGGGCCTCACTGGGGGCGACCCCGAAAGCCGCTGGTGGCGCCAGCGGTGGGTCGTGGCCCGCAGGATCCTGAACTGAGCATGCCCTGGATCGAGTGGATCCCCGAGCACGAGGCAACCGGCAGCCTCAAGGAGCTGTACGACCGGTACACCGGTCGCTTCGGGGTCGACCACATTCTCAAGATCCACTCGCTCAACCCCGAGTCGCTGGAGGGACACCACCGGTACTACGACCACATCATGCGGGGGCCGTCAGGGCTGTCCCGCGCCGAGCGCGAGATGATCGCAGTCGTCGTGTCCGCCGCCAACGACTGCTTCTACTGAGTGCGCCACCACGGGGCGGCGCTCCGTCGGCACATGAAGGACGAGGAGAAGGTCGGGGCCATCGAGTCCGACTACCGCGGTGCGGCGCTGTCCCAGCGCGAGCGCGCCATCTGTGACTACGCAGTGAAGCTCACCATGACCCCGCAAGAGATGGAAGAACGAGACGTCCATGCGCTGCGGGGTGCGGGACTGACCGATGCCGAGATCCTCGACACCTGCCAGATCACCGCGTACTACAACTACGTGAACCGCATGGCCGACGGTCTGGGCGTCGAGCTGGAGGAGTACTGGGAGCGCGTGGAGCGCTCCCGGCCGGTGCCGCCCCGCTAGGCTCCGGCCGCCGGCTCGGCCGCCGTTTGGACCCCCCCCGCTCCCTCCCCTTGACACCGGTCGGGACCACTATCTATCATTCTAACTGTTAGCACTCTAAGTGGGGGAGTGCTACTCGTCCGTAACAAACTATTCCACAAAGACTTACGTATAGGAGACATCTGCTATGGCTCCTGCCACGAAGAGCAAGGCGAAGCTGAAGATCCAGCCCCTGGGCGACCGCGTGGTCGTCCGTCCGCTGGAGGAGGCCGAGGAGATGCGCGGCGGCCTCTACATCCCCGACACGGCCAAGGAGAAGCCGCTGCAGGGCGAGATCGTCGCGGCCGGACCGGGCCGCTTCGAGAAGGGCGCCCGGGTCCCCATGGAGGTGAAGGTCGGACAGAAGGTGCTCTACTCGAAGTACGCCGGCACCGACGTCCGCATCGGCGACGACGAGGTCCTCATCATCAAGGAATCCGACGTCCTCGCCATCATCGAGTAGCGAGGAGGAGGTTGAACTGAGATATGGCGAAGGAATTGCACTTTGACGTCGATGCCCGCAGCCATCTGAAGAGCGGCGTCGACCAGCTAGCCGAGGCTGTGAAGGTGACGCTCGGCCCCAAGGGCCGGAATGTCGTCATCGACAAGAAGTTCGGCAGCCCGACCGTCACGAAGGACGGTGTGACGGTCGCTAAAGAGGTGGAGCTCAGCGACGCGGTGGAGAACATGGGCGCCCAGATGGTGAAGGAAGTGGCGACCAAGACGTCCGACGTCGCCGGTGACGGCACCACGACGGCCACCGTGCTGGCCCAGGCCATCTTCCGCGAGGGTCTGAAGAGCGTCACCTCCGGGATCAACCCGATGGCCATCAAGCGCGGCATTGACAAGGCGGTCGAGACCGTGGTTGCGGAGCTGAAGTTGATCTCCGTCGAGACCGCGGGCAAGAAGGAGATCGCCCAGGTCGGCTCGATCTCGGCCAACAACGACCAGGAGATCGGCGACCTCATCGCCGACGCGATGGAGAAGGTGGGCAAGGACGGCGTGATCACGGTCGAGGAGGCCAAGGGCCTCGAGACAACTTTGGAGACTGTGGACGGCATGCAGTTCGACCGCGGCTACCTCTCGCCGTACTTCGTCACCGATCCGGAGAAGATGGAGGCCGTCCTGGAGGACGCCTACTTCCTGATCCACGACAAGAAGATCTCGGCCATGAAGGACCTGCTGCCGGTGCTGGAGAAGGTGGCGCAGACCGGCAAGCCGATGCTGATCATCGCCGAGGACATCGAGGGCGAGGCCCTCGCCACGCTGGTGGTCAACAAGCTGCGCGGGACGCTCAAGGTGTGTGCGGTGAAGGCACCGGGGTTCGGCGACCGCCGCAAAGCCATGCTGCAGGACATCGCGATCCTCACGGGCGCGCCCAGCGTGATCTCCGAGGAGCTCGGCTTCAAGTTGGAGAACGCGGTGCTAAGCGACCTCGGACAGGCGAAGCGGGTCGTGATCGACAAGGACAACTCGACGATCGTGGACGGCGCCGGCGAGCAGGAAAAGATCCAGGGCCGGATCCAGGAGATCAAGGCGGCCGTCGAGAAGAGCACGTCCGACTACGACAGCGAGAAGCTGCAGGAGCGGCTGGCCAAGCTCGCCGGCGGCGTGGCGATCATCAACGTGGGCGCGGCCACCGAGACCGAGATGAAGGAGAAGAAGGCTCGGGTCGAGGACGCGCTGCATGCGACCCGCGCTGCCGTCGAGGAGGGCATCATTCCGGGCGGCGGCGTCGCCCTGCTGCGCGCACAGGCCAAGCTGGCCAAGCTGACCGCAGACAATCCCGACGAGCAGGTGGGAATGAACATCGTTCTCCGCGCGCTGGAGGAGCCCACCCGCATCATCGCGAGCAATGCGGGTGTCGAGGGCTCGATCGTGGTCGACAAGATCAAGACCAAGAAGGAGAAGAACTTCGGGTACAACGCCCAGACCGACACGTACGAGGATCTCGTGGCGGCCGGCGTGATCGACCCGACCAAGGTCACGCGCACCGCGCTGCAGAACGCCGCGTCGGTAGCGAGCCTGCTGCTCACCACCGAGTGTGTAGTGGTCGAGAAGAAGGAAGAGGAGAAGATGCCCCCGATGCCGCCCGGCGGCGGCATGGGCGGGATGTACTAGTAGCTCAGTTGGCTGTTACGCAGGAACGAGACGCCCCGGCAGTGCCGGGGCGTTCTCTCTTGGGGGCGCACTGAGTGCACGAGCGCCACGCTACTGCGCCCGCCGCACGATCGATGCGATCGTTGTGGAGTCCGCGCCAAAGAGCCCCACCTTCGGGAGCCGCCAGAGCAGCTCGATCCAGCTCTCGTCCTGAGCGAAGGCCCGCCTGAACAACGGAATCGCCTCGTCCACCTGGCCCAGATCCGCCAGCGTCACGGCCTGCCAGTAGACGAGCTCGCCGTTCGTCGCCTCGTCCGACAGGAGGGCCGCAGCCCGCCCGTAGGCAGCCAGGGCCGAGTCCACGTTGCCGGCGGTGAGGTAGTTGTCGCCATCGGTGGCAGCCCGGTAGGCGCGGGCGACCTGGAGCAGCCGCCGCAGCTCCCCCAGCGGATCGGGGGAGTCCTCCACCCGCAGGTCGTAGAGCTTCTCCCAGGATGGGGCGTTGCGGTCGCCGCTCACGACGACCAGAGCCGCCGACTGCTTGCCACGGATGTCGCCCCCTTCCGCCTCGGCGGCCTCCATGGCTGCGAGCAGGCGCTCGGCCAGATCGCCGGGAGTGGATTCGAACGCCCGGGCCATGGCGGGCCAGACTGCTTCGCTGCGCATCAGGTTGGCCTGGACCGAGTACCACCGGGCCACGTGGTTGCCCGCGGCCGGGATGTTCCGTGATCCAGTGTGCGCCGCCGCCCGCCCGGCGGCGTCGATCATCGCCACCTGACGCACCTGGCTGTCGGGATCGGCGCGCAGCAGCGCCGCCAGAGCCTCCGGCGCGGGCACGCCGCTCCCCATGAGATAGAGGCCGCGAGGCCCGTACGCCGGGTTCACGAAGGACTGCGTGGCCACGGCGCCGACGCCGGGCTCGGCCCATGTCACGATGGAACCCACGCTGAACCAGTGCGACTGCACGGCCGCACCGATCTCACCGGTTGCCGAGTCGACGGCAACGATCGAATAGGTATGGAAAGGACGGAGCGGCTGCACCTGCTGCGCCGCCGCCGGCGCAGCCAGGAGCACCAGGAATACGGGGATCACCGGCCGCATCGTAGGTCTCCTATCGGGGTATGGGGTGTGACCGGCGCCACGGCATGTGGCGCACCTGCTGGCTCATTCTTACTTTCGGATTATGAGGACTTTCTCTCTCGCGATCGCAAGCACGGCGCTGCTCGCGGCGCCGCCAACTGCTCTCGCTCAGGCCAATCCCAGCGAGAACCTGGCGGACATTACCGGCACTTGGCAAGTGGACACTCCCGACGGACCGGAGACCGTGGTGGTGCGGCCTGACTCGTCGGCGAGCTTCGGAGAGGAGACCATTCGGTGGCGTCTCGTCGCGGACACCGTCTTTCTGGCGTTCGGCGACGAATGGATCGGCTACAACTTCAAACGCCGCGGTCGGACCCTCACCCTCTCGGGCGGGGATCTGGAAGAGCCCTACGACCTCGAGCGCGTCGGTCCGCCGACGCCGCGTCCCGAGGGCGTGGAGGTCCCGCCGCCGCCACCCATGGAGCCGGGCACCGCGGGACTGCCCTGAGCCGCCAGCCCCGCACGCCGAGCACATACGGATGACCGAATCACCAGCGACCCCCCCGCAAGAGCAGGCCGAGCGCGCCACTCTGTCGCGCGACCTGGCGGACTTCCTCATCGAGTTCTCCATCGCGCTGAACAAGCACGCGATGTATCCCAGCGGCCACCCCTCGCTCCAGCCGGCCGCCGACCGCGTCATCTTTCGCATCGAGCCGCTGCTGGCCAACCGCGGCAGTCTCTCCCTGGGAGTGGCCCGAGACCAACTCGTGATCGAGGGGGTGGCCACCGATCCCAAGAACCCCGTGCTGGCCGACCTCGCAGCCCGGCTGCATCGCCACCATCTGGGAGCCCTCGCCTTCCGCCGTGGCGTGGAGACCGAAGAGCTCCGTGAGGTGCTACGCCTGTTGGCAACCGACGCCGACCGCACGGGAGCGGCTCTCGGCATGGGACCGCCGGAGCAGCTGACGGCGTGGCCGCACCTCCAGATGTTCCCGCTCCACTACGACCGGCTGGACCTGATCGAAGAGGAGCGACCGGAGGGTGAGGAGAGCGATGAGGCGCGCACCCGGGCGGCCCAGCTGTGGGTGGGGCTCGCCCGGGCCGCTCTCGCCGCCGTCGCCTTGGACGAGAGCGACGAGTCGCTCGATAGTGATCCGGACTCGGTGGCCAAGGCCATCGTGGAGCACGAGCGGACCGCGGCTTACGACCAGGTCATCGTGGGTTACATGCTGCAGATCGCCGAGGAGCTGCGCTCGGCCAAGGGGCGCGAGGCGGTCGAGCTCAAGAAGCGGATGCAGAAGCTAGTCAAAGGTCTCGATTCGGGCACGCTCGAGAGCCTGGTGGACATGGGTGGCGACCGGCCGCAGCGCCGCCAGTTCATGCTGAACGCGTCCGAGGGGATGGCGGCCGATGCCATGATCGACCTGCTCACCGCCGCGGCCAATACCGAGCAGAAGCAGATGTCCCACTCGCTGCTGCGCATGTTCCAGAAGCTCGCCCAGCACGCCGAGTCGGGAAGGGGCAAGCGGAAGCTGGAGGCCGAGTCCACGCTGCGGGACCAAATGGCCGCCATGATCCAGGGCTGGTCGCTCAGCGACCCGAACCCCGACGGCTACGCGGAGGCCCTCCAGCGCATGACGTCGGCCGAGTCGGTCTATGCGGTCTCCCCGGAGCAACGCTACCGGCCTGAGGCCGAGCGGGTGTTCAAGATGGCCGTGGAGACCGACGCCATGGGCGAGCAGGTGAAGCGGGCGGTGGACGAGCTGACGGAGCAGGGGAAGCTCAAGTGGGTGCTGGATACGCTGCACGCCGAGGGGGCTCCCCAGGTGACCGACGGCGTTTGGCAGCACGCCGCCACGGCCGAGAACGTCGGACGGGTCGCCACCACCGAGCCGATCGACGAGGAGCTCCTGGACCTCATGTTGCCGAAGGTCGGCCTCTCCGCCGCCGAGCCCATGCTGGATGCGCTCGCCCAGGTCGATTCGGGTCACGACCGCCAGTTGTTGATCAATCGGATCGTGCGCCTGGGCTCGGAGGTGGGGCCGTTGGCGATGGAGCGGATAGAGGACTCACGCCCGCATGTCGTGCGCAACATGCTCACCATCATCGGGCACCTGCCGGAGGCGCCGGCCGGTTTCAACCCCGCGGACTACATGCGGAACGCCGACTCCCTGGTCCGGTCGGAGGCAATCCGACTCGTGCTCCACGACCCGGCGGGCCGCGAGCGCGCCATCTGCGTGGCGCTCGCCGACCCGGATGAGCGCATCGTGCGGATGGGATTGGCGGGAGCGCAGGAGGCCTGTCCCGACTCGGCCGTCTCCCTGGTCACCTCTCGTGCGACCGAGGCCAAGGACACCGGCCTGAGAGCGACCGCCGTCCGGGTGCTCGGCAGCACGAGGCACCCGCTCGCTCTGCGCACGCTCCTCACGTTGGCGGAACCGCGGCGGAAGTTCCTCTTCTGGTCGAAGCTGCCGCCCAAGACGCCCGAATACCTGGCGGCTCTCACGGCGCTGGTGCGGCACGCCGCTGCCCCGAGCGCGCAGCGCGCCCTGGCAGCGGCCCTCAAGTCCCGCGACCTGGAGATTGTGCGGGCAGCGGCAGACACCGCGACGGAGACTCCGGCCACGGAACCGCCGGCCACAGAGACCCCGGTCTCAGGGACGTCGGAGGAGGTGCAGTGACCGAGGCCGTGCGGTTCCTGAACGCCCTGGCGCAGGCGCTCTCAGCCTTGGCGCTGTACCCCGCCGGACACACGACCAGGCTCAAGGCGCTGGACGCCCTCTACGAGCACCTCCAGGAGCTCCTCAAGCACGAGAAGCGTCCCCTGTTCTCGTTCCTCGGCGACGAGGTCATCTTCGGGGATCACCCGCTGCGGGAGCTGCGGGACTGGGAGTGGTGCCGGAAGCTCGCGGACCTCGGGATCCAGCGGATTCAGTTCGACGAGACCGCGACCCACGACGAGCTCGAGGAGTTCCTGGACGAGGTGTTGGCCCGGATCACCCACCAGGCCATCGACACCGCCGAGGCACGCCAGATGCGGCCCAGCGGCATCAAGTTCGGCATCGTAGGGGTGAAGGGCGAGGATCAGAAGGAGCTGGAGGAGGTCAAGACCGCGACGATCTCCTACACGCTGCGGGATGAGGCCGAGGCGGTCCGCTGGATCCACAAGGAGGTCTCCTCCCACAACGATCTTCCCCTGGCCGAGGCGGAAGCCGTGGTGCGGGCGCTCACGGTCGCGATGCACGGCGACCAGCAGATGATGTTGCCGCTGCTCAAGATCCGGCAGTTCGACGAGTACACCACCACGCACTCGGTGAACGTCTGCACGCTCACCATGGCTCTGGCCGAATGGATCGGAATGGGAGCGCGCGACGTACGGGCGTTCGGCGTCGCGGGGCTGATGCACGACATCGGTAAGGTGAAGATCCCCCTCGAGGTCCTCAACAAGCGCGGCAAGTTCACCGCCGAGGAACGGGCCATCATGCGGGCCCACCCGGTCGAGGGAGCGCGCATCATCATCACCTCGGAGCCGGATCTCGATCTCGCCGCAGTCGTGGCCTACGAGCACCACATCATGCTCAACGGAGAAGGCTACCCGACGCTCCACTTCAAGCGCGACTGTCACAAGGCGAGCAACCTCGTACATGTCTGCGACGTGTACGATGCGCTGCGCACCGACCGGCCCTACCGGGACGCCTGGCCGGCAGACAAGGTCCTCGCCTACATCGAGGAGCGATCGGGGTACGAGTTCGACGGGGAAATCGCCCACGCGTTCACGCGCATGATGCGCGAGTGGGAGCCCCAGGTCACCCAGCTCGGGGAGGACGACCCGCTTCCCGAGGGCTAATCCAACCCGAAGGCGTACTGCTCCTCCGCCAACTCGAACGGCGGGAGCGGCTCCTCCTGCGGCGCCACCAGGACCCTGCCTCGATACCCTCGCCCCTCCAGCGCGCAGCGTGCCGTCGCCAGAGCCAGCTCGGGACGGTTGCAGCGATCGCTGAGGTGCGCGAGCACCACCGTGTGAAGCCCCGGATGGAGCAGCTCGACCAGCAGCTCGGCGCTCTCGCGATTCGAGAGGTGGCCTCCCGGCCCCGCAATACGCTGGCGGACGTGGGCAGGGTAGGGACCCGCTCGCAGCAGGACGTCGTCGTGGTTGGCTTCGAGGATGAGCGCCGTGGCGTCGCGCAGCAGGTAGCGCACCTGTGCGGTGGGACGCCCCAGATCGTACGCGATGCCCACCCGTTGGCCGCTACTGGGTTCGGCCACCATGAGGGCGAGGGGCTCAGCAGCGTCATGACTGGTGTGGCAAGCCGTGACCGTGAGGGCGCCGATCCGTGTGCGCTCGTGGCTCGCCAGCGCCCGGGCGGGCACCTCGCCGAGGCAGCTTTCCAACGCGGCGAGCGTCCCGGCCGAGCCGTAGATGGGGCAGGCCGCACGATGCGCGGTCCGGGCCGCTCCCCGGGCGTGATCGCCGTGCTCGTGGGTGAGGACGATAGCCTCGAGCCGTCGCAGGTCGAAGCCGGCGGAGCGGGCCCGCCGCTCGAGGCCGCGAACCCCGAACCCGGCATCCACCATTATCACTGTGTCGCCGGAGGCAAGCAGGATCGCGTTACCGCGGCTCCCCGAGCCGAGAACCGCCACCCTCATCGGGTGGCTTGATCGTAGATACGACCCAGGGTCGCTCGCACCCCGTCGGTGACGCCCACCTGGCGCCGCGGCATGACACGGGTCGCAACTGTGAGGAATCCGTCGCGGCTCATCGTCTCCCGGTCCACGCCCCAGGCGAACGGGCGGATGTACTTCGGGGGACGGGTGACCCCGAAGACGTTGGCACCGGCACCCACCACCGTGCCGGTCTCCAGCAGCGTGCCTATGGCGATCTTGGCATGGTCCCCGAACAGCGTACCGAGGTTCTGCAGCCCCGTCTCCAAGCGCTCACCGGCCACCTCGAGTCGGATGACACCATAGGTGTTCTTGAGATCGGACGTCGTGGTACCCGCCCCGAGGTTGACCCAACGGCCCACGACGGAGTGTCCCACGAACCCGTCATGCGCCTTGTTGGCGTAGCCCAGGAGCACGCTACCCGCGATCTCGCCCCGGACCCTGCAGCGGGGCCCGATACTGCATCGCTTCACGAAGCCGCCGAGGATCTCGCACCCGGGACCCACGTACACCGGTCCCTCGAACCGCGTCCCGCCTCTCACGTGGGTGTGCTGCTCGATCACGACGGCACCCCCGCGGACGTCGAACACGACCCCCGGCTCCACTGCGGCGCCGAGGATGACGACATCCGTAGGGTCCCCTATCACCACGGATCCCTCGGGGAGGGCATCGCCAGGTTCATGCGTGAAGTCCGCCGCATCGGCGACCAGCAGGTGCTCCAGGGCGGTGATCAGGTCATAGGCGCCGTGGAGCACCATGCCGTCAATGGGCAGCTCGGCCTCCGCCTCCCCATCGGGCTCCCACCGCTCCCCTTCAGGCACCCACCAGCCCACGGTGACGCCGTCGTTGACCAATCGTGCCACTGTGTCGGGGAGCTCCGGGCGAACGCCCGCCGGGGCGAAGGCGCTGTATCCGATGAGCGCGGGACCATCTACCGCCGTCGCCGCCGCGACGGGCGGTACCCCGTCCTCAACGTACTCCCAGAGGTGCTCCGGGCCGAACACGGCCCGTGTCTCGCCGTCGGCGATCGCCTCCCAGCGCTCCCGAATGAGCCATGCGCCCGCCCGAAGCTCGGAGATCGGCCGACAGTCGGCGAAGGGGAACCATGCCGGCGACGCTGCCGGGTCGAGGAGATACAGATCCGTCATGACGGAAGGTCTCTGAGTTCGGCGGGTAGGTCTTCCAGCAGCGCCTTCAGTTGCGCCGCCCGCTCGCGGGTAGTCACCAGAGTCACGCCCCTTGCCCGCACGATCACGAGGTCGGTGACTCCGTCGGCGACGACCGCGCCATCGTCCGCCCACAGAACGCAGCGCCGGGAGTCGCGAGCCACCGCTGTACCCACGGTGACGTTACCGCCATCGTCGGGCTCGCGCACTCGCGCCAGGGCGCCCCAGGTGCCGACGTCGTCCCATGGGAAGTTGCCGGGGACAACGGCCACGCAATCGCTCCGCTCGAAGTGGGAAACGTCCACGGCGATTGGGGTAACCGCGGCGAAGAAGCCTGCGACATCGCCTGCCGCCAGCCGCGGTAGGTGGGGCGCGATCTCCGGCGCGTGGGCTTCGGTCTCCGCTGCGAAGCGGCTCGCCGTCCAGGCGAACAGCCCGCTGTTCCACAAGGCGCCGGCGGCGATGAGCTCGCCGGCGCGTGCGGCGTCGGGCTTCTCGATGAAGCGGCGCACCCGGCGCGCATCACCCTCGAGCTCGTCCCCCGGCTCGATGTAGCCGTATCCCGTTTCCGGACGGCTCGGCACTATCCCCACCGTGACGAGAACGTCGTGGCGCTCAGCGACCTCCAGCGCCCGTGCCGCCGCAAGGCAGAACGCCTCTTCGTCTCCCACGTGCCAATCGGCATGGAGCGAGAGAACGGAAGCATCGGGATCCCGCTCCTGCACCGCCGCCGTCGCCCAGGTCAACGCGGGTGCGGTGGAGGCCGCCTGCGGCTCCCCCAGCACGTTTTCTCCCGGGACGTCGGTTAGGAGGGCGCGGGTTTGGGCGACGAGCCCGGCTCCCGTCACCACGACCACCCGCTCCGGCGGCAGGAGTCTCCGCAACCGGTGGACCGCCTCTTCCAGCAGAGGGCGATCTCCGGAGAGCGGCAGGAACTGCTTCGGCCTGTTGGGGGTCGACAGGGGCCAGAACCGCGTTCCGGACCCGCCCGCCAACACCGTTGCCCATCGACTCATCGCGGCCGGACGCTGGGGGAGTGAAGGAGCGGGCTAGAGGAGATCGGCGATGGCTGCCCGGTGGCGCTGCAGCTCATAGAGCAGACCGCCGATGTTGGTGCCGGGCCTGAAGAACATCGCGAGGAGCGTTTCCGGCGTGAGCTCGGTGACCAACGCGATCCCCTGCGCGAACTCGACCACGCCCGTGCCGAAGTCGCCGCGCTCGGCGGCCGATCCCAGACGGTTGCAGGCACTCACGACCGCGGGCACCAGCGCGGCGAGTCCATCTGGGTCTAGGCCGTCACCCGCTCGTGAATCGATGGTGAGGCCATCGCGGCCCAGGACGATCACTGCATCCACACCGTCACGGTGTGCGAGCGCCTGCACGACGTCCCGGATGGTCGGCATGCGCGCCAAGGTAGAGGGGCACTACAGTGAAGTCAAGCGAGTATCGCGGCTTGACCGGGTGTTCGGGGCTCAGTACTGTTCGGCGGTCTCTCATGCCTGCTATATCGTTGTCACGGTTTCGCTTGGGCGTCGCAGCGGCGGCCGCGTTCCTCGCTGCGGCAGCCTGCGGCGAAGACGTCAACCTACCGGACCCCGTCTTCGCAAATGAGGTGGACACGGCTACGCTGTTTGCACTTCACAACACGCCAATTGGCGAGCCCAGCGCTTACGACATCGTGGATGCGGTGCGCGTGCGGACGGACCTCACCCCTGCTTTCGACTTCGCGTTCGAGCTGGATCCCAGCGGCAACGCTTTCCTCACCCCCGCGACCGTGCTGGGGGTGCCCAGCGAGGCGGGCATCCTGGTCTCCGCACTTTCCTTCGACGCGATCGAGACCGCGCCCTTGGAGGACTACGTCACCGACAGCCCGGTCTCCGTGACGGTGGGAACCAACTTCGTTGGGCGCTCCCGTTCGTCTGACCTGTCGTGCGATTTGGGCTCGTTGCCTCGCTACGGGAAGTTCCACGTCTTGGAGGTAGACACCGAGGCGCGCACGATGACGCTCGAGCTGCTAGTCGACCGCAACTGCGGGTACCGAGGGTTACAGCCCGGACTGCCAACGTCCTGACGTGATCGACATCCGCCTCATACGCGAATCGCCCGACATGGTTCGGGCGGCGCTAGCGCGCCGCGGCGGAGATCTCTCGGGTGCACTCGACACGGCTCGGCGCCTCGACACGCGGCGGCGCGAGCTGCTGCAGCGAACCGAGAAGCTCAAGGCCGAGCGGAACCGTGCCTCCGAGGAGGTGGCGCACCTCAAGCGGGAGAAGGCGGACGCCTCCGAGCTCATCTCCCAGCTCAAGACGCTGAGCGATACGATCAAGGATCGCGACGCGCAGGTCCGCGCAGTGGACGACGAGCTCGAGGCGCAGCTGCTCATGCTCCCCAACCTGCCGCTGCCCGAGCTCCCCGAGGGTGACGCATCGGCCAACGAGACCCTGCGGAGCTGGGGGGAGCCTCCCCAGTTCGCGTTCGCCCCCAAGCCGCATTGGGAGGTCGGTGAGGCCCTCGGCATTCTCGACCTGGCACGGGGCGCGCGGATCGCCGGCAGCGGGTTCCCCCTGTTCACCGGGCAGGGGGCGCGCCTCGTGCGCGCCCTGGTGTCCTTCATGGTGGATCTGCACACCGCAGAGCACGACTACGTCGAGGTTGCACCGCCGTACCTGGTGTCGCGGGACGCGGCCCAAGGAACCGGTCAGATTCCCGACCTCGAGAACGTCATGTACGTGACCGAGGACGGTCTCTATCTGATCCCGACGGCGGAGGTACCCGTCACGAACCTGCACCAAGGTGAGATCCTCCGGGCCGAGGACCTTCCCAGGGGCTACGTGGCCTATAGCCCTTGCTTCCGCCGCGAAGCGGGCGCCCATGGCAAGGACACCCGAGGGCTGATCCGGGTGCACCAGTTCGACAAGGTGGAGTTGGTGCGGTTCTCCGCACCCGAGGAGTCACCCAACGAGCACGAGCGGCTCACGGCCCACGCCGAAGCCGTGCTCCAACGGCTGGAGCTGCCCTACCGGGTAGTGCTGTTGGCAGCCGGGGATGTGGGCTTCGCCAGTGCCAAGACCTACGACCTCGAAGTGTGGGCCGCCGGGGTCGAGAAGTGGCTGGAGGCGTCGAGCTCCTCCAGCTTCACCGATTTCCAGGCCCGGCGGGCCAACATTCGTTTCCGGCCACGCCCCGACGCGAAGCCCGAGTTCGTGCACACACTCAATGCTTCGGGCGTCGCCTTGCCGCGCACCATCATCGCCTTGTTGGAGAACAACCAGGAGGAAGACGGTAGCGTCAGGATCCCGGACGCCCTGGCTCCCTACCTGGGAACGGAGCGCCTGAGCCCCCCGTGAACACCCGCAGGATCGTCGGCTGGCTGAGACGGGCCGCACCCGAGATTGTGCTCGGGCTCGTCATCGTGCTCGTAGCCATCTCGCTGTGGCAGGCGTGGGCGCTGATGAATCACCTCCGCGAGGAAGCGCGCCAGGCATCGCAGATCTACGCCAGGGTCATCCCGGCGCTCGCCGATCCCGATCCGGGCGCCGCCACCGAGACGATCTTCGCTCTCGTCGCTGAGATCCGTGCCACCGGCATTCCGCTGGTTGTGACCGACACCGCGGGCCGACCCACGGCGGTGGCCAACTTGCCCACCGCCGTACGACCCGACGAAGCGGTCTTGCGCGACATCATTCACGACTTGGATCGCGCGAACGATCCCATCGTCGTGCCGGGGGTGGGAGTGCTGCATTTCGGGGCGGTCCCGGCGGCTCGCCGTCTGGCGCGTCTCACGATCATCCAGTTCGCGGTGCTGGCCGCCGCCCTCGCCATCGGCATCTGGGCCTACCGCAGCGCCGTGAGCCGCCACCGCGACCGCCTCTGGGTAGCCATGGCGCGGGAGTCGGCGCACCAGCTCGGTACGCCGCTAATGAGCGCCGGCGCCTGGGTGGACAGGCTCACCGACGGGACCTCGCCCCCACCCCAGATCGCCGCGCACCTGAGGGCCGATCTGGAGCGGCTCCACCGCGTGGCACAACGCTTCGAGCGCATCGGCCGGCCAGCACGGCGGGACCATATCGCCCTGGGCGCGATGGCCGAGCGCGTGGCCGGCTACTTCGAGCCGCGTCTGCCGCGACGCTCACACCCCATCAAGCTCTGCGTGGACGCCCCGCGCGCCGGCCCCATGATCCGGGGAGACGCCGTGCTCGTCGAGTGGGCGCTCGAGGCACTGGTGCGCAACGCAGTGGACGCTCTGAGCGGCCGCGGCGGCAAGATCGACCTGACAGTGTGGGACGAAGGCAACTTCGCCCGAGTAAAGGTGGCCGACGACGGTCCTGGGATCCCGGCGGACGTCCGTGCCACCCTGTTTGAGCCCGGGGTGTCGACGAAGTCGGGGGGATGGGGCATCGGCCTGGCGCTCGCTCAGCGCATCGTGGAAGACGTTCACCGGGGCCGCCTGGGGATCGAGCAGACGTCGGAGGGTGCCGTGTTCGTGGCGGATCTTCCCGTCTCCGCCGTCGGCCCCGACGATGATTGACCTCGCTCTCAATCCGGAGCAGCGTCGGGGGGTCGAGTACCGCGATGGGCCGCTGATGGTCCTGGCGGGCGCCGGGTCGGGGAAGACCCGGGTGCTCACGGCCCGCATCGCGCATCTCATCAGCGCTCACGGCGTACGCCCCGAGCGTGTCCTGGCTGCCACCTTCACCAACCGAGCCGCCGGCGAGATGAGGCGCCGCGTCGCCGCCCTCCTGGAACGCGAGCCCGCCGGACTGTGGATCGGAACCTTCCACTCGCTCTGCGCCAGGCTGCTCCGCCGCGAGGCGGCCAGGATCGGCTTCACGCCGCAGTTCACCATCTATGACGAGGACGATCGGCTCGCGCTGATCAAGCGGCTGCTGGAGCGAGCGGGGTACGCGCCGCGCAGCTATCCGCCCCGCCAGATCCAGTCCGTCATCTCCGGTGCGAAGAACCGCATGGTCACCGCCGAGGAGCTGGGGGCGGCGGCCGAGGACCGCTTCAGCAGGGTTGCGGCGGAGATGTATCACGAGCTCGAGCGTGCCCTGGCGCTGGCCAACGCCATGGACTTCGACGACCTCCTGCTCCATCCGTTGACGCTCTTCCGGGAGCACCCGGAGCGACTGTCCTACTACCAAGGCCGCTTCGACTCGGTCCTCGTGGACGAGTTCCAGGACACCAACCGCGCGCAGTACCTCCTGGTGCGCCAGCTGGCGGCGCAGCATCGCGACATCTGCGTCGTGGGAGACGATGACCAATCCATCTACAGCTGGCGCGGAGCGGACATCCGCAACATGGTCGACTTCCAGCACGATTTCCCCGACGCCGAGCTCGTGCGCCTCGAAGAGAACTATCGATCCACCCAGGTGATCCTCAGCGCCGCCAACGGCGTCATCGCGGAGAACGAGCAGCGCCTCGGCAAGACGCTCTACACGACGCGGGCCGGCGGTGACGCCGTCGTCGTCGTGGCCGCGGCCGACGAACGTGACGAAGCCGAGTGGGCCGCCCGCGAGTTTCGCGAGCGGGCCGCCGCCGACCTTCACGCGTACGCTGATTTGGCGGTGCTGTACCGGACCAACGCACAGTCCCGCGCCTTCGAGGAGGCATTCCGACGGGCCGCGATCCCCCATCGGGTAGTCGGCGCGGTGGCGTTCTACGACCGCCGGGAGGTGAAGGACATCCTGGCCTACTTGCGGCTCGTCGCCAACCCGGCGGACAACGAGGCGTTCCTGCGCGCAGTCCAGGTTCCGCGGCGCGGCATCGGCATAGCGAGCCTACGCACGCTGCAAGAGGCGGCCGCGCAGTGGCAGAAGCCCCTGCTGAGTGTCGCCGCCATCGCCGACCGGGTCATGGAGCTGAGACCACACGCCAAGGAAGGCCTTCGGGACTTCGCCTCCCTGATCGAGCGTCTGCGAGACCGGCGCGCCGAGGCCACGCCGGCGGGGATGCTGGAGGACATCATCGAGGCGACGGAATACGAGGCCTGCCTGCAGGAGGAAGGCGTCGAGGGCATCGAGCGCATGGAGAACGTGCGCGAGCTCGTGGCCGCAGCCGCCGAGTGGTCGGAGGAGGTCGACCCCGACGAATCCTCATCGCTGGTGGAGCAATTCCTCCAGCGCACCGCCCTCGCGTCACCCGACGAGTCCACCTCCGGGGACGCGGAAGGCATCACCCTCATGACGGTGCACACGGCCAAGGGTCTCGAGTGGCCCGTGGTGCTCCTCGCGGGAATGGAGGACGGCCTATTCCCGTTGAGCCGCGCATTGGACACCGCAGAGGGCCTCGAGGAGGAGCGACGCCTCGCCTACGTCGCGCTCACGCGCGCACAGGACCGAGCGTACGCGAGCTGGGCCCGCGCGCGGCGCCGGGGCGGCCAACTGATGCCGGGGACAGCGTCGCGCTTCCTGGATGCCCTGCCACCGGAGGTAGTGGAGGAGCGGCGCACCAGCGGGTTGTTCGGCGGGGAATGGTATTCCCGCCCGCAGCCGGCCGCCGAGTGGGTATCGCTGGATGAGGCCGACGAGATCCTCGAGTCGCAGGATGCGCCGCGCTACGTGAAGGGCGAGCGGGTATTCCACCGTCGGTTCGGCACGGGGGTGATCCGGGAGCTCTCCGGGCAGGGCCGCAGCCTCAAGGTGACGGTCGAGTTCGACGACGATGAGGTGGGGACCAAGCAACTTCTCGTGGCGTACGCCGGGCTGGAACGCGCGTTGGAGGGCGCGTAGCAACGGCCCCCGCGGTCAGCTAGCGGTCCGGAGCCTTCCCCCATTCCGCTTGCGGTCACGCCAAGGCCGCTGTGCGGAGGAAGCGTCCCAGAATCCCAGCTCGTAGCGCGGCAAGCCAAAGTGGTCATCGGCCAGGAGGCTCAAGGAGTCGCGGTCGGCGGGTATCCGACTCCGCACCACGTCCAGCCGCATGCGCTTGGCCAGGTTGAGCGATGCCTCGCCCGACGGATCAAGCTTGCGTCCCATCCCCTCGGCCTCGCCCAGGAGTTCCATGATCAGCTGAAAGCTGATCGCCATATGGTGCTCCACCATGTTGTCGCTCAGATCCCACCGACTCTTCTCCGCGATGATCTGGAACGCCCGCTGCCAGCTCTGTGTCTCGGTGATGCCCACCATACCACGAAACAGCCTGCGGCTGGTGCGCACGGAGAAGATGGTAGGCGCGAGGATGCGATCCAGGTGCGTGTCGGCATTCGTATGATCCAGACGGATCACGTCCATGGCGGTGCGGGCGTAGTGCTCACCGACGTGCGTCTCGAACCGGCTCTCCCAGTACGAGTGCCCCAGGGCGATCGTGGAGGAGGTCACCACCAACTGGCGTGGCACGTAGTAGTTGTGTGCCACCGCGTCCGCTGCGAGGTGGGCCAGATACCCGAGGCCGAATACACGAAGGGCATCGGTATCGGCACGGTCCACGATCTCCCGACCCACGTGCCACGAGTGACAGTGCCGTCCCACCGGCGCGTACTTCTTGGCGATCGAGGTATCGGCGGCGATGCTGCCGTAGAGGAAGTCGTATGGGTAGGCCCGCAGCAGCCCGGCCACCGCCGCCGGAAGCTGTGCGAGGTTGGCAAGCACCGACTCGCCCAGGAAGATGTGCGTTCCCGGCGTCCACGCCTGGGCGACGGACGGCCACAGAACGAGGGCGAGGAGGGCCATCGCCGCCGCGATTGTGAACTGCCGCAGACTCACCCGCTAGCGGCCCCGGCGGAGAAACGCCCGCTTCATCGCGCGAAAGACCGTTGCCCCGCGCCGCGTCGTGCGGAGGGCAGCAGCGACGTCCAGCGCGGTCTCTTCCACCTCGTACTGCAGGACATCCACCAACGCATCCAGATCCTGCAGCCGCTCCTCGACCCGCAGCACGAGATCGTTCACCCGGACGCGCACGTCGTGCACGCTACCCACGAACCCGTCTGCCTCGTCCCGCAGGGCGCCGACGACTCCAGTGGCGTCCTCCACCGCCTTGCGGACCGACTGAATCACCGGCTGCGCGTCACGCTGCAGATTGTCTGAAGCACGTTGCACGACGCCCCGGACCCCCCGGATCTCCCTCAGCACCAGCAGCAGGCCCACGCCCACCAGGAGCATCACGAAGGCGATGACCGCCGTCGATATGGCTGTGACTACCTCCGCCCACGCCATGCGTCTCTCCTCCTCCGGCGGAACTCCATTTCCCGCGGCCGCCAGCCCGCGTGCCCGCGGTGGAGCCCACACCGCCGCAAACGTTCCCGCAAGGTAATCACCCTAAGGGCTGGGCGCCGATCCACCGTGACCTAGGACACCACCGAGCTCAGTCGGGGGGCGTGCCCAGATCCCGCGCGAGCCCTACCGTCCTGGTCACGGGAACGGTGAACACGATGCCGCTGCCCGGGTCGTCCAGATCCCCCGCGATCCGCTCGATCAGCCGCACGGCGGCCTCGGCCTTCTCCTTGGTTTCGATCACCGAGAAGATCGTCGTGTTGTTGGGGCGGGATCCTGACAGCAGCTCCTGCAGGCCGGCCAAGACCGGAACGCCGCGGCTCACCAGTCGGCCCATGCCCTCGCTGCCCACCACAGTGGCCCCTTTCACGCCCAGATCGAGAAATCCCGACAGGATCTCGTCGACTTTCTCTTCACGATTGATGACGCAAACGAGCAGTTCCATAGGCCGTGGCGCGGTGTCAAAGCTCGGAAACGGGCGCAACGCCAAGATAATCCCCCAACCGAGGCGAGTGTCAAGCGACGCCGCTTGCGCGGGGGGCGGGGGAACCATATGGTACGCCGCAAGATGGAGAGCCCCTCAGGGGAACCGTGCGGCCCTCGGGCAACAAGAACGCGGCGCTGCCGATCATCGCAGCGTCTCTCCTGGCCGACGGGCCAAGCCGGCTCACCAACGTGCCGCGGATCCGCGACGTCGAGACGATGCTGGCGCTCGCCGCCGATCTGGGGGCCGAGATCGCCTGGGAGAGCGACCACACCGTCACGGTCGATCCCGCCGGACTGCAGCCCAAGCGCCTCGATCCGGACCTGTGCGCCTCCATGCGAGCCTCGATCCTCTTCGCCGGCCCGCTGCTCGCCCGGTTTGGCCGCGTCACCCTGCCGCCGCCGGGAGGCGACGTGATCGGCCGGCGTCGCCTCGATACGCACTTCATCGCGTTCGAGCTCCTCGGCGCGATCGTGGAGCTGGGGACCGACTACCAGCTAGAGGCGAAGGAGCTCAGCGGCGCGGACATCTTCCTGGACGAGCCTTCCGTCACAGCCACCGAGAATGCCCTCATGGCAGCCACCCGGGCCCGCGGCCTCACCGTGCTGCATAACGCCGCGTGCGAGCCCCACGTGCAGGACCTGGCTCGAGCCCTCGTCACCATGGGCGCGCATATCGACGGCATCGGTACGAACGTGTTGATGGTGGAGGGCGGCCACGCACTGCGGGGAGCCACGCTGGAAGTGGGCCCCGACCACGTCGAGATCGGCAGCTTCATTGGGCTTGCGGCGGTAACCAACGGAGAGATCGAGATCGTGGATACGCGACCCGACGACCTGCGGAGCATCCTGCTCAATTTCGACCGGCTCGGGGTGCGGCCCCGCATCGAGGGAAACAGCCTCATCGTCGATACCAACCAGGAGCGCCGCATCAAGCCAGATCTGGGCGGCCACGTCCCCAAGATCGAGGACGGCCCCTGGCCCGCGTTCCCCGCAGATCTCACGTCCATTGCGGTCGTGGTCGCGACGCAGTGCGAGGGCATGATCCTCGTCTTCGAGAAGATGTTCGAGTCACGCCTGTTCTTCGTAGACAAGCTCGTCGGCCTCGGTGCGCGGCTCCTCCTGTGCGACCCCCATCGGGTCGTGATCTCCGGTCCATCGCAGCTCACCGGGGGGGTGGTAGAGAGTCCCGATATTAGGGCCGGCATGGCCATGCTGCTGGCCGCCCTCGCCGCCGATGGAGAGAGCATCATCCACAACATCGGTCAGATCGACCGGGGGTACGAGCGCATCGACGACCGCCTCCGGGGGCTGGGAGCGACCATCGAGCGCACCGAGTGGGAAGGACGGCGGTGAGCCACACCGCTGGTGGGGCGCTCAGCGAATCACTCATCACAGGAAGCGGCGTCGAGCGGTACGAATTGGCCGACTGGCGCCACGATTACGGGATTGCCGCCGGAGTCACCGCCGCCGGCGACGGGCGCGACTACGGGCTCCGGACGGCGCCACCTGCAGGCGCCACCCGGGAACGCTGGAACGGCCTGCCGGCGGCTCTCGTCGGTGGCTGGCGCGGCGTGGTGGTGAGCCGCCAGGTACACGGACGCGACGTCGCCGTGCACCAGGAGACCGGCACCGGGCTCCGGATCCTGGAGGGGCTGGACGGCCACGTGACGCAGCGCCGGGACCTGCTCCTGAGCGTCACGGTAGCCGACTGCGTGCCCGTCTATCTGCTGGAGCCGCGCTCCGCCACACTGGGCCTGCTGCACGCCGGATGGCGCGGCATCGCCTGCGGCGTGTTCGAGGCCGGGATTCATGCGATGTGTGAGGTTGCCGGCGCCGCGCCACCGGACCTCATAATGCATTGCGGTGTAGGTATTTGCGGATCCTGCTACGAGGTCGGACCTGAGGTCGTGGAGGCCGTCATCGGCACCCGCGCCACGGGCCCCGCCGGGCTGGATCTGAGGGAGGTACTGCGGGTGCGGGCCGCAGCGCTGGACCTGACGCGCGTGACGGTGAGCCCCTGGTGCACCGCCCATGACGGCGGTCGGTTCTACTCGCACCGGCGCTCCGCCGGTGCCGATGGGAGGATGGCGGCCTATCTGGGGGTCGCCGCGCCTTGAGCGGATAGCCGCAAGGCTGTACATTTGTCGGGTACACGGTGCGGGCGTAGTGGGCCCGCGCTTTTTTTTGGAACGCATGGACGACACAGCGGCACTCACAGCCGAGATCCGGGCCCGCGTTGCGGAGCTGGGCTACGAGCTGGTGGACCTGCGGCAGCGCGGCTCCCCCCGACGGGTGGTGCTGCAGGTGCGGGTCGACCGGCCCGATGCGGAACCTGGACAGGGCATCACGATCGAGGAGTGCGCCGCCGTGAGCCGCGTGCTCGAGGCCTGGCTGGACGAGGCGGATGTCCTGGGGCCGCGCTACGCGCTGGAGGTCTCATCGCCCGGCATCGAGCGCCCGGTGCGGTGGCGCGAGCACTGGGAGCGATTCGCCGGCCGCGACGTGAACGTGCGGTTGCACGAGCGCCGCCGTCTCAAGGCCACGATCGTCGGGGTCGTCCCAGATGCCGACGCCGTGATCCTGCGGCCCACAGACGGTGGCGAGGACCTCACGGTCGCGCTCGACGATGTGCGGGAAGCGACGCTGGTCGTGGACTGGACTGCGCTCGAGCGCTCAGCGGCGCGGCGCAAGAGACACTGAGAGGGATAAAGGAGTACGGATGACAACTCCCGCCGAGATCATAACCGCGTTGCGGGAACTGGCGAACACCAAGCAGCTCGATCGGGAGGAGTTGGTCGACTTGCTCAGGGACGGCATTCACGCTGCCCTGGTGAAGCGCTACGGCCCCAACGTGAGGGCGGAGATCGAAGTCGACGATCTGAAGGGAACGATCCACACGACGGTGCTGAAAGACGTGGTCGAGGATGTCGAGGATCCCAGCTCCCAGGTCGCGCTGCAGGATGCGCAGTGGGAGGACCCCGAGTTCCAGGTGGGCGACGTGCTCGAGGAAGAGGTTCCATTCGAGGCTTTCGGGCGCCTAGCCGTGCAGGCTGCCAAGCAGCGCATCATCCAGCGAGTTCGCGAAGGGGAACGGGCGCGGATTCGCGAGGAGTTCGGACCCCAGGTCAGTGAGTTGGTCTCCGGAGAAGTGCAGCAGATCGAGCGAGGGCGGCTCGTGATCATGCTGAACAAGTTCCGTGAAGCCGAGGCCATCATCCCGTACCGCGAGCAGAACCCGCGCGAGCATTTCCACCAGGGCGACCCGATTCGGGCCGTGCTCAAGCGCCTGGAGGAGACGCCCAAAGGACCGCGGCTCATTCTCTCGCGGGCCGACCCGCATTTCGTGCAGGCGCTCTTCAAGCTCGAGGTCCCGGAGATCCAGCAGGCGATCGTCGAGATCCGCGCCTCAGCGCGGGAGGTCGCGTCCCGCACCAAGATCGCGGTGGTGAGCCGCGACGACTCCATCGATCCGGTAGGCGCCTGCGTTGGCATGAAGGGCAGCCGGGTCCAGGCGGTCGTGAATGAGCTCGGTGGGGAGCGGATCGACATCGTACCGTGGTCCCCGGATCCGGAGCGCTTTGCCAAGCTGGCCCTGGCGCCGGCGCGGGTCTCACGGGTGTTCTCCGATCCGGAATCCAAGACCATTCAAGCCATCGTGGACGAGGATCAGCTGTCGTTGGCCATCGGCAGGAACGGGCAGAATGTCCGGCTGGCGTCGGAGCTCACCGGTTGGAAGATCGATCTCTACTCGAGCCGCGAGTGGCTGGAGCGGGGCGGGGAAGGACCACTGTTCGCGCCCCTGGAGCCAGAGGATGAGCTCGTGGCCGACGTGCTGCTGAACGAGCTCAAGGGCATGCCACTCGACCTCGTGGAGACCCTCGAAGCAACGGGGAAGAAATCACTGCGGGACATCCTGGATCTCGAGCGGGACGACGTGCTCAAGATCGAGGGCATCACGGGGGACCAGGCCGACTTCCTCATGGCGTTCCTGACTGAGCTCACCGAGGAAAACGTCGAGGCCGAGGCCGAAGCCGCCAAGGAGAAGGAGGAGGCGTCCTCCGAGGACTCCGAGCCGGAGGCGACACCGATGGCGGCCGAGGCCGAAGCGGCGGCGAAGGAGAAGGAGGAGGCATCCTCCGAGGACTCCGAGCCGGAGGCGACACCGATTGCGGCCGAGGCCGAAGCAGCGGCCAAGGAGAAGGAGGAGGTATCCTCCGAGGACTCCGAGCCGGCGGCGTGATGACCGACGAGCAGCTCAGATTGCTGGGGCTCGGCATGCGGGCGGGACATGTGGTCGTGGGCACCGGTGGCGTGCGCGCCGCTTTGCAGCGCGGCGAGCTCGACCTGGTGGTGGTGGCCGTCGATCACAGTCCCCGCACGGCCGACAAGGTAGTGCGACTCGCCAGGGCTACGGGTGTTGAGACGCTGGAGGGACCTCCGGCCGGCCAGCTAGGACGTCGCCTGGGCCGGAGTAGCGTTCAGTCGGTCGGAGTGCGCGACCGGCAGTTGACCGCCGGCATCCTCGGCGGGCGGGTGCGAAAGCACGCGAGGAGGACGTAGTGGGCAAGACGCGGATCCATGATCTCGCGGCGGAGTTCGGCATGGAGAGCGGGCAACTGATCCAGTTGCTCGCCGACATGGGCGTTCACGTGCGCAGTCACCTCTCGGGGCTGGACGAGGGCCAGGTAGCTCGCATCCGCACGCGGTGGGAGCGAGAGAAGCGCCGCGCCGCGCAACCGGAGCCGAAGAGCGGCACGGGGAGACGCAAGAAGGCCACCCGCAAGAAGGCCACCAAGACCGCAAAGGCCCCGGCGCCGGAGGCGCGACCCCGCCGCAGGCGGCGCACGGCAGCGGAGGTCGCCGCCCGGGCCCAGGCCGATGAGGAGGCGCGCGCCCAGGCGGAGGCCGAGGCGGCTGCGGTGATCGAGGCAGAGGAGCCCGCTGCCGAGGAGAAGCCCTCGCTCGAGGAGCGCGCCGCCGCACTGTTCCGTGAGCCCGCTGAGGCCAGCACGACCGCCGAGCCCCTTGATGAGGTGGCAGTGGAGGCCGGGGCACCGGCGGAGCCCGAGGTCCCGGTGGAGGAGGAGGAGCTGGCTCCCGCCGAGCTCGAGGTGCATCCTGAGCCGCCGGCTGCCCCTGCGGAGCCGACCAAGAGGCGGGCCAAGCCGAAGCGCGTCGAGCGGGTCGCCCCCCCGCCGCGCCTGAGGCCCGTCGCCTCGTCCGGCCCGCGCCCGGTGGCGTCTGCCGCCCCCGGAGAGATCGCCGAGGAGCGGCGCAGGGACAAGAAGCGCCGCCGCAAGGGCAAGCGCTCGCAGGTGGACAAGGAGGCGGTCGCCGCCAACATCTCCCGCACCCTCGCCTCGATCAAGGGGCCCGCTCCGAGGAAGACCACCCGGCGCCGGGACGACGAGCCCTCGGCGCGCGAGATCGCCGAGCAGCGAAGGGCCGAGGAGCAGGAACGGGAGAGGACCCTCGTCCGGGTCACCGAGTTCATCACCGTGTCGGAGCTCGCCGGCAATCTCAATGTGAACCCCACCGAGATCGTCACCTTCTGCTTCAAGGAGCTGGGGATGATGGTCACGGTGAACCAGCGTCTCGACTTCGATCAGATCGATCTCATCGCCGGCGCGTTTGGCTTCAATGCCGAGCGGGAAGAGGAATACGTCCCGACCGATGCCATCGTGGAGGAAGAGGCCGACCAGCCCGAGGATCTGCATTCCCGCCCGCCGGTCGTGACCGTCATGGGCCACGTGGACCACGGCAAGACCTCGCTGCTGGACTACATCCGGAACACGAACGTCATCGCCGGCGAGTCGGGGGGCATTACGCAGCACATCGGCGCCTACCATGCCCAGCTGCCCAACGGCAAGGTGGTGACGTTCCTCGACACCCCGGGCCACGAAGCCTTCACAGCCATGCGTGCCCGGGGCGCCCAGATCACCGACATCGTGGTGCTGGTGGTGGCCGCCGACGATCAGGTGATGCCCCAGACCGTCGAGGCCATCAGCCACGCCAAGAACGCCGGCGTGCCCATGGTCGTGGCGATCAACAAGATCGATCTGCCGGCAGCGGACGCCGAGAAGGTGAAGCAGGGCCTGCTGCAGCACGGCGTGGTGGCCGAGGAGTACGGCGGCGACACCATGGCCCAGGCGATCTCCGCCAAGTCGGGGCAGGGCGTGGACGAGCTGCTGGACAAGATCCTCCTGCAGGCGGAGCTGCAGGACAAGAAGGCGAACCCCGATCGCCTGGCGCGGGGGACGGTGCTGGAAGGCACCCTCGACCCCGGCAAGGGCCCGGTGGCCACCGTGCTGGTGGAGAACGGCACCATCCAGGTGGGCCACGACTTCATCTGCGGGAACCTGGCGGGCCGTGTCCGGGCACTGATGGACGAGCGAGGCCAGCGGGTGGAAGCCGCCGGTCCCTCGATTCCGGTGCAGGTCCTCGGATTCGACGGCGTACCCCAGGCCGGTGACACGTTCATGGCCGTGCCGAGAGAGGCCGACGCCCGGGAAATAGCGCAGAAGCGCCAACGGCTCGACCGCGAAGCATCGCACCGGCGGAGCCTGCGCGGCGTCTCCCTGGAAGAGATCTCCAAGCAGATCGAAGAGGGGGCCATCCAGGCGCTCAACATCATCATCAAGGCGGACCAGGGCGGTCCCGCCGAGGCGCTGGCCGATGCGTTCGCGAAGCTCTCCACCGACGAGGTCAGGGTCGAGGTGATCCACCGCGGAGTCGGCGCGATCACCGAGAGCGACGTGATCCTCGCCAGGGCCTCCGATGCCGTCGTGGTGGGCTTCAATGTGCGACCGGACGCCAACGCCCGCATGATGGCGGAGCGCGAAAAGGTGGACCTGCGCACCTACCGGGTCATCTACGAGGCGGTGGAGGACGTCAAGGCGGCGCTGGAGGGCATGCTCGCACCGGAGGAGAAGGAGATCGTGCTGGGCGAAGCCGAGGTGCTGCAGACCTTCAAGATCTCCGGCGTCGGCACCATCGCCGGCTGCTCGGTGCGCCACGGGATGATACGGCGCGGTGCCAACATCCGCGTGCTCCGCGACGGCGTGGTCATCTACGACGGCCAAATGGCCAGCCTCAAGCGCTTCAAGGACGATGTCCGGGAGGTGAAGGAAGGCTTCGAGTGCGGTATCGGCGTCGAGAACTTCAACGACGTCAAGGTCGGGGACATCCTGGAGGCCTACCACATCGAGCAGATCGCGCGCTCGCTGGAGGACACCGATTCCGCAGGCACCATACGGGCGCAGGCGCAGGTCGAGACGAAGGGCGGCTGAGCGAGGGGAACCCTGACGTGGTAGTCGCGATCGTAACCTGGGAGCTGCACCTCAACGGGTGCCAGTCCCTCAAGGACAAGCGACGGATCCTCAAGAGCCTGAAGGACCGGCTCCACCAGCGCTTCAACGTCTCTGTGGCCGAGACCGCCCATCACGACCTCTGGCAGCGGGCCGAGCTCGCGTGTGGCGTCGTCGCCCGGGATCGGCGCCAGGCGATGGCGGTGCTCAGCCAGGCCGACAAGCTCGTCGAGGGCAACGGGCACGTGCGTATCATCGACTCCGCCACCACCGTCCTATAATGGCAACCGGCCGACACCGACCGGAGCGCGTAGCCACGCTCGTGAAGGAAGCGCTCGCCGCCGCCCTCGCCACCCAGCTCAAGGACCCCCGCGTCGGGTTCGTCACGATAGTGGGAGTGAGCGTCTCTCCCGACTGCACCCACGCGGAGGTGCGGGTCAGTGTCTTGGGCGGCGACGAGGACAAGGCCAGCGCCATGAACGGTCTGGCGAGCGCCACCGGCTACCTTCGCTCGTGCCTCGCCCGCACGCTCACCCTGCGTTCCGCTCCCGAGCTCCACTTCGTACTGGACCGGGGCTTGGAGCACGCGCAGCGTATTGATCATCTCCTCGACCAGCTTAGACGCGAGGCCGAGTCCTGAGCGACGGATTCCTGCTCCTCGACAAGCCGCCGGGCCCCACCTCACACGACGTGGTCGACATGGTGCGCCGTGCCCTGGGTGTGCGGCGGGTAGGGCACGCCGGAACCCTGGACCCCTTCGCAACCGGGCTGCTCATCGTGCTGGTGGGGCGCGCCACCCGGCTCTCGCAATACCTCGTCGACCTCCCCAAGTCCTATGCCGGCGTCCTCGTGCTCGGGACGGAGACGGAGACCGACGACCGCACTGGTGTGGTGGTGCAATCCCTGGACGCGTGGCGCGGGGTGACGCAGGCAGCCATTGCCCAGGCCATGACGGACCTCACGGGGCAGATCGAGCAGCGTCCCCCGGCGTACTCCGCCAAGCACACAGGCGGCCGGCGCGCGCACCACCTGGTCCGTCGGGGGCAGACCGTGGAGCTCGAGCCCCGGACGGTCGTGGTGAGCCGGTTCGAGCTGCGCGAGCAGGAGGGCCCGCGGGTGTCCTTCGCCGCGGAGGTGAGTGGCGGTACCTACGTCCGCGCCCTGGCCCGGGACTTGGGGCGGAGCCTGGGCTGCGGCGCCCACCTCGACGAGCTGCGCCGCACCGCCGTGGGACCGTTTCGCGTGGAGGATGCCGTAGCGCTCGACGCCCTCGAGCGCGACCCGCCGGCGCTCCACCCACCGAGCGAGGCCGTGCCGCACCTCTCGCAGCTCGAGCTGGACGAGGCCCGGCGGGCCCAGGTGGTACACGGCCAACCCGTGCCGGGAGAGGGCGTCGGCACCGAGCCCGTGGCCCTGGTGGCCCACGGCCAGCTCATCGCCATCGCCGAGCCCACCGGTGGCTTCCTCAAGCCCCGGGTCGTGCTCGAAGGATGATCGACATCCCGCCACTCCCCCAGGACGGTCGGGGCACGGTGGTCACCGTGGGCACCTTTGACGGCGTCCACCTGGGCCACCGGGAGGTGCTCGCCGAGATCGCGGTCCGAGCCAGGCGAGCCAACCGCCGCAGCCTGCTCGTCACGTTCGAGCCCCATCCGATGGAGATCGTGAACCCTCCCGCCGCCCCGGGCCTCCTGACCCTGGCCCACGAGCGCCGTGAGTTCCTCGCCCAGTGTGACGTGGACGTGGTCGTCTTCCTGGCCTTCACGCGCCGGCTCTCCCGGTAC
Organism: Gemmatimonadota bacterium; assembly: GCA_039591655.1. GTDB lineage: Bacteria > Gemmatimonadota > Gemmatimonadetes > Gemmatimonadales > GWC2-71-9 > WVYX01. The sequence continues at coordinate 37,624 of JBDHDE010000033.1, forward strand.
TCGCCGGAGGCCTTCGTGCGGTTCCTGCTGGAGCGATTCGAGATGCGCGAGCTCGTCATCGGCCACGACCACGGGTTCGGTCGGGGCAGAACGGGCAACGTGCAGCTGTTGCAGCGCCTCGGGCGCGAGCTCGGCTTCGAAGTGGACGTCGTCGAACAGGTGGACGTGGGTGGGCGGGCCGTCTCGTCCACGCTGGTACGCCGCGCGGTGGCCGGCGGCGACCTGGAGACGGCGGAGCGCATGCTGGGCCGCCCGTACTCCCTCTCCGGAACGGTGATCCGGGGGGCCCGGCGTGGGCGGAACCTGGGCTACCCAACCGTGAACCTGGCCCTGCCGGACCGTCGCAAGCTGCTGCCGCCCGATGGCGTGTATGCGGTGCGGCTCGAGTGGGCCGCGGGAGTGGCCGGAGCCATGATGCATCAGGGGCCCCGTCCCACCTTCGGCGAGACGGACCGCAGCCTCGAGGCCCACGTCTTCGACACCGACCTCGACCTCTATGACCAGGAGGTCAAGCTGTCTTGGATCGCCCGTTTGCGGGACGTGGTGAGGTTCCCCACGCCTGCGGCGCTCAAGCAGCAGCTGGACAAGGACTTTGCCGCCGCGCACGCCGCGTTGACACGGTGAGGTATGATCAGTAGTCATTAACGCCCCTACAGCACGCGACATCATGCTTTCGACGATACGTAACCGTCTCATTGTGATCTTGATCCTGGTGGTGGGGGCCGTTGTCTCCCTCATCCCCCGGAACGTGACCATCCGGGAGCGCGGGCCCGACGGCAGCATGCGGGACACCACCGTCAAGCGGGTCCCCATCAAGCGAGGGCTGGACCTGCTCGGCGGGATCCACCTGGCGCTGGAAGTGGACGAGAGCGGCGGGCCCGTGGCGGACCGCGCCGGGGCCCTCGAGCGCGCGCTCACCGTCATCCGCTCGCGCGTCGACGAGTTCGGCGTGGCCGAGCCGCTCATCCAGCGGGTGGGTGACGACCGCATCATCGTGGAGTTGGCCGGGATCACCGAGCCCGGCCGCGCCAAGCAGATCGTTGAGCGGTCGGCGTTCCTCGAGTGGCGCTTCACGGACATGCAGAACCTCTTCCGGGACGCCCTGCCCACCATCGACGCCGCTCTCGTGAGGGCGGGGGTGCGCAGCACCGGGGGCGCCGCGCCCACCACGGCGCTGGAGCAGCTCCTGGGTGCAGACACGGCCGTAGCCGGGGGCGACACGGCGACGGCGGACACGACGGCCGGCCTGGACCAGCCCGGCCCCCTCAGCACGCTGCTCTACAACGGGGCCATCCCGGGGGAGTTCCTCGTCCCGGAGGAGGACTTCCTCCTGGTGGACAGTCTGATCCGACTTCCCGAGGTGGAACGGGCCCTGCCCCGGGGGAGGGAGCTGGTGTGGGCCGCGGAGCCCATTTCGCAGGGCGCCCGCTCGTACCGACCCATGTACGCGGTAGACCGACGGTCGGTGCTCACCGGCACGGAGCTGCAGGATGCTCGGGCCACGATCGACCCGACCAGCAACCAGGCCATCGTGCTGTTCCAGCTCTCCCGCTCGGGCGGCCGCCGCTTCCGCCAGGAGACACGGCAACACGTGGGTGATTTCATGGCCATCATGCTGGACGGGCGGGTGTTCCGACAACCGCCGGTGATTCGCAGCGAGATTGGCCGGGACGGACAGATCGAGTTGGGCAATGCCAGCCTGCAAGAAGCGCAGGACCTGGCGCTGGTGCTCAGGGCCGGCGCGCTGCCGGCGCCCCTCATCATCGTGGAGGAGCGCACAGTGGGACCGAGCCTGGGGCGGGACTCCATCATACAGGGCCAGCGGGCGGCGATCATCGCGGCGGTCCTCGTGATTCTCGTCATGTTGGCCTATTACCGCGCAGCCGGAGCGCTGGCGGTGGGCGCCCTCTTGTTCTACGTGCTGTTCACCCTCGGCGGACTGGCCAGCTTCGGAGCGACCCTGACGCTTCCGGGCCTCGCCGGCTTCGTGCTGTCTCTCGGGATGGCCGTGGACGCCAACGTGCTGATCTTCGAGCGAACCCGTGAAGAGCTGAAACTGGGCAAGACGGCACGCGCGGCAGTGGATCAGGGCTTCGAGCATGCCATGCCCGCGATCATCGACGCCAACGTCACCACGGTCATCACGGCGGCGTTCCTGTTCCAGTTCGGCACCGGACCGGTGCGGGGCTTCGCGGTCACCCTGATCGTGGGCATCATCGCGTCCCTGATCACCGCCGTGTTCGTGACTAAGACCTTCTTCCTGATCTGGCTGCAGATGCGGTCGGCGACGAAGGAGCTGGCATTCTGATGATCCGCCTGTTCGACAAAGCGAACTACGACTTCCTCGCGGTCTGGCAGGTCGCCTTCGCAGTCTCGGCGGCCTTCACGGTCCCGGGCCTCATCCTGCTCGGGATCCGCGGCCTCAACAGCAGCATCGAGTTCACTGGCGGGACCGTGATTCAGGTTCACGCGCTGGATCCCGATATGCGCACGGCTGAGATCCGCTCCTCGCTGGACCAGGCGGGGATCGCCGGCGCCGAGATCCAGACCTTCGGTGGGCCCGACGAGTTCATTATTCGCGCTAGGCTCGACCCCCGCGCGGAGGTCACGGAGGAAACGACGCAGGAGACCGCGACGGCGGTACGCCAGGCGCTGTCGGACACCTTCGGTGAGGACAGCTACACGGTGGAGCGCGTGGAAGCCGTCGGACCGAAGGTGGGCAGTGAGCTGCGGGAGCGGACCGTTCTGGCGCTGCTGATGGCCACGGGCGCCATCTTCCTCGTGATCTGGTTCCGGTACGAATGGCGGTTCAGCCTCGCGGCTGTGCTGGCCACGGTGCACGACATCGTAACGACCACCGCCTTCATCTCGTACCTCAACCTCGAGGTCTCTCTGGTGGTGGTGGCGGCACTCCTCACAATTCTGGGGTACTCGCTCAACGACACCATCGTGACCTTCGACCGGGTCAGGGAGAACCTCAAGAAGTACCGGCGCGACAACATCTACGAGATCCTCAACCGGAGCATCAACGAGACGCTGCCCCGCACGGTCCTCACCTCGGGTACGACCCTCGGCGCCCTCGTCGCCCTCCTCGTGCTCGGAGGCCCCGTCATACGGCCTTTCGCGTGGGTAATGACCTTCGGCGTGGTGACGGGCACGTTCTCGTCCATCTTCATCGCGTCACCCGTACTCCGAGCCATTGAGCGCCGCTGGCCGGGCGAAGACGTACGGGGCGCTCGGGCTATCTCGCCGAGGGGCGCAGCCGTCGTTTCCTGAGGCGCCGGGGCGGGCGGAGCAGTGCTGGTCGACACCCATTGCCACCTCGGCGACGCACGCTTCGACGCCGACCGTGACGCAGTCGTGGCCCGCGCCCGCGCATCGGGTGTGGGCCACGTCGTCGTGATCGCCGATACCGCCGACGCCACCGACCAGGCGATAGCGCTGGCCCGGGCTTACGGGCTCTCTGCCACCGCCGGAGTGCACCCGCATGAGGCCTCCAGTTGGTCCGGGGACGTGCCGGCCCGTATCGTGGCGGCGCTGGACGATCCTCTCGTGCTGGCGGTCGGCGAGACCGGACTGGACTACCACTATGACCATTCCCCGCGCGACGTGCAGCGACGGGTGTTCGAGACGCACCTCGCGATTGCCGCCGAGCACGACATGCCTGTAGTAGTCCACGCGCGGGAGGCCGACGATGATGTGGCGGCAATCATCGGGGAGTGGGGGGATCGCGTGCCAGCCCTTGTGCTCCACTCGTTCAGCTCTGGGCCGGCAGTGTTCGACGCCGGGATGAACGCCGGAGCGTACTTCGGCTTCTCGGGCATGGTCACGTTCAGGAACTGGAGGCAGACGGATCAGGTGGTGGCCTGCCCGGCCGAGCGACTCCTCCTCGAGACGGACGCACCATATCTTTCGCCGGTACCCCATCGCGGCAAACGCAACGAGCCGGCGTACGTCACCCACGTTGCCGAGCGCGTGGCGGAGCTGCGGGGCGTATCGCGCGAGCAACTGAGCGCGCAAACCACGACCAACGCGGAGCGTTGCTTCGGCGCCCGCGTAGCGCAACCATAGGGAATGGGAAGACGGGGATCATGACGACCACTACCGTACCTACCGACATCGCGATCGCCCAGGCCGCCGAACCGCGCCCGATCGCCGACGTGGCCGCCGACCTCGACCTCGGGGCCGACGACCTCATCCGCTACGGCGAGCACAAGGCCAAGGTGCGGCTCAAGAGCCTGGAGGATCGCCCGCGGAAGGGCCGCCTCGTACTGGTCACCGCCATCAACCCGACAGCGGCCGGTGAAGGGAAGTCCACGGTGACGGTCGGTGTCACCCAGGCGCTGCGCAAGCTGGGGCACAACGTAGTCCTCACGATGCGCGAGCCCAGCCTAGGGCCCGTGTTTGGCATCAAGGGGGGAGCGGCCGGTGGCGGCTATGCACAAGTGGTCCCAATGGAGGACATCAACCTCCACTTCACGGGCGACTTCCACGCCATTACCAGCGCGCACAACCTGCTCTCAGCGCTGCTGGACAACCACCTGCAACAGGGGAACCCCCTCGGGATCGACCCCAGGCGCATCACGTGGCCGCGCACCATCGACATGAATGACCGGGCGCTGCGTGGAATCGTGATCGGGCTGGGCGGCCCGCTGGGTGGGGTGCCGCGGGAGGAGCGCTTCGTCATCACGCCGGCCAGCGAGATCCAGGCCATCATGTGCCTGGCTCGTGACATGGATGATCTCGAGGAGCGGCTGGGCCGCATCATCGTGGGGATGACGCGGCAGCGGGAAGCGGTGCGCGCCGACCAGCTGAAGGCGCAGGGCGCCATGACCCTCCTCCTGAAGGACGCCCTCAACCCCAACCTGGTGCAGACGCTGGAGGGCGGACCCGCATTGGTACACTGCGGCCCGTTCGGCAACATCGCCCACGGCTGCAATTCGGTCGTGGCCACCGACGCGGCGCTGCGCCTCGCCGATATCGTCGTGACGGAGGCCGGCTTCGGAGCCGACCTCGGCGCCGAGAAGTTCTTCGACATCAAGTGCCGGGTGGGCGACCTGGAGCCCGAGGCGGCCGTGGTCGTAGCCACCGTCCGGGCGCTCAAGCTCCATGGCGGTGTCGCGAAGGACAAGCTGACCGAGCCCGACGCCGCGGCGGTCGAGCGGGGGTTTGCCAACCTCCGGCAACATGTGGAGAACGTCGCCAAGTTCGGCGTCCCCACCGTGGTCGCGATGAACCGGTTCCTCACCGACAGCGACGAGGAGCTGGAGGCGGTGCGCGCCGGCTGTGAGTCGATGGGAGTGCAGGTGGCGCTGTGTGAGGTATGGGAGAAGGGCGGCGACGGCGGAATCGAGCTCGCCGAGGCGATCCTCGGGCTGCTCGACGGCGGTGGGGCCGGCTTCCGGCCGCTGTACGACGCGGCACTCCCCATCCGCGACAAGATCGAGATCGTTGCACGCGAGGTCTACCGGGCGGACGGGGTCACGTACCTGCCGGTGGCCGCTCGTGCCGCCGACCGGCTCGCGGAGTGGGGCCTCGGAAACACGCCCGTCTGCATGGCGAAGACCCAATACTCCTTCAGCGACGACGCCGCCTTGCTGGGGGCGCCGCGAAACTTCAAGATGACGGTGCGGGACATCTACCCGTCGTCCGGTGCGGGGTTCGTGGTGGCACTCTGCGGTGACATCATGACGATGCCCGGATTGGGGAAGACCCCCGCCGCCGAGAAGATGCGGGTGGCCGGGGACGGCACCATCGAAGGGCTCTTTTAGGAGGAACCGGAACGATGGAGTTCGTCACGACCAGAGACGCGCCGGAGGCCATCGGGCCGTACACCCAGGCGGTCGTCGTCGGTGACTTCGTGTTCGCCTCGGGACAGATCCCGCTCGATCCGGAGACCATGGAGATCGTGGGCGACGACGTGAAAGCCCAGACCGACCGAGCGCTGCGCAACATCACGGCCGTACTGCGGGAGGCCGGCGTCGATCTGTCCAAGGTGGTCAAGAGCACTGTCTACCTGGCGAACATCGCCGATTTCCAGGCCATGAACGAGGTGTACGCCGCGCACTTCGGCGAGCACCGCCCCGCGCGGGCGGCGCTGCAGGCGGCGGCACTGCCCAAGGGCGCGCTCGTCGAGATCGAAGCGATCGCGGTACGGAGCTAGCCACGAGACGGGGGCGGATCGGGCCTGGTGGCCCGTACGGTCTTCAAAACCGCTGGGAGGCGCCTGAGGCGGCTCCGGTGGGTTCGATTCCCACACGCTCCCGCCAGTGTCGTCGACTTCGATGAGCTCCGCCTGCTTCATCCTCAATGCAGCCGCCGGGCGCGGCATGGGACACAGGCTGAGGCCACGGTTGGCCGAGTCCGTCGCCGCGCTGGGGTGGGACGCCAAGATCGAAGAGACTACCCACGCCGGCCACGAAGCCGACCTCGCGGCCCAGGCCCGCGCTGACGGCTGGCCCCTGGTCGTGGCCGTCGGCGGCGACGGCACGGTACACCACGCGGCGAACGGATTGCTCGCCGACGGCCCCACGGACACGGTGCTCGGGCACGTCCCGATCGGGACGGGCAACGACTACGCCTACGCCCTCGGCCTGGGCAAGGCGCCATTCGAGCGCAACCTCGCCACGGCACTCAACGGCACCCCGCGGCCGCTCGACGTGGGACGCGCTCTCGGCGAGTACTTCGTGAACGCCTTGGGAGCGGGGTTCGACGCCGAGGCGGTGCGGCACACGCTGCGCATGAAGCACCTGCGGGGCTCCCTCCTCTACCTGGCCGCCGTTTACCGCACCTTCGTCTCGTTCCGGCCGCCGCAGCTCGAGGTATCGGCCACGGAGCACACCGAGCGCGGGCGCATGATGATGATGGAAGTCGCAATCGGCCCGCGCATCGGCGGCGGGTTCAAGATCGCCCCCGACGCCGTGCCGGACGACGGTATGTTCGATGTCTGTGTGATCAGGCGGGTGGGCCTGTGGCGGTTCCTGCGCTACGTCCCCCGCGTCATCAAGGGAACGCACGCGACACTGCCGGACGTGGCGCTGTTCCGCAGCAGCCGCGTGACCCTGACCGGCATCTCCGGCCCCGTGTGGCTGCACCTCGACGGCGAGCTGCGCCAGCTCGACGGCGATGCTCCGGAGACCGTGGAGATCCTCCCCCGGTACCTCAAGGTGCTATGCGCGCGCTGATCGCCACTCTGGGGCTGAGCATCTTCCTGGCGGCTGCCGCGCCGGCCCAGGTCGTCGAGCGCCCGCCCGCCCAGCAGCAGCCTCAGCCCAGCGACACGATCAAGGTACCCCAGTTTCGCACCGAGCCGCCGGTCTCCCCCCTGGGGGCCATGTGGCGCTCCCTCCTCCTGCCGGGATGGGGACAGTCCGTGCTGGGGCGCCGGGTCACCGGTGCGGTGTTCATCTTCTGGGAAGGCCTGACGCTCACCATGGTGGTGAAGTCGGCCCACCAGCTCGACTACTTCCGCAGCATCGACGACGGCAGCGACGAGATGGCCGAGAAGATCACCGGCAAGAAGCAGGAGATCGAGGACTGGGCAGTCCTCCTCGTGTTCAACCACCTGCTTGCCGCCGCCGAGGCGTACGTGTCCGGGGTGCTGTGGGACTTCCCGGCGGATCTCGCGGTGAGGGCCCTGCCCAGTGGGGATGTGATGGCGGGGGTGAGTCTGTACTGGTGAAGCCGTGGCGCCCGCCCGCCCATGCGGGTCGCGGCCCTCGAAGCCTGTCGTCCTAATCCCCGAAGCGCTCGAGCGCGGGCCCCTCCGGCGTGATCCGAGCGTAGCGGAAGCCGTCCATCCACGCACCCGGATTGAGATACCAGCGTCGCTCGCCCACGCGCTCGAGGGTCGCCCGGTGCGTGTGCGCCAGCACGACCAACTGGAGATCACCGCGCTCGGCGAGCAACTGCCGGGCGTATTTGGCCTGAGCCGCGGCGGCGCGCTGCACGATCGCCTCGTCCCCGGTCTTGCCGGCCAGGAGCGGCGCCAACCGGCGGACGAGTCCGAAGCCCACGTCCGGGTGCAAGGCGCGGAACAGTCGTGCAGTCAGCGGGCGCCGGATGAGGCCGTGTACGAGCCGGGCTCCCAGCTCGGCCTCGGCGATCCCGTCACCGTGAGCCACGTACGCTTTGAAGCCCGCCAGCTCCAGCTCGGCCGCTTCGGGGTGGAAGGCCGCATCCAGGTGATCGCGCCAGAAGGCGCCACCCCACCGGTCGTGGTTCCCACCGATCACGGTGAGCGCCACCCCCGCGCTCCGCACCTCGGCCAGCGCGGCTAGGGTGGGGAACGCCTCCCGGGGGATCACGGCGCGATACTCCATCCAGAACTCGAACAGATCACCGCCGATCACCAGGTGGTCGGCCATCCCCGACACCCGGCCGAGGAAGCGGCTGAGCGCCTGCGCCCGGTCCTCGGAGGCGCGTTGCAGGTGCGCGTCGCAAACGATGATGGTGGCGTGAGGCGGCACGGCCGCAGTATAGAGGAGCCACCTCAGCCACCGCAACCACCTGTGGTTATTGGCTTTCCGCGCGGCCGGCAGCCATTAGATTGAGCAGGTGCCGCCGCGGCACGCGCGCCGGAACGGCGCCGTGCCGGTTCGCAGCCGGCGGCGCCCAACAGCACCGTCACATGAGCGATTCACTCGAGGCAGTCGAGCCGGTGGCGCCGGGGCCGACCAACCCGGGCACGCCCTTCGACCGGGAGGCCGTGTTCGGGCCGCCGGTGGACGAGGGCGAGATCGAGCGGCGGGTGAGGGCGCTCGACGCTTCTGTCCAGAGCAAGGACGAGGCTGTTGCCGACCTGCTGGCGATCGTCGCGTGCCTCGATCTCACGTCGCTCGGGGGTGACGAGTCGATCACCCGAATCCGGGAGCTCTGCGCCGCGGCCCGAAGGCCGCTCCCAGACCCCCTGGTCGAAGGACTCGGGCCTGCTGCCCGAGGGGTGCACGCCGCGGCGGTGTGCATTCACACTCGGCACGTTGCGCTGGCAGCGGCGGAGCTTGCGGGCTCGGGTATCCCGGTTGCGGCCGTCGGCGGCGGCTTTCCGGCGGCCCTCGACGACCTGGCGCTGAGGGTGGCCGACGTGGGGCGGGCCCTCGAGGCCGGCGCCCGGGAGATCGACCTGGTCATCCGCCGGGAACTGGCTCTTGCGGGGGCCTGGGAGGAGCTTTACCGAGAGCTCCGTGAGTTGCGGCGGGCGAGCGGCTCCGCACGTCTCAAGGTGATCCTGGCGGCGGGTGACCTCCCTGACCTCGCGTCGGTGGCCCGGGCGGGCAGGGTAGCGCTGATGGCGGGGGCCGATTTCCTCAAGACGTCCACCGGCCGCGATCGCACCGGCGCCACCCTGGCGATGGGAATCGTCATGGCTCGTGCCGTAGCCGCGTATCGCGACGAGACAGGCGTCGCGGCGGGCCTCAAGCCGGCAGGCGGCATCGGCACCACCCACCAGGCCCTCGGGTGGCGCACGTTGGTGAAGGAGGAGCTCGGCAGCCACTGGCTGAGGCCGGAGCGCTTTCGCATCGGAGCGAGCGCGCTGCTGGCGAACGTGGTGCGGGAGCTGGAGGATCACATACCAGGAGTGAGATGAATGTCAGTCGATCCCGGTCGCGCATGCTCCGCCAGCGAGCTGCGCGTTCGCTACTCCGAAACCGACCAGATGGGCGTGGCCCACCACTCCGCCTACGTCATCTGGTGCGAGCAGGCTCGCACCGACCACATGCGCCGGCTGGGCGTGAGCTACCGGGAGCTGGAGCAACAGGGCCTCCGACTGCCTGTCGTCGAGGTCCACCTCCGCTACCGGGCCCCGGCTCGCTACGACGACCTGCTCCGCATCCGCTGCTGGGTGCGCGACGCCACGAGCCGGCGGGTCGTTTTCGGGTATGCCGTGGAGCGGGCCGCGGACGGGCAGCTCCTGGCGACGGCACAAACGGCTCTTATCGCGGTAGATTCAACATATGCCCTCACGAGGCTCCCTCAGGATGTGCGTGAGAAGCTCCTGGTCGCTCCTGATCCTGTACGCCTGTAGCGCAATCGCCGCCGCAGGCGTGAGCCCCACAGCGGCCCACGCCCAGGACGAAGCGATCGTCGACGTGCTGGCTGGTGTGCTCGCCGCCGAGGACGCCCGGCGCCACGACCGACTTCTGTTCCAAGAGGCGGCGCGCCACCAGGAGCCCATCGTTCGACGCCATGCCGCGCTGGCGATGGGACGCATCGGGGACCCGGACGCCGCCCCGGCACTCATCGAGCTGCTGTCCGACCCGGATAGCGCAGTCCTGGAGGAAGCGGCATTCGCACTCGGCCTGCTCGCCGACTCCTCGACCTTCCTGCACCTGCACGATCTGGTGGCGGACGTCGGGCCGGACGAGCAGACCGATCTCCACAGCGAGCTGGTGACGGCCATCGCGAAGATCGGCGGGCCGGAGGCCGGAGCGTTCTTCCGGGAGCTGCTGGTACGCTGGTCCTCCGACATCGAGTCCGGGACGCCACCCTACATCGCGCCGACGCTTCTCGGGGAGGCGTGGCGTCTGGGGCCGGACGCCCCGCTGCAGATGCTGTCCGAGTTTGCCGATGCGCCGAGGGATCAGGTGCGTCGCGGGGCGGTGTACTCCCTGAGCCGCCTGCGGGCGCCCGATGCGGCCGCGGTCCTCCTCGCTGCGACCGATGACGAGGATGTCACCGTGCGGGGGTGGGCCGCGAGGGCGCTCACCAGGGCGTTCGCGGATTCGGCTGGTCTCGACCGGGACGCAGTGGCGACCCGGCTCACGCTGTTGGTGGCGGACACCGACGCCGGGGTGCGGGTGAACGCCCTCCGGACGCTGGCGACTTACCGAGACGAGCGGCATGCCTCCGCGGCCGCCGCCGCCGTGTCGGATCCGGAAGCGAACGTGCGCATCCAGGCGCTGGCCACCCTGGGAGACCTGGGCGGGGCGGACGCAGCGGCGCTCCTGGCGGACAAAGTCGACGACGGCTCCCTGGCCGTGCGGCAACAGGCACTCCTGAGCCTCGCCCGGGTCGACCGGGGCGCCGCGCTCACCGCGAGCGCTACATGGATCACCGACGCTGCCGACTGGCAGCGGCGCGCAATGGGCGCCGCCGCCCTGGAGCGCATCGCCGGCGACACCGCTCTGGGGTGGCTTGAGAGCCTCGTCTACGACGACCCGGACGGCCGGGTGGTGGCCCGGGCCTTCGAGGGCCTCGCCAGGCACGACGAGGAGGCGGCCCGCTACCTGGCCGGTCGGCTGCTGGGTCACGCGGATCCCGTAGTCCGCACCCTCGCGGCACAGCAGGTCCGGGAGCGACCCACCGCCGCCGACGTCGATCCGTTGATCGAAGCCTACGGCATGGCCCTCGAGGACCCCATCCCGGACGCGCGCATCGCCAGCGTCGAGGCACTGGGGGCCGTCGCCGCGCTGGGGTGGTCTGAGCGCATGGCGGTGGAGGACCGATTCCTCCGCCGCTTCCCCACGTGCGGCGATTACCTCGTTCGCCGGGCGGCGGAGCAACATCTCTCCTCCGCAGTCACTCGCTGGGGGCCCGCCCAACCGGTGGCCACGGGGCGCGACCTGAACGACTACCGGGACATCGCCAGGCGTCTACTGCTCCCGGCCGAACGGGGTGAGGCGATCCCCGAGCTCGTCATCGCCACCGACCGGGGAACGATCACCTTCTCGCTGTTCGGCGCTGATGCTCCCATCACGGTCAACGCGCTGCTCGAGCTCGCTGATCGCCACTACTTCGACGGCGGTTCATTCCACCGGGTGGTTCCCAATTTCGTCATCCAGGGAGGGGACCCCCGGGGCGACGGCTGGGGTGGGCCGGGGTTCGCGCTGCGCGATGAGATTAACCGGAACCGCTACGAGCGGGGCACCGTTGGGATGGCGCTCTCGGGACCGGACACCGGGGGCAGTCAGTTCTTCGTCACACACACGGCGCAGCCTCACCTCGATGGGACGTACACCGTGATCGGGCAGGTCAGCGGCGGGATGAGCGTAGTGGATCGCATCATGCAGGGCGACCGGATCCGGTCCGTGCGGAGACAGTGAGATGCGACGCGCCGGGCTCCTCGGGTTGGCACTCGTGGCCCTCGCAGGGACGGGGGTGCCCGCACGCGCGCAACTCAACTACTTCGGCCAGAACAAGATCCACTACCGGGGCTTCGAGTGGCAGGTGCTGCGGGGCCCGCACGTCGATCTCTATTTCTACCCCGAGGAGCGCGAGCTCGCGCGGGTGGCGCTGGCGTATGCCGAGGAGAGCTTCGACTACCTCGAGCGCAAGTTCGGACACTCACCGAGGCGGCGCATTCCGCTCATCATCTACGCGTCGCACGCCGACTTCGAGCAGACGAACATCCTGCCGTTCGTCCCGCCGGAGGGGGTTCTCGGTGTCACGGAATTCCTGAAGTCGCGCGTCGCGCTGCCGTTCAACGGGAATTACTCCCAGTTCCGCCACACCTTGCGTCACGAGTTGGTGCACGCATACCAGCTGAGCTTGGTGGCCGACACGTATCTCCGGCATCCAAGGGCGGGGCGGCCCTTCCTGCCCCTGTGGTGGTCTGAGGGGCTGGCTGAGTATTGGTCGGAGGGCGAGGATGCCCTGGATGAGATGGTGCTGCGTGAGCTCACGGTGTCGGGGCGGATGCCGCGTCTGCGGCAGCTCACGTACGTGTTCGGCGGCGTGGTGTACCCGCTAGGCGGGGCGATTCATCGTTGGCTCAGCGAGCGGTACGGGGATTGGCGGGTCCAGGTTCTGTACCGGGACCTGTGGAAATACCGCACGTTCGATGAGGCGCTGGAGGGTGTGTACGGAGTACCCATCGAGCAGCTAGAGAACGAGCTCCAGTTCCACTTCCAGCAGACGTACTTCCCGGTAATCAACGAGCGGCGACCTCTCACCGTAACCGCCAACACCCTGGCCAAGGTCGCGGCCAAGCCCCTGGCCTACACGCTCCCCGGCGACTCGATCACCCGGTACATGTACCTGTCCCCCCACACCGGGTACATGAACATCTACGAGGGGGTGCTGAACCAGCCCGGCCGCCGTCGCATCATGGTGAAGGGCGAGCGGTCGGCACAGTTCCAGTCGTTCCACGCGATGGCCTCGCGCTTCTCCGTACAGGAAGGCGTGGTGGCATTCTCCAGCCGCTACCTGGAGCGCGACGCCCTCTACTTTTGGGACGTGCGCAAGCGCCGCGTGGTGGGTCGCTATCAGTTCGAGGGCCTCGTCTCGATCCTGTCGCCCAGCTGGGCACCGGACGGGGAGAGCGTCGTGTTCAGCGGCCTCTCCATGAGTGGCCTATCCGATCTGTACCGCGTGTGGTTGCCCGAGGGCCGCCTCGAGCGGCTCACCAACGACCGCTTCCAGGACGTCGACCCGAGTGTGAGTCCGGACGGTACGTCCGTGGTGTTCGCCTCGGACCGCACCCGGTACGGTCCGGACGGCGGCCTCAACCTCTATCTCCTGGATCTCGAGACGGGAGACTTCCGCTACCTCACATTCGGACCATGGCGCGACCAGGGCCCGCGCTGGGCCCAGAACGGGCGGATCTATTTCTCCTCCGACCGCGACGGCGTATACGATATCTACTCCACGGATGCCCGGGGCAACGGCAGGCGGGAGACTCGCACCCTGACCGGAGCGTTCGACCCCCAGTGGGTCGAGTCCGAGAACCTGCTCCTGTTCGGGGGCTGGGGCGACCTCTCGTTCAACATCTACCGCGCCTACCTGCAGCCCGACACGATAGACGCAGCCGAGCTCTTCGCCCTCGCGGAGGAGGCAGCCACCGACGGCCGCGAGGCGGCCACCGGATCGTGGACCTGGCCCGAGCTCACCGAGTCTCCGTACGCCAAGGAGGATCCTCAGCCCTACAGGGCACGCTTCGCCCTGGACTTCGCCGCCGGCGACGTGATCGTGATTCCCGGAACCGCCACGGCCCAAGGTCTGGTGTTCCGGTTCTCGGATCTGTTGAGCGACCAGCTCTTATTCTTGGCCGCTACGTCCTTCCAGGGGCGTGATGTGGGAGACTTCGTCGAGAACATCAATGCCACAGTGTTCTACCTGAACCGCAAGCGCCGGCTCAATTGGGGACTCGGGGGCTTCCGCGTCCGCGGGGTGTTCTTCGAGGGAGACTTCCGCACGCAGTACGAGGAGAAGTCCACCGGTGGATACATCGACCTTCGGTGGCCGATCTCGCGGTTTAGCCGCATCCAAGGGCAGTTCAGGCTCGAGTACTCCAAGCGCTTCGACCCGTTCATTATCGAGGAGCCGTTTCGCGAGGGATTACTCGCGTCCAACATCCTGCTCTGGGTGCACGACAACACGCTGTGGCTGCCAACGGGCCCCATCGACGGCCAACGCACGAACCTGACGGGGAGCATCACCAACGATCTTACCAACGGTCGCTTCGACGCCTGGATGCTGTCCCTGGACCACCGGCGCTACCTGCGGGCCGGTCGGTTCGCAGCGTATGCGGTGCGCCTCTACGGGTATGTGGCGGGCGGCAACCGGCCGCGGCGTGTTTCCATCGGCGGGCCGTGGGGCCTGCGCGGGTACCCGCGGACCGGAGGGATCTCGGGCACGCGGGCGTTCTTGTTCAACAATGAGCTTCGCTTCCCTCTGTTGAGCTTCCTCACCTTTGGAACGCCGTTGGGACCGCTGCGCTTCCCCGGGATCCAGAGCGCGCTGTTCCTCGACTTCGGCGGTGCGTGGAGCCATGACGACGCCCCCAACCGGGGTGTGCTGGGAAGCGGGGGCTTCGGATTCCGCATGGGCATGGGCGGCGCGCTGGTGCTGCGACTCGATATGGGTTGGCGGTTCGACCTCACCGGGAGAACGGGGGCTCAGATCCTGGACCCCGGATTCGAAGAGGGCTGGTTCACCTCGTTCTTCTTCGGATTTAACTACTGATGTGGCAATGGGTTGCGCGAGAGGGAGGGCGCTGTTATCACTTGTGCGTGCTCGCTCTCGCTGGGGTGGGCGCCTGTGCGCCCAGGCCGGCGCCCCTGGCTCCTGAGGAGCTGCCGGCCATTCCCCGAGCCGAGGTGAGCGAGTGGGTGGACGGATACGTTCCGGACCACCCGACGCGGTACGAGTTGCGTTGGCGCTACGAGACGCAGAAGGGCGAGGCGCGAGGCAGGGCGGTCGTGCGGTTCGTTCCGCCTGACTCGGTCCGCTTCGACTACCGGGCCCCGTTCGGACGATCGGGCGCGGCCGTGGTTGTAGGCGACGATGTGCTGTGGGCCGAGCCCGAGGAACAGGCCGGCGGGTTCGTCGCTGTGGCGTCCCTCTTCTGGGCCGCGTTGGGCATGCCCAGGCAACCGCCGGACGACGCGGCGGTGTCCGGCCGCATGACTGACTCGACGCGGGTGTGGCGCTACGTGCGGGGGCTCGACACCCTGACGTACCTGGCGGTGGAAGGCCTGTCCGGCACGCTCGCGGCGGAGATGGTGCGTGGCAAAGAGCTGCTCGGCACGGCAGAGGTGGAGCTGACGGGATCGACGGACGAGCCGCAGAAGGCCACCATGCTGTTCCCGAGCGAGGCGACGATCGTCCTTTTCACGGTTCAGGCTATTGAGCCGCTCACATCGATGGCAGAAGACATTTGGCGGAGGCCCTAGGGCCATCCGATTCGCATTGGTGGCGGTGTGGGCAGTGCTGGCCTGCTATGGGTTCGCGGGCGGCGGCCTCCCCAGCCACATCAACACCGTCGCCATCCTCCCCTTCGACAACCGGACCGCGGAGCCCCTCCTCACGCAGGAGGTCTCCAACGCGGTGCGGATCGCCATGGAGCAGCGCCTCGGCCTGCGTCCGGCCGCGGAGGCCTCGGCCGATGCCGTCGTGCGCGGCACCATCGTACGGTACGAGCCGGACCTCCTCCTGGCCCACCAGACCGACCCGGCGGGCGACGTCACGGTGACCCGCCGCCGGGTGCAGCTGACGCTGAACCTGGAGATCTATGACCAGCAGGAAGGCCGGACGCTGTGGCAGCGCACCAGCCTCATCGTGGACGGCGAGTATCTTCCGCCACTGGAAATCGACGGGAGGCAGGTCGCGCTCGAGAAACTGGTGAACGACATCGTCGATGGAGCGCAATCTCAATGGTAGCCCGACACCGCAGGCGCATGCGCAGCTCCAGCGGGATGAGCAGGCTCGGGTGTCTCTTCTCCCTGCTGATCATCGTGGTAGCTGTCTACTACGGGGTCAACATCGGCGGCGTCTACCTCCGCTATTACCAGCTGGTCGACGAGATGCGGACGCAGGCTAAGGTCGCTCCGAGCATCGACGATGCCACGATTCGACGCCGCCTGCTGCGCAAGATCGATGACCTGGACCTACCGGCGGACGCCCGGCAAGTGACGATTCGGCGCACCAACCGGCCCCGCGAGATCCAAATCGCCACCACGTACCGGGACACCCTCGAGCTCCCGTTCTACAAGTACGTGATCACCCTCACTCCTGAAGCCAGACAGCCGCTCTGACGCGATGAAACTCACGGCACGGATTGCGGGGGCCACCCTCCTGTTGCTTGCGGCGGTCCCGACCTCCTTGTGGGCCCTGTCGAGCCAAGCGGAAGGTAATTCCGTCATCGTCCGCCTCTTCTTGGTTTTCGGCGTCATGCTGCTCGCCGGAAAGTTCTCGGGCGAGCTGTTCGAGCGCCTGGGCCAGCCCGCGGTTCTCGGCGAGCTGATAGCCGGCATCCTGCTGGGCGCCAGCGCCCTCGGCGTGATCCCCACGTCTCCGGATGACCCACTGACCGAGATCATTTACATCTTCGCAGAGATCGGCGTGGTCATCCTGCTATTCGAGATCGGACTCGAGACCGACCTGAAGCAGATGTTCCGGGTGGGGCCCGGGGCGACGGCGGTCGCCGCAGTCGGGGTCGTGCTGCCAATGGTAGGGGGCTTCCTGTTCTGGATGTCGCCCATCGTACGGCCCGAGCTCAGCAACGCCGACCAGTTCACCACGGGTATCTTCATCGGCGCGACGCTCACGGCCACTTCAGTAGGGATCACGGCACGGGTGCTCAATGATCTCCGGGTCATGCACTCGATTGAAGCCCGTGTGATCATTGGCGCCGCGGTGGTGGACGACATCATCGGCATCATCTTGCTGGGCGTCGTCACATCGTTGGTGGCCGGGCATGCGGTCTCCGCGCTGGCAGTAGGACGGTCGGTGGCGCTGGCGATCGGCTTCCTCGTGATCGCCGTGGGCGCCGGGCTCATGCTCGCCCCGCGCATCTTCGGTGTGCTGGACCGCATGCGAGTGCGTGGCATCCTGCTGGTCTCCGCATTCGCATTCGTCCTGTTCATCGCGGCCTTTGCTAGCCTTGCGGGCTCGGCCCTCATCATCGGGGCGTTCGCAGCGGGGATCATCCTCTCGGGAACGAACCAGTTCGACACGATCCACGAGCGGACGAAGCCGGTGGCGGACATCTTCACGCCGATCTTCTTCCTGAGCATCGGCGCACAATTCGACCTCTCGCTGCTCAATCCGTTCGGTGAAGGGAACCTGACCATTCTGGGACTCGGGCTGGTGCTCTTCCTGATCGCCATTGTCGGCAAGATCGCGGCAGGGTGGGCAGTGCCGTGGCAGAAGTTCAACCGGCCAGCCGTGGGCGTCGGCATGATCCCGCGGGGCGAGGTGGGCCTCATCTTCGCCAACATCGGTCTCACCTCGGGCGTGCTCACCCGGGAGCTCTTCTCCGCCATCCTCATCATGGTGATGGGCACGACGTTCCTGGCACCGCCGTTCCTCAAGGTTGCGTTCGGCCGCGGCGGCGTGACTCACGCCTCAGACCGGAAGCCCGAACCGCTCATGGAGGCCGTCGAGGAACCGCCGGCCAAGCTCGAGGAGTGATTGGTGCCGCGCCCTGATGGCCGGGGTCCCGAAGAGCTGCGCCAGGTGGTGCTGGAGCGGGGGGCCAGTCCCCATGCCGAGGGTTCCTGCCTTGCGCGCTTCGGCGGAACCCTGGTGCTGTGCACTGCGAGCGTGGAGGAGAGCGTGCCCCTGTGGCGCCGGGGCAGGGGGTTGGGGTGGCTCACCGCCGAGTACGCCATGTTGCCCCGCGCGACCACCGAGCGCACGGTGCGGGAGCGCCGCGGCCCGGGGGGACGGACCTCCGAGATCCAGCGCCTGATCGGGCGCAGCCTGCGGGCGGCGCTCGGGACCTTCGCCTTCGGCGAGCGCACAATCACAGTTGACTGTGACGTGCTTCAGGCGGACGGCGGCACCCGGACGGCAGCCATTACCGGCGGGGCGGTGGCCGTCGCGGATGCCTGCGCTTGGCTCGCGGAGACCGCCAGGCTGCCCAACCCGTTCGGCCGCCTCGTGGCAGGGGTCTCGGTGGGCATCGTAGACGGAGAGCCCCGGCTGGATCTCTGCTATGCCGAGGACAGGGATGCCGAGGTGGATGCAAACATCGTGACGGCCGAGCCCGACAGCTACGTGGAAGTGCAGGGCACTTCCGAGGGCACGCCGTTCGCGCGTGCGGTGCTAGACGGACTTCTGGACCTCGCCGATGACGGCATCCGCCGGTTGTTCGCCGAGCAGCGCCGCGTGCTAAACACATGACGGCGCAGCTCTTCATCGCCACCCGCAATCCCGGGAAGAAGCGCGAGATCAGCGCTATCCTGCAAGACCTGCCCTACAAGCTGAGGTTTCTCGACGAGAGCGGCGTCGTGGAGGGACCCGAGGAGCAGACGCTGGAGCATGCCGACTCGTTCGAGGGCAACGCCCGCCGCAAGGCGCAGCACTTCGCGAAGATCACGGGGGCGCCCACGGCGGCGGACGACTCCGGGCTCGAGGTGTTTGCCCTGGGCGGCCTGCCGGGCGTCAAGTCGCGGCGCTTCGCCATGTTCGACGGCCCACCGGACGAGCAGGACGAAGCGAACAACGCCGAGCTCCTGCGCCGGCTCGCGGGATTGCCGGAGGACAGGCGTCGAGCCCGTTATCGCTGCGTCGTTGCCTTCGTGCCGCGCCCCGATGCCGCGGCCGTGACCTTCGAAGGCACCTGCACCGGCTCGATCCTCGAGGCCCCCAAGGGCACCGGCGGCTTCGGCTACGATCCCCTGTTCTTCTCTGACGACCTGCAGAAGGGCTTTGGCGAGGCAACACCTGAGGCCAAGGACTCCGTGAGCCATCGGGGCAGGGCGTTCCGGGCGTTCGCGGAATGGCTGCGGGAGAACGCCATCCGCGGCCGCTAGGAGGGTCAGTCATAGATCGGCCGCTCCTGCAACGCTCGGTATGCGCGCGTGTGCGCACGTCAATGGGGCCTGTCTAGCCATCCGCCACCCCGGGCCGCATGTTTGCCGACAGCCCCCCGTCCGGGAGATCGCCAATGCCGACGACCAAACCGAGCGGCGAGATCGCCGCCCACCGCAAGCCCCGCGATGACGAGGTGGACGTCTACGGTGTGACGCACGCGGGCAACGTGCGCAAGGTCAATCAGGACCACTTTCTCATCTGCCAGCTGGAAAAGCGGGTGCGCATCTACCAGACGAGCCTGCCCAACGGCGACGCGTTCGCGCCAGTGGGCGAGCGGGTGGCGTTCCTGGCACGGCGTGGGAGCCGGCACCAAGGGCGAGGCGGCGGCCCGCCTGGCCCTGCATGCCGTCACCGAATACGTCGCGCTCAGCATGCGGTGCTACCACACGCTCGACACGACCGACGACCAGATGTTCCTCGACGCGCTGCAGGAGGCAGCCTGGAAGGGGCAAGCCCGGGTCCTGGCCGAAGCGGAAGGTCATCCAGAGCTGCGCGGCATGGCGACGACGCTGACCCTGTGGCTGGCGGTTTGGCCCCGCGCCTACCTGCTCCAGATCGGCGATTCCCGGTTCTATCAGTTCGCAAATGGGGAGCTGCTGCGCCTGTCGCGCGACCAGACCATGGCGCAGGAACTGGTGGACAAGGGCGTGCTGCACCACTCGACCGCCTTCGATACCCGGTGGGCCAACGTGCTGTCGAGCTCGATCGGCGGCGAGCAGACCGCGCCGGTGGTGACGCAGATGGACCAGGATTGGAACACGGTCTACCTGCTGTGCAGCGATGGCCTCACCAAGCACGTGCCGGACGAGCGCATCGCCGAACGCCTCGGCGCCCTGACCTCGGCCAAGCAGGCGTGCGAAGCCCTCCTACAGGACGCCCTCGATGCGGGCGGCAGTGACAACATCTCGATAATCGTCGGGCAAGACGTCAAGAAGGATGACTGAGGGGCGACGCTCACCCGAGCTACGTGGCTCACTTCGCTGCCACCACTTAGCTGCATGAAGAGGAGACTATGAAGGAGCGCCATCTGGAAGGCCGCCGTCGGGCGCAATTCGATCGCCGGTCAGGCAAGGAGCGACGCCGGGGCGAAAGACGATTGATCCCGATGTCCACGGCTGCACTCAAGGGCAGGAAGGAGCGCCGAAAGGGTGAACGACGTAGCGGCAAAGAGCGAAGGGGGGCACTCACGCCCGCAGCTGATCCGCCAAGTCGTTAGACAGCCCCGAGGATTCGGGGGGCACCCATAGCTAGTGTGCCCGATTCCGTGAGCCGGTTCCTTGGCCGTGAGCGCTTTGCGGTCGCTGGCGTCTCGCGAAACACACGCCAGCCGGCCAACGCCATATACCGGAAGCTCCGTGACACCGGGTATGAGGTGGTGCCAGTCAATCCCAACGCTTCCGCGGCCGAAGGGGCAACCTGTTATCCCGACCTCGCTGCTGTTCCCGGGCAGATCGACGGCGTTGTCGTTGCCACACACCCGGATGTCTCGGCGGAGCTCGTGCGCCAGTGCGGAGAGCGCGGCGTTGGCCATGTGTGGTTTCACCGCTCTTTCGGACAAGGCAGTGTGTCGGAGGAAGCCATCCAGGAGTGTGATCGGCTTGGCCTACAATGCATTGTTGGTGGGTGTCCGCTCATGTATTGCGAACCAGTGGACATCGGCCATCGGTGCATGCGCTGGTGGCTTCGGCGACGACGTCGTGTGCCGAGCTGAGGCTGTCTAACCCGCACATGCACCTGCTGAGACGCTGACGTTAGACGCCACATTATGTGTCGCGGGCGAATCTGCACCTTCCGGTGAACGAGCACGCTGGCCGCAAGATCATCCGGGCTGACAGGGCTCTCAGGAGGTTGACCCTGGTCGGCGTGGCGGTGGTGCTGTTGGCTGGAGTCATCGCTTTCGTCTACACAGAGTCATTCTTGCATGACATGAAGGCGCTAGCCCGGGAGTCGCCGAGTCACGCAGCAGCGAGAGTCGGCCTGGTACTGAAGCTCGTCGCCATAGGTGCCGCCGTGATCCCCATTGCGGTTGGCGCCTACCTCACTCGCGTTGCGATGCTGACATGGCGGAGCAGCGAGTTTCCACCCCCAGGGACCCGAGTCCTCAGGAACACTACGGTCACCACAGGACCGACAAGCCGACGTTGGGCCGTCTTCGCGTTTCTCGTGGCGGTGGTACTTCTGTTGGGTGGAATCTTGGTCCCGCTGGTGACATGGAATCTGGTGGAGGGCCGTCTCCGGAGCAGCGCTGTTCCCGGTGGCTTCTAACCCGCGCATGTACCTGCAGAGGCGAGAGAAGCGTGCTGTCCGCGACGGTGTCGTACTGTGCGGGCTTGGCCCGGGGGTCCAACGGACCTAAGTTGTTCGATGGTCACCACCTCGGG
>JBDHDE010000034.1:0-28278 GCA_039591655.1 Gemmatimonadota bacterium
CCGCCTGGGTGGGGGCGTGAAGGAGGAGCGGGAGCGGCTCGTCGAGGCCGTGACGAGCCTGCGTGACGAGGTCCGCATGTTGCGGGAGGAGTTCGGAGAGCTGTACGAGCGGGTGGAGTTCGCCGAGCGGCTGCTCACGCGGGGCCGGGCGGACGGCGAGCTGGGTCTTCCGCCCGAGGCCTGACCGCATCGGGGCTCCGTCTATCCGCGGGGTGTACCCCGGAGTAGATTCTGCTGCTCGCGGACGCCAATTCCACCTTCCCACACGCTGCTGACCCTAGCTAGGAGCGGCCATGGAAAAGATCGGTAAGTACTCCTTCATAGCGGGTCTCATAATCTCTGCCCTTGCCGGGATCGGGCTCACCCAGAGCTGGGTCCCCTGGGTGCTGGCCGTGCTCGGCCTCGTCGTCGGATTCCTCAATGTCGCCGAGAAGGAGGTGCAGAACTTCTTGCTGGCCGCAATCGGCTTGATTATGTCGGCCTCGGCCATTGCGGTTCTCCCCTTCGTCGGAGGTATGCTCACAGACATCCTTGGATACCTGGTCGTGTTCATCGCGCCGGCTGTGCTCGTGGTCGCGGTAAAGGGCCTGTTGGCGACTGCCAAGGACTGAGCAGCAAGGGCCGTAAGGCGTCCGCCACGGCCGCGGCAGCTAGCCCCCTTTTGAGTCTGGCCGTGGCTGAGCGTTGGCCACCGGCGCGGCAGGGAGCCGCGCCGGTGAGCGTTTTGTCGCTATCTTCCGGGTCGTGTTGGTTGTCCCCCTCCTTCTAGCGCTTCAGGTAACTGGACCGCAGGCGGCCGTCTATCACGGACGTCAGGGCCAGCTCGCGGTGCGGGCGCCACGCATCGAGGCCGAGGCCGCCATCGACGGCGTGCTGGACGAGGCCGCGTGGGCCCGGGCCGCGAATCTGACGGGGTTCTCGCAGTACATGCCGGTGGACGGGCGCGCCGCCGCCGACTCGACGGAAGTTCTGGTGTGGTACGCACCCACGGGGATCTACTTCGGTGTGCGGGCGTACGAGGCGCACGGGGTCGCGAACGCTACCCTGGCTGACCGCGACCGGATCGACACCGACGACCACATCCAGATCCTGCTGGATACCTACAACGACCGCCGGCGTGCTCTCGTCTTCGGCGTGAACCCCTTGGGCGTGCAGGGCGACGGCGTCCGCAACGAGGGCACCACCGGATCCGCCGGCGGGCCGGGGGCCGGGGGGCGATTCGACAATGTGGATCTCAACCCGGACTTCGTGTACGAGTCGAGGGGACGTCTCACCGAGTTCGGTTATGAGGTCGAGGTCTTCGTACCCTTCAAGAGCCTGCGATACCAGCGGGTCGACCCCCAGACCTGGGCGATCAACGTAATCCGAAAGGTCCAGCACTCCGGCTACGAGGACACGTGGACCCCCGCGCGCCGGGCGAACGCCTCCTTCCTGGCGCAGTCCGGCACGCTGGACGGGATGACGGGTCTGAAGCGTGGGTTGGTCATGGACGTGAACCCGTTCGCCACAGGCAAGGCTCTGGGCGCTCCCGCTGTCCGGGGTTGGCATTACGACGTCACCCCGGAGGTTGGTGTGAACGGGCGATGGGGCATCACCCCCAGCCTCACGGCCTCCGCCACCCTCAATCCCGATTTCTCCCAGGTGGAGGCGGACGTCGGCCAGGTAACGGTCAACGAGCGCTTCGCGGTCTTCTTCCCCGAGAAACGCCCGTTCTTCCTGGAGGACATCGAGCAGTTCGATACCCCCAATCGGCTCATCTACACGCGGCGTATCGTGAACCCGTTGGGGGGAGCCAAGCTCACGGGAAAGGCAGGTCGCCTCAACGTCGGTGCGTTGTCGGCCGTCGACGACCGCATGACCTCCTTGTCGGAAGACGATCACCCCTGGTTCAATCTCCTCCGGCTGCGCTACGATGTGGGTGAGAACTCGACGATCGGCGGAGCCTACACCGACCGGATCGACGGCAACAACTACAACCGTGTGGCCTCGGTCGACGCCCGACTCGTCTTCGCCAAGCTCTACTACGCCCAGGTGCAGATCGCGCAGAGCTTCACGCGAATCGCGGGGACGGAGGTGCAGGGTCCCCTCTGGGAGGTCACGGCGGACCGCACCGGACGCAATTGGGGATTCCGCTACAGCGTGACGGGCATCCACCGTGACTTCGTCGCCCAGAGCGGGTTCGTGCCGCGCACCGGCATCGTCCGGCCGGACATCACCAATCGCCTCACGGCCTATGGAGCACCGGGCGCGCTGTTGGAGAACTGGACCGCCTTTTTCCGCATGGATGGCGTGTGGGATTACGACGATTTCTTCGACCTTCGGAGCCCGCTCGAGACGCAGGTGGCGGCGACCAACTTCTTCACCCTGCGCGGCGGCTGGCACCCCTCGATCACTCCGGCATGGGAGACGGCGGCCTTCGATCCGGAGTTCTACGCGAACTACTACGTGGAAAGCACGGAAGGTGCGGTCACCGACACGGTGTCGTTCACCGTGCCCGGCCGCGTGAACGACGTCCTCTCGCTGGGCGCCAGCATCTCGACGCCCGAGTTCCCGGGTTTCTCAGCCAGTGTCGGGGCGGAGTTCGGCAAGGCGGTGGCGTACTTCGAGCCGTCCCGGGCCGACCACCGGGCCTTCAATGCGACGCTCACCTGGCGGCCCACCGGCCAGCTGCGTGCAGAGCTGCGGTATGTATACGACGCGTTGAACCGGGAGCGCGACGGAACGCGGTTGTCGACGGCTCACATTCCCCGACTCAAGATCGAGTACCAGATCTCACGGCCGATCTTCGTGCGGTTTGTCGGTCAGTACATCGCCCAGAAACGGGACGACTTGCGCGACCCGGAAACTGACGATCCTATCCTGCTGTTCGACCCCGTGAACGAGGAGTTCATCCCCGCGGCCGCGGTCGCCGCGAACGACCTGCGGGTGGACTGGCTGTTCTCCTTCCGGCCGACTCCGGGAACCGTGGTGTTCGTCGGTTATGGGGCGAGCCTGACCGAAGCGGAGGCCTTCGGCTTCGGCGGCCTGGAGCGGGTCCGGGACGGCTTCTTCGTGAAGCTCAGCTATCTGTTCAGGCTGTAGGGCGGCGAGGGACCCAAGCCCCCTTGGACCTCGACGAAGAGAAGGCCAGCCCGATTCGGGCTGGCCTTTCCGGTGCCGTACGTCCACTGAGTAGGAGGTGTCGGTCCGGCACCCCCCTCAGGCGGGATGGCTAACGCCGCCGGCCGAAGATCCCGATGCCGAAGTAGCAGGGCTCGCTGGAGCACTCGTACATCCGCACTTCGATCGTGTACTCTTCGGACCGCCGTGGGCGGCACGAGATTATCGGGACGTCGTTCGTGCTGACATCGGAGTCGATTTCGTCGCCGTCCTCGTCGTGGAGGTACAGATCGATGTCGGAGCAATCCTCGTCGCAGAAGCTGACGATGCGATACTCCCAGCCCTCCCGGAAATCGCCGGTGAAGGAATCTGTCTCACCGGCGTCGAGCGATCCGATCTCGAAGTCGTGGGTCTGCTCCCAACCGGTGCTCTCAGCGAAGGTCTGCACGATGCCCAGCTGAAAGCGCACCTGGTTCTCGTAGTCGGACTGAGCCTGGGCAGGGGCCGCCAGCAGTCCGGCGCCGATGAGGAGAGTGATACCCGCGGCGGACGCGGCGCGTAATGTGGGTCGTAGCATGGCTGACTCCTTGCGTCTGGGTGTCGCCACCATCGCCGGGTCCACCAGAGGGCTCAGGCCCGGTGTGGGAGGCCAAGGCCCAATTATCCCTGGTCCCGTGCGGACAACAGTGACGGGAGTCACTGGAGTGAACCGGGGTGGTCTGAGGCTTGCTTGACCCCCTGGTTCGACCCCTGTATGTTCCTTCGCTGCCGGAGGTTACGCCTCCCCGGGCCCTGGTGGTGGAATCTGGTAGACACGCTGTCTTGAGGGGGCAGTGGCGCAAGCCGTCCCGGTTCGAATCCGGGCCAGGGCACTCAAGGCCACCGTAGCTCAGCGGTAGAGCTCTCGATTCGTAATCGAGTGGTCGTCGGTTCGATTCCGACCGGTGGCTCTATCAAGAAGCCCAGCGATGCTGGGCTTTTTTTGTGGCGCTATGTCTGGGTAGCCTTATGGGACTGTGATCGATCTCAGCGGGTCACCGCCACCATCCGAGGGAGACCCATGCGGTTCCGCGCCACGCTCCTGAGCCTTACCGCCCTTGCGGTACTTGCTGCCCCACCGGAACTCCGGGCCCAGGGGCAGAACCCAACCATCGCCAGCCACACGTTCGTGCCCAACACCCTGGTCGAGGGGCCGTTCCTCGCCACCCACTTCCGCTCGATGGTGGGGTTGGCGAACGCTTTCGGTTACAGCATTCTGACCGTCCCGACGCCGGGCGACACCGTCATCTCGATCGATGGTAAGATGACATGGGTACTAGTCGAGTTCGCACATCGGCAGAAGGTCTCGAGCTGGCTCTCCCTGGAGGGTTCGCTGACCGGCGGCGCGCGGGTCGGCACCAACACCGCCAGCGCCATAGCAGACGGCGTCTCGGTAATCACCAGCGTCGAGGCCGGCGGACTCGCTCGGGTGGTCGAAACCGAGAGGGTCACGGCCTCGGCTAGCCTCGACGCGCGATGGTCCGGTCTCACTCTGCTCAACATCGTGGGGTTCGTCGAGGAGATCATCGACAGTGTTGAGTCGGGCGGTCCAATCGACTCCATCTCCCTGAGCTCCAATAGCGGCGCCCTGCAGATGCGTGGGGGATTCCGCCTCGCCTACGCGCCCGCCCCAGTGGTGGGCTTCACCTTCCTGAGCGAGGTGGGTGTCGGGCAGGACTATGCGGAGATCGAGGAGGCGGCGCTGGACCTGACGCTCGGTGCCACGGTGAGCTTCAACCTCCATTCCATAGAGAAAGCCCCGCTGGGCTTCGTGGCGGGTTACCGGTTCAGCACGTTCTCCGACCGGTCGGAGACTTCTGATGGCCAGAGTCACATTGGCGTGGTCGGCGTTTCATACGTTGGGAAGGGGGATTTCACCGTCGGCGTCGAGTTCCAGTGGCAGCACACGCCCCTGGCTGACGGGGACAACCTGAGCCTCCTGGGACTCGGCGTTAGGTCGCGGTACTACTTCTGAGGCGGTCTGGGGGGCCTTGCGTGGCAACCAGCTCGTCGGTTTGTCTGTCTAAGTGGGTGGAGGAGGGGATGGGATGGCTCGGCGAAGCGCGGCGCTGACAGTGTCTGCCGTTGTGTGGGCCGGACTGAGCTCCGCCTGCCTGGACCCATTTGGCGGCTGCCCGACCGAGGCCCGCACAATGCGCGTGGAGTCGGGGCTCACGGCAGATGCCGTGGTTCCGGGTGCCGCGACGAACGACAGCGGCTCCGCCTCCGTCAGCTTCCTCCAGTTCCAGGGCGGCAAGGAGAATCAGAAGAGCCTGAGCTGGTTCATTCGCGCCAGCGTATCCGCCGACTCGGTTGAGGCGGTGCACATACATCACGGACAACCCGGCGAGACGGGGCCGGTGCTCTACACGTTCCGCGGGGGGTCTTCCGGGCCGGATGACGTGATCACCCAGCGCGGCCCTACTCTGTGGGGAGGGAGCACCGAGGGGTACGAGGAGCTGTTCGAGGCGGTTCTCGCGGGCAACGCTTACCTGGACGTTCACACGACTGCCGAGCCGGACGGGATAGTACGGGGACAGCTCTCAGTCGTGATGCACTCCGACTGGCACGACTCCTGTACCTAGCCTAGGGAAGCAGCCTCGGATTCGGCTGTCCCTCCTGCGGCCAGAGCTCGAGCCGCCAATCCCCCTCCGCGGTAAACGCGGTATCGACCCACCCTCCCTCCGTGATGTCCAACGGGGCGCAGATCCAGTGGCCGGATCCCAGGTCGGTGTCACTCCGCGCGCCGGCCAAGCGCCGCAGCTCACGCCAGAACCTGCCCTCGGTGGGATCGTCGGGGCCGAGGATCAGCTCAACACTGTCCTGAGAGAAGCGAGCCATGGTCTCCGGCCAGTAGACGTCGGCAAAGAAAGCCATACCCGCCCCCGTGCTGTCCACGACGCTTCGACCCACGTGGCCGCCGTGCACCCCAGCATACTCCACCACGTTCGAGTCGCGAAAGGTCTCGGTCCGGAGCTCCATCGTCAGGTCCAGCACGCAATCGACGGTACCGCCGTCCGGTCCGGTACCGTTCGCTCTTCCGGTGATGCTTAGCAGTGTGGGGGGCTCGGGCACTCCGGAAGGGTCGGTTGCCGATTCGCCACATGCGAAGACGAGGTACGCCGCCCCGAGGGCGACGAGGAGCGATCTGCTGTACACGACAGCGCTCCAGGGAAGCATCGAGGTTGTCGGGTAATACACTGCGCAGGGGCTGTGGTGCCGCCCGCCGGGGCGGTGAGGCAGTCTAGCCGACCGCGACCGCCTCCACCCCGATCTCCCGCACGTCCAGTGGGATGCCCTTTCGCTCGTCCCGCACCAGCTCCATGGCGCCGGTGTCGCACTGCCCCTCGCACACGCCGCAGCCCATGCACTTCTCCCAGGTGACCACGGACAGGTCGTCCATGACGTGCACCGCTTCGAAGGCGCATGCGTCCTCGCAGTTGCCGCATGCGATGCAGAGCTCCTCGTCCACCTGCGCCACATAGCCCGACGACGCCACCATCGGCACACCGTGGTTCAGCATCGCGTCCAGCCCGCCGCAGCAACACTTGCAGCAGTTGCAGATGGCGTAGAACTGGTTGTTCATCGCGTCCTTGAAGTAGGCCGAGTGCACGTGACCACGCTGGTGCTCTGCCTCCAGCAGCTCCAGCGCCTCGTCCTGAGAGATGCGCCGCGAGCGTTGGGGGTGGTGGTCCGCTAGGAAATCGCCCTTGCCGATGATCATGCACACATCGGTGGGGGTGCAGGGGTTCTCCTGCGCGTGGCGGCAGGGGCACTCGAGGAGCGTAACGCCGGTCGGGGCCTTGAGCACGATGTCCCGCGCCGTGGGGTAAGGGATGATCTGCTCGAGATCGGTACGCGGGATGTCGTGGTCCAGTGTGATGATCGCCTTGGCCAGCTCCGTTGGCAGGACCTTACCGTGGTAGTGGTCGGCCCACCACTGCTTGAGCCGCGGCGAAGCGATCGGCAGCAGCTTGTGAACGCAGAAGTCGATGTACTGGTAGGGCCAGCGGCCGTACACGTAGCCGTGCAGCCCATTGAGGATGCCACCCCGCGCACGCGGACGGCGGCTCCCCAACGCCCCCCCTCTCGGGCGGGGCGCTCTGGAGCGCCGCTTCCGCAGGGCCGCCCGGGTGGATGGGAGCATCAGGTGCCCCCGCTCGCCGATGAGCCACAGCGTCGCCAACGCCGCCACCGGCACGAGAAGGACCGCCAGCATCACGATCAGCCACACCATCGCCCACCTCCCAGACGCCTTCCCTGAATCACCTCAATACTGCATCAAGCGTAACGGAATCGACAGGCCAGACCGCAACCCATTGACCTGCAACGCGATGCAACAACGCGGGGGGGGCTTGAAACTTCCCCGCCGCGGTGTTTCGTAGTGAGACACAAGGAGGACGACCTCATGGAATTCGTGGACCTGATCTGGGTCGGCGTCACCGGCGCCGCGAGCATCTTCGGCTACATCCAGTCGCGTCGCTTCGTGCGGCGCAAACTCCGCTTCGTGGACGCCGTGCAGAAGCCGGTTGCTCCGGTCGTCGCAGGCGGTACCGCAGCACTCCTGGCAGCTCCGGTGGTGTGGTTGCTGCCGATCATCGGGGCCGGGACGGCGGTGATCTTTGGGTTGGGGATCGGCGCCGGTGTGCACCATGGCGCCAGGGACGTCAAGCGACTGCCGGGAGCCTAGCGAGCGGCGGGCGTGCCCCGCCGCTAATCAACTCCACAGCCTCGCTAACGCAGCAGTCGCCCGGTCACCCTGCGCGTGGCTCGGGCGATCACGTCCTCCTGCGGCACGAAGCCGATGAACCGGCTGTCGGGCCAGCCCAGCATGTCGCGGGTGTCTGCCAGGAGCAGCACCGAGTCGGACGGCACGATCCACGGTCCCCAAGTGAACAGGTTCCGCGTCAAGGCGAGGGCGGACCACGATGCCGCGGGCTCGAGGATCTGGTGAGGCCAAGACTGCCGCGTGCCGTTCACCACGACCGTGCCGTCCTCCATGGCTACCGTGTCGCCCGGCAGGCCGGCTAGGCGGCGCAGCACGTGGAATACCTCCTCCTCATCCACGAACAGGAAGATCACGAGGTCGCCGCGGTCGAGTGCGCCCGGCGGGCTCCACGCGAGGAAGTACTTCTCGGCGGCGATGGTGGGCTCCATCGAGGGACCGGTCATGTAGTAGATCGACGGCCACCGGGTGCCGAAGCGGGTGGTCCACAATACGCCGAGTACGAAGAGAGCGATGACCGCCCAGAAAGCCATCCGGATGTTGGGCCAAAGCGATCGCTGCTTCGTCATGATTTGAATCTCCCTCCCCGTTGAGCGGCGCGCATCGCCGGTGTGATGTACCGGCTACAGCGCCTCAGCGTCACTCACGCCCTGAACAAGTCGGCCAGCGCGCCGTCCAGCTTCGGAAACTGGAACTTGTATCCTGTTTCGAGAGCCCGTTGGGGGACGACACGCAGAGACCCCAGTAGCGAATCCGCCATCTCTCCCAGCATGAGACGCAGGGCGAACTCCGGCACCCGTAGCAGCGCCGGTCGGTTGAGCGCGGCCCCGAGGGCCTTGGCAAACTCGTTCACCGTCACCGGATTAGGCGCCGTGAGGTTCACCGGGCCCGGGATGTCGTTGTCGATGGCGAACAGTATGAGCCCGATCTGGTCCGCCAAGTGGATCCAGGACCACCACTGCTCGCCGGAGCCCCAGGGGCCCCCAAGCCCGAGCTTGAACAGCGGCACCAGCGGCGCCATGGCGCCGTCCTTGGGATCGAGCACCAACCCCGTGCGAAGCAGTGTGACCTGGGTATGTGACTCGACCTCACGGGCCTCCGCCTCCCACTCGACGGCGAGTCTGGCGAGGAAGTCGTCACCGGGGGGCGTCGCTTCGTGGAGCACCTCGGCGCCTCGGTCGCCGTAGTAGCCGATGGCGGAGGCGCTGATGAGCGCGCGAGGAGCTGTTGCCGCGGCGCGGATCGCCGCGACGCACTGGCGGGTCGCCTCGGTACGGCTCTTGCTGATGAGCTGTTTGCGCGCTTCGGTCCACCGATGCGGTGGTTCGACGATGCGGTGTCCCGCGAGATTCACCACGAAGTCCGCTGAGGCGACCTCGTGATGCCAGTCTCCCGGTTCGGTAGGGTTGCCGCGGACTACACGAACCCGTTCGTGGTGCCAGGGGTCACGTCCCGCGCGGGACAACACAACGCAATCGTCACCCCGCGCAGCAAGCGCGCTCACGACACGTGAGCCGATGAATCCAGTGCCTCCGGTCAGAAAAACGCGCAATCGTAAGTCCTTGAGAGTGCTGACACTACGCGAGTGCTGTAATGCCGCGACTTCCCAATGGTCGTTTCGGCCACTAGCTTGAAAGTTAGCAAACGCTAACGGAAATCACATACGCGAGGCAAGGCTACAGCATACGACGGAATGCAGTACCCAACCCGAGCTCCTATAGGAGGGGCAATGAAGGTTCGCTACATCACCCGCCTATCGAAGCTCGACGGCCTCACCGAGGAAGAGCGTCGTCGATTGGAGCCCGTAGCCGAGCGCTACGTATTCCGGCTCAACGATTACTACAGCCACCTCATCGACTGGGATGATCCCAACGATCCGCTGCGACGGCTGGTCGTGCCGCTGGAAAGCGAGCTGAACGACTGGGGGGAGCTGGATGCGAGCAACGAGGCGAGCTACACGCCGGTGCGCGGGTGCCAGCACAAGTACACCGACACGGCGCTGCTCCTGGTGAATGAGGTCTGTGGCGCGTACTGCCGCTATTGCTTCCGCAAGCGGCTGTTCATGAACGACAACGACGACGCCACCCTAGACTACAAACCGGGTCTGCGCTATATCGCCGAGCACGAGGAGATCACCAACGTGCTGCTTACCGGCGGTGATCCCATGATCATGTCGACGCGCCGGCTTGAGCCCGTCATCAGTGACGTCGCAGCGATCCCGCACGTGCGGATCATCCGCATCGGCAGCAAGATGGCGGCGTTCAACCCGTACCGGGTACTGGACGACCCTGATCTGTTGCGGTTGATCAGGGAGCACTGCAATACGAAGACGCAAATCTACATCATGAACCATTTCGATCACCCCCGCGAGCTCACCCCCGAGGCGCGGGAGGCGGTCAGCCGGCTGCGGCAGGCCGGCGCGCAGACGGTCAACCAGTGCCCCATCGTGCGAGGTGTGAACGACCGACCGCAGACGTTCGCCGGACTGTTCCGCGAGTTGTCCTTCATGGGCTGCCCGCAGTACTACGTTTTTCAGGGACGCCCCGTGGCAGGGAACGAGGCGTACGAAGTGCCCATCCTCGAGGGACTCCACATCGTCATGGAAGCGAACCGGCACCTCTCAGGCCTGGCGAAGCGGGCACGGTTCGCCATGTCGCACCGCACGGGCAAGATCGAGATCCTTGGCGCCGACGACCGGCACCTCTTCATGCGCTACCACCGGGCGCACAAGAAGGAAGACTACGGGCAGATCATCGTGGCGAAGCGGGACGATCGGGCGTACTGGCTCGACCAGCTAACGGTGATCTCGGGTCCCGAGTCGGCGGTGCAGTCGGCGGCCCATTATGCGCCGTACGACTGGCAGGACGAGGCCGCGGAGCGGCGACTGGATCGTGAGGTGCGTTGGCGGAGACGGTAGCGCGCTGGCGCGTAGTGAGGCTGTCGCATCGGCCGCGGTTCGCCGCGGCCGATGGCGTTTCAGCGAGTGGTGTGGTCGGAGCGGGGAGCTCCGGCCCACGGAGCGTTAGGAATCGGGGTCGGCACTCACCTGCACCCGCGCATCGATGGCCACGGCTCCCTGCTCCAGCGAGATGAGCGGGTTGATGTCCATCTCCTCGATGCGCGGATGACGTTGCGCGAGTTGGGAGATGCGGAGGATCGCGTCGGCGAGCGCTCCTAGATCGCGAGGCGACTGCCCCCGCACGCCTTCGAGGAGCTGATACAACTTCACGTCGTGGATCATCTCTTCGGCGTCCACATCATGCAGCGGGCTGAGGCGCAGCACGACGTCTCGCAGGGCCTCGACGTAAATGCCGCCCATGCCAAACATCACCAGCGGTCCCACGCGGGGCACCCGCGTGAGCCCCACGATCGTCTCGAGCCCGCCACCCGCCATCTGCTGGACGAATATCCCTTCGATACGAGGCGCAGGCTCCGCGGGCTTGGTGGTGGCCTTGCCCTTCTTCTTCCGCGCCGTCTTGCTGCTCGCCCCCTCGTTCCCGGTCGTGACCCGTTTGACCATATCGCGCACCGCGCGCTCGACCTCCGTCTTGCTATCCAATCCAAGGGCCACCCCGCCCACATCGGTCTTATGGGTGATGTCCGGTGAGACGACCTTGAGGGCTACGGGGAAGTCGAGATCGACGGCGGCCTCGGCGGCGGAGGTGGCCAGCGCTCCCGGACCGTCCTTCGACACGAAACGCCACGGCAGTACCGGAATCCCGTACGCCTCCAGGACGCGCATCGCATCGGGTTCGCTCAGCTTGGCGTGACCCTGTTCGAGGGTCTGGTCCACGATGCGTTCCACGGCGGCGTCGTCGGTCTTGAACTTCATTACCTGGCCCGCCCGGCGGTTCTGGATGCGGCGGTAGCGCCACATGGCCCCCAGGGCGCGCGCCGCCGACTCGGGAAAGATGTACGCCGGGATGCTGGCGTCGTGCAGCTCGGCCAGTCCGGCCGGCAGGCCCTCGCGTCCCATCAGCACGGCGAGCAGCGGCTTTTCGGGATGCCGCTCGTTGACGCGCACGATAGCCGCGGCTACGTCCCGCGTCTGGATACCTAGCGGAGGGACAAAGGCCGCGATCGCTGCGTCCACGTTGGGGTCGTCGAATACGCATTGCAGCGCGAACTCGTAGTTCTCGGCGCTCGCGCTCGCGATCAGATCCACCGGGTTCTTGACGCTCGCCTCCTCCGGCAGACGCGTGCGCAGGAGATCCTCCGTCTCGGGCGCGAGGTGCACCACACTGAGCCCGTTGGCCTCGCAGGCGTCGGCCGCCATGATGCCCGGGCCACCCGCGTTGGTCACGATGGCCACCCGATTGCCGGAGGGCAGCGGCTGGTTGGCGAACGACATCGCCAGGTCGAACAGATCCTCGACGGTCTCGGCGCGCAGGGCGCCAGCCTGCGCGATGAGCGCGTTGGTGGCCAGTTCCGTGCCCCCCAGGGCGCCGGTGTGCGAGGCAGCCGCGCGAGCCCCGGCGCCGGTGCGACCCGATTTCACCACGCAGATTGGCTTGTGCCTGGTCATCTCGCGGCCGATCTCGACGAACTTCCGGGGGTTGCCGAAGCTCTCGAGGTACATCAGCACGACCTGCGTGTTGGGGTCGTCGCGCCAGTACTCGAGGACGTCGTTACCGCTCACGTCGGCCTTGTTCCCGCTGGAGACGAACATTGAGATGCCGATGTTGAGACTCTCGGCGTAGTCGAGGATGCTGGCGCCCATCGCACCTGACTGGCTCACGAACCCCACGGGGCCCACGGGCGGCCGCGCAGGCGCGAAGGTGGCGTTCATCGCGAACGCGGGGTCGTTGTTGATCACCCCGAGGCAGTTGGGGCCCACCATGGGCACGCCCGCTTGCTTCACGATCTCGAGCAGCTCCCGTTCGCGCTCGACGCCCTCGCCGCCGACCTCCCTAAAGCCCGCTGAGATCACGACGAGCCCCTTCACGCCTCTGTCGACGCACTGCTGGGTGACCTCCGCGACGTACGCGCCCGGCACGACGATTACCGCCAGGTCCACCGACTCTGGCACCTCGGCGATCGAGGGATAGGCCGGCATCGAGTGGATGGCGGAGGCCTTCGGATTGACTGGGTACACCGGGCCGGTGAAGCCGACACGGAGCAGGTTGTCCAGGATCTGCCAGCCGATCGTGTGCTTCTGGCGTGAAGCGCCGATGACGGCGATGGAGCGGGGTCGGAGGATGGGGTCGAGGCTCGGCATGGGACTAAGATAATCGGTCGCCTCGCTTCAACTGACGTTCGCTCCGGCAGCCCCCTCCCGCTCGCTCCCACCCGTTTGTCGCGGAAAGCCTGGACATCCGTCCAGCGATTCGGGAATATTGGGGCAATGCTCCCCCTCCTCAAACTCCTACAGTCCATGGTCCGGGCGCTCCACTCCGAGGGGACGCCCGAGCAGGTGGCGGCGGGAATCGCGCTGGGCGCGGCCCTGGGCCTCACCCCCCTGATGAGCCTCCACAACCTGCTCGTCGTGGCGGCCATCGCATTGCTCAGGGTGTCGGTGCCAGGGGCGATCCTCGGCTGGCTGGCGGCGATCCCCGCAGGCTTCCTGCTCGACCCGCTGTTCGATACGGTGGGGGGCGCCCTCCTGCTTGACGCGCGCCCCTTGGAGCCCGCCTGGACCGGGGCGTACAACACTCCGGTGGTGTCCCTGGCCCACTTCAACAACTCCGTCGTGTTGGGGAGCCTGGTGGGCTGGATGGTGCTGGCTGCCCCCATTTACCTCGCCGCGCGCTGGGGAGTGTCGCGCTATCGGGCGACAGTGCACCCCCGGGTGGTGCAATGGAGGGTGGTCAAGACGGTGCGGGCCTCGAAGCTGTACAACCTCTACCGGTTGTTCCGGCCCTGATGGCGCGCCGTAGGGTCTTCCGCTGGCGGGCCATCGTGCCACTGCTGGTCTTCCTCACGCTGCTGGTGCTTGTCTGGTTGCTGCTGCTCGATCGCCTGGCGGAGCGGGGCATCGAGGCGGCGGCGACCCACCTGGTAGGGGCGCGGGTGGACCTGGCGGAGGCCGATGTGAGGCTGCGGCAGGGAGCCGTGATACTCCGCGGCCTCGAGGTGACGAACCCCGACGAGCCAATGACCAACCTGTTCGAGGCCGAGGAGATCGTCGCAGACCTGCGGGTGCTGCCGCTCCTCGAGCAGAAGTTGGCCCTCGACACGGTCGCCGTGAGGGGACTCGAGTTCGGCACCGAGCGCGAGACCTCCGGGGCAGTGGTGGAGCGGAGCCCCGAGAGCGCCAGGGTGGCGAGGCAGGTCTCGGCCTGGGCCGACGCTTTGCGCTTCCCGTCGTTCAGCCTCGAGGGGCTGGGGCAGGCGGTCGATGTTGGGGCGCTGAGTCCGGAGAGCCTCCAGGCGGTCGCCCGCGCCGAGGCGCTCGTGGAGCAGGTGGATGCGGTGCGCTCGGGTTGGGACCGGACCCTGCGGTCTCTCGATCCGCAACCGACGATCGACTCCGCTCGCGCGCTGGTGACGCAACTGCGGCAGGCCGACCTGGGCCGACTGGGACCTGTGGGCGTCGCCCGTCTGGTGAGCTCCACCCGCACGACGATCAACTCGGTGGGCGAGCTACAGCAGCGTGTGGAATCCCTCGACGACATGGCCCGCTCCGATGTGGCGGAGCTGCAGGGCGCCCTGCGAGGCCTCTCGGCGGCGCGGGAAGCCGATTACGCATACGCACGGAGCCTGCTCCAGCTTCCCTCCCTGGAGGCGCCGGACATCTCCCCGGCGCTGTTCGGCGAAGCGGCCGTGGGGTGGATCAAGCCCGTGCTCTACTGGCTCGGAATGGCGGAGCAGTTCCTACCACCCGGCCTCCAGCCCAGGAGGTTCGCCCCGTCCGGACGCACCCGCCGGGCCGGAACCACCGTGACGTTCCCCAAGGAGGGCGAGCGCCCTGGTTTCCTGTTGGAGCACGGGGAGGCCTCTCTCGAGCTGGGCGGCGAGGGAATCGAAGCCGGACGCTACCTGGCTGTGGTCAGTGGCCTCACGTCGGCGCCTTCCCTCTACGGCAAGCCCCTCCGGTTCTTGATCGAGCGCACCGGTGCGGCGGTGGGACCCGGCGACATCGGGGTCGACGTGTTGCTGGATCACGTCACGACGCCGGTACGGGACTCGGTCCAGGCGCGCCTGGGCGGCATCGAGCTGTCGGCCCTCGAGCTGCCATCGCTGGGAGCCAGGCTGCTCCCGGGCCAGGGTACGATGAGCCTCTCCCTCGAGCGTGTGGGAGACGCCCTTGCCGGGCGGTGGGTGTGGCGCTCGGCGCGTGTCACATGGGAGAGGATGGGAAGTGGGAGCGGGGAAGGGGAAAGGGAGGCGGCGCAGGTCGGGAGCGGTGCATGGGCCGAGGACTTTCTCTGGCGTACGGTCTCCGCCATCCGGGACGTCGAGGTGGCCGTGGAGCTCTCCGGCACGGTGGACGGCCCCTCGCTGGCGGTGCGCTCCAACGTGGGCGATGCGGTGGCGCAGAGCCTGCGCCGCGAGCTGGGGCGCGAGATCGCGCGGGCCGAGGAGCGAGTGCGGGCACAGGTGGATGCCCTGGTGGGGGACGGGGTGGCGCGGGCCCGCGCCGGCGTCCGAGAGCTGCAAGGCACGTTGCTGGAGGACATCGGCGGCCCGTTGGGCGCCCTGGAAGGCGTGCGGCAAGAGCTCGAGCGCGAGGTGGAGCGGCTCGGCCGCCGACTCCCCGGCGGCATCCGGATTCCTTAGCTTGGGATGGATGAGGACCGACCCGACCAGATGACCACCATCCCCGACCTGCAGGATCTCTCCGGGCTTTCCCCGGAGGAGGTGACGGCCCGCGTCGCCGGCGCTCTCGAGGAGGCGGCGCGCGCGCCCACCTCGGAGGAGTCGCTCCGGCTCGACCGCGCGACGGTGCAGGCACTTCGCGCCTCGCGGCACGTGAGGAGGGTGGTGGAGCACCTCGAGCCGCGCCACTTGGCGGACCTGCTGGAGCGCTGCGTGGCGCGACTCGAGGCGGGGGGTGAGTCGCGGGATAGCGACCTGCGGGTGCTGACATGGGACACCCTGGACCTGGTGCGCCGTCGCGAGGTGCTGCGCCGCATCGAGCGGGCAGCGGTTCCCGAATGGGCGGACCGCCTCCTGCGGGCGGTGGATTCCTCGGACCTGACGGTGGGACCTCTGTTTCGGCAGCGCGCAGCGACCTACGGGGCCAAGATCCTGTTCGAGATCCCCGAGGCCGGGGGAAGCCGCCGAATCACATGGGAGCAGGCGGCACGGCAGGTGGATACGCTGGCCAGGGGCCTGCTGGCCCTCGACGGTCCGGAGCG
The DNA here is from genome assembly GCA_039591655.1 of Gemmatimonadota bacterium. GTDB lineage: Bacteria > Gemmatimonadota > Gemmatimonadetes > Gemmatimonadales > GWC2-71-9 > WVYX01. The sequence continues at coordinate 16,165 of JBDHDE010000034.1, forward strand.
CACGGCCCCCGTCGCCATCCTGTCCGAGAACCGCATCGAGATGGCGCTCCTGGATCTGGCGTGTCTCACGTCGGGGATTCAGAACGCGATGGTGCCGGCCAACTCCACGGAGGCGGACGTGGGCTACATCCTGCGTCATGCCGCGGTGGGAACGGTCGTCGTGTCGGATCGGAGGCAGCTCCACAAGGTGCAGAAGAACCACGGGGAGTTGCCCGACCTCAGACGCATCGTGGTGATGGAGGCGCTGGAGGCGCCCGGGCCCGATGTGATGACACTGGAGGACGTCGCTGCCGGGGCCGCGCAGGTATCTAGCGAGACGGTGCGGCAGCGGTCGGAGGCGGTGCGGGTGGGCGACCTGGCGACGCTCATGTACACCTCCGGCACCACCGGGATGCCCAAGGGCATCGCCTTCTCACAGCGCAACCTCGTGTTCAAGCGGTTCGCCCGGGCCCTCGCCCTGCCGGAGCTTGGCGAGGGGGATGTCTTCCTCTCGTACCTCCCGCTGTTCCACACCTTCGGCCGGTACTTGGAGATGCTGGGATGCGTCTTCTGGGGCGCGAAGTACTGCTTCTTGCTGAACCCGTCGGTCGAGGCGCTGGTGGAAGGCATGCGGCGCTACCGGCCCTCGGTCTTCATCAGCGTGCCGCGCAAATGGATGCAGCTGTACGAGGCCGTCGGGCAGCGGGCCGACCCTCTACAGGCGAGCGATGAGGAGCTGCTGGCGGTCACCCGGGACCTGACGGGCGGACGGCTACGCTGGGGCCTGTCGGCTGCCGGGTACCTGGATCCCGAGATCTTTCGGTTCTTCTACCGACAGGGGGTACAGCTCCTCAGCGGCTTCGGCATGAGTGAGGCCACTGGCGGGGTCACAATGACGCCGCCGCACGGGTACAAGGACAACTCCCTCGGCGTGGCCCTGCCGGGCATCGACATCGAGCTCGCCGACGACGGGGAGCTGCTGCTCCGTGGACCGTACGTGATGCTGGGATACCACGATCCGCCCGATGGGGAGCCGTCCTTCGACGAGGACGGCTGGCTGCATAGCGGCGACCTGATGCGAATGGACGAGGACGGACACATCCAGTTGGTGGATCGCAAAAAGGAGATCTACAAGAACATCAAGGGGCAGACGATCGCCCCTCAGCGGATCGAGAACCTGTTCCGAGAGTTCGAGTCGGTGGGGCGGGCGTTCCTGGTGGGCGACCACCGGGAGTACAACACGCTCCTCGTGTATCCCAACCCGGACTACAAAGACCAGGACTTCGCAACCATGTCGCCCCAGGAGGTTTGGGACCATTTTCGGTCCCTCGTCACGTCGGTCAACAAGTTCGTGGCGCCGTTCGAGCGCATCGTGGACTTCGCCGTCATCGATCGCGACCTGGATGACGACCGCGGTGAGCTCACCCCCAAGGGCACGCCGCGCCGCAAGGTGGTCGTCGAGAACTTTGCCGACGTCATCTCCTCGCTGTACCGCCGGACCCACGCGACCGTGGGTGGCGTGGAGCTGACGCTCCCCAACTGGCTGTTCCAGATCCTGGGACTCACCGCCCAGGACGCCGCCATCGACCGGGACCGGATCACGCTGCCCATCGGGCCGACTCTCACGGTGCGGCGTCTGGAAGGGTCGCGGGTGCGCGTCGGCTCGTGCACGTACACCATTCCCGGGGAGACGCTCGACCTGGGCGCCATCCTGGCCACGCCGCGTCTCTGGCTCGGAAACGACGAGCTCGTCGACTTCGCCCCCCTCGACATGGGTGCGCGCCAGCGACCGGGGCGGTCGCAGGCCGGGATCGAGTGGGCCGGACGCGCGGAGCCGTATGCGCCCACCGCCGACGACGGAGAGCACCTCAACGAGGCGCTGCGGCACAGCGAGTGGGATCTGCTCGATCTCCACCGGACCGCCAGGTTGCTCGCCTCCACGGAGGAGGATGCGGCGCTGAGCGCCGTGCGGCTCCTGGAGCGCGTCATTGGCTCAGAGGACGGTCCCCTCATCGACCCCGCGCGCCACCTCCTGGCCCGGGGTGCCCGGGTCGAGTCGGCGGAGGTGCGGCGCCGTGCTTTCCTCACGCTGGTTCCGAGCGAGCGGGCCTCGCGCTTCGCCGCCACACTGAAGCGGTTCTTCGCCAGCGATCCGCTGCTCCTGGACACCGAGACGTCGGAGCTGCTGTGCGAGCGCAGTCTACCCGACGCGAAGCTCGAGGCGTTCATCGGGCTGGCGGAGAGCGCCTGCTCGAACGGCGCCGGTGGCAATCAGGCCGACCAGCTCGCTCTCTCACTGTTGAGCTTCCTGGCCGAGTATGGAGCGGCCCATCCCATACGCTACCGGCGGATCCGAGCCTTCCTGGTGCGCATGAGTCTGTTTGCGCTGGGCCAGGCGACGCGGGTCCATGCGGCGGGGGCGCGCGTCACCCTGGAGAACGGCTTCCGCCAGTGGCTCGGGCCCACGTCCAAGATCGCCGTCGACACCGAGACGGGGCAGGAGTATCGCTGGGAGGACGTGGTGGTGTTCGAGGAGTCCATGCCCGACGACCACCAGCGCCGCTTGCTCTCGGCCATCAAGAGCACGCCGTTCCTCCGAGAAGCCGTGTTCCTCTTCTACCGCGGGACGGTGATCCGGCTGAACGACATCCCGCCCGGGGGGGTGTGGATCCGGCTGCTCGGTGCGCGGCACGGCAAGTCGGTGTACCGCATCACGATCCAGACGCGCACACAGGACACCTACGACGTAGCGGCGAACCTCATTGAAGAGCTCCCCGCCGAGCAGGTGCAGGAGGAGATCGACTGGCTCATCCTGTGCGGCGAAGCCGCCAGCCGCGCACCCGTGGTGGAGGACTTCGGGGGGCACATCCCGGAGCAACACCTGTGGAGCGAGGAATTCGTTACCGGCGATACGCTGGATCGCGAGCTGCGGCGGCTCCAGCGCCGGTCGCCGGAGCAAGAGGGCCTGCGGCAGATCTGGCCGTTCCTGGCCTGGAGCGCTCTCTCGGCCTACGTGGACTTCTGGGATCGGACGGGACGCCGCTGTGAGATCGCCGCGCTGGACCCTGCCGACATCGTGGTCCCGACACACGATTACCACACTGGCTCCCGTATCGTGTCGCTCTCGTCGCGGCGGTCCCATGGCGGGCTGTTGGCCATGGTGCGCGCGTTCAGGGAGGGGTTCGTCGACGCAGTTGAGGAAGCGCATCCGGACGTGAAGGGGCTCGTGGGGTGGGATGTAGTCTTCTCCGCGGTGCTGGAGGTCGTTGGTGAGCAAGCGGGGCTGGCGGCGTATGAGCAGGCCCTCGCTGCCGAGACGTCCATCCCGCAGGACCTGCGGAACGCCCTCGGGGAGTACCTGTTCACCGTCCGGCGCAGAGGGTTCCTCCCGCGGCGGCTCTACTTTGCGGGCAAGCGCTATCGCCGGTGGGCCAAGCTGAATGCCGATGCCACACCGCAGGCCCGGGCGGCGACGCTGCAGGAGTTGTACGAGACCTACGGCCTCGACCGTCTCTCGAAGGTCCACCCGGAGGTGCGGCTCCGCTTCTTCCGGGAGACGGTGTTCCGCAGCAGCTCCAACGAGCTGCAGCACGGCCTAGACGAGTTGATCGCCCGCGTTCGGAGCGGTGAGCTGCGCAACGGTGATCTTGCCACGGCGATCGCCGACTTGCGGCAGCGGCTCGACGTGGGCGAGGACGACGACTACTTCCTGGCCCGTATCCCATTCGCCCACCTGCGGCCCGAGGATGCAGTGGGGTTCGTGTCAGCTGACTCGGGGGCCGGCTCCCAGAGCGAGATCGTGGTGGCCCTCGAGGACAGCGACGCCAATCTGTTCCGGGTGCGGCACGCCCTGGTGCCCAAGGAGGTCGAGCGGTTGCACCGGCTCTTCCTCTCCGCCCGGCTCGAGGTTCGGTTCGGGCCCGAGCACCGCTACCTGGTTGGGATCAATGAGCGTGACCAGATCATCGGGGGCATCTACTACGAGATCGCGGAGGGCGGTCGGCGGGCGCACCTGGAGAAGATTGTGGTCGCCGCGGGGTATCGTCGCAAGGGTGTGGCGGAGGGGCTCATGAACGACTTTTTCAACCGCCTGCGGGCCGCCGGCGTGAAGCGCGTGACCACCGGGTTCTTCCGCCCCGAGTACTTCTACGCCCACGGCTTCAGGATCGAGAAGCGCTACGCCGGGCTGGTGAAGTCCCTCGAGGAGGAAGCGGAGGAGGCCGAGCCGGCCTGAGGCGGGCGTACGAGGCGGGCGGCGCCGGCCCCGGCCACGGGGACCAGCGAAGAGGGGGCACCGGTTGGTGCCCCCTCGTTGTGTGGTCGCGGCAGCGACCGCCTACTTCTTGGTGGTACCCGCCAGCTCTGCCGCCGAGACGCCCGCCACTTCCTCCAGCATCGTCGTCGTGACGGACTTGGGCCGCTCGATCGGATAGCCGAGGGCGCGGTCCCAGGTAATGTTGGCCAGCACGCCGATGGCGCGCCCGATGCCGAACAGCACAGTGTAGAAGTCCCACTCGGTGAGGCCGTAGTACCACTGGATGACGCCGGACTGGGCGTCCACATTGGGCCACGGGTTCTTGGCCTTCCCCTGCTCCTGGAGGATGTCCGGAGTCACCTTGTAGATCGTGCTGATCAGCTTGAACAGCGGGTAGTCCGGCAGGTGCTTGAGGCAGAACTCCCGCTGCGACGTGTAGCGCGGGTCGGTCTTCCGCAGCACGGCGTGGCCGTAGCCGGGAATGACCTGGCCGCTGTTCAGGGTGTCCCACAGCGCCTGCTTCACGTCGTCCTCGGTGTAGTCCTCCTTGCCGAGCTTCTCCATGAAGTTCTGCGTCCAGCGCAACACCTCCTGGTTGGCCAGACCGTGCAGCGGACCGGCCAGACCGTTGATGCCCGCAGACAGCGAGTAGTAGCAGTCCGACAGTGCGGACGCCACGAGGTGGGTGGTGTGTGCCGAGACGTTGCCCGACTCGTGGTCCGAGTGGAGGATGAAGTACATCCGTGCCACGTCGTCGTACGGTGGGTCGATGCCCATCTGGTGCGCGAAGTTACCGCCGAAGTCGAGCTTCTTGTCCGCGGCGATCTGTTTGCCGCCCTTGTACTTCATGCGATAGATGTACGCGCCGATGGAGGGGAGCCTCGCGAGGAGATTGCTGCAGTCCTCGTACACCGGGTCCCAGTACTCCATCTTGTTCATGCCCGCGTTGTACCGCTTGACGAACTCGGACTCCCGCTGCATCGCCAGGATGGCCATCGAGAACAGCGCCATCGGGTGGCTGTCCTTCGGCATCTTCTCCAGCACGTCGAACACGTACTTGGGTACCTCGCGGCGTTTCTGGAAGTCCTTGACCACCTCCAGCGCCTGCTTCTCCGTGGGCACTTCGGCCGTGAGAAGGAAGTACCAGAAGGCCTCGACGTACGGGTAGTCGGACTTGGGCGCCTTGGGCAGCGCCTCGAAGGTCTCCGGGATCGTCTTGCCGCGGAACCGGATGCCCTCGAACGGATCGAGGTACGAGATGTCGGTCACCATCATCTTGACGCCGCGGGCGCCGCCGATGGCCTGGCCGATGGTCACCTCGCCCACCTTGACGTCGCCGTACTCCTTGAGCAGCCGCGTGGTGCGCGGGCGATGCTGCTCGATCTTCTTATGCAGGGTTTCTTTGAGCGTCGACATGCGTCCTCTCCTCCTTTACCCCCCGCCCCGTTTGACAACTACCTTTGGCAGGCGTGACTGTTAACTCGACAGTTAACCAGGTTAAAGATACCAAGGAAACCCCCACCGTGCCTAGGCCGCTCGTTCCATTGCTGAGTATTCCAGTCGCTCTCGTGGTGCTCGCAGTCACGCCTGTTGAGGCCCAGGTCACCACCTTCCAGCAGGTCACCGGGCACGAGTTCGGATAGCGGATCACGCTGCACCACCAGATGGTGACCTACCTCCAGCGGCTGGCTGAGGCCGCGGACCGGGTCACGGTGGTGGAGCAGGGCAGGAGTTGGGAGGGGCGGGAGTTCCTGCTGGCCGTCGTGACTTCCCCCGAGAACCACGCCCGGCTCGAGACGATTCGGGAGACCTCACTGCGGCTGGCAATCACGAGAATATTGGTCGTGTACCGAGCGCGCAGTAACGTGTGTCGGCGGTGGGGCGGCCCTTCCCCCTCATCTCCGCCTCACCGCCTTCCGCGGCGCCGTGACACCGGGATGCTCTCCAGAGACCGAGTGCCGCAAGGCCACCGGCTCCACCCGTTTCTGCACCCTCTGGTTCAGCATCTCCACGAACACCGAGAACCCGAGGGCGAAGTAGATGTAGCCCCGGGGGATATGCTGATCGAGGCCCGCCGCGACCAGCGCCACACCGATCAGGAGCAGGAAGGACAGGGCGAGCATCTTCACCGTGGGATGGCGGTCCACGAAGTCGGCGATCGGGTCCACGGACACCAGCATCACGACCACCGCCAGGATGATCGCCGTGGCCATGACCCAGACCTCCTCCACCATCCCCACGGCGGTGATCACCGAATCCAATGAGAAGACGGCGTCGAGCACCATGATCTGGGCGATCACGCCAGTGAACGATGCTGCGACCTTGCCGCTCACACGCCCCTCCTCACCTTCCAGCTTGTCGTGGATCTCATGGGTGGCCTTGGCCATCAGGAAGAGGCCACCGGCGATCAGGATGATGTCCCGTCCCGAGATCTCCTGGCCGAGGAGCTCGAACAGCGGCTCGGTTAGGCTCATGATCCAGGCGATCGAGAAGAGCAGGAGGAGCCGCATCACCATGGCAGCGAGGAGGCCGAGCCGGCGGGCGCGCTGTTGCTGGTGGAGGGGGAGCTTCCCCGCGAGGATCGACAGGAAGACGATGTTGTCGATGCCCAGGACGATCTCCAGGGCCGTCAGCGTGATCAGGGCGATCCAGATCTCTGGGTTCGTGAGCCAATCCATGGGCGCTTCCTCGCGCAAGGCACGCGGCTGGGCCGCGGGTCGGGTCGATCGGCGTGGGCGGCTGAAGCGGTGGGGAAGCTGGCCTGGGGCCGCCCGCTCACTCGGCGTTGCGGATGGCGTCCATCGCGTCGGGGTTCTGGACCGATGAGAGGTCGCCCGGCTCGCGTCCGAGATAGGTGTCCCGCACCAGGCGCCGCAGGATCTTGGCGCCGCTGGTCTTAGGCAGGTCCGCCACGAAGAGGACCTTATCGGGCCGGTCGACTCTGCCGAGGCGGCCCACCACCGCGTTGACTAGCTCCTCCCGTAGCTTATCGGACGGAGCGTGGCCCTCCTGTGGCACCACGAAGCAGACGATGGCCTCGCCCTTCACGTCGTGGGGTACTCCCACGGCCGCCGCTTGCGCCACCTTCCCTCCGGCCATCAAGGCGCTCTCCACCTCCGCCGGACCGATCCGGCGGCCCGCGACCTTGAGCGTATCGTCGGCCCGGCCCTCGAGGAACCAGTAACCGTCCTCGTCGATGCGCGCCCAGTCACCGTGGTTCCACACGTCCTTCCAGGTGGACCAGTAGCTCTCCAGGTATCGGTCGGCGTCGTTCCACAGGCCTCGAGTCATGGACGGAGCCGGCTTGGTGGCCACGAGGTACCCGACCTCGTTGCGCACCGACTCCCCCTTCTCGTTCCACACGTCCACGGCCATCCCCAGACCCGGGCCCACGAGACTGCACGGCTTGAGCGGTTGAGTCGGGAGAGGTGACAGGAAGCACCCGATGATGTCCGTCCCACCGGAGATGTTGATGATGGGGCAGCGGCTGTCCCCTACGTGCTCGAAGAACCAGTACCACGAGGCCTCGTCCCACGGTTCCCCGGTGGAGCCGAGAATGCGCAGATGCGAGAGGTCGTGACGGCGCACGAGCTCGGCGCCCGAGCGCATGGCTACACGGATCGCGGTGGGGGAGATCCCGAAGACAGACACGCGGTGGCGCTCCAGGAATGACCAGAGGCGATCGCGCTCCGGCCAGTCCCAGGCCCCGTCGTACAGCATGACCGTGGCGCCGTGGAACAGGCCGCCCAGGATCGTCCAGGGGCCCATCATCCAGCCGATATCCGTCAGCCAGAAGAAACGATCCTCCGGCTTCAGGTCGAACGCATATCCCGTCTCCTTGGCGATCTGCACCAGGGCGCCGGCGTGGCTGTGCACGGTGCCCTTGGGACGGCCGGAGGTACCGGACGTGTAGAGGATGAGGGCGGGGTCCATGGACGCCATCATCTCCGTGTCCGTGCCGTCGGACGATCCCGAGGCGAGGAACTCGGGCCAGGCCACGTCCCGCTCGTGCCGCCACACGATGTCGTCGTCCGTGTAGCGCGCCACCACCATCTGGGTGACGCTCGGGACCTCCGCCACCGCCGCGTCCGCGTTGCCCTTGATGGGCACCGTCTGGCCGTTTCGTATCGAGCCGTCGGCGGTGAAGAGCAGCTTGGCCCCCGCGTCCCGCAGACGCTCCGCCACGGCTGCCGGGGCGTATTCGCTGACGATCGGAATGAAGATGGCGCCGATCTTGAGGGTGGCCAGGAGCTGCACCACCACCTCGGCGGTCATCGGCATGTACGCCGCGACCCGGTCCCCATGCGCGATGCCTCGCCTCCGCAGGGCCGAGGCGCAGCGGTCCACATGCTGGGCCAACTCCCGGAAGGTGAGTTGGGTGAGGTGGCCGTCCTCCCGCTCGGCGATCAGGCAGACCGCGTCCCCCCGCGGCCCTCCTGCGTGCCGGTCGAGGCAGTTGGCCGCGATGTTGAGCCGGCCTCCGACGTACCACTCTGTCCACGGGGCCCCCCGGCTCGCGTCGAACACCGCGCCGTACGGGTGGGCGAACCGGATTCCCAGGTCCTCCACCACGGCATCCCAGAACCACTCCGGCTCGGCGGCGGAGCGCTCGACGAGCGCCTGCACGTCGTCCATACCGTGCCTGCGCATGAAGCGGGTCACGTTTGCCGCAGCGGTGAGCTCGGGCGTTGGACGCCAGGCGAAATCGGACATGGCTTCCTGTGGGTCAATCCGTCCCAGATGGGTCCGTCCTATAGTACAGACCTAGCGAGACGGCGGCAAAACCGGGCTCGGCGGAGAGCGTGACTTACGGCATATCCCGTGCTTGACGGGCACCCTATGATGCCGCATCGTTCCGGGAATCTCCGACCACTGATTTGCGAGGTAGCTGTGCACCGCATGCGCCGGCATCTCATCGCCGCGAGCCTGCTGGTATCGGCGGGTATTGCGGCCTGCCTGTATCCCACGGAGCGCTCCGGGGAGCTGGAAGTACGTATGACCCAGATTCCCACGCTGTTCCTCAAGGACAGCCTCGAGCTCCAGGCCCGGGTGGTGGACGCGGACGGCGAGGCGGTCCCCAACGCCGTCATCACTTACTCCTCAGGCGACCCGGCGGTCGCCATCGTGGATGCCAATGGGCTGCTGCGGGCCGTGGCTGTGGGATCGACGACGGTGTCCGCTACGGCCGTGGAGTTCGCCGATGCGCAGGCGGTCTCGCAGCCCGCCGTCGTACGCGGCCTGATCGAGCTGGACAGCGTGGTGCCGACGACTGCGAAGTTCGGCGAGTTGCTGGAGATCTACGGGGTGGGCCTGATGCCCGAATCGCTGTTCGCTGTGGCCTTCGGGGGCGTCCCGGCAGAGATCTTCGACTTCACGCCGGTCGATCCGCAAGAGCCCCAGCAGTTGGGCAGCATTCGCGTATGGATGACGCCCCCTGCGGGGCGCCGCTCGGCGCTGACCGTTCTGGGCTTCAACGGGGGGGTGGTGTTCCCCGACACCGTGAATGTGACGCAGCGGGACGTCTACGAGCCCAACAGCTTCATGCCATCCGCCCTCGGAGCCGTGCCTCTGGGGTTCCAAAACCCGGCGCTGGCGTTCGAGGTGCGGGTGCGGGACGACACCATCCCGGCGGTGGACTGGTACACCTTCACCAACGCCACGACCCAGGACCGCACGCTCGCCCTGTTCTCGGAAGGTGCGGGGGCTGAGACGTTCAGTGTGTTCCTCACCGACTCCCTCGCCTTCGATCCCTTTTTCGGCTACTTCATCGGCTGGGACTCCTGGACCATCGGGCCGGAGACCTACTTCTGCGGCGGGTTGGGGTTCACCGACGAGTTCGGCGACGAGTTCATCCTCTCCGAAGTGCCGTTCCCCTTCACCCTGATCGCCCTCAAGGACCTCCCGGCAGGCGAGTACCATATCTTCGCGCCGTACACGCCCTCGGGTGAGCCGCTCCGCTACGAGATGGGGATAGGCTCCGAGTACCTGTCGGTGCTGCCCCCGGACGCCGCGGAGGAGAACGACTACTGCGACGTGGCGACTCCCCTCGGCAACGTCCCGAGTGGAACGGCGCTCACCATCGACAACTTCCGGGACATCGACTGGTACCGCTTCAGTGTCGTCCCGGCCGGCGGCCAGAGCCTCACGCTGAGCACGAGCTCCAACGAGGTCGACTCCGACCTGGACCTGTACGTGGTCAAGAACGACCTACCCTTCGAGCTCCCCATGATAGACTACGCCCTGTCCGTGGGGCCCGACGAGACGCTGACCATCGACTCGTTGGGGGCGGGGGACTACTTCCTCATCGTGCTGGAATTCGAGGGCATCCCAACGAACTACACGCTGAACTACTCCTTCGGGGCGGTCATCCCCTCGCCCCGGGCTCTCGCAGCGCCCGCGGCGAGCGCCCGGCAAGCGGCTCTCGCGGCCAAGCGGGAGCGTGCCGCCGCCAGCGGGAGGACCCGGCCGACGGTCCGGAGGTAACAGGCCACGTCCCCCGTCAACTGCGTCCACTGCCACACGCCGCTGCCCGACGGCAGCCGGTTCTGTCCCGCGTGCGGCGCCGACACCTCGGATCCGGGGTCGGGGCCGCGTACCACGCCGATGTCGTCCGGCGACATGTTCGAGCGGCTCGGCGCGAGCGTGTCGGGACGCTACGACGTGATGGAGCTGGTGGGTCGGGGCGGCATGGGGATCGTCTTCCTAGCCAACGAGCGCTCGCTGGATCGGCCGGTGGCGATCAAGGTGCTCCCGACGGAGCTGGCACACGACGAGAAGTTCGTGCAGCGGTTCGAGCACGAGGCCCGCACGGCGGCGAAGCTCGACCACCCCAACATCATCCCGATCTACGCGGTGGAGAGCGACGACGATCTCCACTACTTCGTGATGAAGTTCGTCACAGGCCGGGCCCTGGACGAGATCATCGAGTCCGGCCCCCTGCCCATCGATAACACCCAGCGGATCTTGTGGGAGGCCGCCTGCGCGTTGGGGCACGCTCACACCCGGGGCATCGTGCACCGTGACATCAAGCCCGCGAACATCATGATCGACGACGCCGGCCGCACGATGCTCACCGACTTCGGGATCTCCAAGGCGCTCCAGTCGGCGAGCCAGTTCACGGCCACCGGCCAGGTGATCGGCACTCCCCACTACATGAGTCCCGAGCAGGCCAAGGGGCAGGAGGTGGACGGCCGGAGCGACCAGTACTCCCTGGCGGTGGTGGGCTACCGTATGCTCGCCGGACGCCTCCCGTTCGAGGACGAGTCGGTCCACACCATCATCTACAAGCACATCTTTGAGGAGCCGCCGGCGCTCTCGGGTCTGCGCCAGGACGCGCCGCAGCACGTCGTGGAGGCCTTGCACCGAGCGCTGGCCAAGGATCCCAACGATCGCTTCGGTACGATGGAGGAGTTCGCCACCGCCGTTCTCCCGACGCATCCGGTGACGAGCTCCATGAGCTCCGCTCCCGTGATCACCTCCGGTGCGGCGATCGATGTGGCGACAGAGATCACCCCGATGCCGCCCACAGGACCGCAGCCCGTGCCGCGCAAGCGGCGGGGCATGGGGGTCCTGCTCACCATCGTCGCGCTGGCTGGTGGAGCCGGCGGCGTGTACTGGGTGATGAGCGGCGGTGGGGCGCCCGGGGCCGAGGTGGGGGAGCCGCAGGCACCGGTGGCCGCCGCGGTGGAGGACACGACCGCCGCCGTGACGCCGCTGGACACGGCGACTGCGGAGGACACCGCCACGCAGGTCGCGCAGACGCCTGCGCCCGTCGTGCAGGAGCCGGAACCGCAAACCCAGCCCCCGAGGCAAACCGAGACCCAGCGGCGGCCGGCGCAGCGCCCCGCGGCTCCGCAGGTGGGGTGGGTGACGATCGACGC
>JBDHDE010000035.1:0-81246 GCA_039591655.1 Gemmatimonadota bacterium
TGCAGGACGACCACCTTGATCGTCTTGGCACCCATGTCGATTCCCGCAGTGATCATGACCTACTCCCGCTGCCTGCCAAGCTCTTCGCGAAGCCCAAGGTCTCCATGAAGGTGTCGACGCGCGTTTTTGTTCGCGCGAGGTCAAACTCGCGCTCATCACCCATGTTTCCCTCGAAGGTCATGACCGGGAAGCCGGCCTCCAGCAGGCCCAGCCGGTTCTCGGCGATACCGACGCTCAGGCCTTCGCATCCTCGGTTGTAGTGCAGCATCACGCCATCCAGCGACCACTCCTTGGCGATCCGCACCATCATGTCGGTCTTGAGGTGCGGTGAGTAGAAGTGCTGCCACTCCGGCTTGTGCAGGTTCCACTCGGCGAGGATGCGCAACGCCCGGTCCCGATCCTTGATTTCGACGCCCTGCTCCTGCGGCGTCGTGCGCGGACCCCAAGTGCCGTCAGGCTTGTCTTCCCACATGCCGATCAAGCCGAACGTGTAGAGGGATCCCACTGAGATAGCCCCGAAGTCCTCGAGGTAACGAAACAGGCTGAGGAAGCCCCAGGGCGGCTGGGTATCGGACATCAACCGGCACCGTTCATTGGGGATGGCGGCGATCTGATTCGCCACCCTGTGCTCCACCTCGTCGCGCAACTCCTCATAGAAGTCGGCCACGACCTTGCTGTGCTTCATGAGGGTGCCCAGCACGTAGAGGGAGTACATCGTCTTCTCTTCGAGCGGTGCCGGAACGGCCTTGTTCAGCGTGCAGATTTCCGCCCAGAGCGAGGTCGAGCGACACTCATTGTAGACCGCGTCGATGAGCTTCTCGTCGTCGTACGTGCGCCCGCTGACCTGCTCGAGCCACTCGATGCCGTCGTGCATCTGGCCGACGATGTAGTCCAGCTTGTTGTCGTTGATCTCTCCGGCCGGCCCGACTGCGACGTCGACGCAGAAATGCGGGATATCCGGCTCGTGGTCGCACACCACCTGGTACCATTTGGCGTGACTACAGCAGATGTGGTCCTGCCAGATGAAATCCGGCTTCGGGAACGAGCCACCCCACAGGTATTCATCGAGGAGGATCGAGCCCCAGTAGTTGCGCATATAGGAGCAGAGATCCCTGGCATAGCCCGCCCGCTCGGTCGCTTCCAGGCACTTCAGGGAGAACTCCTTGTTGGCCGAAATAGAGGCCGCATAGGGCTCGCTGGTGAGGCTGTACACATCGTCGCCCAGGCCGCAGGGGACCGCGCCAAACGTCCAGGCGCCACCGGCCCACCTGATGCCGCCGTTGTCGTGGGCACGCGCGTAGTCCCGGTAGTAGGTCTCCCGGATCTCCTTTGCTCTGCCCCAGCACTGGAGCGGCTGTGTCTTGTAGGTCTGTTTGGCGGCCATGCTGCGTTCCCCCGTCACTCGAAGAGGTCCTCGTCGCCGAGCATCTCGAGGAAGGCCTCGACCCTCACCTTGAACTGACCAACCGGCACAGTGACGTCAAACTCGAGGAACAGCGTCTTGATGCCGCTTGCCTCGAGAACCTTCCGTATCGCGGGCGTGTCGAGCTCGTGCGGATCGCAGAACTTCTGTTGCATGACGATCGCACCTGCCACGTCCCACTCCCTAGCGAGTTTGAGGATGTGTGGAATCCTCCGTCGCTCCACCCAGTCCTTGGTGGGGCATGGAACCCGATCGATGTAGCGCGCGGCGATCGCCTCCAGACGGTTTTCCCGCGGTTCCACTTCGTTCCAGAAGTAGCGTGTCCCGGTGCAGTGTTCGTCCACCACGAAAGTTGCCCCGCACGATTCCACCATCCGCAGGAACTCCGTGTCGTCGTCCTCGCTGCCCACGATCATCAGACGGACACCGGTAGCGCGGTCGGTGGACCGACCCGGCAGTGCGCCGAGGATACGCTTCAGTTCCTGATTGTGCTCTGCCTTGTCCGTCATCTGGCAGGCGATGACCATCTCCATGGCCTCCTCGCCGGTCAGCGGTGGGTTGTCCTGCTTGCGCAGGTCGTACACGGCGTGGAGCAGACGGCGGTTCTCGTTGTAGACGTCGGTGGCCCTGTCCAGGTCGTCATCGGTGATCTGCTTACCGGTCCACTCCTCGACGGCCGTCTTGAATGTCGCAAGCTCTCCCGTCAGGAATGGCAATGCCCGTGGACTCTGCACGTGGTGCGGCATACAGAGGTAGTAGCTGAACTCCGTAGGCCGATGCTTCTCCCACGACGTGAACGCCTGGCGGATGTGCAGGCATGACTGGGCGATCATGATCCCGTCGAGGTACTCGTACCGTCCCTTGAGTCCTTGGGCCAGGCAGTCCCGGCAGAAGGGACAGAACATCCCGAAGATGTGGGGCTCAGTGACGTCCTGAGGCTCGTGGCTGCCGAGAATGCGTACGGGCAGGACCCCCGCCGCATGCAGGATCTCCTCGGGCACGTAGGTGCAGAAGTAACCCAGCACCTTGCCCCCGGTGCGCTCCTTCCAGGCCCTTGCGTACTCGTGACGGTTCTCCTCCCAGTCACGAAACGTGTCGAACGGTCCGGATGCGACGTGCGACGGAACGGAGGTCGAGGGGTGGCTCGGAATCATCGACGGCTCCACAGGCTATCCGGCCTTGGACCAGGTAGTACCCGGCTGTTCCAGGCTGTAGTAGACCTTGATCTCCTCCAGCTCCTCGAAGATGCGGGGAACGACCTGCACCTCCATCCCGATCGCGATGTCGTCTTCCGGGATCGTCTCGCCGAACCAGGCGAGAGCCTTGCCCCCATCCTCCAGGTCCACCACTCCCACAGTGTAAGGGGCCACGTCCTCGAAACCCGTGGGCGCCGCGACGATCTTAGTGAAAGTGTGGAGCGTGCCCTTCCCGCTCACCTCCACGAACTCGAAGTCGTCACTCATACACGCGTCGCAGTCTGCGCGCGGCGGAAACGATGTCGTCCCGCACTTCTTGCAGCGGGAGCCCATGAGACGACCGTTCCTGAGATGCCGCGCGAAGTCCGTGACCTTGGTGTACGGCGTGTAGTTCACCTTCCCGAACCACTTGAACATCGCTCAATCCCTCTTGAGGATCTGGACGAAGCAGTACTGGCCGATGCCGCCCACGTTGTGTGTGAGCCCGACATCGGCATCCGGCACCTGGCGGTTCTCCGCCTCGCCCCGAAGTTGTTTGGCTATCTCGTAGGTCATGGATACGCCCGTCGCGCCGATGGGGTGGCCCTTAGCCTTGAGCCCGCCGTCCACGTTCACCGCCACCTTACCCCCGATGTAGGTCTGGCGGTCAGCCACGAACGGCCCGCCCTCGCCCTTCTTGCAGAAGCCGAGATCCTCGTAGGCCATGATCTCGGCGACGGTGAAGCAGTCGTGCACGTCTGCCACCTTGACGTCCCCGGCCTCGATCCCGGCCATGCGGTACGCTTCGCGGCCGGCCTCCTCGGCGCTGGGGAGGCCCACGAGGCTCGGGCGCCGCAGGACCGACATAGTGGCGGTGGCGCACGCCATGCCGTCGAGCCAGACCGGCTTGTCGGACAGCGCCTTGGCCTTCTCCTCGCTGGCGAGGATGACGCACGCTGCCCCGTCCGCGTTGGCGCAGCAGTCGTACACCTGGAACGGGGTAGCCACGTCCTCCGACGCCGACGCCTTCTCCTTAGTGATCTCCTTGCGGAACAGGGCGTACGGGTTCATCGCGCCGTAGTGATGGTTCTTCACGGCGACGTCCAGCAGATGCTCCCGCGTCGTGCCGAACTCGTGCATGTGGCGCTTGGCGAACATGGCGTAGTAAGCGGGGAACGTGGTGCCGAAGCCCGACTCCCACTGGACCTCCCCGACCCGGCCCATGAGCGCCAAGATCTCCGACGTGCCGAGCTCGGTCATCTTCTGGCAGCCGATCACGGCGACGACGTCATGGACCCCCGACTTGATCGCCATCCAGGCCGTCCGCATCGCGGCGCTTCCCGACGCGCAGGCCACCTCGGTGAGCCAAGTGGGCTTGGGCACGAGCCCGAGGTACTCCTGGACCACGCCCGCGAGCGAGCGCTGCTTGTGGTACTCGGGGACGGAGCCGATCACCGAGGCGTCGACCTGCTTCCGATCGATCCCCGCGTCCTCCAGCGCTCCCCTGAAGGCCTCGAAGGCCAGCTCCTGCACCGTCGCGTCGCTGCGCCGGCCGAAGACGCCGTGCCCAAGGCCGATGATTCCGACTCGAGTCATCGCGTTCTCGTTTCCTGGCTACATGTATTGGCCGCCGTCGATCTTGATCACTTCACCCGTGATGTGGCGCGCCCGGTCCGAACAGAGGAAGGCCACCACGTCGGCGCACTCCTCCGGTGTCGCGAACCTGCCGAGCGCCGTCTCGTCCATCGCCTTGGTGAGGAACTCGGGCGGGATTCCCTCCGCCATCTCGGTCATCACCATGCCGGGGGCTACGACGTTGACGTTCACGTTGAACTTGCCGAGCTCCCTGGCCAGGGACTTGCTCAGGGCGATCTCGCCACCCTTCGAGGCGGCGTAGTTGGTCTGCGCGAACTTGCCCCGCAAGCCGTTGATCGACGAGATGTTCACGATCTTGCCGCTCTTCTGATCCTTGAAGACCAGCGCGGAGGCCTTGTTGTAGTTGAAATAGCCCTTGAGGTTCACGTTGATGACCGTGTCCCACTGCTCCTCGGTCATCTTCCAGATCACGCCGTCCCAGTTGATCCCGGCGTTGCACACCATGATGTCGAGGCGGCCGAACGTCTCGACGACCGTCTGTACCATGTTCTGGGCGTCGTCGTAGCTCGCCACGTCGGCCTTGATGGCGAGACCCCTGCGCCCCACGGCCTCGATCTGCCGCACGATCTCCTTCGCCTCGGTGTCATGGCGGCGGTAGTTGATGGCCACATTGCAGCCCTCGCGCGCCAGACCGAGCGCGATAGCCGCGCCGATGCCGACGCTGCCGCCGGTGACGATGGCGTTCTTCCCTTGCAGCCCTAGCTCCATACCCGCTTTCTCCCTCTTTCTAGCTAAGTGTGCCGACAGGGCCCAACGAGCGATGCCCTGAGCGAGTGATGCGGCTCGGCCGTCAGCCCTTCTGATACTGGGGCGAGATCGCCCGGAGCAACTCATCGTCCCACGGATGACCGTCGGCCAGCATCTGGCGCAGCTTGATGAAGTCCACCTCCCGCTGGCCCTTCGGACCCTCATTGAATGCCCGGAAGCCGGCCTTGGCCTCGGTCATCATGTTGAGGGCCAGCCACTCCCGATTCGTGACGTTCGTGTTATCCCAGTGCCACTGCTTGTGCTTGCGCAGGCCGTTTACCGTCTTCGAGACGCAGTCGGGCATCAGCAGCAGGATCTTGGTGGCCAGGTTCTCGACCGCCTCATCGAGCCGCTCTAAGCCCGTCTCGGCCTTGGCGAGTACCGCCTTTGCCGCGTCTCGCTCGGCGCCGGCCTTGAAGTCGCCGTAGACGATGTTGCCGAACTCGTCCACGAACCGGTCGGTGATCACCATGGGGTTGGGGATCCACTTCCCGTCGACCTTCGTCACCGGCACCACCTCGTTGATCAAGCCGATGAACAGCGCCTTGTGGGCGCTCCACATCTCGCACAGGATGCCACTCTCCATTGCCCGGGAGAACCCGACATACAGTGGCAGGAAATCGGTGGATCCGCCGTCGGGGGCCGAGCCGTGCTTGGGACCGGCCTGGCCGAAGCGCGCCGTGTCGGCAGCGACAGTGAAGTCGCACGCCATGCCGATCTCCTGCCCTCCGGCGAGGCGCATCCCGTTCACGCGGTTGATCACGGGCTTGTCGCACCGCAGAATGGCGTCGATCATGTCGTTGAACAGACGCATGTATTGCTTGTATTCCTGCGGATTGCCGGAGTAGTACTCGGCGTACTCCTTGGTATTGCCGCCGGTGCAGAAGGCCTTGTCGCCCACGGCGGTGAACACGACACAGACGACGCTGCGGTCCATGCTGGCCCGCCGGAAGGCGAGGATTACCTCCTTCACCGCGTCGGTGGTGTAACTGTTGTACTGCTTGGGATTGTTCAGGATGATCCAGGCGTTGTGGAGCTTCTCCACCGTCTTCCCAGCCTGGTCGCGGACGGGCCGCAACTCGTACAGGATGTGCTCGAACTCGAGGCCGTCAACGAGTGTATGGCTCTTCAGCATCGTCTCTTCCTCCCCGCATGCCGCTGTATCATCGTCGTGCCGTGCTCAGGACGCCCAGTCCGGGATCAGCACGGCGCGCTTGCCGATCTTGTGGTCGGCGACTCGCAGTATGACGTCCGGCGCTTCGCTCATCGGATATGACTCGATGAACGGTTTCAGGGTGATCTTCCCGTCCGTGATCAGCTTCAGGGCCTCCGGGTAGAGCTCGGGCTTGCAGCCCCAGGTGCCCTGGGCGGTTGCATCGAAGGCCATCAAGTTGCTCAAGCGGACCTCGATCTTGCCCAGCGTGAAGCCCACGACGAGCATCGTGGACGCGAAGGTGAGGAGCCCGTAGGCCGTCTCCTGCCCCTTCGGGTGCCCCGAGCACTCGTAGATCTTCCAGCTGTGGCTGGCGCAGCCCCACTGCTTGGCGTGATCCTTGACCTGCTTCTTGAGCGCCTTGAAGTCGGTCTGTGCGGAGTTGACCGTAAGGGCGGCACCGTGGTCGGCGATCGCGTCGAGCTTCTCCTGGTCGACGTCGATTGCCACGACCTTGGCCCCCATGGCTGCTGCGACCTGCACGCAGTAGGTACCGACGCCCCCGACGCCCACCACGACGGCGAGGTCGCCCGCCTGGAGGCAGCTACGGACTACTGCCTGGTACGGTGTGGTGACGGCGTCGGCGACCACGGAGAGATCGGGCAGCTCGTACCCCGCCCGGTCCCCGACCTCGCACAGCCCCTGACCCGGCACCGCCACGTACTCGGCGAATCCGCCGTCGATGTCGTTACCCGGCATCATCTGGCTGCGGCACACGTTGCCGCGACCCTGCCGGCAGAGGTCGCACTGCCCGCAGGGGATCACGGCGGGCACGATGACTTCCTTGTCGATGAGGTGCTTGTAGGCGGGTCCGGCCTGCACCACGACGCCGCTGATCTCGTGCCCCAACGTCAACGGCAGAGCCTTCTTCGTGGGCACGCCGTCCTTCCAGAAGCCGATGTCGGTGTGGCATACGCCGCAGCCGGCGACCCGGACGACGACCTGATCCTCCCCCGCTTGTGGCTCGGGGACGTCCTGAATCGTCAGGGGCTCGCCCACACCAACCAGTTGGACCGCTTTCATGATGTACGCTCGTCGGCAGGGGTGGTGGTGGTCAGGGGCGCAGCCGCCGTAGGCAGATGCGTCCCGGTTCGCTCCGCAGTCACGCTCAGCCGCACGTCAGGCCTCCCACCAGGTGCTCGGCGAACTGGTTCCCGAGTTCGGGGGCGTGGATGGCGCCCTCCGGCCGGTACCACCGGGCGATCCAATTGATGGCGCCGAGAATCGCGAACACGGCGATCTTCGGGTCGACCTGGCGAAACTCACCGTCTCTGATCCCTTGCTCGATGAACTGTCGTAGTCCTCGCTCGTACCGGTCCCGCGCGGCGATGACCTCCTGCTGGCGCTTGGGGGAGAGGGCGGTCACCTCGAACGCGAGGGGGGAGCCCTCGAGCGTGTCCGTCATCACCCGCACGTGCTCGCGGATGACGTGTGCGAGGCTCTCGGCGGCCGTGTCCATCGCCCGCGCCTCCTTCATCATGCGGTCGATCTCGCCGAGGGATTCGCGGTGGCACTCGAAGAGGATCGCTTCCTTGTCCGGGAAGTAGTGGTACAGCGCGGTCTTGCGGACTCCGATGCGCTCGGCGATGTCGTCCAGTGTGGTGGCGTGGTAGCCCTTATCGCGGAAGGCCCGGAGGGCGGCGTGGAGGATCTCCGCGCGCCGCCGCCGCCGCTTCTCGCGGACGTGGGGTGAGAGAGTGGATGAGGCGCGTCCGTCGGGCATGGGCCCGGCTCCCATGGGCCAATTTGAATGATAGTTCAAAATTTGAACGGCCGGTCGGATCGTGTCAAGCACCGGGGCCGCCACGTGTCGGCTGGGTAGCTTTGGGGGGGCGGAAACCGACCGCGGTCGGTAGCTGTACCTGAGGTACGGCAGGAGATTGGGATCCCAACGTTCAGGTCAACTGGGGAGGGAAGGGAGCTGGATATGCGACACCCATGGAAACGAAGCGTCGCGGGCCGCGTGATCGGTGTGGCCCTCGCCGTGGTGATGCTGGCGCCGGCGCTCCAGGCGCAGGTGGCCGACACACTGGATCTGGACCGCATCTTCAGCCGGTTCGAGTTCTTCGGAGAGCGGTTCGGGCCGGCACGCTGGCTGGAAGATGGCACCTACACGACGCTGGAGCGCTCGGAGGAGGTGCAGGAGGCGCGGGAGATCGTGCGCTACGACCCGGTGACGGACGAGCGCGAGATCATGGTCGCGGCATCGCTCCTGGTGCCGGAAGGGGAGGAGCGGGCGCTCTCCATCTCGAACTACCGGTGGTCGGAGGACGGCACCAAGCTGCTGATCTTCACCAACACCACACGGGTTTGGCGCTTCAACACGATGGGGGATTACTGGGTGCTCGATCTGGAGAGCGGCGACTTGCGGCAAGTCGGCGCCGATCGCCCCGAGTCCTCCCTGATGTATGCCAAGTTCTCGCCCGACGGTACGAGAGTGGGGTACGTGAGCGAGAATAACATCTTCGTCGAGGACATCCGGAGTGGGGCGGTCACGCAGCTCACCGACGACGGCTCGGTGACGATCCTCAACGGCCGGTTCGACTGGGTGTACGAGGAGGAGTTCTTCCTGGGATCGCGCTTCCCGGCCGATGGCTGGCGCTGGAGCCCGGACGGCCGGAAGATCGCCTATTGGCAGCTGGACGCCGAAGGCATCGGTGTCTTCCTGCTGCTCAACAACACGGATTCGCTCTACTCGCACACCATCCCAGTGCAGTATCCCAAGGTCGGTACCACTAACTCGGCCGCCCGCGTGGGCGTCGTTTCGGCCGACGGCGGCGAGACCACCTGGCTGCAGATCGATGCCGACCCGCGCGACACCTACATCGCGCGCATGATGTGGGCCGACAACTCGGACGAGGTGATGATCCAGCACCTCAACCGGCTGCAGAACACGAACCGTGTCATGCTGGGCTCGGCGCGGAACGGCTCGGTCCGCACCGTCCTGACGGAGACCGACGAAGCCTGGACCGATGCCGTTGACGACGTCTACTGGCTGGACGACGGAGAGAAGTTCACCTGGATGAGCGAACGGGACGGGTGGCAGCGTATGTACGTGGTGAGCCGCGACGGTGGTGAGATGATGCCCGTCACCCCGCCCAACGCCGACATCGTGTCGGTTCAGCTGTTGGATGACGAGGGCGGCTGGCTGTACTACACCGCATCGCCAGATGATCCCGTGCGCCTCTACCTGTACCGAGTGCCGCTGGACGGCTCGATGCGGGCCGAGCGGGTATCTCCGGCCGACATGCCGGGCTGGCACCGCTACCAGATCTCGCCGGACGCGCGATGGGCGTTCCACCGGTTCTCGACCTTTGACACGCCAACCGTCATCTCGCTCGTAACGCTCCCCGACCACCGGGTGCAGAAGACCTTGGTGGAGAACACCGAGCTGCGGGAAAAGGTGACCGCGGTGAAGCGCGTGCCGACGGAGTTCTTCCGGGTGGACGTGGGCGACGGCTTGGTCCTCGACGGCTGGGTCATGAAGCCCAACGACTTCGACCCGTCGAGGAGGTATCCCGTCCTGTTCTACGTGTATGGCGAGCCGGCGGGCGCGACGGTCGTAGATCGCTGGGGCGGCATGCAGCTTATGTGGCACCAGTATCTCACCCAGCTCGGCTACGTCGTGATGAGCATCGAGAATCGTGGGACACCGGTGCCGCGCGGACGTGAGTGGCGCAAGGTGGTGTACCGCAAGAGCGGTGTGATCTCGTCGCAGGATCAGGCAGCCGCCGTGCAGGCGGTCGCTGACAGCTTCACATTCGTTGACGCCAACCGTATCGGCATCTGGGGCTGGAGCGGTGGGGGGGTGAATACGCTCAACGCCCTGTTCCGCTACCCAGAGCTGTACCATACGGGGATCGCGGTCGCGTCACTGCCCGACCTGCGGTACTACGACACGATCTACATGGAGCGGTACATGGGGCTGCCTTCGGAGAATCCGGAGGACTACGAGCTGGCCTCGCCGGTCAACTTCGCGGACGGGCTCGAGGGTAACCTCCTGATCGTGCATGGCACCGGCGACGACAACGTGCACTATCAGGGCGTGGAGCTGCTGATCAACGCGCTGATAGCAGCCAATAAGCACTTCACGATGATGGCGTATCCCAACCGGACCCACGGCATCTACGAGGGGAGGGGTACGACGCGCCATCTGTATGGGTTGATGACGCGGTATCTGCAGGACAACCTGCCGGCAGGCGGCAAGCCCGGCACCTGACGCCTCGCGGCGGCACCGAAGGACCTGGCCCCGCAGTCGCGCCGGCGGCTGCGGGGCTTCGCGTCCTGGCGTTGATTCCCCGGCGGGCGGAGGGGTCTCCGCAGCTGACGGCCGCCTGCGGTCCACCCATCGAGCCCGCCGGCTGAGTAGATTCTCAAGCGGAAGCCGCCCACCGGGGCGGTGCAACCCGGTAGGAGGTCTGCGGGTTGAACGACGGCCGCAGTCCTGTCAATCATGAGGAAGGGACACAGCATGCGAAGCAATCGGAAACGGATCGCCGCGGGCCGGATGTTGGGCCTGCTGGCGGCTTCGCTGTTCGTCGTGCCGGCGTTGCCGGCGCAGCAGGTGGACTCCCTCGACCTGGACCGCATCTTCAGCCGGTTCGAGTTCTTCGGGGAGCGCTTCGGCCCGGCGCGCTGGCTGGAGGACGGCACCTACACGACGCTGGAGCGCTCGGAGGAGGTGCAGGAGGCGCGGGAGATCGTGCGCTACGATCCCGCAACGGACGAGCGTGAGATCATGGTCGCGGCATCGCTCCTGGTGCCGGAGGGGCAGGAGCGGGCGCTCTCCATCTCGAACTACCGGTGGTCGGAGGACGGCACCAAGCTGCTGATCTTCACCAACACCACACGGGTTTGGCGCTTCAACACCATGGGCGACTACTGGGTGCTGGACCTGGCGAGCGGCAACCTGCGCCAGATCGGGATGGACCGGCCCGAGTCTTCCCTGATGTACGCCAAGTTCTCGCCCGACGGCTCCCGCGTGGGCTACGTCAGCGAGAACAACCTCTATGTCGAGGACCTCGAGAGCGGGGACGTCGTCCAGCTCACGGATGATGGCTCGGTGACGATCCTCAACGGCCGGTTCGACTGGGTGTACGAGGAGGAGTTCTTCCTGGGTTCCCGCTTCGGCGCCGACGGGTGGCGCTGGAGCCCGGACGGCCGGAAGATCGCCTACTGGCAGCTGGACGCCGAGGGCATCGGCGTCTTCCTGATGATCAACAATACGGATTCGCTCTACTCCTACACCATCCCCGTGCAGTACCCCAAGGCCGGAACCACAAACTCCGCGGCCCGACTGGGGATCGTGCCAGCCGATGGCGGAGAGACCACCTGGCTGCAGATCGAAGCCGACCCGCGCGACACCTACATCGCGCGCATGATGTGGGCCGACAACTCTGACGAGGTGATGATACAGCACCTCAACAGGTTGCAGAACACGAATCGGGTGATGCTCGGATCGGCCCGCGACGGTTCGGTGAGAACGATCCTAACGGAGACGGACGAGGCGTGGACGGATGCGATCGACGACGTCTACTGGCTCGACGGCGGTGAGAGATTCACCTGGATGAGCGAGCGGGACGGCTGGCGCCGCATGTACGTCGTGAGCCGGGATGGTGCAGACATCAGGCCGGTCACCCCTCCAAGAGCTGACGTGATGTCGGTCCAGTTGTTGGATGACGAAGGCGGCTGGCTCTACTACATCGCGTCGCCGGGGGAGCCCACCCGCCGCTTTCTGTACAGGGTGTCGCTTGACGGGTCGATGCGGGCCGAGCGGGTCTCACCGGAGGACATGCCCGGCTGGCACGGCTACCAGATCGCACCAAACGGGCAGTGGGCGTTCCATACCTACTCCACATTCGAGACGCCGGCGGTCATCTCGCTAGTTACGCTCCCCGACCACGGCGTGCAGAAAACTCTGGTGGACAACGCGGAGCTGCGGGCGAAGGTGGAGGCGGTGAAGCACGTGCCCACGGAGTTCTTCCGGGTGGACGTAGGCGACGGCCTGATCCTGGACGGATGGGTCATGAAGCCCAACGACTTCGATCCGTCGAAGAGGTACCCCGTGCTGTTCTACGTCTACGGCGAGCCGTGGGGTACGACGGTGGCCGATCGCTGGGGCGGCACGCAGCTGATGTGGCACCAGTATCTGACGCAACTCGGCTATCTGGTGATGAGCATCGACAACCGCGGGACACCGGTCCCGCGGGGCCGCGAGTGGCGCAAGATCGTGTACCGACAGATCGGTGTGATCTCGTCGGAGGACCAGGCGAACGCTGTGAAGGCAGTCGCTGACAGCTTCCCGTACGTGGACGCTAACCGCATCGGTATCTGGGGCTGGAGCGGCGGAGGATCCAGCACACTCCAGGCGATGTTCCGCTACCCGGACATCTACAGCACCGGTATAGCTGTGGCGTCCGTGCCCGACCAGCGCTACTACGACACGATCTATCAGGAGCGGTACATGGGCCTGCCGTCGGACAACGCGGCCGATTACGAGAAGGCCTCGCCGATCACCTATGCTGACGGACTTGAAGGCAACCTCCTGATAGTGCACGGCACCGGTGACGACAACGTGCACTTTCAGGGTGCCGAGGCGCTGATCAACAAGTTGATCGAGAGCAACAAGCACTTCACAATGATGGCGTATCCCAATCGTTCCCACGGCATCTACGAAGGCCGTGGCACGAGGCGCCATCTGTACGGGTTGATGACCCGGTACCTGCAGGAGAACCTGCCGGCAGGCGGCAAGCCGGGCACCTGACGGCGTTCCGCCGCATGAAGGCGTGGGCCCCCACGGTTGCTGCGGCGACTGTGGGGGCCTGACGAACCAATCGAGCGAGGAAGAGCTGCGATGAGAAGGACATGCTTGCAGGTATGGACGCTTCTGGCGGTGGTCCTCGTAGCGCCGGCGCCCGCCCCGGCGCAGGACGTGGCTGGGCAGATCGACGCACTGGTGAGCCGCTATCACGAGCTTGACAGCTTCAATGGCGCTGTCCTGGTGGCGCAGCACGGAGAGGTCGTCTACGAGAAGGGGTTCGGGTACGCCAACATGGAGTGGGGGATCCCCAACACCCCGGACACCCGGTTCCGCATCGGATCGGTGACCAAGCAGTTCACCGCGACCGTCATCCTCAAACTTGTCGAGGATGGCAAGCTCAGCCTCGACGGCAAGATCACTGATTACCTGCCGGCGTACCCGCAGGAGACCGGCGACCGGGTCACCATCCATCACCTGCTGACCCACACCTCCGGCATCCCCAGTTACACCGGCCTCAGGGAGTTCATGGAGGAGCACAGCCGCGACCCGTTCACGCCGGATTCGCTGGTTGCGGTATTCGCGCCCCTGGAGCTGGAGTTCGAGCCGGGCGAAGAGTTCCGCTACAACAACTCAGGCTACTTCCTTCTCGGTGCGATCATCGAGCAGGTGACGGACCTGCCCTACGATCAGGCCCTGTGGGAGATGGTGCTGGATCCGCTCGACCTCGACGACACCGGCTACGACCACTTCAGGGATGTCCTCCCACGTCGGGCTGCGGGCTACAGCCAGACATTCGCAGGCTACGAGAACGCCGACTACCTCGACACGTCGCTGCCCTACGCCGCGGGCTCGATGTACTCCACGGTACGAGATCTCTTCGAGTGGGACCGGCTGCTGTACACCGACCGAGTGTTCGCCGACCCGCAGTCCAAGGAGAAGATGTTCACCCCATTCCTGAACGGTTACGCCTTTGGCTGGGGGGTGCGGGACATCAGTTTCGGCGGCGACACGACGAAGCTCATCTCGCACGGCGGCGGAATCAACGGGTTCATCACGGGGTTCTGGCGGTTGGTGGATGACGAGCACACGATCATCGTGATGGACAACACCGAGGGCCGCTCGGTGGGGGCGATCCAGCGAGGCATCGCGAGCATCCTGTACGGCGAGGAGCCGGAGCAGCCCAAGGCGTCCATCGCGCAGGCCATCCACGACGTGATCGAGGCCGAGGGCGTCGATGCGGCCGTCGTGCGCTACTGGGAGCTCAAGGAGGCCGAGCCCGACGCATACGACTTCGCCGAGCCGGAGCTGAACCGGCTGGGCTACTACTACCTGGGAGACGGCTACGTCCAGACGACGATCGAGGTGTTCAAGCTCAACGTGGAAGCCTATCCCGAGGGCTTCAACACCTACGACAGCCTGGGTGAGGCGTACATGGAAGCGGGCGAGCGCGCGCTGGCCATTGCGAACTACGAGAAGTCGCTGGAGCTGAATCCGGACAACAACAACGCGCGCGCGATGCTGCGGCGCCTTGGCGTGGCGGTTCCGGATGAAGCGCGCGAGACGATCACGCTGCCGGTGGAGATGCTCTCCCGCTATGTGGGCAGGTACGAGCTGGACGGGGGCGTGATAATCACTGTGACGCTCGAAGACGGGCAGCTAATGGCGCAGACCGAGGGTCAGGATGCGGTCCCGCTGTTCCCCACGAGCGAGACCCACTTCTACATGGACGTGGTGCCTGGCGAGGTCGAGTTCGAGCTGGACGAGCAAGGAAGGGTCACCGGCTTCACCCTGGACCAAGCGGGGCGGTCGATCCACGGGAAGCGGAAGGAGTAGTCGATCGGTCGCGCTTCCCGCTCTGGCACCATCTCTCAGGGGGCGCTATCCTAATGGCAGTGGCGCCCCTCGGAGTCATCCTCGTTGCCTGATCTCTTCGACCGCTTGAAGGCGGCCCTCGCCGACCGCTACGCACTGGAGCGCGAGGTGGGCAGCGGGGGGATGGCTACGGTCTATCTGGCGGAGGATCTCAAGCACCGGCGCCAGGTGGCGGTGAAGGTGCTGCGACCGGAGCTCGCGGCGGCTCTTGGCGCCGATCGCTTCCTGCGGGAGATCGAGATCGCAGCCCAACTGCAGCATCCCCACATCCTGCCGCTGTACGATTCGGGCGAGGCCGACGACTTCCTGTTCTACGTGATGCCGTATGTGGGGGGCGAGTCCCTGCGTGGGCGGCTGGAGAGATCTGGAGAGCTGCCTATTCCGGATGCCGTCCGCATACTGCGAGAGGTCGCGGACGCACTTGCACATGCACACTCGCACGGGGTAGTCCACCGCGACATCAAGCCCGACAATGTGATGTTGACCGGCCGGCACGCCCTGGTGGCCGACTTCGGCGTGGCGAAGGCGGTTAGCGAGGCGACGGGCCGCCATCAGATCACGACCGCAGGAGTAGCGCTGGGTACGCCGTTCTACATGGCGCCCGAGCAGGCTTCGGCGGATCCCGGTGTGGATCACCGGGCGGACATATACGCCATGGGGGCCCTGGCGTACGAGCTGCTCACCGGGCGACCCCCCTTCACGGGTACGACCCCGCAGGCGATTCTCACCGCGCACCTGACGGAGACGCCGGAGCCCGTGTCCAGCAGGCGGCGGGCGGTGCCTCCCGCCCTCGAGCAAGTGGTCATGCGAAGCCTGGAGAAGAACCCGGCCGACAGGTGGCAGTCGACGGACGAGATGCTCGGCGTGCTGGAAGGGCTGTCGGCGCCGAGCGGTGGCGTCACGCCTAGCGACATGCGGCCGGCGTCGGCCGGCGAGTCGGGGAAGCGCGGCTGGTTCAAACGCCTCAGCCCGGCACTCGCGGCGGCCGCGATCGTTGCGCTGGCTGCTGGGGTCTGGTTCGCCCGTGGCTGGATCGCCGGAAGCGGTGCCCCCGAACTCGATCGGCGAGCCATCGCCGTCCTGCCTTTCGCGAATCTGAGCGGAGATCCCGACACGGAGCCGTTCACTAACGGCATTCACGACGACATCATCGGTCAACTGGCCCGCATCGAGGCGCTGCGGGTGATCTCGCGCACCTCGGTCATGGAGTACCAGGGCACCGCCAAGAACGTGCGGGAGATCGGGCGGGAGCTTGGCGTGGGGAGCGTTCTGGAGGGCGGCGTGCAGCGGGCGGGTAACACGGTGCGCATCAATGTGCAGATGATCGATGCGGTTACGGATGAGCACCTGTGGTCGGATGTATATGACAGGGAGCTGACGGCCCACAACATCTTCGAGATCCAGAGCGACATCGCCCAGCAGGTCGCGGGGGCGCTGCAGGCTACGCTGTCCCCGGCAGAGCGCGCGCGAATCGCTGCGCGACCCACCGAGAGTCTCGAAGCTTACGACTACTATGTGCGTGGGCTCGAAGACTACTTCCGGGGCTATGACGAAGAGGATTTCCGCGCAGCGATCACCTGGTTCGAGAGAGCCATTGCAGAGGATCCTTCGTTTGGGCTGGCGTACGCTCAGCTCTCCCGGGTCCACGGGCTCATGTGGTGGTTCTTCTACGACCGCAGCGAAACCCGCCTAAGGCAGGCCGAGGATGCAGTGGATGAGGCCCTGCGTCTGGCGCCCGACGACTACTTCACCCGCGTCGCCCTGGGGGAGCGCCACTACCGGTTGGGGGATTTCGATGCGGCCCTGGAGGAGTTGACGGCGGCGCGGCAGATCCGGCCGCACGACGCCGAGGCACTGTTCTATATCGGGTACGTGCAGCGCCGTAGCTTCGGCATGATGGAGGAGGCCACAGTCACGCTGGTTGAGGCAGCGGAGCTGGATCCGCGGTCCGCGGTGCGGACGGGCGAGATCGGGAGCACCTTCGTGCGGCTGAGGAACGCGAGTGAGGCGCGCCGCTACTTCGACAGAGCCATGGCCCTGGACTCCGGGCACACCGACGCGTACGAGAGCAAGGCCAGGCAGCTCCAGCTGCGGGTGGAGGGAGACGTTGCAGGTGCTGGTGCGACGCTTGAGCTGGCCGCCGCAGCGGGGGTTGAGCACTTGCTGCTGGACCACTTGCGGATTCTCGTCGACATCCTAGACCGACGGTACGAAGACGCGTTGGGGCGGCTCGCTGCGGGGCCGGAAGGCTATGGGAGCCAGCACATCTACGCCGATCGAGATCAGCTGCGTGGATGGGTGTATCAGCTCCGTGGCGAGCCGCAACTCGCCTCGGCCTACTACGACTCTGCTCGAGTGCGGTTGGAGCGCCTCGTCCGAGAGGCGCCGGAGGACGGCCGCTACCGCGGCGCCCTCGGTATCGTGTATGCGGCACTCGGCCGTCGGGACGACGCGATCCGCGAGGCGGAGCGCGGCGTGGAGCTCGTGCCGCTCGCGCTGGACGCGCTGCGGGGGTTCTACCGGATCGAGGACCTCGCCCGCGTCTATGCGGCAGTGGGAGAGCACGACCGGGCGGTAGAGCGCCTCGAGTATCTCCTGTCCATACCAGGTGATCTGACGCCCGCCTATCTCGCCATCGATCCGTCGTGGCAGCCGCTGCGGGAGCACCCCGGCTTCCAGTCCATCCTCGCCCGGCACGACTGAGCCCACCGCGCACGGCTCTCTTCGATCCGCAGAGAGGCCACCAGCAGCTGACCACCACGGCGATCCCCGCCGTCCTTCCCAGTGGACAGCTGCTGCCCCGTAGATCCGGTCACTTCGCGGTAACCGCTTGACCGTCAATCAATTACACCTGCGGGCCGCGAACGGTACCAATCTTGCTTTTTGCCAAATGCGAGGGGAGGTCGCGCACTTGCAGCGGCAGGGCCTGCGCGACTCGAGCGCTGACCGGGAGCTCGGAAGGGCGGTGCAGCATGAGAGCGGAGAACAGCAAGTTGAAGCCCACCGTGTACATCACGACCGTGCCGGAGCTCCACGACGTGCAACGACAGCGGGCACTGCCGCAGACCGCAGCCTCAAGGCATTCGAGCCGCGGCGGGAGACACGCCCGCCGTCGCGGCGCAGCGACCCAGCGGAGACGGCGGAGTGACGGGTGGCGTCTCGGAACCGCGCTGCTGGTGCTGTTCGCCGCCACGGGATGTGGGCCGAAGGTCATGGTGCCGCCCCGGCTCGACCTGGCGCGGTACTACGAGGTCGGGCTCGTGACCTTCACCATGGAGAACGGACGAGGGTCGTTGAATCAGGTGGCCACGGAGCGCTTCGCGGCGGAGGTTTTCGCCGGGCAGCTGGGTGTGGGAATCCTGGAGCTGGGTGAGGCCGACCGGGTCGTCCAGGAGATCGGGGAGGTGGAGCTCGACGCCCGGGCTGCGCAGGCCATTGGTGACGTATACGGTGTGCCTGCCGTGTTCGTGGGCCACCTGAAGATCTCCAGTGTGAAGCCCCGGGCGGCGATCGTGGCGTTTCCCCGCATCGAGATCCCGCGGGTGGAGGCCACCGTGGGCGTGGAGATCACGGTCAGGCTGCTGTCCACCGAATCCGGCGCGACCCTGTGGAGCAACACGGGGAGCGCCACCGAGACGGTGGGCGAGCTGGGGCTCGTGGATGGCGAGGTGTACTTCGGGGCGCAGGATCCCAACGAGGCTTACGGCCGCCTGGTAGACATCCTGATCTACGACCTCACAGGCGACTTGCGGCCGACGTACGTGCGGCAATAGCTCGGCGCTCGCCGGTTTCTCTCCCCGGGGCGCAACCCCCCGGCGGTCTCATGTGTCCCTTACTGAGGAGTCCTCGCGTTCTCGGATGCTGCCAGGGAGTGTACCCCATGCGATTTGGCCGATTGATTGCCGCCGTCTCTTCGTTCACTCTGCTCGGATTCGCGCCCCGCGCCGGTGCCGCACAGACGGCGGCTGCCGTCTCCGGGCTGCGCTACGATGTCACCATCGACGGTGGGACGGTGCAGAGTAGGCATATCCACGTGAGGATGTCGTTCCGGGCCGGCGGCAGCGGACCGGTGCTCCTGTCGCTACCGGGGTGGACGCCGGGGTCCTACGAGCTCGACAACTTCGCGCGGTTCATCAGGAACTTCGAGGCGAGAAGCGGGGACCGCGCCCTGCGCTGGGACAAGACCGACTGGGACACCTGGCGCGTCCACCCGGAGGGTGCGCGAGCCGTCGAGGTGAGCTTCGACTACCGGGCCGACACGCTGGACGTCGGTATGGCCTGGACGGCGCCGGACTTCGCCTTCTTCAACGGCACCAATCTGTTCTTCTACCCCGAGGGTCAAAGCCTCGAGTTTCCCGCGCGCGTCGTGTTTCACATAGAGCCCGAGTGGCGCATCGCCACCGGCCTGACGCCGGCGGCGGAGCCGGGCGAGTTCACCGCCTCCGACTATCACGAGCTGGTCGACATGCCGACACTGATCGGCCGGTTCGATCTCGACAGCGTTCGGATCGAAGGCCGGTGGTACCGGCTCGCCACCTATCCCGCGGGCGTGCTCGTCGGTGAGATGAGGGAGGATCTGTGGGAACAGACTCGGCGCATGATGCCGCCGATGTCCGCCGTGTTCGGCGAGACGCCTTGGGACACGTACACCACGATGGCGGTGTTCGACGACAACTACCCCGGGGCGAGCGCGCTGGAGCATCGGAACTCCCACCTCGGCATCTACATCACGCAGGCAATCGGGAGCCCGTTCCTCCCGTCGGTCCTGGCCCATGAGATCTTCCATGCGTGGAACGTGAAGCGGCTGCGGCCGGCGGAGATGGTGCCGTACGACTATGGCCAGGCCCAGCCCACGACACTCCTGTGGGTGAGCGAGGGGATCACGGACTACTACGCCGACCTCGCAATGGTGCGTGGGCGCAATTGGGGGGCAGAGCAGTTCTACCAGGCCACGGCGGACAAGATCGGGACGGTGGCAAACTCGCGCCCCGTCGCTTTGGAGGACGCGTCGCTCTCCACCTGGATCGCGCCCGCCGATGGGACGGCGTACATCTACTACCCCAAAGGATCGCTCGCCGGGTTCATGCTCGACGTCATGGTTCGCGACGCCTCGGACAACGCGTGCTCGCTGGATGACGTGATGCGCGAGTTGTACGACGGCACGTACCAGGCCGGTGAGGGGTTCACCGAGGAGCAGTGGTGGGCAGCGGTGCGCCGCGCCGCCGGCGGGAGGTCGTTCGAGGAGTTCCATGCCCGCTTCATCGATGGCCGGGACGAGTATCCGTGGGACGAGATACTCCCGCTGGCGGGCCTGGAGTACGCCGTGGACTCGGTGTTCGCGCCGCGCATTGGGGTGTCGTTGACCCGGGACAGCGGCGGAACGCGGGTCACGCGGGTCACGCCGGGTAGCGCCGCGGCGGAAGCTGGAGTGGCGCCGGACGACTACCTCCTCCGTGTCGGTGAGGTGGAAGTTGACGCCGCCGACTGGGCCGACACCTTCCGTGCGCGCTACGCCGACACTCCCGAGGGCACTCCGTACGAGATCGTGGTGCAGCGGAGTGAGGAGACCCTGACGCTACAGACGCACATGCGCTTCGCACCGCGGGTCACTGCTGAGCTGCGGGAGGATCCCAACGCGTCACCGGAGGCGGTACGGATTCGTCAGGGGATTCTCACGGGTACGGTGAGTCGGTAGGCCTTCTAGAGGCTAGCCACCGAGCAGACCACGGCACGCCGCAGTGGCGGAGCGTGCGAAGTCCTCTACCTGCTGCCGCTGTGCCTCTGCGGACCCCTTAGCGAGGTCGCTGCCCAACAGGACTGCACCGGTCCACCCACTCGTATGCCAGACGCCGCCTCCCTCGAGCGCGGGAAGAGTCGGGTTGTCGGGGTGTGGCCACGGTGCCACGTACCAGTAGGGCTCCCTGTAGGATTCGTCCCCTGGTGTCATCCCCACCCCGATGGAACGGCGCGTTTCCGCCGGCAGGTCGAAGTCGAGGTGAATGAGAAAGGCGATGTCGAAGTGGTGCGGCCAGCAGCGCACCGGCGTTGCTGCCGTCTCGCTCTCCCGCAGGGCACTGAGTAGCAGATCGGCATCGGCGTACCAGCGTGCGAGCTCCTCGAATGCTTTCGAGGGCTCGAGTGCGAACGGCGTGACCCCCAATCCGGGCGCCGAGGGCGGCACCGGCGGGTCGGGCCTCTCGAGCTCTCGTTCATCTGCGCCGAGGTGCTCTGCCAGCAGCGCAGTGAGCCACGTGTAGGCATCGGCCATCGTATGGCCATGGAGGTCCAAGCGACCGAGCGTAGTGTGCTTCCCGTCCTGCAGTTCCAGCGCGAGGCCGGCTGGGTCGAGAGCGAGCCGGATGCTCCGCTGCGTGCTCGTGGGTGCGCCCACCAACAGTGCCCGAGCCGCGAGCCACTCGGCGCTGATGTGAGAGTAATCGGACGCCGCTTCGACGTATGTGGCGCCGATCGCCGCCACCGCCTGAACGGCCACGTGTAGCTGCTGGCGTGGGCCGACGAGGGTTTCGGGGGCGACGCGTCCCAGGGATTCCCAAGCCGTCATCTCATGTCTCCGATTCCGCGCCTGTGGGCTCTCCGTGTGTCCGGTCCTGCGTCTCGACTCTCCGCGGCCCCGCAATTTGGAGCGATGGTATCAGGATTGTGAATCCACCTACCCTGGATAGCTGCGTCCGCAAAACCTATCGTTCAGGTGGTCCGGGCGACCCGGACAGCGGGCGCTCCTGGGCCTGACGCAGGAGGAAGCCATGGCGTATCCCAGGAAGCACCGGGGGCGGAGGAAGCAGGGCAGCAAGCGGCGCCGCATGCGGCGCAAGCGTCGCAAGGGACGTCACTAGGGCCCGCTCTGGCGTAGCTGTTCCCCCCCTTGTAGAGGTTTGGTCGAAGCGCGCGCCATGACATGACGAGCGCCTCGACGGTGGAAACCGTACTATACTCGCCCGGCTGTATGGTGGCCCGCTAGGTGCGCGGGCCGCTTGTACTGTGGTGAGCGGTATATTGGGGAGATCACGGAGGCTGGGAGGATCTTATGCCGGCGACCGCACCGGAGGCCTTTGCCACGCTGTACCATCGGCTGGCGCCCGGCGAGAAAG
Organism: Gemmatimonadota bacterium; assembly: GCA_039591655.1. GTDB lineage: Bacteria > Gemmatimonadota > Gemmatimonadetes > Gemmatimonadales > GWC2-71-9 > WVYX01. The sequence goes on from JBDHDE010000035.1 coordinate 21,956, forward strand.
ACCTCGTCAACGACGAGATCCACGCCGGGGTGTTCGAGGCCTTCAAAGACGTGAAGGCAGCGGCCCATCCGGATCTCATCGCGGATATCGCCGGCGAGGACTACGTGGGGCGGGGCTTGATGGCGCAGGCCCTGTTCCTGAGCTGGCGGGATCGGCAGGAAGGGGACTTTCTGCTGGAGCGGGTCCGCGACCACATGATGGAGCAGCTGCGTGATGAGCGTACGCCGCTGCCTTCCATCTACCGATTGGGGGAAGCCCTGACCCGTTTCTGCGACGCGTGGCGGGAGGTGGGTGACAGCGGTTCGTAGGACGGCTCGACCACCCCTCAACATGCCGGACCCGATCCTCCCATTCCTACAACAGCAGGGCGTGCTGCTGCTGGACGGTGGTCTGGCTACCGAGCTCGAGGCCCGGGGCCTCGACCTCAACGACCCGCTGTGGTCGGCCAAGGTGCTGCTCGAAGATCCCGATGTCATCCGCCAGGTCCACATCGACTATCTGCGCGCGGGCGCCGACTGCATCGTCAGCGCGAGCTATCAGGCAACGCTCTCGCGTCTCCAAGAGCGGGGGCTCACTGAGGCCGAGGCCGCAGAGAACCTTCGCAGCGCGGTCCGCCTGGCAGTCGAGGCGCGGGACGGATTTTGGAGCGATCCCCAGAATCGACCTGGCCGGCTGAGGCCGCTGGTCGCGGCCAGCGTGGGCCCGTACGGGGCATACCTCGCCGACGGCTCCGAGTACACCGGGGGCTACGGCCTCACGTCGGCGGAGCTCCAAGCGTTTCACAAGCCGCGCTGGCACGTGTTGGCGCAGGTCAAGGCCGACCTGATGGCCTGCGAGACGCTTCCCTCCCATGAGGAAGGGCGCGCGCTCCTGGAGTTGCTGCGCGCGACGCCCGGCGTATACGCGTGGTTCAGCTTTACCTGTCGGGACGCCGAGCACATCAGCGACGGGAGCCCGCTCATTGAAGTGCTGTGGCGGTAGGGGTGAACTGCACAGCGCCCGCGTTGATCCCGAACCTGATCTATGAGGCGCGAAAGGCGACGGCGAAGCCCATCATCGTCTACCCGAACTCGGGCGAGAGGTACGACGCCGGGGCGAAGCGGTGGAAAGGAGACACACCAGCAGTGGACTTCGGGCGCGCGAGTGAGCTGTGGCGGGCGGCTGGCGCAACCCTGATCGGGGGGTGCTGCCGCACGGGTCCAGGGCACGTCCGAGAGATCCGCAGCTGCCTGCTGGCGCCCGCCTAGCGGATGGCAACCCTGGGACTTATCAGTCGGTAATGGAAGGGGATCCCAAGGAGGAGGGCATGCGCGACTGGACCCGCAGGGACTTCGTGAAGACCTCGGCCGCGAGCCTGGCCGTGGTGGCGACGGGGCGACTCGGCTGGGCGCCGCCGCCCAAGGCACGGGTGAGCCTGGTGCCAGTGGGATCGGGTGGCCGGGAGGCGGCGATCCGCCGGGCCATCGAGCTCGTCGGCGCGCCACGGGTGAATGGCCAATGGGTGGCGCTCAAGCCCAACTTCAACAGCGCCGATCCCTATCCGGGCTCGACCCACGGAGACACGCTCCGCACGCTGGTGCAGTACCTCCGGGAGCTCGGTGCAGGCCGGGTGACCGTGGCGGACCGTAGCGGCATGGGAGATTCGGCAGGCGTGATGGAGGACAAGGGCGTCCTGCTCCAGGCCCAGGCCCTCGACTTCGACGCCCTTCCCCTCGAAGACCTGGCGCCTGATGAGTGGCTCCATATCGAGCACCCGGACCTCCATTGGAGCCAGGGCTTTCACCTCGCCCGGGTGTTCCGCCGGGCCGACACCGTCGTGCAGACCTGCTGTCTCAAGACGCACCGGTACGGGGGGCACTTCACGATGTCCCTCAAGAACACCGTCGGAATGGTGGCGAAGACCGTGCCGGAGATCGAACACAACTTCATGCGTGAGCTGCACACGTCGAGCCACCAGCGGCGCATGATCGCCGAGCTGAACCTGAGCTACCAGCCGGCGCTCGTGGTGATGGATGCCGTCGAGTGCTTCACCCACGGCGGCCCCGACACCGGAACGGTGGCCCGGCCCAACGCGATCCTGGCATCCACCGATCGGGTGGCCATGGACGCCGTGGGGGTGGCTATCCTGCGGGAGAAGGGAACCACGGCGAACGTCTCCCGAGGACCGGTCTTCGGCCTGGAGCAGATTGCCCGGGCCGTCGAGCTCGGGATCGGCGTGGAGGGTCCGGCGCAAATCGAGATCGTCACCGCCGAGGCCGAGGGCCGGCGCTACGCCGAGACCCTTAAGGAGATCATGCTGGCGGCCTGATCCCGGTCACGACTCGGGAGAGGGCTGGCGTGGCCCGGGACTCACCTCCCGGGCCACGCTCGCAATACCCCTCGCCGCCACGCCGTTTGGTGGCCCAACCCGTGCACACCTGAGTATTCTTCGATGCTGATCTCACCGGCTCCCCCCTCCGAGAGCCGAGCCTGAATGTCGATGATGTGACGTGGATGTGAGGAGAAAGCGATGCCCAAGTTCAAGCACGTGAAGCTTCCCGCTGGCGATCTGATCACTGTGAAGGACGGCAAGCCCGTGGTGGGCGATCGGCCCATCGTCGGATCGCTGCGGGGTGATGGGATCGGGCTGGACATCACGCCGGCCATGAAGAACGTGGTCGAGGCCGCCGTGAAGAAGGCCTATGGCGGCAAGAAGGAGATCGCGTGGTGCCCGCTCTATGCCGGTCTCGAGGGCCTGCACACGTACGGTGAAGTGTTGCCGAAGGAGACGGTCGAGGCGATTCAGCACCTCAAGGTCGCCATCAAGGGACCCTTCACCACGCCGATCGGTGAAGAGACCCATGTATGCCTCTACTGCGCCCACCAGCAGTACCACGACGGGAGGTGCGACAAGTGCGGCAAGGACGACGGCGTCACCGAACGCTATCGCTCTATCAACGTGGGATTCCGGCAGGCGATGGACCTCTACGCCTGCGTGCGGCCCATCATGTACTTCGAGGGCGTGCCGGCGCCCAACAAGTACGCCGATCAGGTGAACTTCGTGATCTTCCGTGAGAACACGGAGGACGTATATGCCGGCCACGACTTCGAGCGGGGTAGCGACGTGGCCATGGCGGTGATCGACTTGGTCAAGGAGAAGACGGGTAAGCAGATCCGCGAGGACAGCGGCATTGGCGTCAAGCCCATCTCGGTGACGGGCACCAAGCGTCTGGTGCGGAAGGCGTGCCAATGGGCCATCGCCAACGACCTCCCGTCGGTGACGTTTGTCCACAAGGGCAACATCATGAAGTTCACCGAGGGCTCGTTTGCCAAGTGGGGCTACGAGGTGGCCACCGAGGAGTTCGGCGACACGTTCGTGACCGAGAAGGCCTTGTGGGACGAGCTGGACGGGAAGATGCCGAAGGGCAAGAAGCTGGCGAAGGACCGGATTGCCGACTCGATTTTCCAGCAGATCCAGACCCGGCCGGCCGAGTACAGCGTTCTCGCGCTGCCCAACCTGAACGGCGACTATCTGTCGGACGCGGCCATCGCCCTGGTGGGCGGCCTGGGGTTGGGACCCGGCGCCAACATCGGCGAGGAGGTGGCGCTGTTCGAGGCGACCCACGGCACGGCGCCGAAGTACACGGGACTGGACAAGGTGAACCCGGGTTCGCTCATCCTCTCGGCGGTGATGATGCTGCAACACATGGGTTGGACGGAGGCCGCCGACCTCATCCTGGATGGGATGCGTAAGGCGATCAAGGATGCGCACGTGACCTACGACCTGGCCCGCCTGATGACGGCGGAGGGCCGCAAGGACGTGAAGGAATTGCCCTGTTCCGGCTTCGGCGAGGCGATCGTCGAGCGGATGTAGGCTGCGGGGATTCGCGCCGCGGGCGAGAGGCGGGAGATGTCCGATTGGGCGTCTCCCGCCTCATCTCGTGGGGCAGGGAAACCGGTGGACCCACGTCCTCCCGTGGCCAAGGTGCCGGAAACCTGCTAGAATCCGGCCGGACGTGGTGGCGAGAGTGGGGTTGACGCGAGGTGGCTATGACCCTGGTGCTGGATGGCAAGAACCTCAGGATCGAAGATGTGGTGCGGGTCGCCCGGGACGGTGAGCCCGTCGAGCTTGCCGCCGATGCCGTGGAGCGCATCCGTGACTGCCGCGAGATGCTGGAGCGCAAGCTCGCGGCACACGAGGTCATGTACGGCATCAACACCGGGATCGGCGAGTTCTCCGAGACCATCCTGAGCGACGAAGAGACCAGGCAGTTTCAGAAGTATCTCATCTACAATCACGCGGCGGGCATCGGCGATCCGGCCCCGGAGGAGCATGTCCGGGCCGCGATGGTGTCCCGCGTCAACGTCCACGCCAACGGTCGTTCAGGGCTGCGAGTGGAGATCCCGCGCCTCCTGTGCGAGATGTTGAACCGGGGTGTGATCCCCTACGTCTGCCAGAAGGGATCCGTTGGCGCCTGCGGTGATCTGGCGCCGATGTCGCAGATCGCGCTGGCGGTGATGGGCGAGGGGCAGGCGTGGTACGAGGGCGAGCTCCTCCCGGGCGGGGAGGCGTTGAGGCGCGCGGGACTCGAGCCCCTGGTGCTGCATGCCCGAGACGGCCTCGCCACCATCAACGGCTCGAACTTCATGAACGGCATGAACGCCATCCATCTCTACGATATCAACCGCTGGCTCAAGCAAGCCGAGATCGCCGCGGCGATGACCTTGGAGGCACTGCATGCCAACATGAGGCCGTTCGATACCCGGCTGCACGAGGCACGTGGGTTCACCGGCGCGGTGCGCAGCGCCAGGGCGATCATGCAGTGCCTCGAGGGCAGTGACGTGCTAAAGGGCGGCAAGAAGCGGGTCCAGGACGCCTACTCGATGCGCTCCACCCCGCAGGTGATCGGCGCCGCCCACGACGCCCGGGCCTACGCCCGCAGCCAGGTGGAGATCGAGCTCAACGGCGTGGGGGACAACCCGATCTTCTTCGCCGAACAGGACCTGGTCCTCACCGGCGCCAACTTCCAGGGCACGCCGGTTTCGCTGCCCATGGAGATGGTGGGAACCTCCGTCACCATGGTATCGGTGCTCTCCGAGCGCCGGCTCAACCGCCTGCTCAACCCGGCGCTCTCCGTCGGCCTCCCAGCCTTCCTCGCGGAGAAGCCGGGGCTGTTCAGCGGGTTCATGCTGAGCCAGTACACCGCCGGCACGCTCATCGTAGAGCAGCGCATGCTCTCGGCGCCGGCGGCGTGCGCATCCATCCCCGCCGCGGCCGATCAGGAGGACTTCGTGAGCATGGGGATGAACACGGCCCTCAAGAACGGGCAGATCCTGCAGAACGCCTACGGGGTGCTGGGGATCGAGTTCATGGCCGCGGCCCAGGCATTGGACATCCGGGGACACGAGGCAGGGAAGGGCACGGCGGCGGCCCGCGAGGTCATCCGGAAGCACGTCGAATACCTCGGTGAGGACCGACCGCTCTATCCCGATCACACGAAGATGGCCGAGCTGGTGGCGTCGTGTGAGATCCTCGAGGCGGTGGAAGCGGAGGTGGGGTCGCTGGAGGACTGAGCGGCGGGGCCGCCAGGCTTCCCGGTTCGCCTTGGGCGCCGAAGCGCCGCAGCTACGGCGCCCGATCCTGACAACGGCGACAGAACCGATCATATTTGATGCAGACTTGGCCGGGCGCCCAGGGGTGATCCGGCTGTACCTCCCAGCGGTATCCTCCCGGGCCGCGTGCACAATGCGTTGGGATTGGGTCGGTGATGCAGCAGGGCACGGTTTTCAACATCCAACGTTTCTCCCTCCACGACGGTCCCGGGATCCGGACCACCGTGTTCCTCAAGGGATGTCCCTTGAGCTGCGAGTGGTGTCACAACCCGGAGGGGATCTCGCCGGCACCGGAGGTGGTGATCGTCGGGAACCGGTGCATTCGATGCGGCCAATGCGTCGAGGTCTGTCCCCAGAGCCTTCCTAGCGGTGACGCGACGGGCTTCGCGGGCGATCGGGCACACTGTGTCGCTTGCGGCACCTGCATCGACGCATGTCCAACCGAGGCGCGTCAGGTCGCCGGGCGCGATATGACCGTGGCCGAAGTGGTAGCGGAGGTTCTCAAGGACCGGGTCTTCTACGAAGAGTCGGAGGGTGGCGTGACGTTCTCCGGGGGCGAGCCGCTGGCGCAGCCCGGGTTCCTGTTGGCCCTGCTCGAAGCATGCCGCACGGAGGGGCTCAACACCGCTGTGGACACCTGCGGCTTCGTGCCGCAGGATGCTCTGTTGGCAGTCGCGCCGCTCACCGATCTATTCCTGTACGACGTCAAGGCGATGGACGACGACATCCACCGCAAGTACACCGGCGTCTCGAACGTGCTCATCCTGGAGAACCTGCGGGTCCTGGGGAGGGAGCACGACGCCATTTGGCTGCGGGTGCCGGTGATTCCGGGCGTGAACGATGCTACCGATAACCTCGCGGCCACGGGACGGCTGGCGGCCTCCATCCCGGCGATAAGGCGTATCTCCTTGTTGCCTTACCATCCGTTGGGTGGCGACAAGCGAGAGCGTGTGGGAAGGCCGAGCGGCCTGGGCGGCGTGTACTCCCCGTCGGAAGAGCGCATGCAGGAGCTGGCGGCTGTAGTCGAAGGGGCCGGGGTGTTGACGACAATAGGATCCTGATATGAACGAGCGAACGGCGCGACTGCGATGTGAGAGCCTTGAAGCGCTCCCCACCATATCCAGCGAGCGGGCGGAGCTGATCACCGACTTCTACCGGGAACACATGGGCAAGCACTCGGTGCCGGTGATGCGGGCGCTGGCCTTCAGGCTCCTATGCGAGCACAAGACCATCTACCTGGGAGACGACGAGCTCATCGTTGGGGAGCGCGGCCCCCGGCCCAAGTGTACACCTACGTACCCGGAGCTCACCTGCCACAGCCTCGATGACCTGCGCATCCTCGACAGCCGTCCCAAGACGAGCTACGTGGTCCCGGAGGAGTGCATCGAGGTCTACGAGAAGAACGTCATTCCCCACTGGCGCGGACGGTCCATGCGCGACCGGATCTTCGCCGCCCTGGATCCGGAGTGGCATCGCGCCTATGAGGCCGGGGTATTCACGGAGTTCATGGAGCAGCGGGCGCCGGGCCACACCGTGCTGGACGACAAGATCTACCGCAAGGGGATGCTCGACTTCAGGCGGGAGATCGCCGATGCGCTGGCGAACATCGATTACGAGGCGGACCCGGAGGCGTTGGACAAGCGCGAGGCGCTGCGGGCGATGGACATCGCTTGTGATGCTGTGATCCTCTTCGCCGAGCGGCATGCGGCGCTCGCCGAGGAGAAGGCGAAGACGGAGGCCGACCCGAGGCGCGAGGGCGAGCTCTCGAGGATCGCCGAGGTCTGCCGCCAGGTGCCGGCCCATGCGCCGCGGGACTTTCAAGAAGCCCTGCAGTACTACTGGTTCTGCCATCTGGGGGTGATCACCGAGCTCAACGGATGGGACGCGTTCAGCCCCGGGCACCTGGACCAGCACCTGCTGCCCTTCTACGAACGGGGGATGGCGGAGGGCACGCTCACTGCGGAGCACGCCCGTGAGCTGCTCGAGTGCTTCTGCATCAAGTTCAACAACCACCCGGCGCCGCCCAAGGTGGGCGTCACGGCCGCCGAGAGCGGTACCTACACGGACTTCGCCAACATCAACCTCGGTGGCCTCCTGAGCGACGGCGCCGACGGCTCGAATCCGGTCTCGCACTTGATGTTGGACATCTTGGACGAGATGCGCCTGCTCCAGCCGAGCTCGAACATCCAGCTGTCGCGTAAGAGCCCGGACACCTTTCTGAAGCATGCCCTCAGAGTAATCCGCAAGGGCTACGGCTTCCCATCGGTGTTCAATGCCGACGCGGTGGTCGAGGAGCAGGTTCGCCAGGGCAAGACCATGGAGGACGCCCGGGCCGGAGGGTGCAGCGGGTGCGTGGAGGTGGGGGCGTTCGGCAAGGAGGCCTACATCCTCACGGGGTACTTCAATCTCCCCAAGGTGCTGGAGCTCACCCTGCACGACGGTATCGACGCCCGGACCGGCAAGCAGCTGGGTATACAGACCGGCGACCCGAGCGCCTTCGAGGATTTCGATCAACTGTTCGACGCTTTCGCGCGCCAGCTCCAGCACTTCATCGACGTCAAGATCCGCGGCAATCAGGTGATCGAGCGGATGTATGCCGCCGAGATGCCGGCGCCATTCCTCTCGGTGCTAATCGACGACTGCATCGCGAACGGCAGGGACTACAACGCCGGGGGCGCCCGCTACAACAACTGCTTCATCCAGGCGGTGGGCATCGGGTCCATCACCGACAGCCTTGTGGCCGTCCGCAAACTGGTGTACGAGGACCGTAGCCTCTCGCTCGGGGAGCTGGTCGCCGCGCTGGACCGTGACTTCGACGGTGCCGAGCCGCTGCGGCAGCGCCTCGTCAACAAGATGCCCAAGTACGGTAACGACGACGACGAGGTCGACGACGTGATGGTCCGGGTGTTCGAGACACTGTTCCAGATGATCGACGGCCGACCCACCACCAAGCGGGGAGGGCACTACCGTCTCGAGATGCTTCCGACCACCTCCCACGTCTACTTCGGCTCGGTGACCGCGGCGACTCCCGACGGACGCAAGGCAGGTCTTCCCCTGTCGGAGGGGATCTCGCCGGTGCAGGGGGCCGATCGCCGGGGGCCCACGGCTGTCGTCAGGTCGGCGGCCAAGATGGATCAGGTGAGGACCGGCGGCACCCTGCTCAACATGAAGTTCACCCCTGCCCTACTGGCTGACGAGAATGGCGTGGACAGTGTGGCGCGGCTCATTCGGGGGTACTTCCGAATGGACGGCCACCACATGCAGTTCAACGTCGTGGATGCCGACACGCTGAAGGCCGCGCAGGCGGATCCGGCGTCGTATCGGGATCTGATCGTGCGAGTGGCCGGCTACAGCGACTACTTCTGCGATCTCTCCGAAGCGCTCCAGAACGAGATCATCGCCAGGACGGAGCACGCGGGGTTCTAACCAGGAGGCTTGCGGGTATGAAGCGCGGACGATGGATGCGGTTAGGCGTCCTGGCCATTGGCCTGTCGGGCGTGGCGGCAGCGCTCCCGGCGCAGGAGGTGGTGCAACGGGATCAGGCGCCGCTCCGGGAGGCGCTGGAATCGAGACTTGCAGAGCTCCTCGTGCAGTGTGGAGCGCCGGGGGTGACAGGCGGTGTCGTTCTGGCCGACGGTACCTCGTTTGGTCTGGCGGCTGGGCTCGCGGACACCGCGCTTGGCTCGGCCATGACGTCGTCCAGCCGACTGTTGCAGGGGAGCGTCGGCAAGACCTATGTCGCCGCCGTGGCGCTGCAGCTCGTGCACGATGGCCTGCTGGATCTCGATGCGAAGGTGTCATCGTACCTGGGGCAGGAGCCCTGGTATTCCCGCCTACCCAACCATGCCGACGTCACTGTGCGGCAGCTCATGAACCACACCAGCGGAATTATCCGCTACGAGTTCAATGAACAGTTCCTCGTCGACCTCCTGGCCGACCCCGACCGCGTGTGGCGCCCCGAGGAGCAGGTTGCCTACCTGTTCGATACGGAGGCGCCGTTCCCGGCGGGCGAGGGGTGGGAGTACTCCGATACCAACTACATCATCCTCGGGATGATCATCGAGCGACTGACCGGCCGCGGCTACTACGACGCGATGCGGCACCGCATCCTGGAGCCGTTGGCCCTCGACAATACGGTGCCGTCGGACTCCCGCCGCATACCGGGTCTGGTACAGGGATACGCCGGCGTGGGGAACCCCCTGGGGGTGCCGGATGCCGTGCTGGTGGACGGCGAGTTCGTGATCAATCCCCAGTTCGAGTGGACCGGCGGTGGCATCGCGTCGACGGCAGAAGATCTCGCGCGTTGGGCCAAGGCGCTGTACGAGGGCGAAGCGTTCGATTCGTCGATGCTGGCAGTCATGCTGGACGCGGTTCCCGCCAGGTTGGGCCCGGGGGCGGAGTACGGCCTGGGCGTCATCGTGCGACCGACTCCCCTCGGTACGAGTTGGGGGCACAGCGGGTTCTTCCCGGGGTACCTCACCGAGATGATGTACTTCCCGGACCATCGCGTCGCGGTGGCCGTGCAGATCAACTCCAGTGATTTCCCTCGATTGCAGATGTCGCCGGGGCGGATCCTGCTGGAGTTGGCGCGAATGGTCGTGGAGCCGGGTGGGGGATCCTAGGGTGCACCGCTCCAGTCGGTGCCGGAGGCCCGGCATGACTGTCGGCTCCCGTGCGCTGGCGACATTTGCCCTGGCGTTCTCGGTGGCCTGCGGGCGCTCTCCTGACGCCGGGGCGCCACGGCTCGTCGTGCTCATTGGCATCGACCAACTCCGCGCGGACTACCTGGAGCGGTACGACGAGGTGTTCCAGGGGGGATTCCGCCGCCTCAGGGATCAGGGGTGGCGCGTCGACCGCGCCTGGGTGGATCACGCGCCGACTCTGTCGTGGCCCGGTCACACCACCCTGGCAACCGGGGCGCATCCCAAGACGCACGGGATCAACGCGAACGACTGGATCGAGCTGATGGAGAACGGTGGAGTGCGTCGGGTCCTCCCACTGCTCGATCCGGATCAGGCGGTGTTGGGCTACCCTGAGCAAGCGGCGTTTTCGCCTCGGAACATCCGGGTCACGGGCCTCGCCGACTGGTTCCGGGCGGCGCATCCCGAAGCCCGGGCCGTGGCCCTGAGCACCGGTCCGGCGTTGGCAGTGGCATACGGTGGCCTGGCGCGGGGGCCGAGAGCCGAGAGCCACGTCTACTGGCTGTCGGCGGGACTTGGGAGGTTCATCACGTCGACCTACTACCGCGACGAATACCCGTCGTGGGTGCAGCGCTTCAATGACGAACAGTTGCCGCGGTTCAAGGAGCAACGGATCTGGAGCAACGCGGTTCCCGAGGCGCAACGCCACCTGGCGCGAGTCGATGCCAAGCCGTACGAAGGCGACGGTGTGCACACGACGTTCCCCCATCGGTTCGATGACGAGGTGGGAGACTCCGCGCGGTTCAACCGCTGGTTCTACAACTACAGCCCGGGCCAGAACGAGGCGCTCTTCGCCCTGGCCCGAGAGGCGGTCCGCGCGCTCGCCCTGGGGCAGGACGACATCGCCGATCTGCTGGCGATCGCCGTCAAGTCGGTCGACCGCGTGGGTCACGATTACGGCCCGCACAGCATGGAGCAGCTCGACAACCTCGTCCGCATCGACCGGGAGCTCGGGGCCTTCCTCGAGTTTCTCGACGGCAGCGTCGGGCGCGGACGCTACGTAGTGGCCGTGTCAGCGGATCACGGCGCGCCCAACATCGTGGAGTACGAGCTAGAGGAGGGCCGTGTGGCCCGGCGGATTGGTGATGAGGAGGTCGAGCGGCTCCTCGCCCGCTTGGCTGGAGTGGCGGACGGGTACGCCGGTCCCGAAGCGGAGCTCCCGGCCCTTGTGGCCCGGGAGCTCGAGCAGGAGGACTTCGTCGCCCGGGCGATGACTGCTGAAGAGCTCGCCGGTAGCGAGCCGGCGGACGAGATCCTGCAGGCCTACCGGAACTCATACGTTCCGGGTCACACAACCACGTATCCACTGTGGACGCGCGAGATGATCAGCACCGGCCGAGTGGATCACCGCCACCCGGCGATGTTCGGGGTGATCGTGGAGTACGTGGAGAACTACGGGTTGTGGTCCGCCCGTTCCACCCACGGCTCGGCCTACCGGTATGACCGCGAAGTGCCGCTGTTGCTGCTAGGTGCGGGCATCGAGGCGGGGGTTTCGAGTCTGCCGGCCCGCACCGTGGATGTCGCGCCCACCCTGGCATATCTCGCCGGGGTGTCGTTCCCGGAATCGGTGGACGGCCAGGTTCTCCGCTTCCGCTGACGCGTTATGGCTCGCAGCCGTCCCAGCAGTAAGTACACACCCTGGTCTTCGGCAGGCCTATGGCCGCCACGAGGTCCTCCAGGCGTTGGTACTGTAGAGACGTGAGTCCCAGGCGAGCCCGAATCTGCTCCACCATCTCCGCATAGCGGTCTGATTCCGGGTCGGCGTACTCCTCCAGGTGATCGGTAGACTCGCCCTGCAGTTCCGCGATCGCCGTGCGTCCCGCAAGGTCGAGCTCCGACCGTGAGCGCGAGAAGTTCAGGAACTTGCAGCTGAACACCAGGGGCGGGCACGCGGGCCGCATGTGCACCTCCTCGGCGCCGTGCTCGAAGATCCGCCGGATGATGTCCTGGAGCTGCGTGCCCCGCACGATGGAGTCCTCGCAGAAGAGCAGTCGCTTTCCCTCGATGAGCTCCCTAATGGGAATGAGCTTCATCCGGGCCACCAGGTCGCGGACGCGCTGGTCCTGAGGCATGAAGCTGCGGGGCCAGGTGGGAGTGTACTTCACGAAGGGGCGCTGATAGGGGATGCCCTTGGCGTTGGCGTACCCGATGGCGTGGCCCGTGCCGGAGTCCGGAATCCCGGCGACGATGTCGACCTCCCGGCCATCCCGCTGGGCCAGGCGCTCGCCGCAGCGGTACCGCGTTGCCTCGACGTTGATGCCCTGGTAGCTCGACGCGGGGTAGCCGTAGTACACCCAAAGGAAGCCGCAGATCTGCATCGCGTCGCCGGGCGGACGCAGTTGCTCCACGCCCTCCGCCGTGATCCGAACGATCTCGCCGGGCCCGAGGTCGCGGGAGACCGTGTAGCCGAGGTTTGGCAGCGCGCAGGATTCGAAGGTCACGGCATAGGCGCCCTCCTTCTCGCCGATGAGGACGGGCGTCCGGCCGAGGCGATCCCGCGCCGCATAGATGCCGTCGTCCGTGAGCAGCAGGAGCGAGCACGAGCCCTCGATGGCTTCTTGTGCGTAGGCGATGCCCTCCGCGAAGGTGGAGCCCCGGTCGATCAGGTGCGCCACCAGCTGGGTGGGGTTGACGTCGGCGCCGGTCATCTCCGAGAAGTGCGTGCCGCGCTCGGTGAGTGCCTCCTCCACCAGGTGGTCGAGGTTGGCGAGCTTGCCCACGGTGACAATGGCGTAGATGCCGTGGCGCGACCCGATTATCAGCGGCTGGTCCTCATAGTCCGAGATCACGCCGATCCCGGTGTGGCCCTTCAGCTTTGGGAGGTCGTCCTCGAACTTGCTACGGAACTGGGAGTTGGTGATGTCGTGGATGAAGCGGGTGAGTCCCTGCTGACCCTTCACCGCCAACCCGCCCCGCATCGTGCCCAGGTGTGAGTGATAGTCGGTGCCGTAGAACAGGTCGCGCACGCAGTCGTCGTGCGAGGCAACGCCGAAGAGTCCGCCCACCGTCCCCCTCCAAGATGAGTGTTGCCGAGGCGTGATCCCACAAGCTAGTCGGGTAGCGATAGGGCGTCTACGGAGCCCTTGGCTGTCCGGCGTCTGCTGGATTCTGCGCAGGCAGAAGTGGAACTTGTGACACGGTGGGAAGACCCGTTGCCTGACCAGTATGAGGAGCTGCGAGGAGTTCGCATGTCCGAGCTTGCCGAGGACTCGAGGAAGCTGGCGGAGCGTCTCGAGGGAATCGAGGTGGCGGCGTGGGAGGACTTCTACCGGGCCGCCCCGGACGAGGCAGCCCGAAAGTTCGGCATACAGGTGGCGCCGGTGGGAGGCGGGGTGCTGGCGATTGCCTCACAGACCGATGTCCTGGCGTACAACCGCGTCGTCGGCCTGGGGATCGGAGAGCCGGCGTCGGAGCGGCACTTGGACCTGATCATCCGGCGGTATCGGGAGACCGGCGCGTCCCGGTTCTTCGTGCAGGTCTGCCCCGAGGCGAATCCGCCGGATCTCTCCCACTGGCTGGAGGCCCGCGGCTTCCGACACTACAACAACTGGATGAAGCTCTACCGCGGCGTCGAGAAGGCGCCGGAGTCCTCCACCGACCTCCGGGTCGAGTGCATCGGTGAAGCCTGGGCCGATGCGTTCGGTGACGTCGCTGCCCGGTGCTTCGATTGGCCGGACTTCGTACGGGAGTGGGCTGCCGGGTTGGTGGGACGCCCGGGGTGGCACCACTACGTAGCCTTCGACGGCGAGCGCCCCGCGGCCACCGCCGCATTCTACGCCCGCGGCCGAGACGCCTGGTTGGACTTCGCCGGCACGCTGCCGGAGTATCGCGGTCGCGGCGCCCAGAGCGCTCTCATCGTGCGGCGCATCGAGGACGCCCGCGCCCTCGGATGCCGGTGCCTGGCCGTGGAGACCGCGCAGCAGACCCCAGAGCGGCAGGCGCCCTCCTACCGCAATACGCTGAGCCTGGGGTTTCAGGTGGCGTACGTGCGGCCCAACTACCTCTGGAGTCGCGAATGAACCTGTGCGCCGATCGTGAGGCCACGGCGCGGGCCGGGTGCCGAGGCCTAGCTCGTCACGGGGCGCCGAATCCCGGTGACCTCCTCGACGGTGGGAACGGAGTCGAGCGGGACTCCCATGAGCTGGGCCAGTGCTGCCCGGGCAAGGGACGGATGGGTACCGAGCCACATCAGATGCTCGCCCTGGGTATAGAAGTAGTGTATCCGTCCGAAACCGAACACCATGTCCACGCGGGTGCCAGTGACGCGGAAGCGCTGGTGGTGGCCGTAGCCGCCGCTCCCGCGCCCGATGCCGGACGCCATTGCCACCTGCTGTGAGTCGGCTTCCTCGGCGGAAGCGAAGCGGCTGACGTAGATCATAGCTCCCATCGCATCCGTGCCGTAGTGGCCGATATAGCTCTGGGTGGGAGCGACATCCTGCTCGTGCATTCGCTCGAGGATAGCTGCCGCCTCATCTCCTGCGTGCTCCTCTCGGAGCTGCAGCCCATGAATCTCCGCCGGCAACGGTGAGTCGTCCGCCGCCGACCCGCCGCTCCCGGCACAGGCAGCCGCGAGGGGAATCAGGGCCGACAGCAGGCCGGTGAGGAGCCTGCCACGATGTATCGCCACGGGAGCTCGCACACACACCTCCGAGTCGTTCATCAGGTCGCATCGGCCGCTGCTACGGCCGTCCGGGACGAGAACCATACCAACGCGGCCCTCGATCTGCCAAGTCAGGTGCGGTTCCAGTAGTGACGTTGCGATGGTCTCGAGTTCCTCGGTAATCTGAGTAGCGCGACTGAGTCCTACCAGACGAGAACCCATAGGTGACCGTGGCTCGGATCCTCTTCCTCGCCGATACCCATCTCGGATTCGATCTGCCGCTGCGGCCGCGGATCGAGCGGCGGCGACGCGGCCACGACTTCTTCGACAACTACGAACGGGTCCTCGACGCGGCACTCGCCGAGCGGGTGGACGCCATCGTGCATGGCGGCGACCTGCTGTATCGCAGCCGGGTCCCGGCCAGACTGGTGCAGCAGGCGTTTGCGCCGCTCAAGCGCATGGCCGAGGTGGGGGTTCCGGTGTACCTGGTGCCGGGGAATCACGAGCGGTCGCACATCCCCCATGCCATGCTGGCCCTCCACCCGCGCATTCACGTGTTCGACCGGCCCCAGACCTTTGCACTCGAAGCGAAGGGCCTGCGGCTGGCGCTAGCCGGCTTTCCCTGTGAGCGGAAGGAGGCGCGCAAGCGCTTCGCTGCGCTAGTGGAGGATACGGGATGGCGCGACGCGGGCGCGGCGGTGAACCTGCTCTGCGTCCACCAGGCATTCGAGGGTGCCACCGTGGGTCCTAGCGACTTCACCTTTCGGTCAGGTGACGATGTGGTCAGGGGGGCCGACGTGCCGGCGCCGTTCGCGGCCGTGTTGGCTGGACACGTACATCGGCACCAGGTGTTGACGTCCGATCTCGGGGGCCGACCGCTCCCGACGCCAGTACTCTATCCGGGGTCTATCGAACGCACATCCTTCGCGGAGAAGGACGAACCCAAGGGCTGCCTCCTGTTGGAGGTGGGAATCGGCGACTCACCGGGTGGGGTGCTGCGAAGCTGGGAGTTCCGCCGTCTCCCTGCGCGCCCCATGCTGGTGCGTGAGCTGGACGCCGATGGAGCCGATCGCGCTCGCCTGCTGGCCATGGTAATGCAGGCCGTAGGAGAGGCGCCTACCGACGCGGTGCTGCGGCTACGGATTCATGGCCGGCCGGCCGCCGAGGCGCGAGCGGTGCTTGGCGCCGCAAGCCTGCGATCCATCGCTCCCGCCACGATGAACGTGGAGGCGGTGCTGGTGGACGAGCGCCGGCCACCCCTCCGCTAGCGTGATGGCCGGTCGTGGTCGGATGAAATCGAGTGGCCGCTCGCTCGATGCGCGATCAGTCGTGCCCCCCGGTGGCGCGTGAAGTAGTTCCACGCCCACCGGAAGAATACCAGCACTCGGTTCTCGAACTCCACCAGATACATCAGGTGGACGAAAAGCCAGAGAAGCCAGGCCGGGTATCCCGAGAAGCGAAACCTCCCAAAATCCGCAACGGCAGCGGCGCGTCCGATAGTGGCGAGCTGGCCCTTGTCGAGGTACCGGAACGGCACCACGGAGCGCCCGCGCAACCGGCGCTTGATCAACGAAGCCACGTAACGCCCCTGAGCCATCGCCACCGGCGCCAGACCGGGGAGTGGCTCGCCCGTCTGGTGGGCGAAATGGGCGAGGTCCCCGATGACGAAGATCCCGGGATGTCCGGGCACGGTGAGGTCGGGCTCCACGATGACGCGGCCGAGAGAGTCCAGCTCCGCGCCCGCGGCGTCGGCCACAGCCCGGCCCAGGGGTGTGGCGCGCATACCGGCCGCCCACAAGATGGTGCGGCTCGGGTATGTCGCCTCGCCCTGGGGTGAGCGCACCCTGACCTCGCGCTCCGCGATGCCGGTCACGAGAGTGTCGGTGTGCACGTCCACACCGAGCCGCGCCAGCGACCGAACGGCCTTGGCCGACAGGTCCGGCGGGTAGCCGGGCAGCACCCGGTCGCCCCCCTCGAGCAGCAGGATCCGGGCCCGGGTCGTGTCGACTGCGCGAAAGTCGCTCCGCATGGTCTGCTTGGCGAGCTCCGCAATCGCACCGGCGAGCTCCACCCCGGTGGGCCCCCCACCTACGACCGCGAACGTGAGCCACGCCTCCCGGGACGGCCCGTCGGGTTCGCGTTCAGCCGCCTCGAACGCAGCGAGCACCCGACAGCGGATGTCCGTGGCGTCCTCGATGGTCTTGAGGCCCGGCGCGTGGCGCTCCCAGTGATCCTGCCCGAAGTAGTGATGGCTGACACCGGTGG
This sequence comes from Gemmatimonadota bacterium, assembly GCA_039591655.1. Lineage (GTDB taxonomy): Bacteria > Gemmatimonadota > Gemmatimonadetes > Gemmatimonadales > GWC2-71-9 > WVYX01. The sequence continues at coordinate 39,113 of JBDHDE010000035.1, forward strand.
CGACTATCAGCGTGTCGAAGGGGAGCTCGTCGTCGGTAAGCTGCACCTTCCCGCGGGCCGCGTCGATGCTTGTTGCCTCCGCCAGCCACACCCGCACGTTGCGCTGCCGCCGCAGGACCCAGCGGAGGGCCGACGCGATGTCGCCCGGTGAGAGCCCTCCAGTCGCCACCTGATAGAGCAGGGGCTGAAACAAGTGGAAGTTGCGGCGGTCCACGAGCGTGATCTCGAGCGGCGCGCGGCGGAGCCGCTGCGCAGCGTAGAGGCCGCCGAACCCACCGCCGATGATGACCACCTGGTGCTTGCGCATCAGCCAAGTCTAACACCACCGGCCGCCAATAGCCGACCGCAGTCATCGGCATTCTCACGCTCCGGCCGCGAACCATTGCGGTACCTGCTTCGTAGTACGAGGTAGGACGAGCCCAACGAGCATGACCATCGAAGCAGGCCGTGGAGGGAGGCGACGATGACGACTTCCGGCACCGAGCCGAAGCACTCCACCGCGGACATCAGCCGCCGGGATTTCGTGCGCATGTCGGCGTGTGCGCTGGGCGGCACCGCGGCCGCGGCGTGCATCGGCGGGACGACTGGTCCGGCCGAACCGACGGCGCTTGTCGCGGCCACCAAGGGTAGCGATCTGAGCAGCATGACCCGCGATGTACTGGAGGGGATTGGGGGTATCGAGCAGGTCGTGCACGAAGGCGAGACGGTCTTCATCAAGCCCAACATGGTGACCCTCCCATGGGCGGGGAGCAGCAACCCCTTCGCGGCGGGCGAGTGCACTAAGCCGGAGATCGTCGTCGCCGTCGCCGAGGAATGCCTGCGGGCGGGCGCCGCGGAAGTCATCATTGGCGATGGATCCCAGGTGCCGACGCTGAATTGGGAGTACGCCACTACGCTGGATGGCTCGACCAATCTCGTTCGTGAAGCGGTGCGCCTCAGCTCGGCCTATGCGGGAGACGTGAGAGTCGCCTCTCTCGAGACCGACTCACCCGATTGGGTGGAGCTCCCGTCTCGCACCTATCTCGGCACCATCGCGGTCTCCAGTCTCGTGGCCCGGGCCGATCGGGTGATATCGATCCCGGTGGCGAAGACCCATGCCTGGGCACAGGTCACCCTGTCGCTGAAGAACTTCATCGGTGTCACGCCGCTGGAGCGTTACGGTGTGTGGATGGACGCGGGCTACTGGGACCGCGGCCGGGTCCTCGATCACAGCAGTGCGCGGTCGATCGCGGAGATCTACCTCGACATCGTGGACGGTGTGAAGCCGGACCTCGCGATCATCGACTTCTCGTACGGGATCGAGGGGGATGGCCCGACCCTCGGTCAGGGTAACACCAGTACTGTAGATGTGCGCGAGCGACTCGGCTCCTGGCTCCTCCTCGCATCCACGGATCTCGTAGCGGCCGATGCAACGGCCGCGCGCGTCATGAGCCACGATGCGGCAGCGATGGTGCAACTGCTCATGGGGTACGAGATGGGGCTCGGCGAGATCCGTGAGGACCGGATTCGGGTCGTCGGCGAGCGACTCGATGATCTGCGGGTCGAGTGGCAGCCGACCCGTCTCAGGAATCGCCTGAGTCGGGGACCGGGTGCGAAGCCGACCTGCCCGTTCGCCGATCACGTGGGACATGCGGTGTGAGGCTGCGAATGGGCATCCATGTCTCAACAGGGTAAGGCCCTGCCGCTTGCATAATACGCTCGCGGCCTCAACCCGCCCGTCCGCCCGCCTCGCCTACTGCGCCAGCCAGCTCCGGAACCCCAACAACACCCGCTGCGCGTTGTTGAGCGACGCGCTCTCCTCCAACACGGCCACCAGGACGGTGGGCTCATCCGTGATGATGTTGTCCACGCGCAGGTGGATCATGTCCCACATCTGCTGTGGGTCGTTCACGGTCCACACGTGCACTTCCACGTCTCGGCGGTGAGCCCGCCGGATCCGGTTTCGGGACACGAACTGGGTGCTGACGCTCAAGAGATCGACGGGGAGGCGGGACGCGTCCCCAATGGCGGTGGCCACGATCGCGCCCACTGCAAGCTCGGGGCTCCGGAGCTTCATCGCGCGGACGGCCGCCTCGTCGAGTGACGTGATCACACACTCGGCGGTGAAATCGTTGCGCTCGACGAGTTCGGCCACCCGCTCCACCAACCCCTCAGGCGCGCCCTTCACCTTGAGCTCGATGTTGAGCTTGATCCGGCCGCGGGCCAGGTCCATAGCCTGTTGCAGGGTGGGTGCCCGCTCGCCGGCGAAGTCGGGTGAGAACCAGGAGCCGACGTCGAGCGCGCCGATCTCTTCGTACGTGAGGTCGGCGATACTCCTGGCCACGCCCGCCACCCGCTGAAAGTCGGCATCGTGCAGCACCACGACCACGCTGTCAGCCGAGAGCTGCACGTCGATCTCGGCGAAGTCGGCGCCGTCGTCAATGGCCTGCCGGATCGCGCTGAGGGTGTTCTCGGGCGCGGCGCGGGAGCTGCCTCGGTGGGCTGTCACCGCCACTCGGTGGTCGAGCCGCAGCTGACCGAGGATGGTCACGGCCGTCACCGCCGCGACGGCCAGAATGGCGAGGACCGAGACCCATGCCAGTCCGGCCGCAGATGCGAATCGTGGAGCGGCTGCGGCACGGCGCTCGGCAGGCGCGGCCTCTGGTGGCGAACCTGCCAGGTCCGCGTAGATCTGCATGATCAGCGCTGCGTCAACGGTGGCGGCGACGGCCGAGATGACAGCGGCGCCCACGACGTACAGCGCTATGAGGAGCGCTACCGCGGCCAACACGTACACCGTCCGATCTCCGATTCGGTCGAGAATACCGTTGCTGACTACGTCGAAGGCGGCGTTGGCGGCAGCCCCCAGGAGCAGGGCGAGCAAGAGCCAACCGACCAGGGCCGCGGCGACGGAGCGCCATGCCTGGCGGACGAGTCGATAGCTCCGCCTCAGCGCCGTCCATGGGCGTGATTGCTCGAACAACATGATCGGCAGGGCCAGGATCCAGCCCACGTAGAGGGCCGCGAGCAGCACGAGCGCCACGGCACTCACCAGGGCGCCGATGCCGAGCGCCATCCAGAATTCCGGTGGCCGCTCGGCCAGGTAGTAGTTGATGTCGCTCCCTGAGAGCAGTGAGCGGTACACCAACCAGAGCGCAATCAGGAACGGCGTCGCCAGCAGCACAAACCCGACGAGCTGGAGCAGGCCGAGCCGCAGCAGGCGAGGGAACCTCCCAGCGACCCTGCGGAGCGCCGCCACCGGCCGCCCTGGCTCCCCCCGCAACGTCTCCGCGGAGATCACCATCAGCCCGGCCAACTCCATGAAGATGATGCCGAACGACACGGTGCCGACGACCACCAGTGCCGCGAGACCGCGCGGCGAGAGGATGAACCCGGCGATCGCTTCGTTGCTGATGGAAACGCTCCCTGTTGATCGTATGAACCCGGCTAGGAGGGCGGCCACGAGCGGCGCGAGGATCGCGGCGGCGAGCACCTTGAAGAACAGCTCGTACCACAGCATCGGGTAGAGGCTGCGGCTCACAGTGCGCAGAGCGGAGCGGAGCAATCGCATACGCCTAAGTGACCGTCGGGTTAGCCACCATGCAAGCATCCACCGGGACCCCTGAAGGAGGCCCGGTGGCGCGAGCAGGAAGCGGTGGCGGAAACCGCGTCGCCGATCGCGGGGTAGACAATACGTAGCGCACTCCGGCACCGGGCGGTATGCTAGCCGTTCGGCCCCGAGTCATCGCTTGCGCCAACGGAGTCGGATCATGGGATACCGCAGATTCAATGATCGACGTGGGGATGCCTGGGAGGTAAAGGACCAGTCCCGCTCGGAGTGGGAATTCGTGCCGGTCTCACGCGAGTCCGAGAAGCCGGTCTGGGTACCCGCGCCCGGCTACGAGGGCGATCCCTTCGAGCTCAGCCTCGAGGAGCTGCAGCGCATGCTCGAGGCGGCGCAGGCGGAGCAGGCGCGGCGCGGAAAGAAGAAGTCGCCGTTCGGGGACTGACTAACCGTGACCGCTCACTGAGCGCGAGGAATCACCCGTCACCGGATCACGGTGAGCCACAGGGCCACCAACGCGAGGGCGACCACCACGATGGCGGGCAGTATCCAGCGCGCCGGATGGCCCGGAGGCTCGACCCCTCGCAGCGCCTTGGCCAGCTTCGCCACCGCCGGATCGGGATCGGCCCCGAGCTCCTCCCGCATCAGATTCGCATGCAGCGCCGCATGCCGAATGGCCTCCGCCCGGTTTCCCGCAACGTCGAGGGCCCGCATCAGCGCGAGGGCGACTCGGGAATCGTACGGGTCCAGCGCCGCCCGGCGGCGCCACCACTCCAGGGCGTCCGTGTGCCTTCCCTCCGCGGTGGCCTGCCCAGCCAACTGCTCCAGCAGCTCGCCGTACGCGCGGGCGAGCCGGCCGCGCTCGGCGTCCACCCACGTCTCGAACTCCGGCGCGTCCTTGAGATGGATCCCGTCGAGCAGCGGGCCGGCATAGACCGCGGCTGCCTGCTCCAGCTCGCCCTGCGCGATCGCGTCCCCGAACTCCAGGACGTCGACCGCGACCATCTCCCGATCGAGCTGAAGGTCCTCCCCCACCGCCTCGACAGCGCCCTCCCCAAGTGCTCTCTTGATGGTGTAGAGGGCGTTGTAGAGAGCATGGCGGGCGCGCTCTGCGTCGGCATCCGCCCACAGGTACGCCAGCAGCTTGTCGCGGCTGAGTCGGCCGGTAGGCGAGAGCGCCAGCAGCGCCAGGAGGGCCAGGCGCTGCCGCTGCACAACCGGGCCCGTGAGGGGGCCATCCGGCCCCACCAGCGAGGCGCCGCCCAGCAGCTTAAGCGTGGTCACGGGCCGGCCTTCGTCCATCGGTTCCGCCATCGGAAGTGCTTGTCTGCCTTGCCATTAGAGTAAGCTCCGGGCCCCGAGATGACAATCAGACGAGAGCGGGTGGAGAGGCCCGTGAGGCCTGGCCGCTAACGCGGTCGCGGCAACCAGGACAGCGGCTGGAACGTCACGATAGTTAGGGAGGGGGTGGACTATGAGAAACGCACTAACACTTTCGCTTGCCGCCGCAGCCATCGCCGTCGCGGGTTGTGGCGACTCGACGGGACCAGGTGGGGTCCCAATCGATGACGAGTGGCGGGGGCAGATGGCAGCGGGCGACGTGCTCGAGATCAAGGGCGTGAACGGTGGGGTGATTGCGTCGGCCGCCGCGGGGACCGAAGCCGTGGTGACCACGACCAGGCGCGGCACGCAGAGTGATCCGGCGACTGTGACCGTCGAGGTCGTGGAGCACGCCGGCGGCGTCACGATCTGCGCGGTGTATCCCGACGTGCCCGGCCAGGCGCCGAACGAGTGCCTGCCCGGCAATCAGGGTACGATGAACGTGCAGAACAACGACGTCGAGGTCACCTTCACGGTGAGCGTGCCGGCGGGCGTGATATTCGTTGGAAAGACGGTGAATGGCGGTCTGACCGCCACCAGCCTCGCAAGTGACGCGTACCTGACCACGGTCAACGGTTCGGTGAGCGTCTCGACCACTCAACTCGCCACCGCCCTGACGGTCAACGGGTCGGTGACGGCGGCGATCGGTTTGGCGACTCCGGACGAGGACCTCAGCTTCACGGCGGTGAACGGACCCGTGGCCGTGACGGTCCCCGCCGCCATCAACGCCGAGGTCCGCGCAGCCACGGCCAGCGGCAGCGTCACGTCAGACTTCACGCTGAACCAGTTCGCCCCCGGTGACTGGCGTGGCACCCTGGGCAGCGGCGGGCGGTTGCTCACCCTGACCACCGTCAACGGCGACGTCACGCTCTCGAGCGGGTCCTGAGGAGGACCTATCTTGGCTAAAACGGAGTCCCGCGGCCCGACTTTTGGGGCTGCGGGACTTCGTGTTAGAGCCGCCCTAAATGACCGCCTTGATACCCCTACGCCTGCGAGGCCTGACGCTCCTCCGCGTTGACCGCCCGCTCCGCCTGCTCGATGCCGGTCCTGACCGCTGCGGTGATCTCGCGCATGGTGCGGATCTTCGCGTGCGGCGAGCCCCCGCGCCGCGCCACCTGGTTGATCTCGGCCACGCTGTGGGACAGCGCACCGAACCCATTGTCGGCGAGCACGCGGCCGACGTCGGCTGCGGCCCGCCCGATCCGCCCCATCAAAGCCAAATCCGGCTGACCCCGCGGCCCGGACGCGGCCTGGCTCACCATGGCGCGAACATGGTCCCACTTGCGCCTGGCTTCCTCCAGGCCGGAAAGCTTACGTAACGCCGAGCTGCTGAGCGTTGAGCTCAAGGGATCCTCCGGGTTGTTGTGATTACCGGAATCTAGGTCTTTCGGGTGAGATTCGCCGTGTTCAGTGTCACACGGCGAGACACCGTAAGCCATTGTCGAACAGTGACTTATAGATCCGCCGGGCTGCGCCTCACACTGCGGTAGATGTACGCCCCGGCCACGGCCGCGATGGCCAGGTAGGCGAGCCCGACGGCGGGGCCTTCCAGGATCAGCTTCCCGACGCCGAACAGCCCGGCGTAGATGAGGACGAGCCCGGCAATCCAGTCGCCGACGTCGGACCACCCCATCCGGTCCACCGCGACGGCACTGCGCCGGGCGATGGGCCCCCACCACGGCGTGCCCGGGCGCACCCGCTCGTAGAAGGCAAGGAGCTTCGCTTCATCCGTGGGGGGCGTCACCAGCGCGACCACGATCCAGCACACGGTCGACGCGCCGGCGGTGATGATGAGATGCCATCCGAAGCCGATCTCCGGGTTCACGATATACAGGCCGACGTAGACCACCGCCGTCGAGACCCACGCCGCGATCTCGCTCCACGCGTTGACGCGCCACCACCACCACCGTGCCACATACACGCCGCCGATGCCGACGGTCATGCCGAAGAACAGCTCCCAGGCGCCGCGGATGCTCTGCATGAGGTACGCGGTGGCGCCCCCCGCGATCATGAGGACGACGACCAGGAGGCGGGAAACCTGCACGTAGTGTCGGTCGCTCGCCTGTCTCCTGATGAACGGCCGGTAGCCGTCGTTCACCAGGAGTGAGACGCCCCAGTTGAGCAGCGTGTCGATGGTGCTCATGAACGCGGCAAGGATGCTGGCCAGCATGAGGCCCAGCAGCCCCGTGGGCAGGTACTCCACGATGGCCATCGGGTAGCCCAGCTCCCTGTCCTCCAGCCCGGGAAAGGCTACCAGGGAGATCAACCCCACGACTATCCACGGCCACGGCCGCAGCACGTAGTGCGCGATGCAGAACCACAGCACCCCCAGGAAGCTGTGGTTCTCGTCCTTGGCGGCGAGCATGCGCTGCACCATGTAGCTCGTCCCGCCGACGTCCCGGGTGGCCCACCAGTTCACGCCGAGCAGGGCGACGAAGGTGATCATGGGAAGGGAGGTGCCGCTGGCGTTCGGCAGGAAGCTCAGGTAGCCGTCGGTGAGGTCGCCATATTGCTCGGTGAGGCGGAGCTTGAGCTCGCCGATCCCGCCGATGTCCCCCACGGCGATCACGGCGAGGGCAATCGCCCCCGTCATGGCCAGGAGGAACTGGACGAAGTCGGTCATCACCACGCCCCAGAACCCCGACAGGACGGTGTAGGCCACCGCCACCACAAGGCAAACCAGGATCCCGAACCAGCGCCCGTCGATGAACTGGTCGATTCCCAGGTGCTGGGTCACGGCGTCGAGATCGATGAGCACGCCCATGATCTTCACCATGGCCAGGATCACCCAGCCCATGATGATGCAGTTGAGGACCGCCCCCTCCCACACGCTGCGGAAGCCCCGCAGGACCTGGGCGGCGCGGCCGGAGTAGCGCAGCGCCACGAGCTCGACGTCGGTGATCACCCCAGCCCGGCGCCACAGGCGGGCGAAGAAGAAGGCCACCACGAGGTGCGCCGCCGCGAAGTTCCACATGAACCACAGCCCGGAGATTCCGTCGTTGGCAACGAGGCCGGTGACCGCCAGCGGCGTATCGGCCGCGAACATCGTGGCCACGATGGAGGTGCCGACGATCCACCAGGGGAGGTTGCGGCCGGAGAGGAAGTACTCGGAGATGCTGCGGCCCGCTCGGCGCCGGAAGAAGAGCCCGACGGCGAGGGCGAACACCAGGTAGCCGGCGACGATGATCCAGTCGAGTGGGGCCATCAACGCTCCTCAGGCAGCGCCCGCGCAACAAGATAGGCGGGAGGCCCCGTTCCCTGGACTTGCTTTATATGGCAAAGTACTTTATCATGGCGCTGGGAGGGGCTATGGATACCAGCGCGACGGGAGAGATGAGTGACCTGGTGGTCCTCGTGGACGGGGAGGGTCGCGATTCGGGTACTGCTACCAAGCTGTCCGTCCACGTGGAGGGGAAGCTGCATCGGGCGGTGTCCGTGTTCGTGTTCGATGCTGCCGGCAACATGCTGCTGCAACGTCGAGCTGCGGCGAAGTACCATTCGGCGGGACTCTGGTCCAACACCTGCTGCGGCCACCCCCGGCCTGGCGAGTCCCCAGAGGAGGCGGCGCATCGGAGGCTGTGGGAGGAGATGGGGTTCGACTGCCCCTTGGTGCCCGTCCTCAGCTTCGTGTACCGCAGCAAGCTCCGCAACGGCCTGATCGAGCACGAGCACGATCATGTCTTCGTGGGACGCTTCGACGGCACGCCCGTGCCCAACCGGCAGGAGGTCGCCGACTGGCACTGGGTCGCGGCCGATGAGCTGCTTGCCGATACCATGGCTCGTCCGCGGCGATATACCGCCTGGTTCACGATCGCGCTGGCCAGGCTCCTCGGGCGCGGCGCGACCGAGCCCGGTCTGCGGCTGGCGGGGTGAGGCTCCTGCCGGACGCCTGACATTCGCCGACGACACAACCTCCTTACCACTCCGCCTGGCTCCCATATGCACCAGGCCGTATCGTTCGTTTGTACTCTCCGAGGTCAAACGGTGGCGGACTTCGAGCGCGTGGACATCGCGCAGCGACTCGCTGTGTACCTGGATCCCAGTGGCGATGTGCCGCTATACCGGCAGATCGTCGATCGGGTGTGGCTCGAGGTCGTGACCGGCACGCTGGAGACGGGGGAGCGTCTACCCACGGTACGGCAACTCGCCATTGATCTCGCGGTCCACCCCAATACCGTAAGCCGCGCCTACGGAGAGCTCGAGGTGCTAGGCGTGCTGGTGACGCGCCCGGGCGAGGGGACGTACGTGGGGCTGGACCCACCCGACCAGTCCACGCTGGAGCGGCGGGCGCAGCTCGAGCGCCTGTGCGGGGACGTCGTGGGACAGTGCAAGGCGCTGGGGCTCTCCCTCGACAACGTCATCGACATGCTGACCGAGTTGCACTCCTCCGAGCGCGACTCGGATCCGACGAGGGGGCAGACATGACTGAAGAGTTCCTCCCTGTCCGCGCCCAGCGCGACTACGGTGTGCGGCCACAACAGAGGTATGGTATGCCGGTCAAGACTCCCAACGACACGCGCTATCCGCCGGCGGCGGTGATTGCCGGCTTGGTCGCCGCGGTGGGCGCCGGCGCGGCCCTGTTCTTCCTGCCCGTTGCGTCCGAGTTGTGGCGCACCGTGGCGGTGCCGGCGGTCTCCACGCTGACCGCTCTCCTGGTGGGCTCCTCCATCAAGTATGCGGACCAGTGGGAGAAGGCCGTCGTGCTGCGCCTCGGCAAGTACCGCGGGCTGCGCGGCCCCGGCTTGTTCTACGTGATCCCCGTACTCGACCGCATCACGTACCACGTGGACCAACGTATACGGACCACCGATTTCGGCGCCGAGTCGTGCCTCACCAAAGACACGGTCCCGGTGAACGTGGATGCAATCGCGTTCTGGATCGTGTACGATGCCGAGCGCGCCGCGCTGGAAGTGCAGCAGTACGAGCAGGCAGTGGTGCTCGCCGCCCAGACGGCCCTGCGCGACGCCATCGGCAAGCACGACCTGGCGGAGCTGATCCAGTCACGCAAAGAGCTCGGCCATGGGCTCCAGCGGATCCTCGACGAGAAGATGCACGACTGGGGGATCCAGGTGCAGTCGGTGGAGATCCGGGACGTGATCATCCCGAAGGCTCTCGAGGAGGCGATGTCCCGCCAGGCCCAAGCGGAGCGGGAGCGCCAGGCGCGCATCATCCTGGGGACGGCCGAGACCGAGATCGCCGGCAAGTTCGTGGAGGCGGCGGAGCGCTACCGCGAGCACCCCATGGCGCTCAACCTGCGCGCCATGAACATGCTGTACGAGAGCATCGTGAAGCGTGGCTCGCTGATGGTGGTGCCGTCCGGCCTGGCGGACTCGCTGAATGTGCCGGGTATCCTGGGGCTGGCGGGCGCGGCGGGAGCGACGGCGCCGGAGAAGGAATCCGAGAAGGAAGGCGACTCCAAGCCCTGATCGGTGCTCTACGGTATCGTCACCCGCTTCAGCTTCGCGTCGAACCGCGCGAAGTGGACCTCGAATAGCTCCCGGAACTTCGATCGGTAGGCTACATCCACTTTGTTGAACCAGTCCACGAGTTCGTCGACGACTCGGTGGCCGAACTTGGCATAGAACTCTTCTGAGAACTTCGCGGTAACCGGCATCTGTCTCCCGTGGATTGCTGCCGGCTCCACTCCACAAGATATCCCAACCCAAACGAGTTCCCAAACGCCGCGGGACTGTGCGAAACTGGCTGCTCTTGCGGAGAATCCTTATCCTATCCGCCATGCCGAAAGCCTCCCTCTGGTCCCGCGCCGCCGATATTGCGGCCCGCACGCCCGAGTCCCGCAATCGCTACGTCGACTTCCTGCGTGCGGTCTCCATCTTGATGGTCATCTCGGGGCACTGGTTGGTCGCCGCGCCCTACGTGGTCGACGGCCAGCTCACCCTCAGCTCCATGCTGGCATATCAACGGTGGACCCAGCTGCTGACATGGGCGTTCCAGGTCATGCCCGTGTTCTTCTTCGTGGGCGGGTACTCGAACGGTGCGGAGTGGTTGAACGGCCGCCTGCAGCGACTCATCGGTCCTGTGCTGCCTTTGCTGGCGGTGTGGGCGGTGCTGGGCATCGTGGGCCACCTCAGCGGTGTGCGCCCGGAGATGGTGAAGGCCGGCTCGCAGATGGCGCTCATCCCCATCTGGTTTCTGGCGGTCTACATCGGGGTCGTGGTGCTCGTGCCGCTGACGCACGCGGCTTGGCGGCGCTTCGGAATGGCGTCGTTCTGGGTGCTCGCCATTGCGGTGGCCGTGGACGACCTGCTGTTCTTTGCCGCCGACCTCACAGCGCTGGGATGGCTGAACTACGGCTTCATCTGGGTGGCGGTGCACCAGCTCGGGTATGCGTGGCGCGAAGGGAAGTTGCAGTCGGGATGGAGGGCGCTGGCATGGACCGTTGCCGGGCTCGCGATCCTGATCGGGCTGGTCACCGTCGGACCCCACCCGCTCAGCATGGTGAGCGTGCCCGGCGAAGAGGTGAGCAACTCGCTCCCACCCAAGCTCCCCATGCTGTTGCTCGGCATGATCCAGATCGGCCTGGCGCTGTCCCTCGAGGCCCCCTTCCGCCGCTGGCTCGAGCGCCCGGTCCCGTGGACCGCAACCGTGCTGGTGAATGGGATGATCATGACGATCTTCCTGTGGCACCTCACCGCCTCCACCCTCGTTACAGGTCTCGCGCTTCAGCTCGGAAGCGTAGGCCTCACCGTCGAGCCGGGAAGCGGAGCGTGGTGGGCGGCACGTCCGCTGTGGTTGGCCTTGTCCGTATTGGCTCTTGCGCCTCTCGCGCTCGTCTTCGGGCGCTTCGAACGCGGCGGGACCAGAGGCCCCGCCGTGGCTGCGTGGCGTCAGGTGGTGGGGGCCGGCCTGGTGTGCGGTGGGCTGTCCCTACTGGCGCTCTTCGGAATCGCGGGAGATGGCTGGTTGGGCCTGAGTTGGTGGGTGCTGCTGCTGCCGTTCGTCGGTGCGACGCTGGGTGGGGTGAATCCGGTCGCGAGGCCCAAGCGGCGGGAAGCCTAGGTGGGCGAAGCTCCGCTGCGCCCGCCCCTACCCGCTCCAGAACTTGAGCAGCGCGATCATCGTGCCGATCGTGCCGATCCAGAAGAGGAACATCCAGCGGATCAGACGGGTCTCCAAGCCCGCCAGCTCCTGCCGGAACTCTGCTCGGACTTCCGCAATGCGCTGCTCGAGCTTCGCGTCGAACCGCGCGAAGTTCACCTCGAACAGCTCCCGAAACTCCGATCGGTAGGTTACGTCCACCTGGTTGAACCAGTCCACGAGCTCGTCGACCACGCGGTGGCCGAACTTGGCGTAGAACTCTTCTGAGAACTTCGCGGTAACCGGCATCCGGACTCTCGTGGATTGCTGCCAGCTCCACTCTACAAGATATCCCAACCCAGACGAGTTCCCAAATGCCGCACCACGGACCGAAACTGGCCGCCCCTGCCGTCCTTGACGTAGCCCGTGCTCAATGGCGAACATGGTACTTCGGTTCTCCGGAACGACTTCCCCGAAGATGAGGATACACACTGTGCGCAACAGCACCTTGGCAACGTGCATGCTGGCCGCCGCAGCCGCGGCGCTTCTTTCTACGCCACTCAGCGCCCAGACCTCGGCCGCCATGATGCCCACGGGCCTGGCCCCATCGCAGGCGAGCTGCGACTTCTCCGACCTGCCGGGCGTCGTATGGTGGGGAACCCAGCGGCAAATGACTCTGGAGCGGGTGGCGGAGTACCTCGCGCCGGTGTACTGGTTCTCTCCGGATGAGCCCCTGCTAAGGGGTGCAGAGGGCGTGGACATCCGGATCCCTGAGGCCTTCCCGTTCGAGGAGCAGCCCGCTCGGCCGGTCGTGTACTACCAGTTTGGCCAAATGGTGGTCGTCGCCGAGGGCGTCGAAGGATTCGACCAGAGCGCCGTCGCGATAGTTAGGGACTCCACGAATCCGGGGAACGCCGTCGTCGACTTCGAGCGGGTGGTCGGGTTCACGATGCACTTCTGGGCCTACTTCAGCTCGGAGGAGGGCATTGGGGCTCACATCCACGACATCGAGGGCGCGGAGTTCCGTCTTGTAGTGTTCCGAGACTACAATGCTTTTGTGCGGGAGAACAGCGCCGGACAATGCTCCGAGCGGAACTACGTCATCGTGGTCACGCGGGTTTCGGGCCTGGCGCACGGCATCGTGTGGTTCTGGAACGTGTCGGAGACCGACGGCGACTCGAGATTCCCGATGCACCTCCTGGTGGAGGAGGGCAAGCACGCATTGGCAACCGACAAGAACTCGGACGGCTACTTCACGCCCGGGTACGATGTCAGCCGCTACGTCAACGACGCCTGGGGCGTGCGCGACAACATGCGCACGGGCGCCCTTGCCACCGGCGGCTACCAGGCGTGGATGACCAAGGTGCGCCAACCCGAGCACCGGCTGGTCCCCCCTTTGCCGGACGACAGTCCCTTGCGACCGCGGCTGGAGCGGCGGGGCTACTATGACGGCTCGCTGGCGGTGTACGAGCTGCGGCCGTTCCCGCCGACAGAGATGGCGGAGGGCGATCCGCACCATCTGGTGAACTTCTTCAAGGACAAGGAGGTCCCCGACTGGCCGGAGTCCAAGGAAGTGAGCAAGGTATCGGAGTTCATCAACTGGGTCGATGCGGACCTGGTGGTGAAGTCGTTGTCCATTGCGTTTATGGCGGACGGCGACCTCGGTTTCACGTTCGTGTTCCCCCTGCTCATCGTGAAGAATCTCGAGGTACCGGCGGGAGGTGGCTTCCTCGTCAACCGCATATACCTCAAGGACGCCTATCTGCGGGACTTCGGCTGGCAGCTGATGTACGTGCCATCGGCGTCGCGTTGGGTGGATACGTACTTCGCGGCGGGGGCCGAGAACGACCGGGAGAGGGATCCGGATACCGATGAGCTGACGGTGAACGAGTGGTGGTTCGTGCTCGAAACTGGACTCAAGTTCCGCTTCAACCTGTCGCACTCGCCGCTGGGTTTCCTGGGGTTCCTGACGGACTTCTGGGGCTTCAGCGCGGGGATCAAGAACTACGGCTTTTTCGACATTGACAAGCTCACTTACGTATTCACGGTCGGCGCCGGGGTGTGGTAGCGGCGCCGCCGCGTCTGGGAGGGATGTTGGCCCTGGAGGGTGGGGAGCTGGGTGCGCTCTTCCCACGACGGAAGGAGAAACGTCCATGAATCCGCTTTACCGCACGATCGGTGCGGCCGCAGTACTGCTGGTGGCGACGCCCGTACTCGGGTCGGGAGCTCACGATCTCGCGGCGCAGAACGGCCAGGTGCGGGTACGGGTGAGTGTCGTGAATGACAGCCTGAGAGCGACGCCGGTACTGGCGACGCTCGTGAGTGAAGGCCGCGTGATCTCGCAGACCGAGGTGATGCACGGGAACGCCGTGGGTCTGAGAGGGCCGATCGGGCTCGTCGATCTCCGCGCCGAGGCACCAGGACTAGTCACGGAGGTCCGCCGGGGTGTGCACACGGTCAATCCAGCGTTGCAGGCTCCCGGCACGGTCGAGTTCGTGATGCGCGCGGGGCAGGGTGTGCGGGTCGTGGAGTATGCAGAGGGCGGATTGGCGCGGGAGGAGGTTGCCCGTCGCTTGAGAGAGTTGGAAGCTGCGGTCGCCGCGCTGCTGGGCGCGGTGGACAGCCTCCGCGCCGAGTTGGCTCAGGCGCGAGAGGAGATTGCCCGGATCGAGACTGGAGGGTGAGCTTTTGGCTCCGGAGGCAATGCCGGCACGCTCACCAGCGCCCATGGGCGCTCGTGGGTGTCGTGACAATCGGTGTGACAGCTCCAGCCGACTCCTTCGGCCGCAGCACGGCCAATACCCCCAGTGTGATCGCGATCTGCACCACGAAGTAGGCCACGATGAACATCGCGTAGTCCAACCGGCCGATACGCTCGTCGAGGACACCGGCTACGAGAATCGGCTCCTGAAGGACTACATCCAAGGGGCTCGCTAGCGCCGTTTGGCTTTGGAGGCCAGTGCCATGAGCTGGATCGAGGATCTTCTCGCATCCATCGACGAGATGGATGCGGAGAAGTTCGTTTCGTTCCTGACCGACGATGCGCAGTTCCGCTACGGGAGCAACCCGCCCACCGTTGGCAGGGATGCGATCCGGGAATATGTGGGGCAGTTCTTCGGGATGTTCAAGGGACTGCGCCACGAGCTGCTCGGGTCGTGGACCCACCCGGATGTCGTGCTCGTCCGGGGAGAGGCGACTTACGTCAAGCATGATGGATCAGCGCTCACCCTGCCGTTCTTGAACTGCTTCAAGATGCGCGGTGAGAAGATCCACGAGTACCTCATCTACATCGATCCGACGCCGCTGAGTGGCTGAGTCGATGGCCGGAGAGGCGGAGGGTGCCCCGATGCCCGGGGTTGGAGATGAGCGAAGCCCGTGGGCAGTGGTGGCGATCCTGACGGGCCTCAGTGTCCTGGCGTGTGGCAGCTATGACGGCGAGCGCGTCCGGGATGAGGCCGACGCCTTTGCGCGAAGCTATCTCGCAGCTGTTGATACCGCGTCGTCGCGCGCCGCGGATTTCTTGGATCGCGAGTTCTTCCCTACCGACCCTCCCTGGGGCCTACTCGGGGCGGTGAATGCAGAGTTGGGTGAGCTTGGATCGCTCGAACTTGAAGCGGCCACCGGCACCACTGGGCTCAACCGCTCGGGTGAGATGTTCGTCACGTTGGACTACCAGGCCATGTATGCCAACGGGCCAAGTGCCGTGAAGGTGACGCTTCGCAGGGCATCCAGCGACTCCCCGTGGTTTGTTCGGGGACACATGGTAAGCTACGAATCCATGGCCATCGAGCTCGCCGAGGAGACCGGTCGGTTTCTGGAAGGCTACTTCGCGTCAGTGGCAGGTCGCGACTTCGACACCGCACTGAGCCTCTACTCCGAGTCCTTCCTCCGCGAACACCCGGCGGACAAATGGCGCGCGAGCCTGGCGGCAACGCGAGACACGCTGGGGCGTCCCGGTGACCGTACCCTGATCGAGCTCGACGTTTGGGGCAGTGTGCTGACCGGGGCGACCATCATCGATCTCGGCTACTCGGTTGAGTACGAGAGGCTTCCGGCCATCGAGAGATTCACAGTGTTTCGGATATCACGCGATCAGCGGGCCGAAATCCACCACCACGAGATCTCTACCGATCCCGCGGAGGCGGTTCCGGCCAACAGGTAGTGGCAAGAGTGTTGGAGATGTGGCTATGAGCAAAACGAAGACGCTCTGGTGTGCGCTGATGCCACTGGCCGTGTTGGGGAACGGGACGCTGGTTGCGACGACCCTGCAACAAGACACTCTTGCCGCCCAGGTCGAGCAGCTGCTAGAGAGCGGCGTGGATCCGAATGCGGAG
Source organism: Gemmatimonadota bacterium (assembly GCA_039591655.1). Lineage (GTDB taxonomy): Bacteria > Gemmatimonadota > Gemmatimonadetes > Gemmatimonadales > GWC2-71-9 > WVYX01. The sequence goes on from JBDHDE010000035.1 coordinate 55,409, forward strand.
ATCCGAAGTGGCACGACGTTGTTGATGTGGGCTGCCTGGTCGGGCCACCTCGAGGTCGTGGGGCTCCTGCTGGCTCGCGGCGCCGACCCCAATGCGAAGGACCCGACCAGTCTCACTGTTCTGATGGGTGCGGCAGGCCAGGGGCACGCTGAAGTCGTGCGAATGCTTCTGGACCACGGTGCTGATGTCCATGCCACTGGGCAAGGGGGCATGACTGCGGTACGGCTCGCGGCCGCGAATGGCCGGTCCGACGCCATTGACGTGCTGGTGGGCTACGGCGCCGCAACAACGGAGGCCGAGGTCTACCGGGATGTCATGGGACACCAGTTCGTGCTACCACACGCGAGGAACGTGGACGCCCGTCCCAACGAGGATGGCGACGTGGTTCTCGGTATCGATCGCGACGGCGGCCTGTTTCTGGACAGCGGTGATGGCGAAATGCGGCGAATTCCCAAGGACAGTCTGGACGGTGTGCTGAGCCCGGTGTACGGCGAGCCGGGCAGGGATCGGATCCTGTATTTCGTGACGGATTCGACCGTCGAGTATGAAGTCATCTGGGAGGTTGTGGAGATCGCAGGCAAAGCCGGGGTCATGGTGCTATCGGCGGTCGCCGAGCAGGAGAGCGAGCCGATCGCGCTGAACAGGGCTGCGATGGATGTTCAGATTCCGGGGGAAGGGAATGGGCGGTTGTTGGCGCCGCAGGGAGTATCGAGCAACCAGATTGTGCTGCAATTACTCGAGGACGGGTTGTACGCCCTCAATTCGGAGCCCGTGCTCCTGTCGCAACTCGACGGTCACATCCGCGCGATCTTCGATGCCCGGCCGGCGAAGCTGATGTTCGTTCAGGTGGCGGGAAACCGTGGATACCAGGATGTGATCACGGCCATGGATATCGCCCGAGGCGCTGGTGTGCAGGTGATCGGCATCGCCCCCCCAGGCGAGGTGCCGCAAGCGATTCCTCCCGTCGACCTGGGCGAGCGCTTCGACCCACGAGATTACACGGGGGTGGGTGTCGAGAGCGGCGTGATCGGTGACAGCAGCCGGGTGTTCAAGGATGCCGTTGTAGACGTCCTACCGGAGCTGGTGTCCTGTCCCCCCGTCGAGTATCCCGCCGAGATGCGGCAAGCGGCCGTCGAGGGAGTAGTCGTTCTCCAGTTCGTGGTGGAGATCGACGGTCACGTGGAATTGGGAATGATCCAAGTCGTTCGGTCGACGCAGGAGGCATTCGAGGCTCCGGCGAAGAAGATGCTCGCCGGGTGCACGTTCCGGCCTGGAATGGTGCGCCAGACCGCGGTGCGAGTGCTCGTCGAAATGCCTCTCACGTTCACCTTGCAGTAAGCACTCACCATTGTAGGGATCTCATGCTTGGATTGGGAAAGACCCGAGATCGACTGACCGGCGGCGAGCTAGCCGTCGAGCCCGATGCACGGGCTGCAATCAGGAGATTTCCTTCGAGCGAGGGCCACCGATGACTACCGAATCAAGCACCCTTTCCGGGGCAGCGCGCGTGATTGCCGGCAGTGTGGCTCTGCTGGGCGCTCTGGCCATCATTGGCGGGCTCGTGCAGCTCGGCGTCGTGCTACTCAGGACCCTCCGCGATGGCGCCGATCCTCCGACGATGATTTACTTCGGTGCTGGAGCTGCGGTGAGTCTTCTCGTCGGTGGCTTCTGTATGCACGCGGTGGCGCTGGCGCGCGAGTATCCGTCGGTGTCCTCGTTTCGCCGGCTGTACGGTTCGTTCGCACTCCTCTTTGGGTTTGCCCTTCGGTTCGGCCTCATCGAACTAGACGAGCGCACCGCTGCGGCGCTATGGCCAGCTCTACCTGACCTTGGTGGACTCGTCGGGGGTGTGGTGCTGTACCTGGTCCTGCAGCGCCGACTCATCCCTGCAGGACTCCCGCGCCGTGCGGGCCCGAAGTAGGCCATCGCCCAGCACGCATCAGGAGCTGACGGGCCCATGAGAACCTGGAAGCCGATCGGATGGCGCGCGATTGTAGTAACGGTTGCCGTTTCAGCCGCTTTCCGCTCCACAGCATACATGCAGACTCCGACCCCCGATCCGCTCGTTGAACGCACCCTGGAGACGATGCAAATCTGGGAAGTACTCGGCGGGATGCACGATCGGTTTGTCGCCGCACTCACAGTGCCGGGAACGGCACCGGCGGCGGACTCAACGCGCCGACTTCTGGATCTGGCGGCGCATCACTTCGCCGATAGTGTGCTATATGGGTATGTGGTCCAGTACTTGATGACAAATCGGGATTCTGCTCTTACCGAGCGGCTTGCTGGATGGCTCTTTTCCGACTGGGCTGAAGCTTTTCGGCGTGAGGCAATGGTGGTAGACCAATCGGAGTCTCTGAGGGATTTCGTCTTCCGGCTCCGCAGCGATCCGCCATCTCCCCGCCGGCTAGACCTGATCGAACGCTTCACAGAGGCGAATCACGCAGACCGCTACTACACGGATCTTGAAGAGGCTGTGCGGTGCGCCGCTCGCCGAGCTGAAGTTGCGGAGTTTGGCATGGAGGCGCGCGTAGATACCGTACCGCCGCTCAGCCACGAGGAGGTGGCCGCACAACTTGACGAGGTCTTCACGGTCGCCGCATTGTCCTACCTACAGCGGTTCGAGTCGGTATCCGATGACGCGCTTGAGCGCATGGTGCTCGGGTTCGAGTCCGAGTCCGGACAATGGTACGTCCAAACCTGTTCGGCGGCGATCGTCCACGCATTGGAGCGTGCCGGGAGCGCAATAGCCGGTGAGCTCTTGAGCCCTAATCGCTGAAGGGTGGGGATTGTGCACGTTCAGCAAGGGGGCACTGGGCCCGGAAGAGCGGCTTAACCCGCGCATGCACCTGCGGAGGCGCTGACGGCCCGCCCGGCCCCGACCATTGTGGAGGACATCATGAACAGTCTTGCATTTGCTCGACTCGGTCTCGGCCTGCTCGGGGTATTGGCGGCCGTTCTGGGTGTAGTTGCGTTTCCTGGGCTCGCTGGCACCGCCACGCTCGTGGTGAGAGAGCACGGCATGAGTGTAGGTATTGTGGCCGTCCTACTCCCTTTCTTGCTCGTTTGGATCGTGTCCTATTATCTCGTCTTCCGCAATCTCACCCTCGCCAGGCTTCTCTCAGCTCCGAACCAGGCGTCCGACCAGGCCGAGTCCCCGTTGCTGCTGCAGGTTTTGGTGGGCCTTGCTGGCATGCTCATCCTCGCATACTCGCTCCCTGGCGTCACTACGAGCGTGGGTGTGATCATGACACAGGGTTCGCTGACGCTAGGTCGCGAGGTCTGGACCGTCACCGTTGCGTACATCGCCCAAGCAGGGCTCGGGCTCGCTCTTGTGCTACGCCCACATATCTTTCTTCAGCTCTGGAGCCGTCGTGACGCTGAGGGCGGCACCGTCTAACGACTTCGGGCCCCGCCCCCCGCACCTCCCAGAACTCCACTGCCGATACAAGAGTGCCCATTCGTAGGAGCGGGGTAGCGAGTGTCCCGACCCTCTCACCCTACGTTGCGCCACCGAGTCCCTCGGTTAGATTCGGGGCTTTGTTTGGCTTGAGTCCCAGTCTGTCGGCCGATCGTACCGAGGGCCCCCTCCCACGGCCTTCCACGTGAGGCTGCGGTCGGCCGGTCGCATGCGCAGGGTCGTTAGGCGTCATGCGTTCGGCACGGCCGCCCTGTGGTGCCAGCCACGAGCGCTTCCGTTAACCTAGGAGTTTCCGATGAGTGTGCGAGTTGTCCGCCTCGGAACCCCGCGGAATCCGGGAGAGGGAACAAGGATCGGAACTGTTCGCCGCCCTCCCCGTGGTGTGCCGAAGGCACTGTTCTCGGCGCAGAACTGGTACGACGTCTGGTTCCCGAACCTGGCTCCAAGCGTGGAGACCATGAAGCTCGGGCAAGAGGCCACGTCGCCAGCACAATGGGCGGTGTTCATGAGGAAGTACAAGGCCGAAATGGCTGCGCTTGAGGCAAAGCACGACTTGAAACTCCTGGCGGTGCTATCTCACACGACAAACTTCTCTGTGGGTTGCTACTGCGAGCACGAGAGTCGCTGCCACCGTTCGGTCTTGAAGCAACTTCTCATCGCGAACGGGGCGAAGGTCGAGTAGTCATGTTTGCGAAACAATGACGACGCTCACCGAGTCGCAGCTGCGAGATTGGCTCGATGCCTACGGCCGCGCCTGGGAGGGCCGCGACCCTGATGCAGCGGCGGCTCTGTTCACAGAGGACGCGCAGTACTACGAGACACCGCTCGGTGAGCCAGCGCGGGGGCGCACGGGGGTGCGGACGTACTGGGCAGCCGCCACAGAGAACCAGCGCGACGTCACGTTTACTCATGAGGTCTTGGCGATCACCGCGAACCGCGGCATTGCTCGCTGGTGGTCCGAGTTCACACGAGTGGCGTCAGGCGCGGCTGTGCGGTTGGATGGTGTCTTCGTCCTCGAGTTTGGAGAGGATGGCCTCTGTCGTAGCCTACGCGAGTGGTGGCATCGCTCGGAGGGCAACTAGCAAGACGCCTAACCCGCGCATGAACCTGCGGAGGCGCGATACGTCTCTCAAGAAAGTCGTTGATATGAGCGCCTGGCACCATCCAGGACCAGTCGTTGATCAGACGGCGCGCCAGGCGGAGTGGTCGCCCGCAGGTGATGCGCAAAGTCGTTAGGTGGACAGGTGTAACTCAGGGGAGTGAGTACTGTATGCGTACGCATCTTCTGATCTCAGCGTTCCTCCTCGTGAGCGGATGCAGCGCGTGCGCCACGGCGACCCCCAAGCAGGACCCGACCCCAGGGGTGGTCTACGTGTGCCACGGCAATAACAACCCGCGCTGGCTGCGGATCTCGGCCTCTGCGGCCGACGCTCACCGGCGTCACGGCGATCGTGTTTCGGAGGCGCCCCAGCGGGAAAACAGTGCGTGCAGCCAAGAAGGGTGAGGGTTCGACAGCGGACCTGCTGTCCACCGCGGGCGCTGTCACAGTGAGTGTCACAGTGTTGGGAAGCGAACGCCCCACAGCCACTTAAGTGACTGTGGGGCTTTGTGTTACCTTCCCATGAGCCTTTGGCTCCGGAGGCAATGCCCGGACGCTCACCGGCGCTCGTGGGCGCTCGTTCTGCCCGATTCTCCTGATCTGAACGCTCATAGGCGCTCATACGCGCTCGTGGGTGTTGTGAGAATGTCTACAAGCGCGAGCTCTAGCTCGTCGGCTTCCGCTGTGAGTATCGTACTGGGTACGCTTCGTACTTAATCGAAGACCAGGAGAGGTCATGAAGATCGCCCAAGTAGCCCCACTCTACGAGAGTGTGCCCCCCAAGTTCTACGGCGGCACGGAGAGGGTGGTCTCCTACCTCACCGAGGAGTTGGTGCGGCAGGGACACGAGGTGACTCTGTTTGCCAGTGGCGACTCGGTCACCCGGGCCAATCTGGTGCCAGCCTGGCACCGTGCACTGCGGCTGGACAAGCGCTGCATCGACCACTTTGCCCACCACGTCCTATTGATGGAGAAGGTGTTCCAGGTTGCTTCGGATTTCGACATCATCCACTGGCACATCGACTACTTCCATTTCCCGCTTTCCCGGCGCCATCCCTATCCTCAGCTGACCACCCTTCACGGGCGCCTCGACCTCCCTGACCTGGTGCCCCTGTACAAGGAGTTCACGGAGATGCCGGTGGTGTCCATCTCCGACGCCCAGCGCACACCGCTGCCCTGGGCCAACTGGCAGGCGACGGTATATCACGGTTACCCCATTGATACCTACAGATTCGCCGAATCGCCCGGTGAGTACTTGGCCTTCTTGGGTAGGATCTGTCCGGAGAAGAGGGTGGATACCGCCATCGCTATCGCCAAGGAGGTGGGCATGCCGCTCAAGATCGCCGCCAAGGTGGACAAGGTGGATGAAGTGTACTTCGCTGACCAGATCAAGCCCCTGCTCGATCATCCCTCGGTGGACTATGTGGGGGAGATCGGAGAAGGTGAGAAGAGCGACTTCCTGGGTGGCGCCGCGGCGCTCTTGTTTCCGATCGATTGGCCGGAGCCGTTCGGCCTAGTGATGATTGAAGCCATGGCGTGCGGCACCCCGGTCATCGCCCGCAACCGGGGGTCGGTTCCGGAGGTGCTGGAGCAAGGGGTGACGGGCTTCATCTGTGACGGCGTGGAGGACTCGGTCCTTGCCGTCAAGCGCTTGGACACCCTGAGCCGGAAACGGTGTCGGGAGGTCTTCGAGAGCCGGTTCACCGTCACCCGGATGGCGGAGGATTACATGAAGCTCTATGAGGAGGCCATCTCTGATCGGAAGCAGCGGTGACACTCGGATCCCGCCCGCCGGTCGCCTCCCCTCACCAGCCCGCCACGGGTATCCTATTTCCTGAACACCACCTTCTTTCCCGCGGGAATGTCGCGCATGTGTCCGTAGATCCTGATCGGTAGGCGCTTGCGAGCACTGCGGGCCAGCAACCGAACCTTGTCGTGCTCGATGGTGATCGCTAGCTCCGCTCCCTGCCAGCGGTATGAGAAGGACAGTTCCTTCCACTCTCTCGGCAAGCGGGGCCTGATCTGCAGGATACCCTTGCTGGGGTACACTCCTCCGAAGCCGGCGATGGCTGCCTGCCACGCGTTGCCCAAAGAGGCAGCGTGGATGCCCTCCGCGGTATTGCCCATGGTGTTCTGCAGATCAATGAAGAGAACATCGCGGAAGAAACTGCTGGCTGCCTCCAGGTCCCCTACGTCAGCCGCTATCATCGCGTGCGTTCCCACGCTCAAGGAGGACTTGTGCACCGTGCGGGGCTCGTAGAACTGATAGTTGGCCTTCTTCGTGTGGGCGCCGAAGATGCCAGACAACAGCTGCAAGAGCATCAGTACATCTGCCTGCTTCACCAACTGCGTCTCTCCCACATCCTGCCAGAGGAAATTCTTAGGCAGCTTGGGCAGGCCGTACTCATTGTGGTTGCTCAGTCGGATCCGTCGCCTCTTGAAGTAGCCGTCGAACTGCTCGATCACCCCATCCTTGCGCACCTTCATGGCTAGGCGGGGCGCGATTCGCTTCCAGCTGGTGATCTCGCCGCTCTTGAGATCTATGCGCCGGCACAGAGCCGCGAATTCCCGGGGGAACTCCGATTTCATATGGAGAGCCATGCGGCGGGCGACGAGCAGATTCCACTTGGCCATCATGTTGGTGTAGGCATTGTTGTCTACGTCCTCGTGAAACTCATCGGGTCCGATCACCTTCTTGATCTCATAGGAGTCACTTCGAGGGTTGTGCTCGACCCGGCTCGCCCAGAAGCGAGCGGTCTTGAACAGCATCTCAAAGCCGCAGGCGAGCATGAAGTCATCGTCGCCGGTGGCCACATAGTATCGGTGCACGGCATAGGCGATGTCGGCCGTGATGTGGTGCTCCTGCTCATGGGTGTGGATGGGGATGACGGAACCGTTCAGTCCCTTGGCCCAGGAGGGGGTCTCCTCCTCCCCCGTGCCAGCAGACTCCCAGGGGTACATGGCCCCGCGGTAGCCCCGTGCCGTGGCAATCTGCTCGGCGGCGTTGAGGCGATCATACCGATAGAGCAGCATCTCCGCCGCCGCCCACGGGTGGGTGTGGGTATAGAAGGGCAGCAGGAAGATGTCGGAATCCCAAAAGATGTGTCCGCGGTAACCCTCGCCGCTCAGGGTCTTGGCCCCGATGCTGCCCCGGCTGCCGGGGGCGGGAGCACTGCAGAGGAGGTGGTAGGTGTTGAAGCGCAGGGCCTTCTGCACGTCGGGGGCGCCTTTGACCGTGATGGCAGCAGGACCCCACAATTTTTGCCAGCCGCGGACGTGATCGCGAGTCAACTGTGGGATGCCGCGACGGACGGCAGCCTTCAGGTGGGATCTGGCCGATTCACCCAGCCTGGCCGCGCTTAGATCGCCGGAGCTGTGGATCACAAAGACCTTGGCTAGCGATACCGTCTCGCCCTTCTTGAGACGGATGTGGAAATGGCTGTCCCGTGCCACCCGGCGCTTGCCCCCTTGCTGAATCATCACGGTGGTGGCGAAGGCCACCGAATACCCTCCGTCCAGACCGGCGATGCGCACGTACTCGGTTCCTCCTTTGTGTGCCACCTCGCGAATCCGCCAGTGCTTCTTCCGCCCCTCTGTCACCGTCCCGGAGTTCCACACGGACAGGTCCAGGGCCGCCTCCACAACCAAGTCGGCAGCGCCCTCCGAGGCGGTGAGGTTCACTTGCATCACGCCCAGGTTCCGATCGGCCATACTCAAGAAGCGCACGGACTCGTAAAGGAACTTCCTCTTTCGCGTGTCGCGATAGGTGGTTTGTCGGAAGAGCAGTCCGTGTTTGAGGTCCAACTCTCGTCGGTGGGCAGTAAAGTCCATGGCTACAATGCCCAGTTTCTCACCTTTGAGAGCAAACCAGAGACGGAAGGGATTTGGCATGTTCACCAGCTCCGCCACTAGGGAGCCGGTCCGATCAAAGAACCCGGCGAGGAAGGTCCCAGGCTGGGAATCCTGGGGCAGTTCCTCATAGATACCACGGCTGCCGAGCAGCCCGTTGCCGAGGGTGAACTGGGCTTCCCTCACCCCTTGCTGGGAGGGATCCCACGACTCTTCGGTGACCACCCATTCCTTGTTCGATGTGTGATAGCGTTCGAAGTGTTTCTGCTTCATCGAATTCCCTTCAGGGTGGTATAGCTGAGCTCTCCCAAGTCACCCATCATCACATCCACCTTAGCGAGGCGCCCCCGTTCTGGGTAGGAGTCGATCCCCACGCAACACGTGCCGGCACGCTTGACCGCCTGGGAGTCCGTGACAATCGTGAAGATGTTGCTGAATCAGGAAACCCCGCCGCGTGTAACTCGCTGCGGGGTTTTCACTTACACATGCGCCAGACAGGATTCGAACCTGTGACCTTTGGCTCCGGAGGCAATCCCCGCACGCTCACCAGCGCTCGTGGGCGCTCATTCTGCCCGGTTTTACTGCCTTGAACGCTCGTGGGCTCTCATACACGCTCGTGGGCGTTGTGACAATGGCGGTTACAGTCCGTTGAGCTGGGCCGCCGACTCGCGTTCCCCTTAGCTGGGCTGCATCTTCTTGCGGGATGGAGGATCAAGTTGAGCGCTTGAAAGCGGCCCTCGCCGAGCGGTACGTCATCGAGCGGGAACTCGGTCGTGGCGGGATGGCGACCGTCTACCTCGCTCGAGACGTGAAGCACGAGCGAGAGGTCGCGGTGAAGGTACTGCGCCCTGAGCTTGCGGCTGCGCTCGGGCCAGATCGGTTCCTGCAAGAGATCAAGATCGCAGCCAACCTGCACCACCCGCACATTCTGCCACTGTACGACTCGGGCGAAGCGGACGGGTTCCTGTACTACGTCATGCCGTTCGTCGACGGCGAGACGCTGGGCGACAAGCTCGACAGCGAGAAGCAGCTCGGGCTCGAAGAAGCGGTGCGGATCACAACCGAGGTGGCGGACGCGTTGGACTACGCGCATCGCCAGAATGTGATCCATCGGGACATCAAGCCCGAGAACATCTTGTTATCGGGCAACCACGCGGTCGTCGCGGACTTCGGCATCGCCCGCGCGCTCGATGCGGCCGGGGGCGAGCGGCTCACCGAAACCGGGCTCGCAATTGGCACGCCGGCCTACATGAGCCCGGAGCAAGTCCTGGGCAGCGGCCGCATGGACGGCCGGGCTGACCTGTACGCGCTCGGCTGCGTGCTGTACGAGATGCTGGCGGGCGAGACGCCCTTTACCGGCCCGACCGCCCAGGCGATCCTGGCCCGGCAGTCGGTCGACCCGGTGCCACCCCTCCGGACGGTGCGAAGCACGGTGCCGATCGCAATCGAGCAGGCGGTGAACCGGGCGCTGGCGAAGGTTCCGGCCGATCGGTTCGCGACGGCTGCAGCCTTTGCGGAGGCGCTCACCGCGCCAGCCTCCGTCCACCCAAGACCCTGCTCGGTCGCGGTTCTCCCTTTCCTCAACCTGAGCGCGGATCCGGAGAACGAGTACTTCGCGGACGGGATCACCGAGGACGTCATCGCCCAGCTCTCAAAGATCCACGATCTCAAGGTGATCTCACGCACTTCTGTGATGCCGTTCAAGAAGCGGGAGCAGGGCCTGCAGCAGATCGCTGCGACGCTTGGGGTGGCAACGGTGCTTGAGGGAAGCGTCAGGCGCGCCGGCGATCGGGTGCGCATCATGGCACAGCTCATTGACGCCGGGACCGACCAGCACCTCTGGGCGGAAAGCTACGACCGCCAACTCCGCGATATCTTTGCGATCCAGAGTGACGTGGCGTTGAACATCGCGACCGCCCTCCGGGCGGAGCTTTCCCCCGACGAGGAGACGCGGATACGCAGTGAACCGACCAATGATCTTCAAGCCTATCAGCTCTATCTCCAGGGACGCCACTGCGTCAACCGGTTCACCGAGGAGGGGATGCGTAAGGGCATCGAGTACTTTGAACAAGCGATCGAAGAGGACCCAACCTATGCCCTGCCGTACGCCGCCCTTGCCATTACCTATACCGAGATCGGGTTGGGCCAGGGGGCGGGCCTCTTGAGGCCAGAGGTGGCGTATCGCCATGCGAAGGAGGCAGCGGCGAAGGCTCTCGTGCTAGACGCTGGGCTCGGCGATGCGCACAGTGCAGCGGCATTCCTCCGGTGGGTTTGCGACTTCGACTGGAACGGCGCCGAAGCAGAGTTCAACCGTGCGCTCGAACTTAGCCCCGGCAGTGCCGATATCTACGACCTCTACGGGCGCATGTGTTCGGAACTAGAACGGTACGACGAGGCCATCGCCTTGGAGCAGCGTGCTCAAGAGCTAGATCCGGTCGCGCACCGATCGGATGTCGCAACCACACTGATCAGGGCTGGACGGTACGATGAGGCCTTGCAGGCGGCATCGCGCGCGGTCGAACTCGACCCCCATTATGCGCGTTCGCGCGGCACTCTTGGGTGGGCGTACCTGATGAAGGGCTTGCACGACCAAGGATTGGCCGAAGTAGAGCGCGCTGTCTCCCTCTCACCCGGGGCCACGCTTTGGCTGGCACAACTTGGGCAGGCCTACGCAACAGTGGGGAAGGTTGCCCAGGCTCGGGAGGTGCTTCGCCAGCTGGAAGCGCTATCTGAGCAGCGATACGTCTCTCCTTACCACCTGGCCTACGTCTACACTGGGCTCGGTGAAGTGGACCACGCGATTGATTGTCTCGAACGGGCCTATGAGGAGCGAGCAGCCGTTTCTGGCATCAGGGGCTCGTTCCTGTTCACCAGCCTGCGCTCCCACCCAAGATTCGAAGCGTTGCTTAGAAGAATGAATCTGGCATGAGCGCCCGCCCCACGAAGCGTGCAAGATGCGAAGGGGGTCTTCGAAGCTCGCTGGGATTCTGAGTGACAGTTTGAGTTACGGGTCACAAAGCGCTCGAAAGCACGAAGCCCCGCGGCCGTCTAACAGGCTGCGGGGCATTCACTTACACATGCGCCAGACAGGATTCGAACCTGTGACCTTTGGCTCCGGAGGCAATGCCCGCGCGCTCACCAGCGCTCGTGGGCGCTCATTCTGCCCGACTTTCTTGTCCTGAACGCTCGTGAGCGCTCATACGCGCTCGTGGGCGTTGTGACAATGACTGTGACAATCCTGCGAAAGCATAAAACCCGAGTTACTCTATCGGAAATGGTGCCGTTGAGCTACTTTCGCCGCGTCTTGGAGCGGGCCCAGCCCCCGTGCGGGTTCGCTTCGCTCAACAGACCCGAGGAGGTCCACAATGAGAGTGGGGCTCAACCGTGCCGCCGTCGCCTGTTCAGTGGTGGTTGCGCTAGGCTGTGAATCCATCGGAGCCTCTCAACGATCGCGATCAGCACCGACGACCCACACCTACTACATCGCGGCGGACGAGGTCACATGGGACTACGCGCCGAGCGGGCTGGACCAGATATCCGGCAAGCCGTTTGACGAAATCGGCAGGATCTTCATGGAGAGTGGGCCGGATAGGATTGGGCGCGTGTACAGGAAGGCTCTCTACCGCGAGTACACGGACGAGACCTTCACGATGCTCAAGCCCCGACCGCCTGAGTGGGAGCACTTGGGGTTTCTTGGGCCGTTGCTACGGGCTGAGGTGGGAGACACGATCAAGATCGTTTACAGGAACAACGTGAGCTTCCCCAACTCGCTGCACCCCCACGGCGTATTCTATGACAAGGACTCAGAGGGCGCCCCATACGTGGACGAGACCGCCGACACGGACAAGGCCGACGATGCGGTGCCGCCGGGTGGCGAGCACGTCTACGTTTGGCCCGTACCCGAGCGTGCCGGTCCCGCGGAGGGTGATCCCAGCTCCATTCTGTGGATGTATCACTCGCACACCAACGAGGACAAGGACGTCAACGCAGGGTTGATGGGTCCGATGATCGTCGCAGCTCGTGGCATGATCGGTCCCGATGGGACCCCTGCCGACGTGGACCGCGAGTTCATCATCTCGTTCCACGAAGTCGATGAGAACGCCAGCTGGTATCTGGAGGACAACATCCAGACGTACGCGGGCAATCCGGCAAGCGTAGACCGGACTCAGGTCCAGTTCTTCACGCCGTTCGGCCTCAGCAACTTCATGGAGACGATGAACGGTTTCAGCTTTGGGCACCTCGAGGGGTTAACAGTGCGTGTCGGAGAACGGGTGCGCTGGTACCTGATGGCCTCCACCAACTTCGAGGTGCACGCACCCCACTGGCACGGCAATACCGTGGTGCTGAACCGTATGCGAACAGACGTGACAAGCCTGACGACCATGGGAATGCAGGTAGCCGACATGGTTGCCGACAATCCGGGCAAATGGCTGTTCCACTGTCACGTGAAGGATCACCTGTTGGGAGGGATGCAGTCTACATACACCGTGATGCAGCCTGAAGAGTTGGTAGCGATGCGTAACTGACTAGCCGAGCTGTGTTGCCCATCCGAACCGGCCCGTGAGAATCCGCAGCCGGAAGTTTTGGAGCGGGCCCAGAGTGGTCAAAGGAGTCTGTGACAATCACGAAGATGCAGTAGAAACAGCAAGCCCCGCAGCGCGTAACTCGCTGCGGGGTTTTGCCTTACACATGCGCCAGACAGGATTCGAACCTGTGACCTTAGCGCTCGTGGGCGCTCATTCTGCCCACTTTTCCTGCCCTGAACGCTCATGAGCGCTCATACGCGCTCGTGGGCGTTGTGACAATGTTTGTGACAGTCCGCACTGGAGTCGCAGGAGCCTGACACGCCCGGTCCGACGTGTAAGCCCGTCCGCGCCCCCCAGTCATGGGAGCGTGAAGTTGAGGCCAAAGAGCGCGTTGCCGCCAACCGCGCTCTCTCGGTCCAGGATGTCGATGAGATAAAGCTCGCCGAAGGGTCGAATCCACCAAAGAGGGAGTTCGAGCCCGATGACGATTACGTCGGTGACCTCAGTGTTCGAACGGGTACCCTGAGTAGGGTGGCTCACGCTGATGTGTGAGACCGTGAGACCGTAGCCGAGTGCAGCGAAGGAGCCACGGCCAAACGGGCGGACGCGCGCAGTGAAGTAGCTCTGCCAGGCTGAGCCCGAGGACTCCATACTCGGATCGTTGAGGAAGTTGTAACGGTAGCTGAAGGTAGCAGTCAACTCGATCGGGCCCAGGACCGGTACGATCGCTCCGAGTCCAAGTCGCTCATCCTCAATCTCACCGTTCGAGAAGTTGAACCCAAAGTGCACGCCGGCCTCGATGTCAGCCAGCCGGACCTGTCCCTCCGCGGCCCGTAGGACTGTAAGCTGGCATGTCACCAACGCGGCGGCGACGAGCCAAGTGGAAAGGGTCGGCTTGCGCGGGTTTGGATGCACAGTGGCCCGCCCTACTCAACCATGAACTCATTGGACACGGCCACTGCGTCGGCGTGTGCCGGATCGACACCTGCGAGCACGCGGAGCCGATACCGGCCGGGTCTCGACACAGAGACGTTGTACGCAAGGCGTGTCCCCGGTTGCAGAGCGATCGTGCGGGTGGTGTAGATGGCCTGACAGATGATGCCGTGTGAGCCCTCCTCGTGCCACCTCCCGTGGCTCCGGTATTCGATCACCGTGAACGGCGGTTGCGGGCATCCAGACAGCGCAACGCCGCGGTCTCCGACATTCTCAACTGTGATGCCGACGTTCGCGTGGGCCCCTATCAGTGTGTAGGAATCCCGGTCGGTGGTGACCATGAGCCGGATGTCGGGCTCTGCGGTCCCGCACGCGAGGATCGCGAGACACCCGACAAGTGCAGGAAGCTTGCGTGTCATACAACCCGTCCTGTGGTGCAGTCTAACGACTTCGCGCATGAGCTGCGGGCGTACTCGCGCGACAGCCCCACGACAAGCCATCCGTTCTGGTTCTAACTTGGCGCGCAATCACAGACTCCTCCAGATCCTGCGCGCTCGTCTCTAAGGCACGACTAGGGATAGCTGATCCTTCGCCACCTGACGCAGCGGGTCGTCATTTCAGGCCCACCGCCACGGCGACCGCGACGACGCCAACGAGCACCGCACCCTGAAGCACCCACGGGATCTCAGTGGGCCGCTGGACAGCGAGGGTGCGGACATCCTCTAGAGACACGACGACCGGAATAGTAGGGCGATACGAACGTCCAGCGCCGACGGCGTCATCCGGCATGATCTCCCCACTCAGGCTGTCGCCCTCTACCTGAGGGTTGAGCAGCACGAACTCCTGCCCATCGTTCATCTTGATCTGGACGCGGCTCGGTTCACGCTGGGCAATCACCTGCTCAGGAGCAGTGTCACTGACCTCCCAAGTATAGCAACCGCAAAGAAGGCCGCCCAGTAGACCCAGCACTGCCAGTCCGTGAGAATGCATGCCGTTGCCTCCCCGCTTCACCGAGCCAGCCTCAGAACCTGGAACACGAATGCGACGTTCATCCCGAGAGACCATCCGCCAGTCGCACTCCCCGGCAGGACGGATCCGCCGGTGGCCGCATCGCCGTACCACATGCGATCGTAGACTAGCCCTCCCTCTACCCCGACCGTGCGCGTGAGCCACATCTGCACACCCGCCGTCGCGCCGAGCGCCCACCCGCCCGCCGTGAACGACTCCCCGCCCACCCCCACGGTCTTCTGGACGCGCCCGATCCGCAACCCCAGCAGCGTGGTGGAATGGGAAGCAGTGGTCACGTATACGCTCGGCTGGAGAAACAACCCGAAGAGCGTCACGTCCACGTCCGGCGTTTCGGAGAAGCGAGTGTACTCGGCGGACACGCCGAGCCCGATGTCGTTTGCGGTGTAACGCACTAGCCCCCCAAGCCCGAGACTGGTAGCGAGACCCCTACTCTCGTCCAGCGCTGTGGCTGTCAGACCCAGCTTGGCGCCGAGGGCCAAGCCGTTCGCGGGACGCTCGGATGCGGCCTGCGCTCCCAGAACGCTGTGGTGTAGAAGGAGAAACACGGCCACCGCCACGACTGTGCGCAGCCGGATCGTAGAGATCCCAGTGAGCGCGGTACCGGCAGCCGCATCCTTCTGGATGGACATTACCCTACCGCCCGCCTAATCACGCGCGCGGCCTCCGCAGCTCCATGGGCGTGTTAGGCCGCTCCGTAGCAGGGCGGAGATCACTTGGCGAGCACGACAGTGATGGTGACATCCCCAAACGTATCTTCCCCCAACAGGCGGTTGCCCGACACGGTGAAGGCCATGTCCCGTAGAAATGTGTCTGCCGTGTGGTCGAGCGTCACCATCGTACCGGCCAGCGTCCAGGTGCCAGCCAGATCCTCGTCAAAGTCACCCCCCCCTTCACCGCCCCCAGGTACGAAGATGCGGCCGGCGGTGGTGCCATCGGCGTTCAGGATGACGGTAATGAGCCCGCCGTCGGCGAGGATGTCAGTGGTGCCACCGTTCTCCTGCACCATGAACGTGGTCGCCGTATAGGTCCCAGCTGCGGAGGCCATGGTCGGCGCTGTGGAATCCCCGCATGCGACCGTGCTCAACAGAAGCCCTAGTGTGACCAGAACGTTGCTATGGTGCATACGTCCTCCTCATGCCCAGCCTGGCAAGCGGACTGCCCTAACGGCATCACGCATGAGTTGCGGGCCGGATCGCCCACCAGCCACGCTCAAACCGATCAGTTCTGGATCTAGCCTGTCACGCACTCAACTTCCTCGGGACTCGCGTTCCTTCACAGCCCGTGCACGTGTCAGCGGGCAGCGTCCTTACTGGGACGTATGACAAGATCCGGTTTCAGCCAGGCGTATGCCCTCGCGTTTCGCAGGACGAACCGGCGCAAGAACGCAGTAGACGCGCCATATAGGAACCGCGTAAACCAAAGCGCTATTAGGTAGACAACGAATAGCAGTTCTAGGCGGCGGTTCTCAAGGGGGTCCAATACTGTTAGCGCGATAGCCAAAACCACTAGGACCGAGATGCCGGCTAGCCGCGCGCCTCCCCGTGAAGAGTTCATGTAGAAGAGAGCCCATCCTACGACTGCTGCTGGTCCCGCCAGCATCAACCACCACCGTAAGACGAAGCTCCCGAGAACGAGAGTGGCAATGAGGAACAAGGGACCAGCAACAAACGCCGTCATCACGACGCCCTTCTCCAGATATGGCTTCTCACCCGTCTGCTCAAGTATCGTTGACAGCCGGGTGTCGGTATAGAACCGCCGTGCGAGCACTCGATCGACGCCGACCCGCACCTCGCCGCATGCCTCCCGCTGGACCAGTCTTGCGTGGTCGTTGTCCGTAACTTCCATCCCTGCCGTCCTGGTGTTCAGCGAGCCGCTGGCTAACGGCTGTACCCACAAGGTGCTACCGTGAGTGCCCGCGGAAGCGCCTCAGTTCTCAGTTCAACCTGGTGCACCATCATCACATTCTCTAGATCGTCATTGCCTCCTCCCGTGACGTTCCCCGCCGTGTCGGGTACCGCGTTCGTACCGCCATGCAAGAGCTTCTCCGACGGCAACTGCGACCTAGCCCGGATGGCCCCGCCGCTAAGGGGTGAGCGCCCGGCGCGGGGCCGGGCGCTGGTCTATTGCGCGCGCGTCAAGGGAACGATACGCGCACCGGTGTATAACTAGAACTCGTCGTGCCGTCGCCCAGTTGGCCGTAACCGTTGTCTCCCCAGCAGTAGGCGCTCCCGCTGCTCGTCACGCCGCAAGTGTGGCCCCACCCCGCGCTCACCGCCTCAAAGGTGAACCCACCGGAGACCACCACCGGGGTCGTGCGAGAGGTCGTCGTGCCATCGCCGAGCTGGCCGCTAGCGTTGTATCCCCAGCAGTAGGCGCTCCCGCTGCTCGTCACGCCGCAGGTGTGGTAAAACCACGCGCTCACCGCCTCAAAGGTGAGCCCACCGGGGACCGCCACCGGGGTCGTGCGAGAGATCGTCGTGCCATCGCCGAGCTCGCCGGAACCGTTGAATCCCCAGCAGTAGGCGCTCCCGCTGCTCGTCACGCCGCAGGTGTGGTTCTCCCCCGCGCTCACCGCGGCGAACATCTCGACAGCTAGTGCCGCGTGGCCGGGCACACCGCGAGCCGCCGCCGTGATCACCGTTTCGCCCGGACCTATGGCCGTCGCCAGACCAGCCGTGTCCACCGTGGCGACGCTCTGGTTCGAGGAGACCCAAAGAACCTCCACGTCCTCGACGGTCGAACCCAGCACGTCTTTCACCACGGCGCTGAACTGCTGCGTGTCGCCTATCGCAGCAAGGGTATCCGCTCTTGGAGTGACCTCCACGGTCGCAACTACTTGGCTCACAGCGAGGGAAGCTGTGCCGGAGATTCCAGCCGTTACCGCCGTGATCGTCGCCGCCCCGTTCCCGACCGCGGTCACCAGCCCCGTACCATCAACACTGGCGACACCCGTCGCCGAAGATGTCCATGTGAACGTCTGTCCGTCGATAGTATTGCCGTTCGCGTCCTTTGCCACGGCAGTGCATTGCAGCGTCTGGCCGATCGCTCTGAGCGTGTGCACTGCCGGATTAACCTCCACCTGCGCCACTGCAGGGGGTTGTGTCGGGCCGCCTTCGCTACACCCAAACAGCAGCGGTCCAAATGGCAACAGCAGCAGACTCGCCCGAAGACAGCGGCGAATGCTCACTGTGTCCTCCCGACCGGCATTGTGCTCACTGCCGTCTCAACAATAGCGTTGTAGGCGACGTAGCTCACAGTGGGCTCACAGCGTAGCGCCGCCAACGTCGCCGAGTCCAGGTCTGCCGAGAATCCCGACGTCACGGGGAAGACATAGCGAGGCTCAAAGCCATACTTGATGGCCAGGCGCTCGGTTTCAGCCGCCGCGTCAATACCGGAATGGAACATGACGAGGTACCCGGGCGCCCGTGGGTCGTACTCGCCAACGAGTGGCGCGGGGTCCGTGCACGCCGGCTCCGGCTCGGCGACTGGGGCCAAAGCGTCCTCGCAAGCGGACAGTACAAGCAACGCCGCCGTCACGCCGCGCAGTATCTGGGTTCGGTTCATAACGCTGTCTGCGACCGGACTGCTGGGCCGCTGTCTGAATCGGGCACGGTCCTCAGAAATCCAGCTGCAGGCCAATGCGAATGTGTCGTGGCTGTCCCAGCTTGGTCCACTCCCCATGGAGCTGGTCGTAGGCAGCCCGTAGCGCTGTGATGTGCTCCTCCTGATCGTAGACCCCGTCGCCGTCTCCCCAGCGTGTCTCGGCCCGGCGCACGAGCAGGCAGCTGGCTTCTCGACCAGGGCCGGTCCAACCGCTGCAGTCCGAGAGGTCGATGGCCTCGAGAGTCTCGCCGTCCTTGACTATCGTGATCTGGCGGGCGCTCCCGGCATCCCCCCGGAGCCGTGTCAGCTCAGACGTGATCGTGCTCTGGAAGAACTCATCGTTGGTGGTCTCCCCAGTCTCGGCGAAGATCTCCACCACGTTGGTGAAGTCGAACAGGTTCCGGATATCCAGGAATACGCTCCAGAGTGCGCCGGCCAGGCGGAAGCCCTTGGTGACTCGAAGGTCAAGGTCATACACCCGCGGCATGCTCTCCGTGTCCACCGTACTGGGCACGGCGACAGGGACAGTTCGCCGTGGCGCCGTCCAGCCAACGCCGGCGTTGCGAAGCCTCTCATACGGCAGCCCGCTGGCGAAGCGGAATTGCGCCCAAAGACCGCCGTTACGGAGGATCTCACCGTACCAGCTCCCGCGATGGAACGCGTCGGGGAAGCTCAATCCCAGCCAGCCGGCGATGTTGTGCTTCCGCGTCTCCCTGAAGCCCGACGTGCCGTCGGCGTCCTGGAGGCTGTAGGAAACCTGCCCTGCGAACCAGTCACTGTGGCGCCAGAGCACGCCGATCTCGAACCCGGTCACGCTGCTTGAGGTGTCGGCGTTGGTGAGCACCAAGCGTGGCGAAATCCGCCCTACCAGCGGGTCGAAGAAGTCAACGTAGCGGAAACTATGCTCGGCCCGCTTGCTGCGGGTGAACACCGCGAGGTCCAGCGCCAGCCCCGGGCCAAAGGCATGCCGCATGCCGAGCTCGTATAGAATCGTCTTGGCCAGGTCCACGTCCCGGCCGTTGGGCGAGGCCGTTGAGATGTTGATCAGATCCGCGTTCTTGTTGGCGAATAGCAGCGCGAAGTCGGGTGCCTGCGCCTGGTGCGCGTACGTGGCGCGGAGGCTGGTGCGGGAGAATAGCTGCCAAGAGGCCTTGAGCCTGGGCTGCAGCACGCCGTGGGACTCCGCCCGGGCGAACACGCTGTCGGCTGGGTTCGTGGGATCGTCCGGGTTGAAGTTGGGGTGCGTGAAGATCCGCAGCGGGGTGACGGGGTAGAGGGCACGGCTGTCGAACACGTCCCACCGTAGGCCGATGTCGAGCACCAGGGTCGAATACTCCACCTGGTCCTGGGCGAACAGGGTGTACCGGCGCGGCTCCTCGGCGTAGACGTTTTGGTCTGCCTGGTCAATCAGCCCACCGGCGAAGTGCTCGATGGCGGTGCTCAGGAGCTCCCCGCCCACCTTGATGCGGTGTGTACGGCCTGCCTGCCAGTCTGCCAGCGCGCGGACGAACCAGCGGCGCTCCCTGGCCAGTTGGGTGTTGGCAAAGCCGGGATCCAGCCCGGCGGTCGGGAAACCACTTATGACAGCCCAGGGATTCTTGCGGTAGCTCTGGGTCATCCGGAGATCGCCGCGGTCCAGATAGGGCAGCCGCGTACCCCGGTTCACCCTGGTGTTCTCTACGAGCTGCTGCCAGTCGGCCTTGGACTCCAGCCGCGTGACTGCTCGGGAACCGGTGTCGGCCGAGAAACGGTTGAAGTCCACCACGAAGTCCATCCCGTCCAGCACGATCCCGCCGGTGGCCGACCGGTGCTCCACGTCCCAGGTGGGGTCCAGGATACCGGTCGCGGACTCATCGCTCTGGTACGAGACACTCAGACCGAGGGCGACTTCCCGCGTCGCTCTCCGCATCAGCCGCTGCCGCCAGCTCAGGATGTAGGCCTGACTGGATGCTCGGGTGCCGTGATAGGCCCCCGGGTTGAAGCTGAGTGTACCCGGCCAGAAGCGATGCTGGTTCTGGTTCAGCAGCGCCGTGAAGGCTAGGCGGGAACCGCCGGCATAGCTCCACGCCAACTTGCCAAGTCCGGTACTGGCAGTGGTCCAGTCGTAAGGGAACCGCCGGCCCTGACAGGGAGACCCGTGGTTCTCGGCGGGGTCGCACTGCCCGCTGAATTGGATGAACTGGGGGATGTCGAAGGGGACGGTGTCCACCAGACCACTGCCGATCATGACCACCGTATCCACTGGCCCCGGCACGAACGTGGGCAGGTGCTCCGCCCCGGTCCCCCGCAGGTCGGCTTGCTGACCCTGGAGCGTGCCGGCAACGAAGAAGCTGAGGCCCGACAGGAGAGGGCCGCCGATGAATCCTTCCATGCGGTTGAATCCCACCCTCATGCCGTTCCCGAAGGGCCCTTCCGTCTCGTAGGAAAGAGCCGCCCGGAACTGGCGGCCACCGCCCCGGGTGACCAGGTTGATCAGACCCGATTGGAGATCCCCGAACTCGGCACTCAGGCCACCGGTCGTGACCGAGACCTCCTCGACGGCGTTAGTCCCCATGAGCAGGCGCTCGATGGCACCCAGGCTGCTGCGAACGGGCACCCCATCCACGTACACTCCTGCTTCTCCGGGGTGGCCCCCTCGCAGCACCAACCCCTCGGACGATCCGGACTCGGAGACGCCCGGCAGCAGCTTCAGGGCCTGCCGCACGTTGTCCACGGGGAGTTGGTTCACCGTCTCGCCGGTGAGCGTGGCCTTGGACGCTAGGACGCTGATGGGGGCGGCGGCCGGAGCGGTGTCGATCACCATGGCTTCCGTCACGGGGGTGATAGCGAGCCGCACATTGAGGCGCGTCGTTTCCCCAGCCCGGACTTGCACCCCATGAAACTCGACAGACCGGTGGGCGGGATAGCTAGCCCGCAGGCTGTAGGTTCCCGGCGGGACGGCGTTGAAAAAGAAGGACCCGTCCGCGTCGGTCTGAGCCGCGAGCCGAGTGCCCACGACGACGACTTCGGCTCCCTCAAGCGGCCGGTCGCCTGGATCGAGCACGCTGCCTGCGATCCTGCCCATCGCCCCCTGAGGCCACAGCGCGCCGGGTCTGAGGGTGAACAGGATTAACGCGACAAGAGCGGGTAATCGGGCCAGACGCCTCGCCAGAGCGGACAGACGTGCCGGCTGGATCAGAGGATTGTGCATGGGATCCCCTCCACTACTCGAGGCGGGTCAGCTCAGCGCCGAGGCAGTTCGGACGGAGGCCTGCACTGTGACGGCACCTGCATGCCCCACGCTCAGTCCCTCCACCGCACCTGCTTCGCCTCACACAGCACGCCCTGGAGCTCGTTGAACCTGATGCCCCTGGGCTCCAGCGGCATGAGCGGGAGGTTGACGATCGACTCGGGACCCGCGGCGCGCTAATTGACCACCACAATGCCCGTGGGGTAGCCCGCGTTCTGGAGCTGAGCCCCCGTGACGACGCTCACGGTGCAGAACTCACCTAAACCGGTTTCGTCGAGAAGTAGCTGCGCGACCCACCAAGTGCCCGCCTCGCTGGCCTGCGGCACCACTACCCGGCAGTGCCAGAGACCCACCCGCAGCGTGTCTGTGTAGCACCCTTCCCGGAGCCCCGCCGGGCTCTCGACTGTCACGCCTACGCCGATGACGCGGCTTGCATCGACGTTGAACGTGACGGTGTCGGGCTTGGCGCTGACGTGGAGCGTGTGGGGGATTATCTCGAATGCGCTGAGGACCGGATCGTTGAGGCAGAAGCGTGTGTCGTCGCCCAGGTGGTCGCAGGCGGCGAGCACGGTTAGCAGGGCGCAGAGTTGCAGCCCCGCTCGCACGCCCGATGTACGACCTTCGACCTTAAACCGGACAGAGCTTGTCGCCATTGTCGGTTGGCCACCGTCGGCGGAGCACTATACAATTGTAACGTACGCCGGTAAGGGTGGTAATGGTGGTGATCCGGATCCTCCTCGGGGCACTGCCCGGCGACCGGGCGCCTTTCTCGGAAGGCATTGGGCGTGTCGGCTCGCAGTCCACACGCTTTGCGGTACTCGTTGCCTTTTCGGTTGCCACCGCAGGTATGCCCTCCAACGCACAAGCACAGGCGCCGAAGCTCAGGGCACAGAGCGGGTTTGACCTTCGGGCCGGCACCATTGCCGTACTGGACGCGAACCGCGTCCACTGCGGCCTGGATGCCTATGGCAAGGTGTGCGCGGACATCTCGTCGATCGTTGGAGGCGGCTTCTGGCCAAAGGGTACTCCCGATCAGTACATCTTCAACTCTGGCCTCCAACTCGCGGCTCTCATTCCCACTGATGCCGGCTTCGAGTGGGCGGGCGATACCACCGGTGTCTTCTTGGTGGACGGGCGCACCCGACTGAGTACCGGAAAGCCCATCAGCGCCTTTTTTGACTCGCGGGACCCGTTGGACCTCGCCGACTGGCCCAGCGCAGCGGTGGTGCGGCGCATGCGGCCCAGTGCCGAGCTCCCCGATACCAGCCTGTACCACGACGTGCTGCTGGGCCGCCGCGCGGTCTCGGAGCAGGATCTGTGGATCCGCATATGGGATGGCACGCGACGATCTCGGGAGGCCCGGGCACACCCAATGGGAGTGCTGGTGGAGCTCCGGGCCATGGTTTGGAACCACCCGTCCGGCAACGAGGACATCGTGTACCTGGTGTACACGCTGTACAACATCACCGCTTCGGACCCCGCCGTGTACCAGCACCTCGACCCCGCGGTGCGCGACGGGATCGTCGACATCGGCCGACGGTTCCACGACGAGGTGCGCGCGGCGCACGGCGTGGAGCTTCCGGCGGGCGGGTACCGCTTCGACGAGATGCATGCGGCCGTATGGATGGATCCGGACGTAGGTAGCTGGACCAGAAACTACTCCACCGCCAACCTCCCGTTCGAGACATCGCTGGCGTACAAGGCAAACTTCGAGGAGCCGCAGTGGCGCTATCCGCCGGAGATCTTCGGGGCGCCATTCGCGCCCCATCCGGGTATCGTCGGGGCGAAGTTCCTCGGAACGCCGGAGCAAGCCGGGTTGGCGATCTTCACCAACTTCGGGTCAACTTCGACGGGATTCCCGAACCCCGACGGCGTGGAGCAACTGTGGCGCTACCTATCCGGCAACGTAACCCCGGCTGCGGGCGACAACCCCTGTGACTTCCCCAACCCCAGGGAGCGCCAGTTATGCGTCCTTTGGGATTGGTACGGCGACACCTGGTTCCAACAATCCACCGGGCCGTTCACCCTCGGGCCCGGTGAGTTCACGACGTTCGCGATGGCGTACGTGTTCGCGGCCCCGGTGAGGGATGCGCTCATCGCGTCGGGTGAGATCGGCGGTGCTCTCAAGCCGCTGATCCCGTTCCCGGGTGATTCGATTCTCAACAACACCTGCTCGGACCGGAGCGGCAGTGCGCTGCCCTGCGTTCGGGCGCTAGACAGCGTAGCCGGCTGGGTGAGTGCGTCCGACCTGGATGGTGACGGCAGCATCGAGCAGCAAGAAGTCCAGACCGTGCCGCGCTCGTTCCTCCACAAGGCGCAGGTGGCCCAGGCGTTCTTCGACAACGGATTCCTCACACCGCGACAGCCCGATCCGGTGAGCTTCTTTCCGGTGGCGGGCGACAACCAGGTCACGATCGTATGGGAACGCTCGGGAACCGAGCAGGCGGGCGATCCGTACTTCTCGATTGCCTCCGACCCGACGTCTGCGCTGTACGACCCCAACTTCCGGCAGTTCGACGTGGAGGGCTACCGCATCTATCGGGGCCGGTCGCCCAACGCGCTGGAGCTCATAGCCCAGTTCGACTACTCGGGCACGCACCTGGTGGACTACACCGGCTCCCTCGATTACGGCGACCAGTGCGCCCCCGAGCTCGGGATCCACTCGAGCTGTCCCGTCGACTTCGCCGGCGGGGAGAGCTACGACCGGCTCTTGGTCTCCGATGTCGTGCAGCTGAGACCAGGGTGGCGCGTGGAGTTCAGTCCCGGAGTCACCGCACCCCTCATAGCCGACACGGCGGTGACCGGCGGCGCGAGCGGGTTTCCCCGGCTTGCGGAGACCGAGGTGCCGTTCCTGTTCGTGGACGACGACGTGAGCAACGGCTTCACGTACCATTACGCGGTGACGGCGTTCGACGTGAACTCAATCCTCTCCGGCCCCAGCTCACTGGAGTCGCCGCTGGTGAGCCAGTCGACGATGCCGCGCAGCACGGCGGCCAACAAGGTGGCGGCCGATGACGTGACACTCGAGCTGATCGACCGGGACGGCAACGCGCTGGACCCGGCGGCGGCGTATCCGACGATCGATGCGGCGACGGGCACGTTCAGCGGCCCGATGCCACCTTCGGGTGCCTTCGAGGGGCTGGGGGCGCAGCTGCTTGCCGACAACCTGGTGACCCCGGGCTTGGAGTCATTCGTCGAGGTCGACTCGGTGGTCCCGTTCTACTATCACGACGGGACGTACTACCTGCATGGGACAGCGATGGGTATCGCGTCATTCGCCCCTGGGCTGCCGCTCGGACAGGAGGACGGCCCGGCGGTGATGGGCCCGATCGAGGGGCTGCTGGAGGCGAACTCGGCCCTGGCCGACTCGCTCGGCCTGGGTCCGGTGCCGTGGGCCGGTAAGTTCTCGGCGCAGGTCACGGTGAACGCGGTGACCTACCAGTCGAAGGATGCCGACTGGCATCCGCAGGTGGAGGGGTTGTTCTTCGACCCGCAGGATCCGCCGCTGGTCGATGCCAACGGTGCGGTGGACTACGGTGGCTCCCGCTGGTTCGACGGAGCCAACGAGACGATGGCCCACCCGACCCTTCTGGGCGGGCACGGCATGCTGACGGGAGTCACGGCGATCTACTCGCCGGCGCCGTTTGCGCCGTGGGAGAACGCAGACGCCCACACGCGGCGTCCGATGCAGACGGTGTACCACGGGTTCCGCGCTGCGGACATGCAGGTGTACTGGGGTGCGCCGGGCGTGATCGACTCGGTCGTCGACATCACGCACAACATGTTGATGGAGTTCCAGCCGCAGAACCGCGTGGGTTGGGGCTTCATCCCGGACGCTTCATGCGCCGGCTGTAAGACGTTGCCGCCGACCCCTGACGGTCTCATGACGTATGAGGACTGGCCCCAGGGGGCGTGCTTCACGCGCATGGGCAGCTGGAATCAGACAGGTTGCGAGACGCGCTCGTGGGAGCCGACGATCACGGCAGCCGGTGGTCTCCTGCCGACCGACACCGACGGTGACCACACGAACGGCACTGAGGGTTCAGGGTTCGGCCTGTGGATCAACGGCGAGGTGTTCTACTTCAACGTTGCCGCAATGCCGACCAACGTGATGTGGACCCTGCGGACCTACATGGGTCAGGTGAACCG
>JBDHDE010000036.1:0-26110 GCA_039591655.1 Gemmatimonadota bacterium
GGCGGCTGGGCGGAGATGTCGAGCCCGCGCGGTTGTGTGATGATCAAGGTCAAGGCGACGCGCCGTTCTCCGCGGGGCACCGTGTTCGCGAGCTTCTCGTTCAACGACACGCCCGTGAACGTTCTGACCGGTGGGGGCTACGACCCCATCACCCACACCGCCGAGCTCAAGGTGTGTCCGGTGCGGGTCGAGCCGGCGGGCGCGCCCGCCAGGACGGGGTAGTGCTGACGGCCACCGCACGCCTGCGCGACCGGGTCGTGGGAGTGGGCCAGCCGAGCCCCCTGCTCGACGGCCGCATGGTGTCGTACGTCAACCTGGATAACGCGGCGACGACACCGCCGCTGAGGGACGCGGCCGAGGCCGTCGCGCGGTTCCTACCGTACTACTCCAGCGTGCACCGGGGCTCGGGCTTCAAGTCGCGCCTCAGCACCATGGTCTACGACCAGGCGCACGAGACCATTGCGCGATTCGTCGGGGCCGATCCCGAGACCAACACCGTCATCTTCGGCAAGAACACGACCGACGCGGTCAACAAGCTGTCGTACCGCATCCCCCTCGACGCCGACTCCGTGGTGATCACCACCATCATGGAGCATCACTCGAACGACCTCCCGTGGCGCAATCGCGCCAGGGTGGTCCACGCGGGGGCCACTCCGGACGGCCGGCTGGACGAGGAGGACTTCGAGCGACAGCTCCAGAAGCACGCGGGACACATCGCCCTGGTGGCAGTGACGGCAGCGTCCAACGTGTCAGGCTACATCCAGCCGGTTCACCGGCTTGCGGGCCGGGTGCACGAAGTCGGTGCGAAGATCATGGTGGACGCGGCACAACTCGCGCCGCACCGGCAGGTCGAAATGAAGCCCGACGATGACCCGCAGCATCTCGATTTCGTGGCCATAGCGGGACACAAGATGTACGCGCCCTTCGGCACCGGTGCTCTGGTCGGCTCCAAGGACTTCTTCCTCCAGGCCGGACCGGAGTACCCGGGCGGGGGCACAGTCGACGTGGTTACCCTGGACGAGGTGCACTGGGCCGGGATGCCGGACCGCGACGAGGCCGGGAGCCCCAACGTGGTCGGCGCCATGGCCATGGCCAAAGCGGCCCAGGTGCTCATGGACGTGGGAATGGACAACGTCGCCGCTCACGAGGCACACCTCACGGCCTACACGCTGGAGCGGCTGCGCAGCGTACCGGGAATCAGGGTCTATGGGGAAGCGGACCCGGCGAAGAGCGACGAGCGCGTCGGAGTGATCCCGTTCAACATCGACGGCGTGAACCACTATCTGGTGGCGGCGGTGCTGGGATACGAGGGAGGCATCGGCGTGCGCAGCGGTTGTTTTTGCGCGCATCCGTATGTGGTGCACCTCCTCAACTTGCCCGAGGAGGAGCGGATTGCCTGGAAGACCCAGGTCCTGGCCGGCGACAAGTCCCACATGCCGGGGATGGTACGGGCCAGCTTCGGATGCTACAGCAATACCGAGGACGTGGACCGTCTGGTGGAGATGCTGGAGCTGGTGGCGCGAGGAGAGTACCGGGGCGAGTACCGGATCCACGGCGCCAGCGGCGAGTACGTACCGGCCGACTACCCGGAGCCGCTTGCCGAGTACTTCACTCTCGGACCGACAGACACATAGACCCCCACCCCGCCAGGTCGCGCCTGACGTGCCCGAGAGCCTCGAATGTCTGGGACTTGCCCCGGACTGCGGACTGAGCTAGGGCGTTGCCTCCGCCGTGTCGCGCGCCATCACGGTGTCGGCCGGCATGGTATCGGCCATCGCCGCAGCTGTGTCCACCGCCGCCTCTTCCGCCGCCTCCTCCGCGGGCGGGGCTTCGCCACCGCAGGCACCGAGGGCCAGGATCGCAAGCACTGCCAGCAAACGTTTCATGTGTTTCACTCCACGACCGTTAGTCGAGATGACCCCACCACCTGTAAGTTACGCGTCTGGACCGTGCATCGGTCAATGGGGTGTCCGCGATATATGAAAACTTTTCAGTCGCATTCACACATTCGCTTCCGCATCGCATGACCGACCGGCGGGGCTTCCTCTCTGCGCTCAGCGGCACGCTCACGGGGGTCGCCACACTTCCGGGATGGGCACGAGTGCGCCCTGCACGGCCCCGCGTGGAGGCCGAGCCGACCGTCTTCCGTGCCAACCCCGATGGACGCCTGACCCTGGTGCGGTTCCTGATCTCGGGCGTCGAGGCGCCGGCCGGCCGTCTGCGCGTGTACGACCGCCGCCGCCAGCTGCTGGGGACCGCCGGGGTGATCCGCTCCGGCGACACACTGTACGGCGAGCTCTGGCTTCCAGTCGAGGGCGGCACGACGGTGCGCAGCGAGCTGGAGGCCCCCGGTGTGAGTGGCATACATCGGTCGGACCACCGCCTGCGCCCGCGGCGCCGCTGGACCATCTACTGGCTCACCGTCATTGAGCCCGCGCAGCTCGCACGCGTTCTCGGAGAGCTCGGCCCCCTGGAGCGCGGGGTGCAGACCGCAGCCTTCGTCGACGCCGGCGTGATGGGCAACCCCCTCACGGCCGACGCTCTTGACCTGCTGGACCACATCGAATTCCTGCGCGTGTCCCTCCCCGCACGGGACCTGGAGCTCGACCACGGCATCCCGGCGAGTCCCGTGGCGATGCTGCACGGCAATGAAGGCCTGCCCGCCACCGCGGTACTCGCGCTGGCGGGCTCGGGGGTGAGCTGCGTCGCCCGCGAGTGGCGCTCCGGCGTACCCCCGTTCGAGTGGTGGACCGGTCCCGACGGGTCGAGGCTCCTGAGCGTGGCCATCCCACCCGACGGCGATCCACGCACACTCGGGTTCGCGGTATCCCGCAACGAGATGACCCACCGCATCGAGCGCTGGCTGGAGACGACCCCCTTGCTGCTGGCCCCGGGAGAGGTGCCACCCCGCGGGGACGACGAGGGCGTCACGTTCGTGGTGGACACCGGCCCCGACGCTTCCATCGCAAGCATGCTGGCAGCGGCGCGGGAATGGAATCAGCGCTTTGCCTATCCCCGCATCGTGGTGGGTCCGGGGAACGACCGGCAGGCCATCATCGGGCGTGCACGCGGAGTTGGCATCCCCACCACCCGCCCCCCGTCTCCACCGCGGGCCGACGTCCCGGATCTCGCGGCGCTCACGGCTCTCGCGGCGGGGCGCGAGGCCGCACGCGGCGCCCGGGTCAACCAGGTCGTGCGGCCCCTCACCGCGCTCTTGGGCAGCGGGGGACCCGAGGCAGACGCCCTCGCCGCAATTGCCCGGGAGATCACGACGGAGCTTCCCGGCACGCTGGTGCTCAATTCCACTCCGTTCCACCGCAGCGATGCGGCGCTCTTGCCCGATGGCTCGGTGCGGGTCGTGACGGACGTGCCGGGGCTGGGGTACGCGTTCCTGGTGGACGCGCCGCGTGGCACCGACCAGCTCGCCGAGGTCGTTCCGGCCAGGCCGCCTTACACGGTCGCTGCGGGAGAGTACGTCCGTCTCCAGCTCGACCCCCTGTCGGGAGCCATCCGCTCGCTGGTCACACGCGACGATGACAGTGAGTGGGTGGCAGCCGACGGCGACGGCCTCAACGCCGTGCCCGGCGCCAACCTCGAGAAGCTGGAGCGCGAGACGATCCCCGGAGTGGGTGTCCGCCTGACGGTGCGGCGCTGGTCCCATGCCAGGGGGGAGCTGCGCACCACCGTTACCGTGTACGAGGCACTCCCCTGGATCGACATCGAGAACGACGCGGCCGCCCTCGGCACCCGCGCGATGGAATACCTGTTCGGCTTCTCCGGGAGCGAGCCGCAGGTCGCCTGGGAGGTACCGGCCGGTCACGAGGATGCACGGGCGCCGGTCCACCGCATAGCCCACCTGCGCTGGCTGACGCTGCGCAACCAGACGGGCACCGTACTGTTCCGCGGGCACGATGCTCCGTTCGCCTCGGTGCTGGGGGACGGCACGCTGAGGAGCTTTGCCCCCCGGGGGCGCGCCCGCTATCGCCTGCAGGTCACCACCGACCCGGTGGGCCCGCCAACGGCGGCGCGCTTCGGGTGGGGGGCGGAACCCTTCGTGGTGGCGCCGGCGGTGGGCACGGGCGGGGGCCGCCTGCCACGGCACGGGGCGCTCCTGGTGGTGGACCAACCGGGAGTGGCGATCCTGGGAATCAAGCCGGCAGACGACGGCGAGGGCGTCGTAGTCTACCTGCAGGAGCTCCTGGGCTCGAGCCGCTTCGTGTCGCTCGGGACGGGACTCATCACATTCGCATCCGCTCGCCTGGTGGACTTGGTCGAGCGCGACAGGGGCCAGGGGGCCACGTCCGTCCCGCACGGGGTCATCGTGCAGCTCCCCGCCTGGGGGGTGACCGCGGTGCGGCTGGACGGGATCGCACTCCGCGGGACTTGATCGGCCCTCGGGCCGGGGGGTATACGTTGGGTAGGGAGTTCATCCCACTCGCTGAAGGAGCTGTATGAGCCATCCCACGACGCTTGGCGACCTAAAGCAGACCGAATGGGGCGATCCCCGGACGCACGGGCGATCGGTGAAGGACGAGATGCGGCAGAACCTCATCTGCATGCTGGAGGCCGGCCGCGAGATCTTCCCGGGCATCGTCGGCTTCGAGGAGACCGTCGTGCCACAGGTGATCAACGCGGTCCTCGCACGGCACAACTTCATCCTCCTGGGCTTGAGGGGACAGGCCAAGAGCCGCATCCTGCGCTCGTTGGCGTCGCTGCTCGATGCGGAGATCCCGATCATCGCGGGAAGCGAGGTGAACGACAACCCGTTCCACCCGATCTCCAAGTACGGCCGACAGCTCATCGAGGAGCACGGCGACCGCACGCCCATCGAGTGGATTCCGCAGCACCACCGCTATGTCGAGAAGCTCGCCACGCCGGATGTGACCATCGCCGACATCATCGGCGACGTGGATCCCATCAAGGCGGCGAGGGGAGGTCACCTGCTGTCCGACGAGCTCACGATCCACTACGGCCTGCTGCCCCGCAGCAACCGGGGGATCTTCGCCATCAACGAGCTCCCCGATCTGGCAGGGAAGATCCAGGTGGGACTGTTCAACATCATGCAGGAGGGCGACGTCCAGATCAAAGGCTACCCCATCCGCCTGGCGCTGGACGTACTGCTGGTCTTCTCGGCGAACCCCGAGGACTACACGGCCCGCGGCAAGATCATCACGCCGCTGAAGGACCGGGTCGGGAGCGAGATCCTCACGCACTACCCCCCGACGATCGAGCACGGGATGGCGATCACCGAACAGGAGGCGTGGATCGAGCGCGAGGGCCGTCCGCTCAACGTTCCCGATTTCATCAAGGAGGTCGTGGAGCGCATCGCCTTCGAGGCCCGCGGCGACAAGCGCGTCGACGGCCGCTCCGGTGTCAGCCAACGCTTGCCCATCAGCGTGCTGGAGAACGTGATCTCCAGCGCCGAGCAGCGCACCCTGAGCACCAAGGAGAAGCGCATCGTGCCGCGCCTGTCGGACATCTATGGCGCGCTACCAGCCATCACCGGCAAGATCGAGCTGGAGTACGAGGGGGAGCTCCAGGGCGCCGAGACCATCGCCCGGGATCTGGTCCGCAGGGCGGCCGGCGGCACGTTCGACGCCCGGCTGGGCGGGCTCGACTGCGACTCCATCGTGGAGTGGTTCGACCAGGGTGGCGCCTTGAAGGTCGCACCCAACGAGCGGTCCGACCTGTGCCTCAAGGGCTTCTCCACCGTGCCGGGGCTGCTGGACACGATAAAGCTGGCGGGGCTCGCCCCCAAGAAGGATCCCGCCACCGTCGTGGCGGCCTGCGAGCTGATCCTGGAGGGGCTGGTGGCGCACCGGCGCATCACGCGGACGGACGAGTTGGGCTACACGCGCTCCCGACCGGACCGGCCGCCGGGTTTCAGCTCGGGCATCGGCGGGAAGGACTCACCCCTTCTTCAATAGTCGAGGGATCACGCGTGCCCGTCATCACCATCTCCCGACAGTACGCCTCCGGCGGTTCGGACATCGCGAGACTGGTGGCTGCGCGCCTCGCCTGGCAGTTGGTCGACAACGAGTTCGTCGACCGCGTGGCGGAGCGCGTCGGGTTGTCGCCCGACGAGGTGGCCGAGCGGGAGGAGCGTGTCCCCGGCCTGGCGGAGCGATTGGCGAGAGCCCTCGCGATCTCCTCCCCGGAGGTCTTCGTGGCCACCGGCGAGCCCCCCGAGACCCGCTTCGGCTCCGAGGCGGAGCTGGTGCGCGCCACCGAAGCGGTGATCAACCGAGCGGTACGGGAGGAGCGGCACCTGATCATGGTGGGGCGTGGCGCGCAGGCACACCTCGCCCGGCACGAGGACACGCTGCACGTGTACATCGTGGCGCCGCGTGAGGCACGGGTGGCGGCGGCGATGGAGCGGCTGGGCGTGGATCGCAAGGAGGCGGAGGAGGCCGTGGACAAGACGGACGATGGGCGGCGCCGCTACGTGAAGGCCTACTACGACCGGCACTGGGAGGACGCCACCAACTACCACCTCGCGTTGAACACCGCGGTGTTCACCTACGAGCAGTGTGCCGACCTGATCGCGGCGGCGGCCCGTGCCCGGGGGTGGTGCGACTGAGGGCGTAGCACGCCGCGGTTGGCGAGTCGCAGCGCCTCAGCGCGTTCCCGCCAGCTCTCCGGAGCGCAGCACGCCGAGCAGCACCGCCACCACACTCACCGACCCACCGGCCACCAGCGCCGGCGTCGGACCCCACCGCTCGGCCACCGCCCCCGCCAGCAGCGCCCCGAAGGGAGCAAAGCCCACGAACGCGAAGGCGTAGAACGAGATCACCCGACCCCGCAGCTCGTCGGGCGCGATGGTCTGGAGCAGTGTATTGCTCAGCGCAGTGGTGGTGATGAAGCTCAGGCCTATGAGGGCGAGGAGCACGAGCGTGATGGGGAGTGTCCGCGATACCGCGAACAGGATCACCAGCGCGCTGAAAGCCAGCGACGACCAGGCCAGCACCCGCCCCCGCGGCAGCCGATGACCCACGGTGGCGAGGACCAGCGCTCCCACCAGCGCCCCGACACCCACGGCCGACATCATCCAGCCGAACTCCACGGCCCCGAGCCCCATGACGTCGCGGGCCACCACCGGCAGCAGCACGAGAACTGGCAGGCCGAAGACGGAAAGCGCCCCGATGTTCACGATGAGGACCCGGATGCGGGCGTCCGATACTACGTAGCGAAAGCCGTCCCGGATGGTCGACCAGGCAGACGCTCGCTGCGCGGCCGGCCGGTGCTCCGGGAGGCGCATCACGGCGAGCACGATGATCAACGGCAAGTAGCTCACGCCGTTCAAGAGGAAGCACACCCCGAGCCCCACGCCGGCGATCAGCGCTCCCGCGATGGCAGGTCCCACCACCCGGGTGCCGTTGAACGCCGACGAGTTGAGGGCGATGGCGTTGGTGAGATCCTCCTTGCCCACCATCTCCACGATGAACGACTGCCGGGCCGGGATGTCGAACGCCATCGCGATGCCCAGCCCCGCAGCGACGAGAATGATGTGCCAGATGGTCACACTGCCGGCGAACACGAAGGCGGCGAGCGCCAGCGCCAGCACCATGGAGCCGGTCTGCGTCGCCATGACGATGCGCCGCTTCGACACGCGGTCTGCCAGCGCGCCGGCATAGAGGGAGAACAGCAGTGTGGGCAGGTAGCTGAGGGCATCCACCAGGCCGACATAGAACGGCGAGTCGGTGAGCTCCAGGACCAGCCATGACTGGGCCACCCGGTGCATCCACATCCCCATCAGGGAGACCACCATCCCACCGTAAAACAGCCGAAAACTGCGGTGCCTGAGGGCGCCGAAGGCGACGGGGCGGGGCGGCGGCCGGATGGTGAGACCCTCGGTCATTGCGAGAACTTTATACTGGTTTCAGTTTAGAATGAAGCGAGGCGCCCGAATTCTATGCGATATACCACCTACTCGAAGTACCTGCCCCAGTTGCTCGATGCCATCAACCTCGAGGACCTGCTCGAGCAGTTGAGCGACTTCCTGCTGCAGTCGGGGTTTGCCGGGGGACCGCAGTACCACCCGTACTGGGGGTCGTTCGGCGACGAGGGCGAGGGCGACAACTCCCTCGACGCCCTCAAGCAGGCCATCGTGCAGGCCCTCATGGAGTCGGGAAAGCTCACGCCCGAGATGCTCCAGGTGCTGCGGGGGGAATCCACCGGCGACGAGCAGCGCGACGGCGAGATCCAGCAGCAGCTTGCCGATCTAATCGACCAGGTGGTGCAGAAGCTCATCGAGCAGGGCTACCTCAATGTATCCGACAAACCCCAGATGCCCGCGGCCCACCAGGAGGTCTTCGGTCCCGGCGGCCAGGCCCAGTCGGCGGCGCAGGAGGTGGAGTTCAACCTCACGGACAGGGCCCTCGACTTCCTGGGGTACCGCGCGCTGAGGCATCTACTGGGGAGCATCGGCAAGTCCAGCTTCGGCGCCCACGACACTGCGCACCTGGCCACCGGGGTCGAAGCCGAGGCGATCTCCAAGCCCTACGAGTTCGGCGACACCCTGAACCTGGACGTGCCGTCCACCCTCACCAACGCCATCGCGCGGAACGGGCTCAAGTTCCCGCTGGATCTCGACTACCCGGACCTGATGGTGCACCAGTCCGAGTACCGCTCCAGCGCCGCCACGGTGCTGATGCTCGACTGCTCTCACTCCATGATCCTGTATGGTGAGGACCGGTTCACCCCGGCCAAGAAGGTGGCGCTGGCCCTCACCCACCTCATCCGCTCGCAGTTCCCCGGCGACTCGATCCGCGTGGTGCTGTTTCACGACACCGCCGAGGAGATCCCCCTGGCCAAGCTGGCCCGCGCCCAGGTGGGGCCGTACCACACCAATACCGCCCAGGGGCTCAAGCTCTCCCGCCGCATCCTGTTGGCTCAGAAGAAGGACATGCGGCAGATCATCATGATCACCGACGGGAAGCCCTCGGCCCTCACCCTGCCCAACGGCCGGGTGTACGTGAACTCCATGGGCCTCGACCCCAGGATCCTGAAGGAGACCTACCGCGAGGTGGCCATCTGCAAGCGCTCGGGGATCATGATCAACACCTTCATGCTGGCCCGGGAGCGTATGCTGGTGGAGTTCGTGAAGCAGGTGTGCGAGATTGCGAGGGGGAAGGCCTACTTCACGAACACGATGACGCTGGGGCAGTACATCCTGATGGACTTCATGCGGCGGAAGACGCGGAAGGTGGGGTAGCGACTCCTCACGTGCGACGTCCACTGCTCTTTAGGATATTGCCTGGCCGGCTGAGAGAGGCAGCATTCTATCGCTGGTACAATCCAGCTCCGCGTCGGTGGTATCCTCTGTTTCGTGCCGCGGAGCTCCGCTTTGCACCCGGTATCCACATGCGGCTCGTTCCGACGGATGTCGTGCACGGGTGCATTGCACTCACGGGTCTATACGAGCGCAGGTTGTCAAAGCGCGTAGTGCATTTGGGACGCAAGGGCGGGTTGATGATAGACGTTGGTGCTAACGCGGGATACTTCTCTCTCCTTTGGACCGCGGTCAACAGCAGCAACGAGGTCATAGCGTTTGAGCCGTCACCGCGAAACGTGGAGTTGTTCAGAGACAACCTCGAATCCAATGGGCTCACTGATAGAACGTGTTTGTATGCGTGTGCCGCCGGCCGCGAGGAAGGAAGATTGGACTTCGCTCCGGGGCCGAAAGAGCAGACGGGTTGGGGCGGTCTTGCTGCACAACGTAGTGAGGACACGTTCACAGTTGATGTGAGATGCGTGGATTCTGTTGTCGCAACAGATGCGCCAGTCTCGCTCCTGAAGATCGACACTGAGGGAGCTGACACATGGGTCTTGATGGGATGTGAAGGTCTATTGCGAAAGCATCACATTGCCGAGGTACATTTCGAACAGAACAAGCCGCGCATGCGCGCACTTGGCATAGGCGATGAGGATGCGGCAGATTTCTTGGGGGAAGTCGGTTACGAAATGGCTCCATTGAGCGACCCAGGTGGCGACGTGGTCGACTGGGTGGCGACACCAGCCTAGGAGCACTGAATGTCGAAGAGCGACGAGAAGAAGCTGGCGGCGCTAGTGAAGAAGAACGCTGCCAAGGCTGCCAAGGCCAAGAAGAAGGAGCGGCGCCAGTACGACGAGACGCTGCCCCCGGAAGGTGATGAGGACACCGAGCTGCGTGACTTCTTCTCCGAGATGAAGAAGCGCGAGTTCTAGCGAGGAACTTCTCTTCAGCTCCGTCCGTCTAACTACTACACACAGCCTTCGGATCGATGAAGCGACCACGGCTCACCGTGATCGCCGTTGCGTGTCTTGCCGCAGCGCTCAGCGCGGCCACGCTATACGGCCTCGTCTACCGCCCCTGGGCGCTCAACTGGGGCGCAACGGACGAGGAGATTCGCCGCCCCATGCCCGGCGACGAGATGCTGTTCGACCCCCCGTTCAACGCCACACGAGCCGTCACCATCGACGCGCCTCCGGAGGACGTCTGGCCTTGGATCGTCCAGATCGGGTACCGGAGAGCCGGCTTCTACAGCTACGACCGGCTGGACAACGACGGAATCCCCAGCGCGGACTCCATCATGCCCGAATACCAGGGCCTCCAGGTGGGTCACAGAATCCCGATGAGTGAAAACGCATTTGCCGGAGTGCGGATCCTGGAGCCGCCTCACTTCATGGTGTTGGAGTTCGAGACCACGGGAACGTGGGCCAATAGCTCGTGGGCGTGGGGGCTCTACGCGCAAGGTACGGGGCAGACACGACTCGTGACCCGGCTGCGCGTGCGCACTCCGCACTTCGCGTCCCAGTTCCTGCTGGACGCCCTCGAGATCGTCATGATGCGGAAGTGCCTGCTGGGCATCAAGCAGCGGGTGGAGCGGGCGGCGTCTCCCTCCAGCTGAAATCACCGACGGCCCGCGCCCAGATGGGGCCCTGGCCGTGTCAGCGGCTCCTAGGGCCCTGATGGACACGTCGGTTCGGGCGTGTCCGGAGTCACCTCAAAACCGCGGCTAATACCGAAAGCAGCTATCTGGTCAACAGCTCCGCCACCCAGACGTTCGCCTCGAACTCCTGAATAGTGAAGTAGAAGCGGGTGCCGTCGACTGTAAACCACCACGTGGGGAACCTTCCCGAAGGATCACCGAGCTGGGCAACCATTCGGGACGGACCGCCCGATGCGGGCACGGACCAGATACCGTGAACTTCGCCACCCATGCTTGCGATGTAGTAGATCGTGTTGCCGTCCTGCGACCACCGAGCGGACTGTGCGAGAGGGCTCCCCTCCTCAACCTCAACTAGGAGGCGGGGCTGGCGGTTCTCGAGCGGCAACACCCAGACACTTCCGACGCGATCATCCACGTATACGATCGCGGTGCCGTCCGGTGACCACTGGGGACTGAATCCGCCCTTCGTAGTCAGCTGCTCGGGTCTGCTCCACTCGGCCGCCCCGGGCTCGCGAGTCATGAGATACAGCTCTTGCTGGCCGGTTCTGTCCGACACGAAGACGATGGCATTGCCGTCGGGTGACCAGTCGGGGAGTCGATCCTGGTCCGGGTGATCCGTGAGTTGTTGAAGCGCTCCTCCATCCGCGGACATCACGAACACATCGCGATTACCTGTCCGCAGCGAGTAGAAGGCAATCTGGCGTCCGTTGGGTGACCAGCTGGGCGCATAATCATCCTGAAGATGCGTCGTGAGCCGTTGCGGTTCTCCACCGGTCAATGGCGCTCGATAGATGTCCTGGTCTCCCTCTCGGTTCGAATCGAACGCCAACCATGCTCCGTCCGCCGACAGATCTGCGATTTCAATCACCTGAGTCTCCCCCGTCACCCGCGTGGCCTCGGTTATAGAGGCCACCCCCTGACTAGGCATCTCGAGGTACCAGAGGTTGGCCAGGTGGGTGAACACGGAGTAGGTCAGATGGGCGCCGTCGGCTGACAGGTCGATGCCGTGCGCATTGAGTCCTGTGGTGAGTCGCAACGGCGTCCCACGGGGCTCGCCCGAGCTGGCGATGGCCACCTCATAGATGTCGCGGCTGCCGTCTCGGTTCGACACGAACAGGAGGTGTTCCCCGTCGGACCACCAGGCGGGACTGATGTTGAGAGCGTCCTCTCCTGTCACTTGCATTGGATTCTCGCCGGAGGACTTGACGACCCAGATCGAGCTCGGGTCGACGTTTCCGAAGTCACCGGTCCCGAACACAAAGAGCGAGGCTCCCGATACGAAGGCCAACATGGAACCGTTGGGAGACCAACGGAGGGAGTGCGCCTCGATCGCGTCGACCACTTTGCGCGGTTCTCCTCCACTCAACGACAGGACGTAGATCTCACTCGGCTGACGCTGGTAAGCGATGCTGGCAGGATTCTCCTGCCACACGTAGGCTATCTGCTCTCCGTCGGGTGACCAGACAGGGCTGTGGAACACACCGCCTGCCGCCGGTTCCCCACTCGCGAAGCCTGGGGAACCTCCCACGACTCGGCGTGGTGTCCCCCCAAACACCGGAATCGTGAAGATCGCGCCTTGAGACTCGTAGACGAGCTGCGTGCCATCGGGCGACCATTGGGGCGAACGGTGACTGCCCGTCAACCGGTCGGTGAGCTCGATCGTCCCACCGCCACCGAGCTGCTGCACGTAGAGACGCATTCGTCCAGCGGTACCGGCGGTGTAGCTCAGCATCCGGCCGTCAGGTGAGAAAGAGGGATCGACTTCGAGACCGAGCGCGCGTGTGACCTGAGTCGTGCGACCCACGCGGAAGAGGGGTGCCTCCGGACCCGATCGCAGTACAAAGACGCCCACGATTGCAGCAATGACGACGACGCCAATCCCGAGACCGATCGCATTCTTACGCTTGCTGACTGCCGGAACCGGTCGTGTATCGGTAGGGGTGATCCCGTCGCTCGGAGTCGTGAGCGCCTCAAGGTGTAGGAGCAACTCCTCCGCTCTCTGCCAACGGTCAGCGGGCTTCTTCTCCAAACACCGCATCACTAGCTGGGCCAGCGAACGAGGGACGGTCGCCCGATGTCTGGTGACGACATCAGGGGCCTGCGTCACGTGTGCCGAGAGCACTTCCTGGGGCGTCGTGCCAGTGAACGGCGGCTGCCCTGTCAGTAATTCATATGCCAGCACACCCACCGCATAGATGTCTGCCCGATGGTCAATGTGCGGATCGGCGACCGCTTGCTCGGGGGCCATGTAGGCCGGTGTGCCAAGGGCGACACCCGCCGTAGTAAGCTGCTGCCGCCCGGTAGCCTCGCTCACGGCCTTGGCCACGCCAAAGTCCGTCACCAGCGCGTGGTGCCCGGAGAGCAGCACGTTGTCCGGCTTGATGTCTCTGTGGACGACCCCGTGCTCATGCGCGTGGGCCAGTGCATCCACTACATCGCGCAGCAGCCGCACGGCCTCAGCGACCGGTAGCTCACCCTCCTTCGCCAGCTTCTCCCGCAAAGACTCGCCTTCCTCGTAGGGCATCACGTAATAGAGGAAGCCGCCAGCCTCGCCGGAGTCATAGAGTGGCAGGACGTGGGGGTGATGGAGCTGAGCAGCTATCTTGATTTCCCGGAGGAAGCGCTCCGAGCCCAGCGCCGCAGCGAGGTCCAGGCGGAGGACTTTGACCGCGACCTTGCGATCATGTCGCAGATCCCGGGCCAGATAGACCGTCGCCATGCCCCCGCTACCCAGCTCGCGCTCGATGACGTAGCGGTCTGCCAGCGCTTCTTTCAGGCGTTCGAGGAGATCCTGCATGGAGCGCCTCGCGTCCGAACACCACTACAGTAGGTGCTTCCGTGCTAGTCAGCTAGGTGAAGAGGCGAGAGATGCGCTCGGGTTTGGACCGGTGGTGGGGTGGGAGGACGAGAAGCGCCCGGCGCAGGTTGGGCGGGGTGGACACGTCCGGTCGGGCGTGTCCGGCTGCTCGAACCGTGGCTGGAGGACGTGGTGCCGGACAAGGGCAGACCCTTCGCGACGCCCCTCTTCTGACGCTATGTCAGGAGGATCTCCTCGACGCAGGAGTCGTCGGGTCCCTCCCGGAACTGAAGTAACCGGTAGCGCAGTCGGGGGTTGAGTTCTTTGACCGCCTGGTCCGTGAGTCGCAGCGGGCGGGTACGGCACCAGGCTTCAATGGCCGAGTGCTCCATGCCCAGCGCTCGTCCCGCTTCGTAGATGGGGCAGCGACCGGGCTTGAGCAGTACCCGGTTCGGACTCGCTTCCAGCACTTCCGGCTTGAAGCCAAGCGGTCGAATCAGCTCTGCGAGCAGTCTGGAGGTGGTCTTGGCATCCGCGCGCTCCGTGCCGAGCCCATCCTTCAGCTTCTGAAGCCTCGCACGCAAGCCGTGTATCTCCGAAACAGCTCTCAAATAGCTGTCGTAAGCCACCACACTATCGACGGGTCGCGCCGCCATTCGTTGGTCTTCCTCAGGGGTCAGCTTCACCTTGAGGGCGTCGACGATCTCTCGGGAGACATTCTCCTGAATATCGAACGCATCGTCGAGGGTCCCACTGAACTTTCCCGCCCAGACGTGCACATCACAACTGGTGTCAATGAGCTGGGCCGTGATCCGAAGGCTGGTCCCAGCCTTCCTGACCGTTCCCTCCAGGGCGTACTGAACACCTATTTCCCGCGCAATGGACTGCATCGACCTGCGAGCACCCTTGAACATCATCGCGGAGGTGCGTGATACCACACGTAATTTGCTCACCTGAGACAAGTCGGTGATGAGTTCCTCGGTCAATCCATCTGCGAAGTACTCGTTGTCTGGGTCGGGGCTCAGATTCTCAAACGGCAGCACGACAATCGACTGCGTCTCAGTCTCAGGCACGGTGCTTTCCGCAAACAGCGCTTCCGCAAACTGCGCAGCCGTCGCAAACCGATCCGCAGGGGTCTTGGCCAACGCCTTCGTTGTCGCCTGCTCAACCGCGTCTGGCACCGTCTCCCGCACAACCTTCAAGCTGGGGATTGGGTCCATCGACTTCCGCGCCAGGATGGCCTGCGCACTCGGACCCGTGTATGGGGGCTCGCCCCCCAGCATCTCGTACAGCAAACAGCCGAGCGCGTAGATGTCGGTCCGGCTGTCGGGCTCCCATTCCCCTGCCGCCTGCTCCGGGCTCATGTACGCCGGGGTGCCTACGGCAACTCCTGTCGCAGTGAGCTGCTCCCCGCCCGCCGCAGTAATCGCGCGTGCAATCCCGAAGTCAGCTACCACCGCATGGCCTGCCTCGAACAGGATGTTCTCCGGCTTGACGTCGCGGTGCACGATGCCCAGGGAGTGCGCATGGCCCAGCGCGTCCGCGACCTCGCGAGTCACTTGGAGCGCGTCGTCGATAGAGAGCTGCTTCTCACGCTTGAGGCGATCGCGGAGTGATTCGCCCTCGACGTAGGGCATGACGTAGTAGAGGAGGCTATTGGCCTCACCACAGTCGTGCAGGGACAGGATGTTCGGGTGGGTCAGCTTCGCCGCGATCTCGATCTCGCGGAGGAACCGCTCGGCACCGAGGGAAGCGGCCAGTTCGGGACGGAGTACTTTGAGGGCGACCTGGCGGCCGAGCTTCTGGTCACGGGCGAGGAATACCACCGCCATCCCACCACTACCCAACTCCCGCTCGATAGCGTAGCGGTCGGCGAGCGCGGTCTTGAGGCGGTCCAGCAGGTCGGTCATGGGGTGACCTGGGCTGGGAATGGTCTAAGGTATGGCTCAGGAATCGGATGG
This sequence comes from Gemmatimonadota bacterium, assembly GCA_039591655.1. GTDB lineage: Bacteria > Gemmatimonadota > Gemmatimonadetes > Gemmatimonadales > GWC2-71-9 > WVYX01. Next base: position 15,690 of record JBDHDE010000036.1, read on the forward strand.
GCCAGACGGGGCCTTGAGCGTCAGCTACTCACGTACTCAGCATTAGAGGGCGTGGGCCCGCGATCTCGGGCTCCAGGATACGCTTGCACGGGCGTGTCCACGGTCCTGCAGGCATGAGCGGGCGGGAGGCGGTTGGAGGAGTTGGCGGGAGGGGGGTGGTCTTGAGGGGCGTTACCGACCGGAGCCTCGCAGTTTCTGAATGTTGCGGTTGCTCATGGCGGCCAGGAAGGGATACAGCCAGCGCTGCACCGCATTGAAGAACACGTACTTTTCCGTCGCGAAGAACTGGGACGCGTCATCCCACGCGCCGTAGTCCTCGACTACGGCACCCATCTGCGCGAACCCCTTCTCCCCAAAGTTGAACTCACAGCTGCACTTCCCACCGACACACGCAAGCGAGTATCCCATTGAGCGCCCCGATTCCTCGAGCCGAGCACGGGCTGCCTTGAAGAGCGCTGCGTCGTTGATGTAGGAGTCGATCGGCCGCCACGTACCGTCGATATCCACCTCGGTCCAGGAGTGCGGACCAGCGCTCGGCAAGAAGGGGAACGCGAACGAGGGAAAGATGCCTCGCATGACGTCGACACCGATCAACCCGTAGTGCACTCTGGCAGGAATGCCGGAGGCCTTACAGAGGGCAACCAGCAGCGTCGCCTTGGTGTTGCAGTACCCGTAGCCCGCTCCGATGACTGCCGACGCCTTGATCCTGTCGAACTCCTTGAACCGTATCGGGAAGCCAAACCTGATGCTGTCACGGACGAAGAGAAACAGGCTTTCGAGCTTGTCCAGCGTGGCGTGTTGCCCGTCCACCAGCTTGGCTGCTGTTTCCACGATCAGCTTGTGATCGAAGTCCGACAGCCGTTCAGCATGATTCATAAGAGCATCTAGCAGCGGGCCGTTGAGGCCACTCGGCGGTTCGACGATCAGCCAAAGATCACCCGAGTGCGGTGGGCATCAAGGTGGGATTCTGTCGGGAATGTTCCTCCTTGGCGCACCGCATTCGGACCTGCTTCAACACATGTAGCAAGAGGCTCGGCGATCGTTGACAAATGTCGTCGCGTATCGCCCACGTCCTCGCTAGCCCCGCATCGCGCTGTACCCTATTGTAGTCCTGTCGCTGGCTGAGAGGCGCACCGCATGGCCGACGTCTTCGAACGTCTCAAGGCCGCTTTGGGTGACCGCTACGCGATCGAGCGGGAACTCGGCAGCGGGGGGATGGCGACTGTCTATCTCGCCGAGGATTTGAAGCACGACCGCAAGGTCGCCGTCAAAGTCCTCCGCCCCGACCTGGCTGCGGCACTGGGCCCCGAGCGATTCCTCCAGGAAATCAAGATCGCTGCCCAGCTCCATCACCCCCACATCTTGCCGCTCCACGATTCGGGCGAAGCCGACGGCTTCCTGTACTACGTGATGCCCTACGAGGCGGGACGCTCACTGCGCGACAAGCTAGCGACTGAAGGTGAGCTCCCCATCGGCGAGGCGGTGCGGCTGCTGCGCGATGTGGTGGATGCGCTCTCACATGCTCATGAACAGGGGGTGGTTCACCGCGATATCAAACCGGAGAATATCCTGCTATCCGGTCACCACGCCCTGGTGAGCGACTTCGGCGTGGCGAAGGCGGTGAGCGAGGCCACCGGGCGGGACAAGCTCACCACGGCGGGTGTGGCGCTGGGGACCCCGGCTTACATGGCACCTGAGCAGGCCTCGGCGGACCCACACATCGACCAGCGCGCGGACATCTACGGCGTCGGGGCATTGGCATACGAGGTACTGACGGGTCGCCCGCCCTTCCTCGGCTCCACGCCGCAACAGGTGCTCTCGGCCCACGTGACGGAGACAGCGGAGCCGGTGACACGGTATCGCACGACGGTGCCGCCGGTCCTCGAGCAGCTCGTGATGCGGTGCCTGGAGAAGCGACCGGCAGACCGATGGCAAAGTGCGCAGGAGCTAGTGACGCAGCTCGAGGCACTGACCACGCCGAGTGGCGGGATCACGCCGACCGACACGCGGCCGATAACAGCCGCCGTCGGCCGGCGGCGGACCGGGCTCTACGTAGTGCTCGGCATCGCCGCTGCGGTGGCGGCTGTCGCGGCGGCGGCGTGGCTGCTGCGTCCGGTTGGAGAGCAGGAGCTGAATCCCAACCTGATCGCCGTCGCTCCGTTTGACGTTCTTGACACCTCGCTCGAGGACCCGTGGCGCGAGGGGTTGGCGCAAATCGTGGCCTTGGGAGTGGACGGCGCAGGGCCACTGCGGTGCGTGCCACCGTCCGTGATCTTCAAACACTGGAGCGGTCCCGGTGACATGGCGTCGGTGTCGGCCGTAGGGAGGGACGCCGGTGCCGGACTCGGCGTCTACGGCAGGCTGACCGGCAGCGGACCTGACTCGGTGCGTATGACGGCCACCCTGTTCGACGTTCGCAATGATGTGGCCCTGGGTGAGTTCGACGACCTGTACGAATCCGTGGACCGTATCGACCGCCTGGGCGACTCCCTGGCGGCGCGAATCCTCACGGTCTTGAGTCGTGTCCGACCGCTCGGCGCGGTACGCACCAACTCGCTGGGCTCGAGCTCCCCGGCGGCGATCAAGGCTTTTCTGCACGGTGAGCAGCACTACCGTCGGTTCAATGTGGACTCCGCACGCTTCTACTATGACCAGGCCATCGCGTCGGACAGTGGGTTTGGCTTGGCGTACGCCCGCAAGTGGAAGGCCATGTGGTGGCGCGAGACCGTCGCGGGCGCCCTCATGGCCTTACGAGCCGGGGCTTTGAATCACGGTCTCGCGCGGCGAGAGAGCCTCCTCATCGTTATCGACTCACTCTGGGCGGATTACTATGTCGCCGTATCCGCCTTTGCTAGCAATACGGGCGGTTGGTCGCGGTTCGACAGAATCTTCACGACCGGCGACATCCTGCTGCAGGAGTACCCGCACGATCCCGAGGTATGGTACGAGGTCGGGGAGACGTGGTTCCACCTAGGCCCGTTCGTTGGCGTGACTGAACAAGAGACATACGAGGCCTTCAGGCGGGCGGTCACACTAGATAGCGGCTACGTACCGGCCTATGAGCATCTGGTGGAGTTGAGTCTGACCCTCGACGGTCCTGCGGAGGCGATGCGGGTGGTGGACGCGTATCTCGGTCGGATCGATTGGCCGACGTACAGGGAGAGGCTGCGGCTTGTCAGGGAACTGATCAGCGGCGGTGGCGTGACGGCTGAGGCACAGCGGATGATCGATTCGGCCGATGGCGAGGTACTTTTCGCTGCGTGGCAGAAGCTCCATCCTTGGCCGGACTCCGCCGAGAGCGCTGTACACATCACCCGGGCTCTCATGGCGCTGGACGAGAGTCCACTGGCGGTAACCCTCTTGACTACGTCGCTGGCGCAGCGAGGGCGCCTCCGGGAGGCATACGCGCTGAACGACCGGCTGCTGACTGGGCCTGTCCGCCAGCAGTTTCTGCGCGCCTTCCGAGTGGCTCAGTTCGCGGAGTTTGGGGTTCTGCCTCCGGACACTGCCCGGGCCGTGTTCGAGAACTGCATGGTCGGCGACCCATCCTGCTTCCTCTACTTCGCACTGCGCTGGTGGGCGGCACAACAGGACACGGCATCGCTGAAGCGCTACATAGGCATTGCAGACTCGATCCTTCAGATGGCCTCAGTCCCCGATACGAACCGCCTACGGCCCGACACGGCTGCCGTGCAACGATTCGGTGCACAGGTCGGTCGTGCCTACCTCGCCCTCGCACGGCGCGATACGGCCGCCGCGTTGGCAGGTCTCGCCGCGCTCCGACAGTGGCCGGTGCCCCTGACGCACAACGAGGAACTGACCCGCGCGCAGCTCCTGATCGCCCTCGACTCGTTGACGGAGGTGGCGGAGCTGCTCCGGGTGTTCCCCGGTCTGGTGGCCGCTGCCGGCGCGGAAGGCGTGGTCTGGACCTTGGAGCGTGCGCGAGTAGCGGACAGGCTGGGTGACCGCGAGGCTGCGATCCAAGACTACTCCTATGTCCTCGACGCCTGGCGCCACGCTGACCCCGAGCTTCAGCCTTACGTCGAGGAGGCGCGCACAGCGCTGGAGAGGCTCGCCGGCGGGCGGTAGGCGCCGTGGCGCGCGGGGAACTGCTCGGTGGCTGAGTTCCCCCGGCAGCTGTCCCAATCCCTCCCGATGCATAGGGTGCGGCTCCTTGAGCCCGCGCCGGATCCGGCTGGAGGTGGGTGCCGCCTCTGGTGATTAGTGGACACGCCTGCACGGGCGTGTCCACCTGCGCAGGCATGAGGCATCGTTCACACCGCCCCCGTGCCTCCCCCACCAGCGCCGCCAGTTCCACCCGCGCCCGGTCCCACTCTTCACGCCATTGAGGGCGAAGGGGCGATCGAGCTTCTGATCGCGCGCGAGGTAGACTACCGCCATCCCACCCTGACCGATCTCCTGCTCGATGGCGTACCGGTCGGCAAGGGCAGATACGAGTCGCTCGTCGACGTCAGGCGTGGCTGCCTGAGCTGCTCTCCCTCACGAGCTTCTGGAAGCGCGGGTGACTCTCAAGTGGGTGCCACATCGGATCGATGGCGAGCCACCGAGCGGAATGCGGTCCAGGAATCGACAACAGGCGCTCCAACTGGGCGACGGCAGCATCGTGAAGCCCGAGCAGCGTGTAGGTCTGCGCGAGCTCGAGCACGCGGTACGGTGCAATGCCATCCTTGTCGACGGGAGCCAGCGCTTCGAACGCCGTTCCTTCTGCGATTGCCTCGTCGGCACGGCCAAGCCCTGCGAGCGCTACGCCAAGGGCGCTATGAACACGCGCATCCTGGGGCTGATGCACGGCCTTCGCTCGCATCAGTGACTCAGCTGCGAGAAAGCCCGCTCGCGCAGCATCGAGATCGCCGCGCAACAGCTGAGCCAGCGCCCGGAGCAGCGCCCTTGGCGTATAGCCGTGAAGGGTGTCGAGTTCGTCGCTCTCCCATGCGTCGAGACACTCCAAGGCACGGTTGTAGTCACCGTCGAGCAACTCCAGCTGCACCCGCAGGAGTGGTGCCAGCCAGCCATCGGGAGCGCCGGCGCTGTTTGCTCGCTCGAGGCACAACCTGGCCTGCTGCGTGTCGCCCTTCCACGCTAGGTACAAGTAGGCCAGCTCGACATACGAGACGATCCAGTCCGGTGATATCTCGATGCCCCGCTCGTAGTACGGCACTGCGTTCTCGTAGTCTCGGGTCCAACGGTAGGCGCCTGCGACGTTGGTGGTGTGCACGGGATTCCGTGGGTCCAGCCACATGGCTTTCTTCTGACACTCCAGCCCCTCGTCCCACCTGCCTTCCCACATTCTGGTCAGGCCGATCAAGCGCCACAGCTGTGGGTCATTGGGCTGGTGCTGCAGACATGTGCGGAAGTGTGCCGTGGCTTCCGCATGGTTGAGCAGCGTCCAGTGCAGCATGCCGAGTGCCAGGTGTCCTTCCGGAAGATCCGGTCGAAGCGCCAGCGCGCGATCCACCGCGCTCCTAGCCTCCATCAGTCGCTGTTCCGTCCGGTCGTAGCCTATGTGGTACATGCCCGTGTGCATCCTTGAGAGCTGCGCGTAGGCCTGTGCAAACCCGGGATCGCATTCCACAGCCAGCTCGAACATCCGTTGTGCGTGGTCGTACTCAGACCGCAGGAATCCACGGCTCAGGCCGTCCAGGCCACGGAGGTAGTAATCGTACGCCTCCAGGCTCTCCGTCGGTCGCTCGCTGATCCGCTGCTCTTCTTCAGGGCTGAGCGTTACACGCAGCGCCTCCACGATGGCACGGGACACTCGCTCTTGGATCTCGAAGATGTCCTCCAGGGTGCCCGAGTACTTCTCTGCCCACAGATGCGCATCCGCAGGAGCATCGATCAGCTGCGCCGTGATTCGCAGGCTATTCCCCGCCTTGCGCACGCTGCCCTCGAGTACAAACTGGACGTTGAGCTCTCGGCCGATTGTGGGCAGGTCTTTGTCGGTGCCTTTGTAGCGCATGGTGGATGTGCGGGAGATCACGCGCAGTGCAGCGATTTTGGTGAGTTCGGAGATCAGTTCCTCGGTGAGACCGTCCGCAAAGTACTCGTTGTCGGGATCGGGACTAAGATTGGAGAACGGCAGCACCGCGATCGACTTGAGGTCGGACACACCTGCAAGTGGCCTAGCCCGGAGAGCCTCGGCGAACGTCGCCGCCGAGTCGAACCGGTCGGCCGGTGCCTTCGCGAGGGCCGTCATGAGCGCGGTGGCTACCTGCGAGGGCACGCCGGATCGCGCCGGGGCGATCGGCGGCACGGGCTCGGTCATATGGCGCGCCAGCACGGCCCGGGCCGTGGGGCCCGTGAACGGCGGCCGGTTCGCCAGCATCTCGTACAGCACGCACCCGAGCGCGTAGATGTCGCTGCGCGCGTCGATGGCGCGGTCTCCTGCAACCTGTTCTGGACTCATGTAGGCCGGTGTGCCCAGGGATAGTCCCGTCTCGGTCAGTCGTTCACCTCCGGCCTGCTGAACGGCCAGGGCGATGCCGAAGTCCGCCACCATCGCCTCGCCTTCGTGCAGCAGGATGTTCTCCGGCTTGATATCGCGGTGGATCACGTCGTGCCGGTGGGCGTGGTCGAGCGCGGATGCGACCTGGCCGGTGATGCGCAGCGCATCGTCGATCGGCAGCTGTGTCTCTCGTTTCAGTCGATCTCGGAGGGATTCACCGTCCACGTAGGGCATGACGTAGTACAGGAGACCATCGCCCTCTCCGCAGTCGTGGACCGATAGGATATTCGGGTGGGTAAGCTTGGCCGCGATCTCGATTTCACGGAGGAAGCGCTCCGTGCCGAGCGAGGCCGCAAGCTCAGGGCGGAGGACTTTGAGGGCGACGGCGCGGTTGAGCTTCTGGTCGCGCGCCAGATACACCACGGCCATCCCACCGTGACCCAGCTCGCGCTCGATGAGGTAGCGGTCCGCCAGCGCGGCCTTGAGGCGTTCGAGGAGGTCCTCCATGGAGCACCTCGCTTCCGACACCACTACAGTAGGGGCTTCCGTACCAGGCAGCTAGGTGAAGAGGCGAGAGATGTGCTCGGATTTGGACCAGCGGTGGGGTGGAAGGACGAGAAGCGCCCGGCGCGGCCGGGCGCTAGAGAGGAGCCCCGACCGCCGCTCAGACGCCCGGGGCTGAGCTGCTTCGCACCTGCTCGGCGCTATCAGACAGCTTGTGAGCTGTCGTCGTGGATCGAACTCGTGAGGAAGTTGCGGTTCTCAGGGCACGATCTCCCGCAACTCCTCGAACCAGTTCTGCACCAGCACCAGGTCTTCCGTGGTGGTGGTCTCCTGCCGGATCATCACGAACCGGGTATCGTCCAGGCTGACGTCGTACGCACGGTTGACGTTCAATCCCGCGTAGTCGGCTGCGGAGAAGAGCACCCGCTGTGACCCGAGTGCGAATGTCGGGCCTGCCACCACCGATGCAGCGATCAGGTCGCCGGCGCCGCTCCGGTAGAACAGCTCCCGCCCGCTGTGACTCCAGAGGGGTTCGCTGCCACCCTCGGTGGAGATCATCCACATGGCGTCCTGCGAGTTGGGGAACGGCCGAACGTAGATCTCACGCATCCCCGATTCGTCGGACGCGTAGGCGAGCCACCGCCCGTCAGGCGAGATGGTCGGCGACACCTCCTCGAATGGCGTCGCCACGAGTTCGATGGCCACGCTGTCGATTCCGGGGCGCAGGGCTAGGATGTCGCCCCGCCCCGCCGCCTGGTTGTCGGTGCGGTAGACCAGCCACTGACCATCCTGCGACCAAATCCCTTCGAACACAATCCGTTCCTCCTCAAGCAGCTGTACCGCCGCCGCACTCCCGTCCGCTCTCTTCATGAACAAGGTGCTGGCACCATCACGATCGGAAACGAACACCACGGACTGCCCATCCGGGGTCCAGCTGACCCGCCAGTTCCTAGAGCCTTCGAAAGTGAGCTTAGTGGGCAGCCCAGCGTTCAGGTGCTTCACCCAGATGTCCTCTGGCGCGAACGATCGTGTGGCGCTCACCGCGAGCCGGGTGCCGTCCGGAGACAGCGCGAGCGTGGTGAAGATGCCGGTCCAGCCAGGCTCGACGTCAGTCTCGCTGCCGTCTCGCTCGACCCATACCAGCCGGTCCGCTGGAGCAGTCCCCGCCAAGTACAGAAGGTCGCCCGCATCCGACAGCGCCAACTCGGCCGCCCCCGCGAACTTGACCTGCACGCCTTCGAGCAGCGGCACCGGCGGCCCGGTGAGCTCAAGCCGGTCCTGGTCGAACGGTGCCGCCAGGAGCACGCCGTCATCCTGCACGTAGGCCAGGTGGCCCGTCGGGGCATACCGCGCGTACACGCCTTGGACCAGCGTGCGAACACGGCCGGTGGAGAAGTCCACTACGCCGATGACGTAGGCGCTGCGATCGGACAGGTCCTGCGGGAGGACCGTGACTATGGCACCCCTGCCGTTGGGCAGCGCGTCCGCCCATCCGTGCGTGCGTTCGCCGCGCGCGGAGTCGACGGTCGTTACAAGCTCCAAGTCACCTCCCTGGGCCGGCACCCGCGCGAGGCCCTCATATGTGCTCACGTACAGGAAGCCGTCCGTTCCCCAGTCGAGGCTGCCCCCGTACAATACGTGCTCGATCATGCCAGAATCGACGAGCGTCACAGGAGGCCCCCCCACGAGGGAGACGACACGGAGTTCCACGAGGTCGGTGATGAACGCGACCGCCTGCCCATCGGGTGAAAAGGCCGGGCAACAGGCGGCATCCGTTCCTCGCAGCGGCGTCGCATCCAACTGATCGCGCTCGCGAATCCACAGCTGCCTTCCGCCACCCTGTCCCGGTCCCTGGTACACGAACCTCGAGCCGTCCGGTGCCAGCGCGACTGTCGGACCGAATGTATTCATGCGATCCTGTCCGGACGCCAACTTGAGGCTGAAGCGCCCCGTCGGCGCAGGCTGAAGCTCGGGTCCGGAGCGCGTGATGGCCCAGGTTGCCGCGACGACGGCGACCACAGCGACGCCCGCGAGTGCACGGCTCAGCGTGTTCCACCGCCAGCCACCAGCCGCTTCGGCAGCGGTACGTGCCACCTCCGGCGCCGTGAGGGTTGGGTTCGTCAACGCAGCGGAGAACTGGGCAGCGCTCGCGAACCGATCGGCGGGGAGTTTCTCCAGTGCCTTGTGCACCGTCGCCGCGACGTGGGCCGGAACCGTGCGCCGTCGTGTTGTGAGGTCCTGCGGCTCCTCGGTCAGGATGTGCGCCACCACCGCTTGCGCCGTGCTCCCGACGTGCGGGGGATCGCCGGTCAACATCTCGTACACCGTGGCCCCGAGCGAGTAGATGTCGCTGCGCGCGTTCAGCTCCCGTGCTCCGGTCGCCTGCTCTGGGCTCATGTAGTGTGGGGTTCCGAGTGAGAGACCCGTTTCGGTGAGCCGCGTGCCCCCCGCCTGGCTCACGGCCAGCGCGACCCCAAAGTCCGCGACCAGAGGTTGCCCTGCTTGCAGCAGGATGTTCTCGGGTTTGATGTCGCGGTGCACGATGTCGTGTTCGTGCGCGTACTGCAGTGCAGCGGCCACGCCCTCGGCTATCCTCACCGTCTCGTCCACTCCGAGTTGCTTCTCGTGATCCAGCTTGTCCCGGAGGGTGTCTCCCTCCACATACGGCATCACGTAGTAGACGAGGGTGTCCGCTTCCCCCGAGTCGTACAGCGGTAGGATGTTCGGGTGCTGCAGGTTGGCGGTGACCTTGATCTCGTTCAGAAACCGCTCGCCGCCAAGGATCGCTGCCAGCTCCGGTTTCAGCACCTTGATCGCCACCTGGCGATGATGTTTGAGATCCTCAGCGAGATAGACAGTCGCCATGCCACCGCGACCCAACTCCCGCTCGACGGCGTAGTGGTCAGCGAGGGCAGAGGTAAGGCGGTCGAGGACGTCGGCCACGCTGGCGAACTCCTGGTTGCCCGACAGATGAACGTTACGGATCAGAGCTGCGGTCGGCCAGCCTCCTGAGGAGGCCGACTGAGTGCGATCGTCCTGGTCGGGATTCTGCGGGGGTTCTGGGCTAGACAGGAGTGGAAACGAGCCCGCGCCTAGTCCGGCTGCAGGTGGTGACGCTTCTAGCGACCAGCGGACACGCCCGGTCGGGCGTGTCCAACGCCTGAGACTCTGCAGCTCACCCAAGCGGCGCCTACAGGGTGAGATCCCCCACCGCCCTCCTGACCTCCTCACCATGCGTCAGGGACAGCACGTGCCCCGCGCCCTCCACTAGTCGCAGCTCAGCGTCGGGAAGCCGCCGCGCCAGATCTTCCGCCACTGAGGTCGCGAACAGCGTGTCCTCCGTGCCGTGCAGCACGATGGTTGGCACCCCGATATCACCCAGCATGCCTCGCACATCGAAGCCGCGCATGGCGCAGCGGTAGGAGCGCATCGCCCGCCAGCCCGTGTTACGCCA
>JBDHDE010000037.1:0-45020 GCA_039591655.1 Gemmatimonadota bacterium
AACCTGCAGATAGCGCCACTCAGACAACGGTTCGTATGGCACTCATTCCGTACCCCGAAGGTGAGATACAGGTACACGATAGCGTAAAGGTCTGTTGGCACAGAGACTACGGCTACGAGCACGCGCATGCCCGGTGGCTCTTCGATGAGGATGATGCGCGGTCCTGGTTGACCTGTGTAGAGTACGGGTGCTGCGAGCCGAGCTAGGCAGGCGCGACACGCCGGTGCTGGTCTGAGCTCTGCCCTGACGGTTGGCGGCGCCCCGACCGCCGCACAGAAATAGCGCTGGCCTGATAGACTCGGGTCCTAGTGGGCCGAGACCTACTCCGGTGCCGTCAGCCCCTCCACGAACTCCCCCGCGCTCCCCTGTCGTTCGTCCGGCCTCTTGGCGAGGGCTCTATGGATCGCGTCCTCCACCCGCTGCGGCACGTCGGGTCGCACCACGCGGAGCGACGGCGGGCGCTCCCTCACCTGCCTGGCCATGATGGCCTGTGCGGTGCGGCCGGTGAACGGTGGCTCGCCCGCCAGCATCTCGTACAGCAGGCAGGCAAGAGCGTAGATGTCGCTGCGGTGGTCGAGGTCTGGTGTGGCGGAGGCCTGCTCGGGACTCATGTAGGCGGGGGTCCCCACCACCAGGCCGCTGGTGGAGAGCCGCTCCCCGCCGGCCTTCACGATGGCCCGGGCCACCCCGAAGTCACAGATCGCCGCGTGGCCCGCGACGAACATGATGTTGCCGGGCTTGATGTCCCGGTGCATCACGTTCCTGGCGTGGGCGAAGTCGAGGGCGGCGGCGATATCCCGCGTGATGGCAAGGGCGTCATCCAGGCTGAGGCGGCGGTCCCTGAGCAGGCGCTCCTTGAGCGAGCCCTCGGCGGCGAACGGCATCACGTAGTACACCAGGGTGCCGGCCTCGTCGGACTCGCGGAGGGGCAGGATGTTCGGGTGCTCGAGGGACGCGAGGAACTCGATCTCCTGATGAAACCGGTCGGCCAGGAGGGAGGTGGCGAACTCGGGCCGCAGGACCTTGATGGCCACGAGGTCCCCCGTCCGCCGGTCCCGCCCGGAGAAGACCGTGCACATGCCCCCGTGGCCCAGCGAGCGCTCGACCTCAAAGCGATCTGCCAGGGCCTGCTGCACGACCTCGAGCTTCACGGACATGGCAGGGGACCTCGAGCAGGCATTTGCCAGGCTCCTAATAGATGGAATGGATCGGCACAGATCCACACTAAGTTGAACCTACTTGTCGGGTATCGCTAGGAGAGGCGCTACAGCTGCGCCGTCTCCTCCAGCTCGCGGCGGCTCGTCTCGGGGAGCAGCGCCAGGATCAGGACCAGCGCCGCCACCACGAAGACCACGGTGAGGGATACGGCGTTGCCCCAGCCGATGTGACCGGCGGCCCATCCCACCAGCCCCGGTGCGATCACGTAGCCGATCCGTCCCAGGAGGTTGTTGGACCACGCAAAGGCGTCCGCCCGCATCTCGGTGGGAAACAGCTCTGTGGTAAAGGCGTTCAGGAGCGCCAGCAGCGCGATGGCCGCGAAGATGGCCCCGGAGAGGCAGAACGTGAGGGCCCAGAAACCGTCCAGCTGGTACGCCAGGACCACGAACACGGTGCACACCGCGTAGATGAGAATCGCCCCGCGTCTCCGCCCCCAGTTGTCGAGGAGCTTGCCGATGGCGAACACGAGCGGCAAGGCTCCCAGTGACGCTATGGCCACTGCTTTGCCCACGGCAGCGTCTGTGAACCCACGCTCGCCAACTGCGAACTCCTTCCAGAAGAGCACGGCGGTGTTGGTGCACATGTACGTGAGGCCCCAGATGAGGGCCATTTGGAGCACCCGCTTGCGGTAGGGGCTGCGGAGGATCGCGAAGAGGCTCCGCTTGGTGTCCCGGCGTTGCGCGGCATGTTCGGCGTACCGGCCGGTTTCGCGGAGGCCGCGGCGGGCATACGCCAGGAGCAGCAGCGGGATGACGCCCACGAAGTACACGGTGCGCCAGCCGTAGGGGGTCTGCAGTAGGAAGGGAACGACGGCGGCACACGTGATGGAGCCGAGGGAGTTGCACGCCTGGATCACCCCGATCACGAAGCCGCGGCGCTCGGCCGGGTACTCCTCGGCGGCGATCACCATGCTCAGCGCCCACTCCGCGATCAGGAACACCCGGGCTGTGAACTGGAACAGTGCGAAGTCGAACGCCGACTGGGACAGCCCGGTCATGAAGGTGAACGAGGCGTAACCCAGGATCGTGATCGCCAGGACACGGCGTCGCCCCCACCGGTCGGCCAGGCGGACCATGAGGAACGCAAAGATGGTCCCGAAGGAGATGACGGAGGCCAGCATCCCCCCCTGCGCCTCGGAGAGCCCCATCTCGGCGCGGAGGTTGGGGAGGATCTGGCTCAGCGCCGTGAAGTCGTAACCCTCAAAGAAGGTCGCGACGCTGAGGAAGACGAAAAGTCGCCTGTGGTAGGTCGAGAGCCTGCTCACCCGCTCTCCCCGCGGTCCGGCTGCGCCACGCTACGCCCCGTGACGGATTGACGCAAGTGCGGTGAGCCGTAGCTTTGTCTTACCATTCAAACGGCGGACCGAGCGAAGGGAGCGGACTCATGGTGCGGTCGAGCTTGGTGGTCGCACTGACGTGTGCGGCCATGGTAGCGTGCACGGGGGGAGGAATGACGCAACGGGAGCGTCTCATCGAGCAGCAGGTCGTCGAAGAGCGCGTGGCCACTTGGGTGAGGGTGATGAACAACGCCCGAGTGGACAGCCTGGTGGCGATGTACATGCCGACCCCCGACTGCAGAAAGCTGTGGGCCGACGGTCGTCGCAGCATCGGAGCGGAGCAGTTGGAGCAGGATCTGCGCGCGTTCTACAGCAGCATCAACTACATGAACTTCGTGCTCCAGGATCCCGTGGTGGAGATTCTGAGCCCGGGCCATGCTCTCACTACGTTCCGGCACTCGACAGACGTCGTGCAGGCGGGTGGGGCGGGACGCACCGTCGCGCCCGGGCAGGGAGCCCTCGTGTGGGTGAAGGACCCGGCGGACCGGCTCTGGAAGATCCACCTCGAGCACATTTCGGTGCTCCCGCCGCCGCAGATGAACTAGCGCGGCGGCATCAGCTGCCTGCTGCGCCGTCGGCGGAGCCTGAAACCCGGGGCGCACCCCCTGCGAGGTGTGTCGCCCCGGCGGCGACAACGCAACCGCTTGTGCGATCAGCGGTTGCGTTTTATTGTTGCGCAACCTTCCACTGGAGGCCCGGCGGGATGTCGGACCCCTTCCTCAGCTCCGATGAGTACGCAGAGCACGCGCATCAGCTTTACAACGAGGGTTTGTACCGGGAGGCGATTCGAGAGCTTCGCGAGGGGATCGGATTGTATCCCCACGTGGTCGAGCTGCACGTCGGTCTAGCATACGCAGAGCTGGCATCCGAGGAGTACGCCTGGGCGCGGGCATCGTTCGAGCGGGCCCTTTCGTTGGATATCGAAAACGAGGAGGGCCTTGCCGGTTTGGGCGAGGCGCTCCTCAAGCTGGGCGAGCGTGCCCAGGCGCTGCAGTGCTTCGACCGGGTACTCGCCCTGGGTTTCCGGGGGGATCACGATCTGATGCTGCAGATCGGGAGGGCGCTGTTCCGCGAGGGGATGCTGCGCCACGCGCGCGGGTTCTTCGAGCTGGCGGCCCAGCATCACACGGAGTCCGCGGAGGCCGCGGCCTGTCTGGGGTACGCCGCGCACCGTCTGGGGGACGAGGATGCCGCGCTGTATTGGCTGCGCCGCGCTCTGGACCTGGACGACACGCATACCGAGGCCAGGATCTACCTGGGCAACCTCCTGTACGACCGCGGCGAGTACGAGACCTGCCTGTTCCACTTCGAGCAGACCGAACCCGGGGAGCACTTCGACGAGCTCGCGCTGTGGCGCACGATTGAGCTGAAGAAGTCGATCTACCGGCTCGGCAGCGACGACCCCGAGCTCGTGCCGTGGCAGCGCCGGTTGGGCGGGTTGATCGACGAGCCCGACGCGGTGGACCGGCTCCTGGCGGAGGTCGCGGCGATCCAGCCCGATGGCTCCATCAGGGATCCGCGCCAGCTCGAGCTGTTCGGCACGCTGCTAACGGAGCTACAGGGCATGCAGCGCCGCGCGGTGGGTGAGGTGCACCGCGTGCGGACCACGGCCGGGGCGACGTATGCCGGGACCTGGGAGGAGATAGTCTTCCAGATGAAGATGGACGACCGGGACGGCGCCGGAGCTTCCGTCACCCAGTACATGGAGCGGGTGGCGCAACGGAGCCGCCTGGAGATGGGAGTCATCGTGCCGGTGACGGACGCGGAGAGCTTCGTGGGTGGGGCCGCCGCGGCCGGACTGCTCAAGATCCTGCCCTGAGCCGCCCTCGGCGTCGGTGCACTGCAGCCCTCGGGGCCACTGGTCCCGGGGGCTGTTAGCTTACGGCCCATGTCGTGGACCCACGGAGTACAGAAAGCGGTCCTGCCGAATGGCCTGACCCTCCTGGCGCAGCGGCATGAGTCGGCGCCGGTGGTCGCCGTAGTGACCCACGTGAGGGCCGGGTACTTCGATGAGCCCGACGAGTGGGTCGGGATCTCCCACGTCCTGGAGCACATGTACTTCAAGGGGACCGCGCGGCGCGGCCCCGGCGACATCGCTCGGGAGACGCAACTTCTCGGCGGCTATATCAACGCGGGCACCATCTACGACAAGACCGTCTACTACACCGTGTTGCCCTCCGCTACCGGGGGGCTGGAGCGGGCGCTGGACGTGCAGGCCGACGCCTTGATGCATGCCGCCCTCGATGCCGGGGAGCTGGAGCGGGAGCTGGAGGTCATCATCCAAGAGGCGAAGCGCAAGCTCGACACGCCGAGCGCGATGGTGGCCGAGGGGCTCTACGAGCTGTTGTTCCGGGTCCACCGCATGCGCCGCTGGCGTATCGGCACGGAGGAAGGCCTGCGGCGGCTCATCCCCTCGGATGTGCGGCAATACTACGCGACCCGCTACGCTCCGGGTCGCGTGATCGTGGCATTGGTCGGGGATCTGGACCCCGCCGCTGCGCTGCAGGCCGCCGCCGAGAAGTACGGCGTATGGCCCGCGCCCACTCCCCCGGTGGGGGGCTCCCCCGCCGAACCGAACGGGCCGGCCCCCGCCCTCCGAGTGCGACACGGCGACGTGGAGCGGCCGCTGGCGAGCGTTGGCTGGCGCACCGTGGGGTCGCTCCACCAGCACACGCCGGCCCTCGATCTCGCGGCCATCGTGTTGGGCGCGGGTCGAGGGTCACGAATGTACAGGGACCTCCGCGTACCGGGCCTCGCCGCCCGCGCCTCCGCGTCGCACTACACTCCGACTGAAGTGGGGGTGTTCACGCTGGCACTGGAGGGCGAGCCCGACCGCATCGACGTGGCGGTGGGACGAGCGGTAGAGCTGGTGGCGGGGCTCGTGGCCGATGGGCCGTCGCACGCGGAGCTCGAGAGGGCCAAGGCGCTGACGGCGACGCTCTGGGCCCGCCGCTTCGAGACCATGGATGGTCGGGCGTCGATCCTCTGTGAGGCCGAGGCCTTGGGCGGCTATCACCTGGCCGACGAGCTCTACGGACGCTCGCTAGCTGTCTCGCCGGACAACGTCTCCGGTGTCGTGCGCGAGTACCTGGATCCCGCCGCGGCGTCGGCGGTGCTGTACCTCCCCGACGATACGAAGACCCGGTTCGACGGGGCCTGGCCGCCTCCGGTGGAGCCACGGGTGATCGCTCTTCCGGGTGCAGGCGGTGCGGTGGCCTCACCCCGCGGGTACGGCACGGGCGGAGAGATGCGTGAATACCCAGGGGAGATCGGGTACCGGTTCACTCCGGGCGCGGACCTGCTGGTGAGGCGCAAACGAGGAAGCGGGCTGGTGACGCTGCTTTTACAGGTTGCCGGCATTCCGGGAAACGAAACGCCGGCGACGGCGGGGATCTCGTGGCTCCTGGCACGGGCTTCCCTGCGGGGGGCCGGTGGCCTCACGGGTGAGGAGCTGGCGCAGGCCGCCGAGCGGTTGGGTGGCGGTCTGAGCCCCGGCGTGGGCAGCGAAGCCATGGGTTGGGGAATCACCGTGCGGGCGGACGCGATGCGCGAGGCGGCGGACCTGCTGCGGCGTGTGGCCCTGGAGGCGGAGCTGGCGGCAACCGAGGTCGCCGTGGAGCGGGATCTCCAGGTAAGTGATGCCCGGCGGGTGCGTGACGACATGTTTCACCACCCCCTGCAGCAGGTGCTGGCCCGCGCGTTCCCCGGCGATCCCTATGGGCTGCCCGCTCTCGGTGAGCCGGACGTCTTGGTCACGATCGACGCGGACCGCGTTCGGTCGTGGGCCGAGTCGCTGGGGCGGCGCCGGGCCGTGGTGGTGGCCGTGGGCGACCTGGAGCGGGACCGCCTGCTCGAGAACCTCGATCCGTTGGCGGCTTGGCCGGGGCGGGGCGAGGCCGGTGGGAAGCCCGCCCCCCTCGGGTGGGAGGCGGGGCGGGGTGCCGAGTCGCGGCGCAAGGAGCAGACGGCAGTGGCAATGGCCTTCCCGGCGGTGCCGTTCGGGTCTCCGGACCGCTATCCCCTCGCGGTGATCCGGGCGCTGTTGAGCGGTCTCGCCGGACGACTGTTTGAGGAACTGCGGGAGCGGCGGTCGCTGGCCTACCAGGTCGCCGCGCTGCCGTGGCTCGCGCGGCGCGGCGGCGTCGTGCTGAGCTACATCGCGACGTCGCCCGAACGGGAGGACGAGGCCCGGGAGGCGATGCTGGCGGAGCTCGCTCGGCTCGCGGTCGATCCCATCACGACGGAGGAGCTCGAGCGCGCCCGCAACTATGCGGCGGGGACGGTCGAGGTGCAGCGTCAGAGCGGCGGGGCCGTCGCGGCGGAGATCCTGGATGCCTGGGTGCTCGGCGTGGTGGCCGAGCTTGCCGAGCTGCCGGAGCGCCTACGCGGGGTGACCCTGGAGGACGTAGTCCGGGTGGCGGAGAGCGTGTTTCGCAGCGATCGGAGGGCGGAGTACGTGGTGCGGGGCGGTGCGGGTCGCGCGGTGGCGACCGGCCCCTAGAACATCGACATTGCCAGGAACGAGCGCAGATTGTCGTTCGTGACGCGGAGGCGCTCGCTCAGCAGACGCACCACCGACCAGAGTACCTTGAAGGCGAGGTCGCGGTTGAAGTCGAGCAGCATCTCGAAGTCGGGCCGCGTGATGGTGACGAGCGTGCAATCGGTGTTCGCGATGGCGTCGGTGGAGCGCTCCGAGCGCTCGAATACGGCCATTTCGCCGAAGCAGGCACCGGGCTTGAGGACACTGAGGGCCTCCTCGCCCGAGCCGGGCACCTGGCGTGAGATCCGCACCTCGCCGTCTGAGATTATGTACAGGCGACCGCCGGGATCGCCTTCCTTGAAGATCGTCTGCGCGGACTTGAAACTCTGCTCCTCGCAGATCTCGGCGACACGCGCCAGCTCTTCTTCGTCGAGGTCGGCGAAGATCCTGGCCTGTTTGATGAGTGCGACGTCCATGCGGCCTCCCGCTGAGGGGTGTGGCCTCGGAGAATGCAAGCTACAGGACTAAAGGAAGGGCGGCAACCGAGACACCTCGTGCGGGCACCGGATGTGCTCACCGCGCTGCGGGTGCCGCTGGCCGTGGCCTTCGTCTTGGTGGAGAACCAGGGGTTCCGCTTCGGGATCCTGGTGTTGGCGGCGGTCACGGACTTCTTCGACGGCTTCTGGGCTCGGCGCATCGGCGGCTCGCGCATGGGGGTGGTTCTGGATCCCGTGTGCGACAAGCTCTTCGTCGCCGGTGCATTCTTCGTGGTGATTCGCAGCGGTGTCCTCACGCCGCTCGAGGTGCTCGGCGTGCTGCTGCGCGACATCGTGGCGCTGCTGGCCTTTCTGGGGACCTGGATCCGCCGCCGGCCCACGACGCTCCCGGCTCGGGCGGGCGGGAAGGCGGTGACTGTAGGCCAGCTCCTCACCCTGCTTGCCTTCCTCGCCGGCTCCGACCTGTTGCGTCCGCTGGCCTGGGCCACGGCAGCCATCTCGGTGTACGCCATCGCCGACTACACCCGCTTTGCGAGGAACCGCTGATGCCGATGCGCTTCTTGGCAACTGTGCTCGTTCTGGTGATCGCCGCTCCGCTCACGGCGCAGGAGCCCATGGAGCCGTTCGACGAGCCCGCCTCGCAGCCCTGGGCCAAGCTCGGCGTATTCGGGTTCGGTACCCGTCTGGGTGTGGATTTCGAGGGCGAAGGACAGCTCGTCGTGAGCGGGACCCTGGACGTCGGCTATGTCCTAACCCAGCAGCTGCGCATCCGGGCCTCGGCGGACGTCGGGCTCTTCGGCGTTGATAACACCTACGTGGGGAACCTCGAGCTCGTGTTTCGTATCCTGCCGGATTCGGCTATTGCGGTGCCGTACGCGGGTTTGGGAGTCGGCCTGTTCGGGCGGGACGAGTGCGAATTGGATCCCGGCTGCCCGAGCCTGTGGGCGCAGTTCGTGCTCGGCTTCGAGGTACGGCTGCGGGACGAGATAAACTGGCTGGTGGAGTATCACCCGCAGGACGCCTTTCGGCGCCAGCGGCTGCTGATCGGCCTCACGACCCGGGGGAGGCGTTAGGGTGCCCCAGAAGCGAGCCGTCCGCCTGGCGTGGAGTGGTGAGGGCCTGGCGTTCTCGGGTGGGGGCACGGCGCCGCCGTCTCCATCGGTGACGATCGACGGGGACGGGGAGGCCGGCCCCAGCCCAATGCAGGCCCTGCTCCTGGCCTGCGCCGCCTGCTCGGGCGCCGACGCGGTGGTGATCCTGCAGAAGATGCGGGTGCAGCTATCCGCGCTCGAGGTCGAGGTCGAGGGGACCCGGCGGGACGAGGAGCCGCGGCGGTACGTGGCGGTACGGTTCCGGTTTCGGCTCGCGGGGGCGGGTCTGGATCGCGCCAAGGCCGAGCGTGCGGTATCCCTCTCTCTCGAGAAGTACTGCTCGGTCGTGCATTCCCTGGCGCCGGACGTGGACGTCGCACACGACATCGAGATTGCGTAGCGTCATCGCGCTGCTGGTTGGGCTCGTCGCGGCCGCCGGCCCCGCCGCGGCCCAAGGGACCCTGGAATGGCAGGCCCAGGGGGTCGCTACCGTAACGGGGGCGGAGTTCTATGGCGGAGGCTTGGGGGTCGCCTACCGTACCGCGGGCCGTACCCGTGTGGGGTTCCTGGCCAGCGTGGGGGATCGTGACGGCGCCTTTGCGGGACGCGGCGAGCTCATGCTGTCGTACCACCTCAACCCGTACAAGCGTCGCGGACTCACGCCCTACGCGGGAGGGGGCCTCTCGGTCACGCTGACCGAGGACGCCAGCACGGAGTACATCCTGCTGGTCTTGGGCGTGGAGTCGAGCCCGGGGGGGCGGTTTGGCTGGTTCGCGGAGGTGGGTGTGGCAGGGGGAGTGCGGCTGGCATTGGGGATCCAGCTGCGCACGGGCCGGCGCTGAGATGATGCCGGATACGAAGAACCCCGCTCCCGGGGGCGGGGTATGTCTACGAACCGGTCGCGGCGCCGGCGCCGCGGGTTAGCTTGCGGCGCCGACCGGCGGCTCGTGCTGGATCACGGGCTGGCAATAGCGCTCACCCAGGGACCGGAGGTCGGCGAGCTGCGCTTCCGAGAGCGTGGGGTAGCGCTCGGCCATGTACTCGAGGGTATCGTCGAACCACTCCCGCTGATGCTCGAGTTGGGCCTCCAGCACGCCACAGCGGAGAATGTGGCTGTAGAGCTCGTCCCGAGCCTTGTCCAGTGCTGAAGGAGCGGCGCTCTTGCGGTTGTGCCTCTTGCTCATGCCCATGATCCTCTTGTCGGTCCGATTACGGGAGGTAACCTAAACGGCTTCACTGCTCCATGCAAACGCAGTGGCGCGGTCGCTCCAGGGCGGTTTGTTTGCAGCAATACATAACCCGATCACAGTTTGGAGGACGTGTGACCCGAGCACGAGAAGCGTAACGCATGACCGAGCCCGTCTATGACCCGTCACGCGCCCACCGGCTAGTGGAGCTGCTGCGCGCCCTCGCCGCCAGGATTCGGGAGCTCGCGGACGATCAGGCGCTCCTCGAAGCTGGTCCCGAGCTCATGAGAATGATGGGTGACGCTCGGAGCGAGCTCTTCCATTATGAGGTGCGAACCACGTACGATTCACCGGAAGCGGCCGAGAGCCGACGCATCGTGGAAGAGGCCCACCGGCAGATGGAGAGCCTCGAGTTCAACGACGACGAGGAGGACACGAAGCCATGGCGCAAGCCAGAAGCCTGAAGCCGTTCTACATCGGGCTTGGTCTGATTGCAGCGGCGGGGCTGGCCGCCATCTGGATGGCCCGGCAGAGCAATGCCGCCCGCACGGCGGCCCGCGAGGTCGATCCGGTGCCCGTGAACGCCGCCGGCTTCCAGGGCTATGTCCTCGGCAGTGACACCGCGCCTGTGGAGATCCTGGAGTTCGCGGACTTCGAGTGTGGCGCGTGTGGGTACTTCGCCGTCCTCAGCGGGCCCGACGTCAAGAGCCGCCTGGTGAACACCGGACGGGTGCGGTGGCGCTTCCGGGACTTCCCCATCGACGGCCATCTGAACGCTCCGATCGCCCATCAAGCCGCAGCGTGCGCCGGCGAGCAGGGGCGGTTTTGGGACATGCACGACCAGATCTTCTTCAATCAGTCCGGATGGGCCCGTGATCGCCGGCCGGCCAGGCGGCTGAAGGAGTACGCCCGCACCGTCGGTCTGCAGATGGACCAGTACGACGAGTGCATGGAGCAGCAGCGCCACACCGCGAGGATCGCGGCCGGCAAGCAGGAGGGTCTGGCTTTGGGAGTGAACTCCACGCCGAGCTTCATCATCGGCGGCGTGCTCGTCATCGGGGCGCTGCCCTATGACAGCGTCCTGGCACTGGTGGAGCGGGCGGAGCGCGCGCTGCAGCCGTGACGCACCGCATGGTGGGCGCCACGCTGGCCCTGGTTGGACTGCTGGTGTCGCTCTACCTCTGGCTCTGGAAGATCGGGGTCCTGGGGAGCATCGTGTGCTTCAACGATGGCTGCGAGACGGTGCAGCTCTCCCAGCACTCGGAGGCGTTCGGCATTCCCGTCGCCTTCTTCGGCGTCGCCGGCTATCTGGTGCTGCTGATCGTCAGCCTCGTTGGCCTGCAGCCGCGGTGGGCCGAGCGCCCTGAGCCGACCTTGGCTGTGGTAGCGGGCTCGGCGCTGGGCGTTGCCTACAGCGCGTACCTCACCTACCTGGAGGCCGCCGTCATCCACGCGTGGTGCCAGTGGTGCGTCATCTCGGCGGTGATCATCACGGCCATCTTCGTTACGGCCCTGGCTGGCCTCCGCAACCTGCGGCGGAGCTTCCGCGCCGCCTAGGGCACCCCCTGGCTCCCCAGCGCGTGGCCCCGGCCCCCGGCACCTCGCAGGAACGCGCGCTGGCCGCCCCCGAACACCTCGATCTGGAGCGGAGCGAGGCATTTCGGCGCGCGGCCGTGACGCTGCTGGACGCCGTCCCGGCGGGCTGTAAGCGGCTGGTCGTGGATCTCTCCGCCACCGTCAGGCTGGACAGCGCCGGCATGCGGGCCCTGCTGCTGGTGCGGCGTCGGGCGGCGGCCCTGGGAGTGACGGTCCGGCTGCGAGGAGTTAATGGGCCGATCCACTCCCTCCTGACCCTCGCAAAGGTGGAGGACCTGTTCGAGCTCGATCCGGGCCCCGGCTAGGAGCGGTCCGTGCTATATTGGACCCCGCGGGGAGGCCACCTCTCACCGGTGCTGCAGGCGCATGGCTGAAACGGGCGTACGTCGCAAAGTCCTATTCATTGAAGACGAGGCTGATCTCCGCAGCGCGTACCGCCGCTATTACGACGAACGGTACAGGATGGCGTTCGCGGGGACGGGGGCCGAGGCCATCCCCCAGCTCTCGGCGTTCGGGCCGGACGTCATCGTGCTGGACATGCGGCTGCCAGATACAGACGGTATCGACCTGCTGCGCCAAATCCGCTCCGATCATCCCGATCTGCCCGTGGTGATCACTACGGCGTACACCAGTGTGGAACCGCTGGTTGAGGTGCTGGGCATGGGGCACAGCGGCTACCTGGTGAAGCCGTTCGGGCTCGATGAGCTCGCGGAGCGGATCGATGCCGCACACTGATCCCACCGTCGCGGTGCGCGGCGTCTCGCGCCGCTTCGGGCACCGCTGGGCCGTCAGGGACGTCTCGTTGGAGGTCGCGCCGGGGGAGGCCGTGCTCCTGGTGGGTGGAAATGGGGCCGGCAAGACGACTCTGCTGCGTGTCGTTTCCGGCCTGCTGAAGCCCAACCGGGGAACCGTCGAGCTGCGGG
The DNA here is from genome assembly GCA_039591655.1 of Gemmatimonadota bacterium. Taxonomy (GTDB): domain Bacteria; phylum Gemmatimonadota; class Gemmatimonadetes; order Gemmatimonadales; family GWC2-71-9; genus WVYX01. The sequence goes on from JBDHDE010000037.1 coordinate 12,329, forward strand.
GAGCGGTGGGAGTGGTAGGCCACCACACCATGATGTACGAGGCATTGACGGCCCGCGAGAACCTCGCGTTCTATGCGCGACTCCACGGCGTCCGGGACCGCGCTCGCCTCGACGTGCTCCTGGAGCGCATGGGGCTCGCACACGTCGCCCGTGAGCGAATCGGCACGTTCAGCCGGGGGATGCTCCAGCGGCTGGCCATCGCGCGGGCGCTGCTGCACGAGCCCGAGGTGCTGCTGCTCGACGAGCCGCTGACCGGGCTCGACGACGCGGCCTCCCGCACAGTGGTGGACGTGATCGGGGAGCTCAAAGCCCGTGGGGCAGGGCTGGTGATCGCCACCCATCAGCTCGTGGAGCTGGTGGGCTCCAGCGGCCGGGTCGGGTACATGGTGAACGGCCGGCTCGCGGCGCTCGAGCAGTGCGACGGCGACGCCGGGAATGTCGTGACACGCTACCGGGAGTTGGCGGACAGTGGCGGCTAGCACCTTCTCGGCCACCGTCGCGATCGCGGCGAAGGATCTCCTGGTAGAGCGGCGGACGAAGACCGCGTTCTTCTCGTCGCTGGTCTTCGCCTTCCTGGTGCTCACGGTGATCTACTTCGCCCGGGATCGAACCGCGGTGGGGGACCTGGATCTGGCGCCCGGCGCCCTGTGGGTCGCATTCACCTTCGCCGGGATGCTCGGTCTCAACCGGGCCTTCCTGTTGGAGCGGGAGAATCGGGCCATCGATGGACTCCGGCTCACGCCGGCCACCCCCACGGCGGTCTTTCTCGGCAAGGTATTCGGGAATCTCATCTTCATCGGGGTCGTCGAGCTCGTATCGCTCCCGGTGTTCGTGCTCTTCTACAATGTGCCGATCTGGCGGCAGCTCCCGGTGCTGCTGCTGGTGATCGCGCTGGCGACGGTGGGGTTCGTTGCGGTGGGAACGCTGATCAGCGCCATGGTGGTCCGCACGCGGTTCTCGGAAGTGATGCTGCCGGTCCTGCTGCTGCCGTTCCTCTTCCCACCGGTGGTGGCCGCCGTGAATCTGACCCGCCAGATCGTGGCGCTGCGGCCCTTGAGCGAGCTCTCCGGCTGGCTTAGCTTGCTCGCCGGGTTCGTCATCATCTTCTTCACGCTTTCACTCTTTCTGTTCGAGGCGATCCTAGAGGAATGACTAGGCGCGACAGCGCGCTCAGGACAGCGCGCCTGGGCGGCATGATCACCGCGGCGGCGCTCTTGGGCCTTGCCGGCATCTACGTGCGTGCGCTGATGTTCACGCCCGTCGAGCGGACCCAGGGCCTGGCGCAGAAGATCTTCTACGTCCACGCTCCGGTAGCGTGGGCGGCGCTCCTCGCCTTCCTGGTGACCGGGGTGGTGAGCCTGATCTACCTCTTCATGCGGGATCGCAAGCTGGATCTGGTGGCCTCCAGCTCGGCCGAGGTGGGCGTTGCCTTCGCCGTCGTGATGCTCACCACCGGGCCGCTGTGGGGGAAGCCCGTGTGGGGCACGTGGTGGACGTGGGACGCCCGGCTCACCTCCACCCTATTCATCTTCTTGCTCTTCGTGGGCTACCTGGTGTTGCGGGGCGCCCTCAGCGACTTTGACGTCCGGGCGCGGTTCTCCGCCGTGATGGGAGTGATGGCGCTCGTGCTGGTGCCGTTCATTCACGTGACGGTGTACTGGTTCCGCACGCTGCACCCCGAGCCCGTGCTGATGAAGCCCGAGCGACCGTCCCTACCGAGCGCGATGCTGGTGACGTTGCTGAGCTCGATTGCGGTGTTCACCGCCATGTACCTCGGATTCCTCATAATGCGCTACGCGCTTGCCGTCCTGGAGGACGTGCGCGAGCAGGAGATCGTCGATGGAGTACCCTGACAACGGCGGGTACATGGTGGCGGCGTACATCGTGGCGGCGATCGTCATCGTGGTGTACGCGGTGTCGCTGTACGTGCGGGTGCGAGCGCAGATGCGCTCTCGGGGTTGACCTCACCGGCCGCTCGCTTCGTCGCTACTCCCCCTCCCGCGGCATCATCCACTTCCACACCACGCCCGCCACGGCGGCGCCCAGCAGGGGGCCGATCCAGTAGATGATGTGCCCGGTCCACTGCCCGCCCACCAGGGCGGGGCCGAAGGCCCGGGCGGGGTTCATGGCCGCGCCAGTGAGCGGGCCGCCCACCAGGATGTCGAACAGCAGCACGAGGCCGATCCCGAAGCCGCCCACGCGGGGCGCCTCCTTGGAGACGGCGGTGCCGAAGACGGCGCTGACCAGGAAGAGCGTGAGAACCGCCTCGATGAGCACGGCCTGCGTGTCGGTAATGAGCCCGGAGATCCGCGGGACCCCGTAGCCGCTCACCCCGCCGGCCATCCCGGGCAGAAGGAGACGGACCAGCAGGACCGCCAGAACCCCCGCGGCGAGCTGGGTGACCACGTAGAGGCCCGCCAGCTTCCCGTCGATCTTCCCCGCCAGCCACACGCCAAACGTCACCGCCGGGTTCAGGTGGCCGCCGGAGATGTTCATGGTCGCGGTCACCATGACCGAAAAAGCCAGGGCGTGGGCCAGAGCGACCCCGAGCACGCCCAGCTCACCGCCCGTCGCCGCGTCCACCACCACGGAGCCGGCGCCGATGAAGACGAAAGCCGACGTTCCCAGGAACTCGGCCGCGAGTGGTCGGATCGTATTCCTCATAGTCTGGCATCTCCCGGTGGTGGTCCTACTCGTTCCGGCCGCCGGCGCCCCCGCCGCCGCAACCCGATCATCTGCCGTATTCCTAATAGTCGCCCGCGCCCGGCCGCCACAGCCCGACCATCTGCCTTATTCCTAATAGTTTGCGGCCCCCGGCCGCCGCAACCCGATCGTCTGCCGTATTCCTATAGTCGCCGGCGCCCGGCCGCCCCAACCCGATCATCTGCCGTATTCCTATGGTCGCCGGCACCCGGCCGCCCCAACCCGATCGTCTGCCGTATTCCTAATAGAGCGCAGCCGCCGCGGCCCAGAGCAGGAGCGCCGCCAGCGCCCCGAGCCCGGAGGCCGCCAGATTGACCGCGTTGTTGCCCAGCCACCCGATTCCCCGCACCAGTTGGGCCGTTGTCCCGCAGCCGTGGACGGATCGCTCCGTCCGCTCGTCGCACTGCTGGCAGTGGAACACAGCCTGCACCGTGGAACCCAGGACCGAGTCTCCCAGCATCCCGAGGACACCCCCCCCGCCGCCGGCGAGGGCGGCGCCCCACGGGATGCCCACCGCGACCGCGAGTCCGGCCATCACCGCTGCGCCCAGCACGCCGCCCAGAGTCCCGAGCCAGGTCACCGCCCCGGAGGTGCCGGGGGGAACCGGCCGCCCCGACGCGATGAGCCGTGGAGCCACCCCAGCCCGCAAGCCGATCTCGGTCGCCCACGTGTCGGCCTGGGCCGCTGCCAGGGCTCCGACCAGGACCGGCCAGCCGGCTGCGTGCCCCGCCCACGCCAGCGCGGCTCCCAGCGCCGCCCAGGAGCCGTTGGCGAGAACCTGGCGACCGGTTCGACCGGTGGCCGGCCGGACGCCATGTGGACGGCGCTGCAGTCCAGCCGTGTACGTGAGTGAGCTGCCGGAGACGAAGAACAGCGCGAGGAGGGCGGCCCCCGGCACCCCAGCCCCCGCGAAGATGACGGCGCCGACCGCGGTGGCGGCGACGGCACCGGCGGCCGTGAGCCAGCCGATCACATGTCCCGCCAGGGCCAGGCCGCCGGCCAGTGCGGCCGCGGCCCCCGGCGTCATGGCTCCTGCGGCGGTGGCTCGGTTTCGAAGAGGAGCTGCTCCAGCACGCGCTTCCTGAGGCCCTCGGGGGCTTCCTTGGCGCGGGTGCGGGCCTCCAAGAACCTGATGTAGGCCGCCTCGAACTCCGTGACGGCGAGGCACGGAGCGCACTTCTTGAGGTGAGCCCGTATCTCCTTGGCCCTTTCCGGGGTCAATTCCTCGTCGATGTACTCGTAGAGACGATCGAGCGCCTCCTGGCAGTCGATCTCCCGGGGCCCGTTGGTCATTCCTCTCGCCTCTTGATGTAGCCCATCTCTGCAGCGTAGTCGTATAGCTCCCGCTGCAGCGCCTGCCGCGCTCGGAACAAGCGCGACTTCACCGTTCCCACCGGGACCTCCGTGATGTTCGCGATCTCAGCGTAGGAAAGCCCCTCGATGTCGCTCAGGATGAGGGTCTCCCGAAACTCGTCGGGCAGGCGGTCGATCGCACCCAGCACCTCCTCATCCACCAGTTGATCGAAGAAGCGTCCCTCGGGGTCTGTCTCCTGGACCTGCTCGAAGACCGTGAACGCCTCGATGCGGTTCACGTCCACCTCCACCGCCTTCCGCCGTGCCTTGCGGTACTCGTTGATGAACGTGTGGCGGAGAATGGTCAGGAGCCACGCCCGGACGTTCGTGCCCGGCTTGTACTGGTGCCACGACCGGTACGCCTTGAGCATGGTTTCCTGGACCAGGTCTTCGGCCTGCGCCTCATTGCCCGAGAGGCGCAGGGCGACCCGGTAGACGGTATCGAGATGGGGCAGGGCTTCCGCCTCGAAAGCCCGGCGTTTCTCGTCCGGTGCCGATGTCACGCTGTGGCGTTCCCCATGGTGGGCGGTGTCTCGACGTGCGGGTAGAATCGCCCCGCGGCCGCCGCCGCGCAACAGGGTGGTATCGGGTGAGATGTTGGGCTAACTTGCGCGCCGGATTCCCGTACCTTCACGCGACTCCCAATGGCTGGCTCTGGGCGACCACTTCACGCCATCATCCCCCTGGCGCTGCTCGAGACGATGCGCGACCTCGACGTGCCGGCGTCTGAGGATCCGACCGGCCTCCACCCGGAGCTCGTCACGCCGCGCCTCGGTACCAGCCGCACCGTGGCGGCGCAGATCGAGCGGTACGAGGCGCTGGCTCGCAGGAACCGGGGTGTCGATCCCGCAGAGGCCGCTGCGCTGATGCGCCTGGCGGGCCGGCGCAACGACGCCGGTTTGGTCTTTGCGGACGCCGGCCGCCGCGCTGCGGCTCACGCCGCGGCGCGGGTCCCCCTGACGGTGCGTCTCCTGTGGCGCGCGGCGCCGCCGGGCACCCGACGCCGGCTGGGGTTCACTCTGGCGCGGCGTGTGGTGGAGCGGACCTTTGCCATCGCGCTGACCCGTGATGGAGCCCAGGTGGCCGCCGCGGCGGAGGGACTCCCCTCGGTACACGCCACGGAAGACGGCAGCGCGTGCGGGTTCTACGGTTCGGCAATGGCGGCGCTCCTGCGCCGCTTCACGAACTTCGACGGGGCGGTCCAGCACGTGAGCTGCGCGGCGCGGGGCGCACCGGGCTGCCGGTGGGACACCGCGGCGAGCTGAGGAGCGGAACATGACGCCACTGGGGCATATCGATCAGGAAGCGCTGAGCGCGACGCTCAGGCAGCGGGGGCTCGACGGCTGGCTGGTGTACGACTTCCACGACAGCAACCCCGTTGCCCGACGGGTGCTGGGCCTGACGGGGATGCTCTCGCGGCGCGTGTTCCTCTGGCTTCCGGCGGTGGGACCGCCGCGAGCGGTGGTGCATAGCCTGGACCGCACTGCCATGCCGGAGTTCTCCGGCGAGTTCGATGTCTACACCACCTGGCAGGAACTGCACCAGCTCCTCACGCAGACAGTGGGTGGGCGGCGGATCGCCATGGAGATCTCGCCGGAGAACGCGGTGCCGTACCTCGACCTGGTGCCCGCCGGCGTGGTGGAGCTGTTGCGGCGGTTCGGGGCCACCCTGGTCTCGTCGGCGCCCCTGGTGAGCCAGTTTGCGTCCCGCTGGTCGGCGACCGAGGTGGAGGACCACCGCCTTGCGGCCGAGCACCTGGCGGCCATCGCCCGGGAGACGCTGGGGCGGGTGGTCCACGAGGTGGGCTCCGCCAGCGAGGTCCGGGTGCAGCGGAAGGTGCTGGAAGCCATGGCCCGGGCGGGGTTGGAGACGGAGGATCCGCCCATCGTCGCCTTCGGTGCCCACGCCGCTAACCCCCATTACGCTCCCGAGGAAGCGACGGATCGCACGCTGGCGGCAGGCGACGTGGTGCTCCTGGATTTGTGGGGCCGCTGCTCCCCCAATACGGTGTGGGCGGACCAGACGTGGATGGGGTACGCCGGCGGCGCTCCGGCGGAAGAGGTCGTGCAGGTCTGGGAGACGGTGCGGCAGGCCCGGGACGCAGTGGTGGATCGGGTCCGGACGGCCACGGCGGCTGGTGAGGCGGTGAACGGCGCCACCCTCGACACCGTGGCACGGGCGATCATCACCGAGCGGGGCTTCGGTGCGGCCTTCGTGCACCGCACCGGGCACTCCATCGATCTGGAGCTGCACGGCTCGGGGCCGCATCTCGACGACTTCGAGACCCACGACGTGCGCGAGCTCATCGAGGGCGTGGCCTTCTCGGTGGAGCCAGGAGTCTACCTGCCCGGCCGCTTCGGGGTGCGCAGTGAGATCAACGTGGTGATGGACGTGGCAGGCGTCGAGGTAACCCCGGCGTCCCCCCAGACCACTCTCATTACGGGGGGGTGAGGGCCCTGTGCAGGGGGGATAAGTGCGTTCGGTTTTTGTTCGGTTGGCCGTGCTTGACACGCGCAACCATTGGGGTAGATTCGCCAAAGTCACACTAGGAGGGTGAGCCTCACGCAAGATTTTCGTCAGCCTTTCTTTAGCTCCCGACACAACACCGGTTTTTTCCCTCACGACGGCTCCGCCTTCGGGCTGACTGTCATGTGTAGTTTCGGTGGCGTGTCGCCAAGTTGCCAACTGGTAGTGTCTTAGAGGTCCATGTCAATGGAGGAAGCGTCCATGACAGAGAATCGTCGAATTGCCTTCGGGCGCCTCGCACGGGTGCTGCTGGCCGTGGCCGTGCTTGCGCTGGGGGCCAGTGAACTCACAGCGCAGGGCGTGGGCGGTAAGGTCCAGGGAACGGTGCTGGATCCCACCGGCCAGCCCGTCGCGAACGCCCAGGTCTTCGTCCTGGGAACCGCGTTTGCGGCGCTCACGAACGAGGATGGGTTTTACTTCTTTAACAACGTGCCCGCTGGTACCTACGACATGCGGGCACAATTCATTGGGTACCAACCCGCGGAAGTTCGCGCTCTTCGCGTGCTGGGCGACCAGACGCTGACCGTGAACTTCGGTCTCTCAGGCGCGGTGGCCCTCGAGGCCATCACGATCACGGCCGCTGAGACGCCGATCGTGCCGCGGGACCAGGTCACCTCCAAGACCACCATCACCGGACAGACCATCGATCAGCTACCGGTGGACGACCCCCGGGCGGCAATCAGCCTGCAGCCGGGCGTGGTCGAGTCGTGCACGGGCCGTGACTCGAATAGCCCGGCCTGTGTAAACGGATTGTCGCTCCGCGGCGGCCGGCCGGGTGAGGCGGTCGTCTACGTCGACGGCGTGCCGGTACGGCGGCTGCGCACCGGCGGGGCCCAGCTCAATGTCGCCACCAACGCGACGGAGGAAGCGTCGGTGACCACGGGAGCGCTGGGCGCGGAGTACGGTGACGCGCAGTCCGGCGTGATCTCGCTGGTCACGCGCTCGGGCGGTCCGCGATTCCAGGGGAACCTGGTGTACGAGACCGACGAGGTGTTCGGTAACTCGATCAGCGTCGGCTTCAACCGGTTCGAGGGCTCCCTCTCCGGGCCGATCTTCGGCAACCTGACGTTCTTCGTCGGCGGCACGCTGCGCGGCGAGGTGTCCAACCGCCGCGGGATGGGCTGGGAGGATGTGCCGTACTACACGCTGGGCGGGCTGGACTCGACTCTGGGCCCGACCGTCACGATCGCTGGCGAGGCGGGTGACTCGGCTACCCTCGACATTCCCCGGTTTGTGCAGTTCACCGGCACGTGCCCGGAGGCCGACCCGGAGTCGCAGAGCGCCCTGCGGGACGAGATCCTTACCAACTACGGTCAGGAGTGCCAGGGTCGGCGGCTTCCGTATGACTTCAGCACGCAGTGGCGGGCAAACGCCAAGCTGACGTACTCGTACGGCACCGGCTCGCGGGTCTCGCTCTCGGGCCTGTTGGACCAGGATCAGGACCGCACGAACCCCGGTAACGGCGTCTTCAACCCCGATGCCTACCAAGGGACGCGGACAAATTCCCAGGTGTACATCCTGAACTGGGTGCAGCAGGTGTTCCGCACTGCCGAGACCGAGCTGGCGTTCGACCTCAATCTCTCGTGGCAGATCGACCGGCAGCGCGGCGGCGTGCTGGACAAGGAGTGGGACCTGAACAACCGCAGCCCGGCAATGGGGCTGAGCTTCTCCACCATGAAGTTCCTGGTGGACTTCGACACGTTCTCGGCTGACACCGCCGACCAGTACGAGCTGATGGCGGATGGCCGGTCGCGCACGATCAACGCTCTAGAGAGCCAGGACGATTGGGAGCGGCTGATCAAGAACGTGCGCGACAACCTGGGCACGCGGTTGCCCTACCTCGACCGGGGGGATCTGCTCCAGAAGCAGACCTACCGGATGAACCCGTACGGGATGATCACCGGTTGGCGCACCGGCGGTTTGGACCGCGGCTTCGGCCAGCTCGGCTACGAGCGCCGCGCCATCGGCCGGCTGAACGTGGACTGGCAGTTCGACCGCTACAACCGGCTCAAGTTCGGTGTCGAGGGAATGTCGGGCCGGGTCAACGAGTGGAATGCCAGCATTCAGGATCCGGCCTTCCAGGACATCTTTGCCCAAGACCCGAAGCGCTGGGCCGCGTACATTCAGGACCGCCTGGACCTGGGCGACGTGGTGCTGGAGCTGGGGCTGCGGTGGGACTCCTGGAATGCAGATGGTGTGTTCCCACTGACGCCGGCCCGGACCTTCACGCATCCGGCGTACGATCCCGACGTGCCGATCGAGCAGCTGACCTGCGTCGGCTCGGCGTGTGAAGCAGACTCCGCGATCTACGAGTTCGTCTGGGCGAAGGCCGAGACGCACACGGCGTGGTCGCCGCGGCTCCGGGTGTCTTTCCCGGTGACCGACCGGACCAACGTCCGGCTGTCGTACGCGCACCAGGTGCAGTCGCCTGACGGCGAGAACGTGTACGGGTCGATGAACAACGACCTCACGATCACCAACACGAACGACGCGTTCGGCGGCGACGTGCGGCACGGCAAGACGATCATGTTCGAGTTCGGCGTGCGGCACGCATTCACGCGCGACCTAGTGTTCGACCTTGCGATGTTCAACAAGGACAAGGTGGCGGACCTCACCTACCGGATCATCGATTTCTTCGATCCGTTGGTGGAGCGTATCGCCCCGGTGAACGTGCTGACCAACGCAGACTTCGGCAACACGAAGGGCTTCGAGCTCAGCCTGTTGCAGCGTATCGGCAACTGGTTCAACGGGCAGGTCTCCTACACGTTCCAGGCTGCCAAGGGAACGGGCTCCAACCCGCGGACCTACCTCAATACCACCGCGCGTAGCTTCGTTGCCGTGACCGGTGACCGGCAGCCGCCGGCGCAGGCGACCTTCCGGACGGACGACGACCGGTCGCACAACATCACCGGCTCGCTGTCGTTCAATTGGCCGAATGACTTCGAGCAGGGGACCTGGTACGGCCAGGTGCTGCGCAACGCGGGGCTGTTCATGCGGTTCCGCTTCGTGAGCGGTCTGCCGTACACCAAGCTCGTTGATGCGGGCAGAGGCCAGCAGGCATTCGGCGGCACGCCGTTCGGGCTGGAGGGCGAAAACGAGGACGACGTGCTGAACGGGCGCGAGCTGCCGTGGCAGTACAACTTCGATTTGCGGGTCACCAAGGGCTTGCGGCTAGGGCCGACCGATTGGACGCTGTATGCCGATTTCCGGAACCTGTTCAACATCCGGAACGTGGTCGGGATCTTCGCCGAGACGGGCGACGTGACGAGCGAAGAGTACTTCGATAGCCAGGTCAGCTCGGAGCTCACCCGCTTGCGGGGCGACGCCGGTAGCGCGCGCCAGACCACCGTCATCAAGGACGGCGAGGAGATCGAGGCGATCGACGTCTCCGACTGTGATGGCTGGACGGGTACCGGCAATGAGGCCTCGTGTGTGCTGGTGCGGGGCGCCGAGGCGCGGTTCGGCAACGGCGACATGATCTACGATCTGGACGAGCAGCTGACAGCGCTCGGGGCGTGGTATCAACGGTTCAACGGCGAGCAGGTGTTCCTGGGCAACCCGTTGCACATTCGCCTGGGCGTGGAGTTGGCCTTCTAACGAGGAATCGGCGCGCGGGCGGCGCAGCGGTCGGGTGACCGCGGCGTCGCCCGCCTGAGGCGACAACATCTGAGGATCGGATGATTATGAGGACAAACTCGTTTATCCGCGCAGTCCGCGTTGCCGCGGTTATGGCGCTCCTGGGGGCGGTGAGCTTCCAGGCCGCGCAGGCGGAAGAGGGCCGCCGGGGCAGGCGCTCGCGTGGGGGCTTCAACCTCTTCGCGGCGCAGTTCGGCACCCTAGACGTCAACCGCGTCTTCTGCGGCATCAACAACCTCGGCGAGGTCTGCGTCGACCCGACGAACTCGCCGGGCGTGGGGGGCGGCTTCTGGCCGGTGGGTACCCCCAACCAGTACATCTTCAACTCGGGCCTGCAGCTGGCCGGGATCATAGACGGACCGCCCGGCTTCGTGTGGAACGGTGACACGACCGGGGTCTTCTTCATGGACCCGAAGGGCACCGAGCCAGGCGGCGACCCGGTCACACTGACCTACAACTCGCTGGACCCGGCTGATCTCGAGGCCTGGCCGACCCAGGCATTCGTGAGGGACACCGCGCTCTACGCCCCCGTCCTGATCGGGCGGAAGACGCTGGCGCAGCAGGACCTCTGGGTCCGGACGTGGGACGGGAATCCCAACGTCGCAGGCGGCCGGGTGCACCCTCTGGGAGTGCTCGTGGAGGAGCGCGGCCTCGCCTGGAACTTCCCGTCCGGCAATGAGGACATTGTCTATTTCGTTTACGACTTCTACAACATCTCGGCCACGGACCGGGCGGCGTACAACGGCCTGCACACCGACGTCCAGGACAGCGTGTACGACATCGCCGTGGATTACGTGACGGGCACCGAGGCCCGGTTCGGGATCGACATCCCGGCAGAGGGCTACACGTTTACGGACTTCTACGCAGCGTTCTTCATGGACCCCGATGTGGGTACGGCGACGGAGAACTATTCGTCGGCCATCCTGCCGTTCGAGATGGCGCTTGCCTACAAGAGGGACTTCGTGGAGGACATCTTCACCTACTCGCCGGACATCAATGGTCCGCCGTTCTACCCCGCTCCCGGGTTCGTCGGGGTGAAGTACCTCAGGAGCCCCGTCGACCCGATCACGGGCCTCCAGATCGGGCTCACGATGTTCTCCAACACGCTGAACACGAGTACCGGGTTCCCGGATCCGGATGGCGTGGTCCAGATGTGGCGCTACATCTCGGGGAACATCAGCGTGGCGGCGGGGGACAACCCCTGCGACTTCCCGAACCCCAAGGAGCGGAGGTTGTGCTTCCTGTACCAACAGTTTGAAGACACCCGCTTCTATCAGTCCTCCGGGCCGTTCGATCTGGCCCCCGGTGGGACGGCGACCATCGTCGTGGCGTACGTGCACGCCGCGCCTGTGGCGGACGCGCTGCTCACCAGCGGGCAGATCGGCGGAGACCTCAAGCCGCTGACCCCGTACACGGGCGACTCGATCTTTGGGGGCGTCTGCGGCCGCAACCCGGGCAACGAATGCATCCGGCCGCTGGACTCGGTTGCCGGGTGGCTGACCCACAACGACGACAACGGCAACAGCGTGATCGAGCAGGACGAGGTCGTCTCGGTGCCGCGGTCGCTGCTGGACAAGGCGCTGGTGGCGCAGGCGGTGTTCGACAACAAGTTCCTGCTGCCGTTCGCGCCTGAGGTGCCGCCCTTCTTCCTGGTACCGGGCGACAACACCGTTACGGTGGTGTGGGAGACGACGCCGTCGGAGGTGACGGGCGATCCGTTCTTCGGTATCGCGTCGGATCCGTTGTCTCCGTTGTTCGACGCCAACTTCCGCGAGTTCGACGTTGAGGGCTACCGGATCTACCGGGGCCGCGTGGCCAGCCAGTTGGTGCTGGTCGCGGAGTACGACTATGCGGGCACGGTGTTCACCGACAACTGGGGTGGGTTCGCCTATGACGGCAACTGCGCTCCGGAGCTGGGCATCACGACCGACTGCCCGACGTTCCCCAACGACGTCCCGCTGATTGATGATGTCGCGCAGGTGAAGGCGGGGTCACGCACGGAGCTGGCCGACGGGTCGGTGTTCATCGTGGATGCCGATACGGCGGTCACGGGTGGTGGGAACACCCAGTTCGCCGGGCTGCGCGACACGGGCGTGCCGTTCGCGTTCGTGGATAACGACGTGCTGAACGGCTTCACATACTACTACGCAGTGACGGCGTACGACGTAAACTCGTATGCCTCCGGCCCCACCTCACTGGAGTCGCCGCTGGTGAGCCAGTCGACGACGCCGCGCAGCACTGCGGCCAACAAGGTGGCGGCCGATGACGTGACACTCGAGCTGATCGACCGGGACAACAACGTGCTGGACCCGGCGGCGGCGTATCCGACGATCGACCCGGCGACGGGCACGTTCAGCGGCCCGATGCCGCCTTCGGGTGCCTTCGAGGCGCTGGGTGCTCAGCTGTTTGCCGACAACCTGGTGACCCCGGGTTTGGAGGCGTTCGTCGAGGTCGACTCGGTGGTCCTGTTCTACTATCACGACGGGACGTACTACCTGCATGGGACAGCGACGGGTATCTCGTCATTCAGCCCTGGGCTGCCGCTCGGACAGGAGGACGGCCCGGCGGTGATGGGCCCGATCGAGGGGCTGCTGGAGGCGAACTCGGCCCTGGCCGACTCGCTCGGCCTGGGTGAGGTGCCGTGGGCTGGCAAGATTCAGACTCAGATCTCGGCCAACCCGGTGGCGTTCCAGTCGAAGGATACCGACTGGCATCCGCAGGTGGAGGGTGCGTTCTTCGACGTGCAGGATCCGCCGATGTTCGATGCCAACGGTGCGGTGGACTACGGTGGCTCGCGCTGGTTCGACGGAGCCAACGAGACAATGGCCCACCCGACCCTTCTGGGCGGGCACGGCATGCTGACGGGAGTCACGGCGATCTACTCGCCGGCGCCGTTTGCGCCGTGGGAGAATGCAGACGCCCACACGCGGCGTCCGATGCAGACGGTGTACCACGGGTTCCGCGCTGCGGACATACAGGTGTACTGGGGTGCGCCGGGCGTGATCGACTCGGTGGTCGACATCACGCACAACATGTTGATGCAGTTCCAGCCGCAGAACCGCGTGGGTTGGGGCTTCATCCCGGACGCTTCATGCGCCGGTTGTAAGACGTTGGTGCCGGCCCCTGACGGCCTGATCACGTATGAGGACTGGCCCCAGGGGGCGTGCTTCACGGGCATGGGCAACTGGGATCAGACAGGTTGCGCGTCGCGCACGTGGGCGCCGACGATCACCGCAGCCGGTGGTCTCCTGCCTACCGACACCGACGGTGACCACACGAACGGCACCGAGGGTTCAGGGTTCGGCCTGTGGATCAACAGCGAGGTGTTCTACTTCAACGTTGCCGCAATGCCGACCAACGTGATGTGGACCCTGCGGACCTACATGGGTCAGGTGAACCGTGAAGGTGGGACAGGGAACTACTCCTTCGCGCGGGACAGGGAACTACTCCTTCGCGCCCGAGCCGTCCAACGCCCCGATTCCGGGGCTGAGGATCCGGGCGACGACGGGCCAGGGGGCACTGTACCCCGATACCGCGACTGTCGACCTCGACTCCGTGCACACTGTGCCGGATCCGTACTATGTGACGACGTCCATCGAGGCGACGGGGGACGAGAAGACCTTACAGTTCATCAACCTGCCCACGCAGGCGATCATTCGGATCTACTCGTTGGGCGGGATCCTCGTGTCAATGATCGAGCACAACGATCCCGCGGGCGGCGGTACGGCCACGTGGAACCTCCGGAACCGGAATGCCCAATTCGTCGCCAGCGGCGTGTACTTCTACCACGTCGAGACGGCCACGGGTCAAGAGAGGGTAGGCCGGTTTACGATCGTCAACATGGCGCGGTAACGGACACCAGCGGCGGGGCGGGGCCTGAGCGCCCCGCCCCGCCGAATCGGAGGCACGTATGATGCGTTTGTTCATTCGAGTCATAGGCGTGGCGGTGGTGGTCGGCCTGTTCGTGACAGCGCCTGCGAACGCGCAACAGGTTGTGGATGAGCCGACAAACCTCGCGGACGTCGATAACACCGCATACGGAACCACGGCAGGAGAGTTTCTACTCCTCGGGGCAGGTGCCCGCGGGGCGGCTCTCGGCGGTGCCTATGCGGCCTTGGTCAACGACATCGACGCGCTGTACTGGAACCCGGCTGGCCTGGCCCTGATGGATCGCGGCGGTGTGCTCGTGTCGACCTACAAGTACGTCGCAGACACGCGTTACAACTGGGCCGGCATCGCGTTCCCGTTCGGCGGTGGCGCCCGCGCCGTCGGGGTACACGTGGGCACGTTCGGTTTCTCGAACCAGCCCGTGTACACGGTCGACGCCCCCGACGGTGATGGGACCCAGTACGACGTTCGATCCACCTATTTGGGTCTGACCTACTCGCAGAACTTCTCGGATCGGTTCTCGGCCGGTATCACCGGGAAGCTCATCGTGGATGCGCTGGGCGAGACAACGGCGAGCTCGTACGCGTTGGACTTCGGCACGAGCTTCCATGCGCGGATCGGCGAGCGACCCATCTCGGCATCGTTCGTGATTCAGAACCTCGGGTCCTCGCTCAAGCATGACGGCACGCCGCTGGGGGTGGGGGTCGAGCGTGATCCGCCACAAGGTCAGCAGAACATCCCGCAGCAACCGGCCGAAGCGCGCCTGCGTACGAAGGATTGGGCGCTGCCGATCATGTTCCGGTTCGGGGTCGCGTTCGACTTCATCAACAACTCAGCCAGCCGACTCACGGTGATGGGCGAGTTCAATCAGCCGAACAACTCCGATCCGTCGGCGGGTGGCGCGTTGGAATTCGCGCTGCTAGACATCAGCCAGAGCGGATTCGGCGCGATGCTGCGGGGCGGCTACCAGTATCAGACCGACAACAACATCGATCCGACCGGTGCCGCCGGCTTCGAGTCGACGGCGAGCGGCCAGGGTTTGGACGGGCTGTCGTTTGGTGGCGGGCTGATGTTCGATCGCGGCTACGGGTTCGGCTTGTCGCTGGACTACGCGTATAGGAATCTCGGGCTCCTGAATGCGACGCACTACTGGAGCGCTACAGTCCACTGGTAGGTATTGAGGCGGGCGGGGGTCGGCTGCGGCCGACCCCCGACGCTGAGCTATTTGGCATGCGGAAACTGGGTTGGGTTCTCGCACTGGCCGCACTGCTGGTCCTGACGTCGGCACTCGCGGCACAGACAGAGGGGGATTTGGAGCTGACTGCCGCGCGGTTCTACCGCGGCGGCACGACGTGGGTGAACGCGTTCTGCCAGGTGCCGTTCTCCCTGGTGCAGCCGCTCTCGGAGGACGTTGGCGGCGTCTACGCCATCTCCGTGAGCGTGCGCGACAGTTCCGGGCTCGTGTTGCACGAGTCCGAGTGGTCGCAAGCGGTGTCGTCGGCCGTGCTGCGCGTGGAAGGGACGTCCTCGGTCGAGTACTTCACGTTCGCCGCGCAGCCGGGCCTCTACACCATGGAGGTGGCGGTCAGCGATTCAGCGTCGGGCCGCGTCATGCGGCGGAGCGTAGAGGTTCGGGCGTTTGACGCAGCACCAGGGACGTCTGACCTGCTCCTGGCACCCACAATGCGGCGCGGTGGGCCCGGCGATACGGTGGCGGCGCCCGGGGAGGTCAGGAAGGGCACGCTGTTCCTCACCGCGGCGACGCGGCCCGTGCTCACGCCGACGCAGGCGACCCTGTACTACTACCTCGAGTTGTATCCGGGGCAGCAGGTGACGGCGAGGGTGGTGGCTCGGGTCATCGGAGCCGGGGGTCGGGAGTTGATCGTGGCGCCCCCGCTGGAGCTGGACGTTCCGCCGGCGGGAGGGGTGGTCAACTCCGGGCTGAACCTCGAGGGGCTGCCGCCCGGCGAGTATCGGTTGGAGATGACGGTGCGGTTGGGCGACGAAGAGCTGCGCCGGGACGCCGGATTCACCATGGCGGGCTTCGACACCGATGTTGCCTTGGCGCAGAGTCCCGCGGAGGAGGCGGGCCGGTTCGCCCACCTGACCGAGGTGCAGATGGACTCGCTGCAGGGTCCGCTGATCCACCTCGAGGAGGCGGATGAGCGGGGCGTGTACGGCGATCTCTCGGTGGAGGGGAAACGCAATTACCTGGAGCGGTTCTGGGCGAAGCGCGATCCCACGCCGGGGACGGCGGCCAACGAGATGGCCGACGAGTTCTACGCGCTGGTGGCAGAGGCGAATCGGCGGTTTCGGGAGGGTGGCGCGGCAGGGGCGCCGGGGTGGCGCACCGACCGCGGCCGGATTCTGATCCGGTACGGGGAGCCGGAGTTCCGGCTCCAGGAGGCGGTGCCCGACGGGCCGCGTCCGTGGGAAGTGTGGCGCTACGCAACCGGTCGCGGATACAAGTATGTGTTTGTCGACGAGACAGGCTTCGGCAACTGGGCGCTGGTGTACAGCAACAACGTGCGAGAGCCGACCCGTGCTGGCTGGGAGGCGTTCTTCCACGATGACGATTTACGAAGGGTTGAAACTTTCTGACGAGACGAATGGTGGTCGATAGACCCAACGCATAGGGAGTGAGGACCATATGAACCGATTTCTCTTAGGCGTGATGAGCCTGGGGCTCGTGGTTACCGCAGGCTGCACGGAGGATCCGACTGAGGCTCTCCGCACCGGCCCCGCGCGGGTGGTGACGTCCCGGACGTATCTCCAATTACTCCCTGGCGACTCGGCCTCGGTCATCGGGCGGACGCTCGACGCACAGGGGAATGCGGTCGTGCCGCTTCCGGAGGTGATCTCGGAGAACGCGAGTGTGGCTACGGTGAGCGTCGACGACATCCTTTCGGGCAACCCGTCGCCGGAGCTCGCCTTCTTCGTGAAGGGCATCAATCCGGGGCAGGCCACCATCACGGCGACGGCTGAAGCGGTGTCGACGTCGTTCACGACGCTGGTGTTCCCGCTGACGTTCCCCGGGACGGCGGCGGTGAACAGCTCCGGCCGTCTCGATGAGGTTACCCTCACGGCCGATCCGGTGATCGAGTTCGACACCTCGGGCACGAGCGGCGTGCTGGTGGACGGGGCGTCGGCGGACATCCTCAGCCTGACCGCCAGCGAGATGGTGTTCTCCTGGTCGGCTGCGGCGGCCGTCGCGGCCGCCGAGGTCACGCTCACCGACGTCCTGTTCCTGGGCGAGTTCCCGCTGGCGGAGCTCGTGCTGGCGGACCCGGTGGCGCTGACCCAGGACGGCGACGAGCCGGCCAACGACCTGGACGTGCCTGGTGGCGGCACGCCCACGACGGCCGCCTTCGGATCGGCCAACATCAACCGGGGATCCTCGGCGAGCGACGATGTCCGTGACTTCTGGTGCGTCACGATCCCTGGCGGTGATACCAGCTTCGAGGTCGCTTGGGGCGGCACCGGCGCCGACGCGGACCTCGACATTTTCGTGCAGTCCGGCTGCTCCACCGCGTTCGACTACTTCGCCGACGTCTTGGGCTTCGGCATGGCGACTGGGGCCAACCCCGAGGCCGCCAGTGCGGTCTTGCCGGCGGGGGACTATCTGATCAACGTCGAGGTGTACGACCCGCACGATGTGCCGGATCCGTGGTGGTACCAGATCCGGGTCTTCCTGACGCCGGCCTAACCAGGTCGGACGCGTAGCGGCGGGGAGCTGACAACATCCTGCCGGTGAACTAACGAGGAGCGCCCCCGGTTCCCACGGGAACCAGGGGCGCTCGTATTGCTCCTGCCCTGTCTCAATCGCGCGGCCCGCTAACGTGTGGGATCCCCTGAGCCGGGTGCATAGAGCGAGCCGATCCGCTGCGCCCGGAAGATGTAGAGTCCGTCGATCCCGGTGACCTCCCAGGCGAGGTTGCCGGCCTCGTCGAATTCGACGACCCTGCTGCCACGACCGAACGAGATCAGCGCGTGCCCGTTCGTGAGGTACTGGGTGCTCCCTCCCACCGACGCGAAGGTGTCGGGCCCATCCTCGAATCCCACCACCAGCACAGCCGTCTTCGTCACCGGGTTGAGGAGGTATCGTGCGCCCCGGGACGGCGGCGTGGAGCCGTTGTCGAGCAATTGGACCATGCCGGGCCCAGCCCGCCGCACCCCGTGCTGGCGCGCGAATCCGGGATCCGGGTCGTTCACGAAGGAGAACTGGTTCCGGACGCCGCCGAAGCGCCACAACACCTCGCCCGTCGCGCTGTCCACCTTCGTGATCTCGTTCAGGCTGCGGAACGACAGCAGCAGGTTGCCGTCCTCGTCGAAATCGATGCCGTTGCCGTGGGTGAAGTTCACGTTGGGACCGTTGGGCACCGCGGGCAGGTCCGTGATCTCGAAGTGATCGAACGCGTTCCACTCGAACAGCAGCTCGCCATCGATGCTCAGGTGTTGGACGACGGTGGCCGTGACCTGGGCGGAGTCCACGCCGCCCACGCCCGAGAGGTCCATGGTCCGCGTCTCATCACACAGGATCCAGGCACTGCCGTCCGCCTCGAGCATCACCTCGTGGAACCGAGTCGGACGCCCCACGCAGCTCAAGTTCCCGATCTCCTCGCCGAGCTCGTTCAGCACCCCGAACACCCGATCCGAGCCCGACAGGCCCAGCAGCGTGTAATGCCCGTCGGGGTGCACCTGAAAGGAGTTGAGCGTGCCGTCGGGGGTGTGCTTATACCACACGACCCGGCCCGTATTGTCCACGATCACCGGCCCGCCCGGCAGAGACAGCGCGACGAAGCCGGGCGTGGTGTCGCTGCCCTGCGCGCCGATCGCGGGGATCCAGTCGGGCAGGGTGTCGGTGAGGAACTCCGAGGTGTCGACCCCGGTGATCACCGAGTCGCCCAGCAGCAGGCTGGTCTCCACCAGATACGTGGCGGACGGCTCCAGTCCCAATACGGGCACCCGCGCCACCCCGTCCTCGAACTCGTAGGGTGGCGACTCCTGTGCCGCGCCGCCCTCCTGCCAGTAGCGCACGAAGGCGGCGTCGAACCCGGCGCCCGTGACCACCGAGACGGCGCTGATCACGTTGATCGGGTTGGCCTGGACCTCGACGCTCTCGATCGTCGCCGTGGGTCCCTGGTCCTCGCCGCAGGCCGCGAACGCTACCGTGGCGGCCGCGACCGCCGCCCAATGTCGAATGTCACGCACGCTGTTCCTCCGTTTGGTTCTCGAAAGCCCGCTCTGAGTGTACCGCACCGCACCTCGTGGGGGCCACCGCCGGGCCGCTGCGGGGCGAATCAGTGGCAGCGACGGAGCGGCTTCGTACTGCGCGGGTCTCAGTGGGTGGGGTCGTCCGCGCCGGGCCGGTACAGCGATTGAATGCGCTGCGCGCGGAACGCGTAGATCCCGTCGAGGCCGGTGAGCTCCCAAGCGCGGCTCCCCGTCTCATCCACCTCGACGACCCTTCCGGCGCGGCCGAATGAGACCAGGGTGTGTCCGTTCGAGAGGTACTGCGTGCTCCCTCCGGTGCGGCTGTGGGCATCCGGCGCGTCCCTGAAGTCGATGGTGAGCAACGCGGTCTTGCTCTGGGGATTGATCAAATAGCGGATCAACCGGGACGGGGGGTTTGCCCTGTTATCGAACAACTGGATCCAGCTGGGCCCGGCGGACCGCAGACCGTGCTGAAACATGAACCCCCAATCTGGATCATTGAGGACTGTAAACTCGTTGCGCCGGCCCCCGAAGCGCCACATCACCTCCCCCGTCGTCCTGTTGACCTTCGTGACCTCGGCGAGGGCGCGGAAGCAGAGGAGTAGGTTGCCGTCCGCGTCGAAATCGAGGGCGTTGCCGTGCGTGAAGTTCAAGTTGGGGCTGCGGGGTATACGGGGGACGTCCGTGATGTCGAAGTGATCGAAGGCGTTCCACTCGAACAGCACGGTACCGCCGGCGTCGAGGTGCTGCACCACGGTTCCCTGGACGTCCACCGAGTCGAAGCCGCCGTAGGCGGTCAGGTCCATGACCCGGTTCTCATTGCACAGCAGCCACACGCTGCCGTCGGCCTCCATGCGTGCCTCATGCGCCCGGGTGCGGTAGCCGACGCACTTGAGTATCTGCTCTTCATTGCCCAGCTCGTCCAGCACGGCGAACTGCCGCCCCGTGTCTGCGATCCCCAACAGGGTGTAGCGCCCGTTGGGATGCGCCTGGAAGTTGTTGACGGTGCCATCCGACACATACTTGTACCACACGACCCGGCCCGTATTGTCCACGATCACCGGCCCGCCCGGCAGAGACAGCGCGACGAAGCCAGGCGTGGTGTCGCTGCCCTGCGCGCCGATCGCGGGGATCCAGTCGGGCAGGGTGTCGGTCTGGAACCCCGAGGTGTCGACCCCGGCGATCACCGAGTCGCCCAGCAGCAGGTTGGTCTCCACCAGATATGTGGCGGACGGCTCCAGTCCCAATACGGGCACCCGCGCCACCCCGTCCTCGAACTCGTAGGGTGGCGACTCCTGCGCCGCGCCGCCCTCCTGCCAGTAGCGCACGAAGGCGGCGTCGAACCCGGCGCCCGTGACCACCGAGACGGCGCTGATCACGTTGACGGGGTTGGTCTGCAGCTCGACGCTCTCGAGTGTCGCCGTGGGGCCCTGATCGTCGCCGCAGGCCGCGAATGCCACAGCGAGCGCTCCGGCGGTCCACCACCGACTCACGTTCTGCATCCCGTTCCTCCCTCCCGCGGTACCCCGCGTCGACGCGGCGGGTCCTTCTATGCCGCCCGTTGCGCTGCCGCGGCTCCCTCCGGCGCACCCGCCCGGCTGCTGCTCACCGTGAGCCACATCAGGTAAACCAGCGCCACCCATACCGCTGTTCCCAGGGCCGCGTGCATCCCCCGCCAGAAGGAGGGCAGGTGGGTGAGCACCATGACGGCGCCCACGGTCACCTGGGCGACCACCAGCCCCACGGCCGTCCATGCGGTCCCCTGGAGGCGCCGTGGCGCCTGTTTGCGCCGCAGGCCCATGCCGAGCCCCAGCACGTGGAACAGGAGGGCGTAGGCGAGCAGCCGGTGCGTCCAGTGGATGTGGGGCAGGCCCGAGCCCGTCGCTGAGGGCCAGATCTCGCCGTTGCAGAGGGGGAACCCCAGGCATGCCGGAGCGGCGCCCGTGGTGGCGGTCATGCCCCCCAGCAGGAGCACCGCGGCCGCCAGGACCGTGGCCGCGATGATGCCGCCCCTGGCGGGCCGCTCCCCCGCGGGCAACAGGGTGACCCCGGCGTGCACCCCGGCTCTGAGGCCCAGGACGACCAGCGTGGCGAGCAGGGCGATCCCCGTGCCGAGGTGGAGCACCACCGTGTGAGGCGGCAGCTCGAGCTTGACGGTTATGGCCCCGAGGATCGACTGGAGGATGAGCAGGCCCAGCGCCAGGAGCGCGGGCCGCTGGGTGCCGCCGGGTCCGGAGCCCCCTGCCGTGCCACGCAGGCGCAGGGCGTGGGCCACCACCACGGCCGTGAGGGCCGTGAGGCCCAGAACTGCGATCCGGTGGGAGTACTCCAGCACGGTCTCGATGGAGTCGAGAGCGGGCACCAGCCTGCCGTTGCACAGCGGCCAGTCGTCGCCGCATCCCATTCCCGAGTTGGTGATTCGCACTACGAAGCCCAGTACGATCACGGCGTAGGCGAATCCGGCTGTCACATACGCGAGTCGGCGGAGTGTCCTCATGGTGAAAAACTCGCTCCCGGGCGGCGGCCCCGCCAGGCCTGGGGCTCTTGCTCGCCCGCTACAACACGGAGCCGAACGCCAGGAACAGCACCGTCGCTCCCGTGGCGGCGAGGAGGGCGTACGGTAGTTGGGTGCGCACGTGATCGATGTGGTCGGTGGCCGATGCCATGGACGCCACGATAGTGGTGTCCGAGATGGGAGAGCAGTGGTCGCCGAAGATCCCGCCGCCGAGCGCGGCTGCCACGGTGAGCGCGGGGTGCAGGCCGAGCAGCTCCACCATGGGGATCACAATGGGGATCATGATGGCGAAGGTGCCCCACGACGTCCCGGTGGAGAAGGCGATGAAGCAGGCGAGCAGGAACACCAGCGCGGGAATGAGCCAGGTGGGGAGCGTTGCCTGGGCCGCCTGCGCCACGAAGACGCCGGTACCCAGCGCACGCGTCGTGGCGCCGATGGTGAACGCCAGCGACAGCACGATGACCAGCGGGATCAGGCCCTGCATCCCCTTGATGATCTCTTGGGTGGACTCCTCGATGCTGAGGATTCCCTGAAGTCGGTAGGATACGACGGCCACCAGCACGCCCACGATCACGCCCCACAGCACCGCCTCGGAGCCGCTGCCGGCGGAGAGGTCGCCGTCCCCGGTGATCAACAGGACCACGGGCACCATGCCCACCATGGTGGCGATGGGCAGGATCATGTTGACGGCACGCCGCGGCACGCCCTCCTTGGCCCGCTCCCCCGACACCTCCTCGGAGATCATCGGCTTGGCACCGTCCCGCAGCAGCTTGCCCTCCTCCGCGACGCGGCGCTCCGCTTCCCGCATCGGACCCAGGTTCCAGCCGGTGAGGATCACCACCAGCGCCAGCACCAGGGCCAGCACGCTGTAGAAGTTGAGCGGGACCGCCGCCATGAGGATCGTAGCGGGGCGCTGGATGTCCTGCGCCACCAGGAGCGCTGCCACGTACGCGCCCCAGGCGTTCAGCGGCAACAGGGACCCGATGAGGATGCACTTGGGCGAGCAGGTGGCGTCGATCACGTAGCTCAGCTTCTCGCGCGAGATGCGGAACTTGTCGTACAGCGGGCGCGCTACCGACCCGGAGACCAGCAACCCGAAGTTGGATTCGAGAAAGACGGCCATGCTGACGCCGGCCGTGAGGAGGCCCACGGAGCGCCGCGACCGGGCGAGGCCCAGGCGCTCGACCCCGTGCACGAACCCCTGCATCCCTCCCGATGCTTGGGTGAGGGTGATCATGGAACCGATGAGCACGCTGAACATGAGCACCCGGGCGTTGTCGGCGGCCGTGATGGCGGCGACGTAGGCGTCTACCGATGCGACCAGTCCGGCCACCGGATTCCACCCGCTCATGATGGTCCACCCCAGCCACACGAAGAGGGCCAGCGACAGGTAGACCTGCTTGGTCTTGATCGCCAGGCCGATGGCGACGACGGGCGGGAGGATGGACAGCCAACCGAACGTTTCCATGGTGCGTCTCGGGTTGCAGGGGGCGTCGCGCCGGGGAGGCCATTGGGGGCGCCCCCCGCACGATCCGGCGCGAATCGTCCGAAGGTAACGGCCCGCTGTTCCGCTGCCAAATGGGGAGGGATGGGGCCGCTTGACCCCGCGTCCGGCCTCGGCTAAGCTCCTCATCAAAGGTCTGAAGGTTTCGATGTCGCTTCCCCTTCCTGTCATCGAGGAAACTCGGCTTTCCCCCGCACAGATCGAGGAGCTGCACGGCGAGATCCGCGCGCTCGCGCAGCGCCGCGGCGCCGTCATCCTGGCGCACAACTACCAGCGCCCCGAAGTGCAGGACGTGGCCGACTACGTGGGGGACTCCCTGGGCCTCTCGCGTCAGGCGGCGGAGACCGAGTCCGCGGTCATCGTCTTCTGCGGCGTCCACTTCATGGCCGAGACGGCCGCCATCATCTCGCCCGACAAGCGGGTCCTGCTCCCCGACCTGCGGGCCGGGTGCTCGCTGGCGGCGTCCATCACCGCCGAGGACGTGCGGCGCTGGCGGCAGGAGTTCCCCGACTACGTTGCGGTGGGCTACGTGAACACCACCGCCGAGGTCAAAGCGGAGCTCGACTTTTGCTGCACCAGCGGCAACGTGCTGGGGGTGATCGACTCCATCCCGGCGGACCGGGGCATCCTATTCCTGCCTGACTTCTTCCTGGGCGCGCACGTCCGGCACATGCGTCCCGAGCGGCGCGTCGAGGTGTGGATGGGGGAGTGCCACGTCCACAAGGACATCAGGGCCGGGTCGGTGAACGCCCGGCGCACGGAGCATCCGGAAGCCGAGGTGCTGGTCCACCCCGAGTGTGCCTGTGCGGGGCAGCTGGTCTACGAGATGGGACTGGGGGACGTGGATCCCGTGGGGGTGTACATCGAGTCCACCGAGGGAATGGTGCGGCGCGTGCGGGAGAGTGAGGCGCCCAGCTTCATCATCGCCACCGAGGCCGAGATCATCCATCGCCTGAAGCGGGAGGCGCCCGGCAAGGAGTTCATCCCCGCCGATCGCAAGGCGCTGTGCGGCTACATGAAGACGATCATGCTGGAGAGCGTGCGAGACTCGTTGGTCCGCGACCAGTACGCGGTGACGGTGCCGGAGGAGACCGCCGCCCGGGCCCGGGCCGCGCTGGACCGCATGGTGCAGATTGACTGACCCCGGTGCGCGGGAGCCCGCGCTGCAGGATCCCCTTCCAGACATCGAGGCCGATGCGCGGCGGGTGGCGGAGATGGCCCTCGCCGAGGACGGCGAGCGTGACGCCACCACCGAGCTGCTGGGCTGCGCCGGAGCTCCGGTCGGCGCGGTCGTCCAGTACCGCGGAGGTGGGGTAGTCGCCGGCACGGCGTACGCCGACGCGGTGGCGCTGGCGTGCGGCTGCCCGGGCTTGGAATGGGCGGCCCTCGACGGGACCGCTGTGGAGCCCGGAGCCGCCATCGGGCGTCTGTGGGGGGAGTTGGTCGCCGTCCTCCGCGCCGAGCGGCCCATGCTGAACCTGCTGCAGCGAGCCTGCGGGATCGCCTCCACCACGCGCCGCTACGTGGAGGCGCTGGCCGGCCTGAGGTGCACGGTGCTCCACACCCGGAAGACCGCCCCCGGGCTCAGGGGCCTGGACGTGCGGGCCGTCCTGGCCGGGGGTGGGGGGCAGCATCGGGTCGGGCTCGCGCGGCGGGTGCTGTTCAAGGACAACCACTGGGCGGCCCTGGCGCGGGAGGGCGGCGACCTCGGCAGCGTGCTGCGGGTGGCGCGGGATCGGGGCATCCGGGCGCTATACGTGGAGGTGGAGTCGCTGGAGCAGGTGGAGCAGGCTTGCGCCGCCGGCGCCACGCGGCTGCTGGTGGACAATCAGCTGCCGGCGACCGTGGGGGAGTGGGCGCGGGTGGCCCGCGGCCTCGCTCCCGGCGTCGAGCTGGAAGCATCGGGGGGGGTCACCCTGGAGAGCGTGCGGGCGTACGCGGAGGCCGGAGCCGACTTCGTGTCGATCGGCGCGCTAACTCACAGCGTGGCTGCGGCCGACGTCGCGCTGGAGATCGCCAGCTAGCGAGCGGGAGGGGCCTACGTCGGCGCCTTGCGCAACATCCACAGGCCCGCGCTGCCGAACATGATGTTGGGGAGCCAGGCGGCCAGGGTCGGGGGGATGAGGCCGCCGGAGCCGATGGTACGCGAGAGTTGTACCAGCACCAGGAAGGTCACCGCCGTCCGCTGATGCGCGGCCCGCCCACTACCAGCGGGACCGAGAAGATGGCGATGATGATGCAGGTGCACGGCACGGCCAGCTTGAGTGCCAGCTCGACCCGCAGCAGCCGGGGGTCCCCTCCCGAGCGTTCCAAGGCGTCCACGTACCGGTCCAGCTCGGCGTAGCGCATCTCCTGGGGCTTCTTGGGCTCCACCATGAGCTGTGCGGGGTCCTCCACCAGACGCTGGAGCCGCAGCGAGTCGAACGCGAAGGTGAGCTCGCTGGAGGGGCCCTCAACGAGGCGGAAGCGGCCGTTCTGCAGTGACCATTTCTCGGTGCCGTCGTTGTAGCGGGCCCGCTGAGCCTGGATCGAGAGCGTAGGATAATCCGGGCCCGTCCCCTCCCGCGCCAGCACCACGCCTTCCATGCGGCGGCGTGTGAGGTTGAGTTGCCGGACCATGTACACCCACCCCTCCTCCGCACGGTACACGAAGTTGTATCTCGCCCCCTGCGTGCGCTGGGCCAGCTCGCCTAGGAGCTCGAGGTTGCGGCGGGTGGCGGGCGGGGCGAGCTCGCCGATCACCAGTCCAATGCCCGATGCCACCAGCGCGCCGATGAGCACCGGTACGACGAGGCGGTGCACGCTGCGACCCGAGGCCTTGGCGGCGGTGAGCTCCGTGTGGCGGTTCATGTTCCCGACGCTGAACACGGTGGCGAACAGTACGGCGGCGGGGAGGATGAGGAAGATCCGGTCGGGCAGGCTGAAGAAGTAGGCCAGGGCGATGGCGCTGGGCTCGAGGTCCTTGATCAGGTAGTCATCGAGCTTCTCCGCCAACTCGATCACGATCACGAAGACCGGCAGCCCCAGCGCCGAGAACAGGAAGATGTTCACCCACTCCCGGAGGAGATAGCCGTCGAGGATCGTGAGCCGCATCAGGTCGCTGCGGCCCGGGCTGCCAGGGCGGGGCCGCGGCGCCGGCCTCGCCGCGGTGCCGTGCCCTCTTTGCGCACCCACCGGAGGCCCGCCAGGCCCAGGATGGTCATGAGGATGTTGGAGCCCCACATGGCCAGAAACGGTGGGACGATGAGTCGATTGGCCAGCGTCTCACCGGCGATCAGCCCGATGTAGTAGACCAGGAAGATGGCCATGCCGGCCCCCAGCACGAGCCCGATACCGCCCCGGGGAAAGCGCACTGCCAGGGGCACGCCTACCAGGACGAAGACGATGCAGGCGGCGGGAATCGAGTACTTCTTGTGCAGCTCCACCAGGTATATCGCTTCCCGGATGCGGGCGGCGTGAGCCCGCTCCCGCAGCAGGCGCACGTTGCTCGGCCGGACCTGCGGCACCACGCCGCTTCTGAAGGCGCGGCGCGCGGGCTCGTTGAACTGGGACGTGAGCGCGCGTGTGGCGGAGTCCTGGGCCGCCTCCGGCGCCCTCGCCGCTCCTTGCTGCGCCTCGAGCTCCCTGGGGCCGAACCAGCCGGCAAACACGCCCAGCGCCCGGCAGTAGATGCTCCCCCGCCGGGGGGGCGGCGTCGTGTCCGGCGCCTGGGCGGGCAGCCCCACCAGGCCCCGCAGCCCGTTGGTCGCGGCCTCCGCGGCCTGCCGCCCGATGGTCACAACCTCCCTCCGGGAGTTCAGCACCACCTCCTCGAGCTGGCAGATCCCCATCTCGCGGTCGCCCCGGTAGTCGTCACCCTCACGCCGCACGAACTCGCTCCCGACCCCCCGGACCAGCACGGTCTGGCGGGTGAAGCCGGTCTGTTGGAACACCCGGGGGTCTTCGCGGTCAAACTCATGTATGGCGCCGTCGTACAGCGTGAGCTGGAGGTCCTCCTGGTTGGGGGCGAAGGCCATGTAGCCGCTGTCGGCGTAGATCGTGCGGGTCTGCTCCACGAGGTTGTAGAGCGTGACGTCCCGCAGGCGGTAGGTCGCGTAGTCGATATGGGCCGCTCTGAGCAGCACCCGGCCCTTCTGGACCTCGTTGATCACGTGCTCCTTGAGGGAGAACGTGGGCTTCTGACGATAGATGTCGGTCATCAGGGTGCGCAGGCGGTGGTTGGTGCGCGGTAGCACCTGATCGCCGAACAGGAAGGAGACCAGGGCCACGACGGTGGCGGCCGCCAGGAGCGGCCGCAACAGCTGTCCGAGCGACACCCCTCCCGCCCGGATGGCCGTGAGCTCGCGGTCGCCGGTCATCCGGCTCATCGTATACAGCACCGCCACGAGGACGGCCATCGAGAGCGTGATCGCGATGAGGAAGGGAATGGTGAGGAGGAAGAACTCGACGATCACCGTCCAGGGGAGTCCCTTCCCGATGAGATCCCCGAGCTTGCGCGCGATCTGGCGCAGCAGCTCGAAGCTCGTGAGCGCCGTCAGGGCGAACACGAAGGGCAGCGCATGCTGGCGCAGCAGGTAACGCCGCAGGATCTTCATATAGGAGCGTAACTCACCAACTTGTAACGACTTGAGGCGGCCATTATATTCTCCAACCTCACCTCACACAAGGCTTACCCGCTTCCGGGTCCAAAGTGTCCCGTTACCGCGTCACGGTCGCCCTGACGGCGTTCCTCGCCGCGGCGGGTCCGCTGGCCGCGCAGCAGCCCGGCGCGGCGCCGCCCCGGGTGCCGCTGCGTATCGGGCCGGACACCCTGGTGTTGCGCACCTGGGCGGCCCTGCATCCCGGTGGGTGGTTGGGGCCTGCCACCACCCCGGCGCTCGTGACCGATCGCTGGGAGGTCGATACCCGAGCGCTCATCGCCCGTGCCCGTGCGGATCGCGCCCGCGGTCACCTGCTCACTGCGCTCGGCCTCCGGCCGGGTGTGCCGGCCGACACCGGGCGCCGGCGCATCGCCATCCCCCGCCCCGCGGACATGGCAGCGCAGCCCGAGGCGCCCCGGGCATTTGCAGCCCTCGGCCGATATGCCGATATCGGGCTCGACCTGCGCGCCCGCCTGGAGATGAAGCTCGACCGGCTGCGCAACGCCCAATGCACGGCTGCAGACGTGGGCAACCCGGCCTCGGGTTGTCAGGGCGGCTTCCCCACGCCGGGCTTCGACCAGCAGTTCCGCGTGCTGGCCGGAGGCGTCTTGAGTAACCGGTTCTACGTCAACGTGGACTTCGACACCGAGCGGGAGTTCAGCGTCAACAATAACATCAATGTGTGGTATCAGGGGCTGGAGGACGAGATCCTGCGGCGGGTGGAGGTAGGAAACGTGACGTTCCGGGCTCCCGGCTCCCGGTTCATCACGGCCGGCATCCCATCCAACTCCTTTGGGATCATGGCCGATGCCCAACTCGGCCCCATGGAGTTCACCGGGATCTTCGCGCAGCAGAAGGGCTCGTCGGTGCGCACCCGGTCGTTCACCGTGGGCGAGACGACGACCCAGCCCGTGAGCGTCGAGGCGCGGGACCTGGATTACGAGAGCGGTCGGTTCTTCTACGTGCTGGACCCCCTCACACTGGCGGGCTATCCCGACATCGACATCCTTTCGATCAATCGCGAATTGCTACCCCCGGAGCAGCAGCTCACTGGCGTGCGCATCTACCGGTTGCGCGCGCAGGCCGGGAACCAGGGGACCAATGCCAATCTGGGGGGCATTGATGCTGTGGCCGTTCGGGATGACAGCCAGCAGCGCGTGGGCCCATTCACCTGGGAGCTGCTCGTGGAGGGGCTCGACTACTACCTGGATCCCTCGGGGGTGTGGTTCGCCATGGCGAGCCGCATAGGAACCGATGACTTCCTGGCGGTCTCGTACACCACGGCGTCCGGGGACACCGTGGGAACCTTCCCGGCGGTGAATGAGACCGGCGACACCCTCCAGCTGATCTACGAGCCACGGCGGGGCACCGATGTGCCGACGTTCTTCTACGAGATGCGCAACGTGTACCGCATCGGCGGATCGGGGATCGAACGCGCCTCGCTCGAGCTCACGATCGTAGTCAACGAGTCGGAGCGGCCGCTGGGTGGGGAGGGCACCTACCTGTCGGCGCTCGGCCTGGCGCTGTCCACCGACCAGTCGACCATCGACGAGTTCAACCGTGTGTTCCCCCGCCTGCGCGACCCCAACAACGGGGCCCCCATACACGAGATGTACGTGGTCTTTCCCCACGCCACGCCCTTCGACGACAGCGTGCGCCTGCAGCCCGGCGACCTGAACGACTCGCTGTACAAGACGCCGACGTACCTGCGGCTCAGCGAAGGACCGCCACCGAAGTTCAACCTGCGCTTCCGGTACGAGGCGACCGGTGCGGGCGACCGCTCGACCTTGAGCCTCGGGGCGATCCAGGTCCGTGACCGGAGCGAGAAGCTGTTCATCGGTAACCGGGAGCTGGTGCGGGGTGCGGATTACACGATGGACTACCAGCTGGGGATGGTCACGTTTCTGAATCCCGACTCGCTGTTCGTAGGGCCGACTGAAGTCCGGGCTCAGTTCGAGGAGAACCAACTGTTCGACGTCGCTCCGCAAACCCTGATGGGCCTGGCGGCGACTTACAACCTCACGCGCAACAGCCGGATTCACGTCATCGGCATGCTCCAGCGGGATCGCACGACGTTCACCCGCCCCCAGCTCGGGTTCGAGCCGCAGGCAGGCTTCATCGGCGGCGTCAGCGCCGAGCTGCTGTTCCGGGGAGAGGGACTCACGACGCTGCTGAACGCCCTACCGCTGATCGAGACGACTACACCGTCGCGGATTGAAATCAGTGGCGAGGTGGCGCTGTCGAAGCCCAACCCGAACCGTACGGGCACCGCCTACGTGGACGACTTCCAGGGCCAGGCATCCGTCACGGTTAGTCTGCTGGAACGCGAGTTCCAGTTGGGGAGCATGCCAACCTCGGGGCAGGGGCTCCCCCCCAGCTACCTGGGAGGGGGCGGGGAGTTCGTGATGGAGGACGCAGTCCCCATGGTGTGGCAGAATCTGGTCCAGACGGCCACCGGCGCGCTCGACTTCCAGCTCCAGGAGATCGACTCGACCGTCGTGCTGGTGGGGTCGGGCGTCCAGACCGAGCCGGTGCTGTGGCTTTCTTTCAAGCCCGACACCGTCGGTGGAGCGCCGGACCCGGTGACCGGGGAGCCGCGGTGGTTCCTCCCCCACACCCCCGGACCGCGCTGGCGCAGCATCTCCCAGCCCTTCGGGTTCGGGTCCGGTGTGGGCATCGATCTGTCACGAGTGGAGTTCTTCGAGTTCTGGGTGCTGGAGGACGCGGTGATGACGGCGCGTGCGCAGAATGCAGTGCTCGTATTCGACTTCGGAGCGGTGCAGGAGGATGTGGTCGGAACCGCCCCCGAAAGTTTCCGCGCGGAGAACGGCGACACCACGTTCAACGGATTCCGGGTCGTCGGTCTCGACGTTCTCGATTCCGAAAAGGACAGCGTCACCAACACCTACAACGCGTTGGTGGACGATATCGGGATCCTGGGGGACCTCCTGGACTCCATAGTCGATGAGAATACGGGCGATGCAATCCGGGATTTCGCGATGTGTGATCTAGGGGGCGCAGCGGGACTTCCGGTCTTCCCCCTGGGGGATCTGGAGACCATCTGCACGCGGCGCAACAGCCGTCTCAGCACCGAGGACCTGAACGGAGACAACCGGCTGGACAAGGCGCTAGGCGTGACCGAGGAGAACCTGTTCCGCTACGTCTTCCCCATCGGCGACGAGCAGTTCCACGTGCGAGACGGAGTGACCCACCTGGATGGGCTCGGACGGCCCCTGACCTGGCGGCTCTACCGCATTCCGTTCCGCGTGGATACGGCGGAGATCGGCCAGCCCAACATCCGGCAGGTGCAGGCCCTCCGTATGACCATGGTGACGCCGGACCTAGGTGGCGCTGAGGAGGAGTTCTGGGTCGCGATGGCCCGCCTGCGGTTGGTGGGGGCGCCGTGGATCAAGCGCTCCGACACGCCGATCGCCGGGATAAGCGGTGAGGGGGGGGAGTTTCACGGCGAGGTCCGGGTGACTGTGGCGAGCACCGAGGACCAGCAGCTGGGCTACGAGCCCCCACCGGGGACCACGAATCTGCCGGAGCAAACAGGCCAGGCATTCGGGTTCGGCCTCACCCAGATCAACGAGGCGTCGCTTCGAGTGCTCGCGTTCGACCTGAGGGAAGGGGAGCGGGCTGAGGCGCTCATCCGCTTCACGGGGGAGGCCGACAAGAACCTCCTCAGCTACCGGAAGATGCGGGTGTGGGCCCGGGGGCGCGGCGCCGGATGGGCAGAGGGCGACCTCGAGTTCTACATCAAGGCGGGACACGACCAGGACAACTTCTACATGTACAGGTTGCCGGTTCGGACGGACAGTTGGGAGCCGGAGATCGTGGTGGACCTGGAGCGGTGGCTCGTGCTCCGCGCCCTGATCGAGGAGACCTGGCTCTCCGGCGTGCCTCCCACGGGGTCGGCGGAGTGCGGCGGTGACAGCACGGCGTACGTGGCCTGCGATGGTCCGTACCTGGTGCACGTGAAGGATCCGGGTATCTCGCCCCCCAACTTGGCTCGCGTCTCAGAGATGGCCACGGGTATCCTGCGGGTCGCCGAGACGGTCACGGCGGACCCGGCAGAGCTTTGGGTGGACGACATCCGCATGAGCGACGTCGTCGACGATGCCGGCTACGCAACAGCCCTGGACGTGCGCCTCGCGGCGGCGGACGTCTTCGAGCTCGACCTTGGGTTCAGTCGGCGAGATGACCGGTTCCGGCAACTGGACCAGCGTCCCACCTACGTCACGGACGCTGCGCTCCGGATTGGCGGCGTGTTCCGGGTCGACAAGCTCCTGCCACAAGCGTGGGGGCTGAGCGTGCCCTTCACCCTGAGCTACACCCGCAGCAGCGCCGATCCGTTCTTCCTCAACAACTCGGACATCTTGGCGGATGCTCTCACGAGCCTGCGAGAGCCGAAGGCATCCGCCACCCTTTGGGACATCACTTTGCGGCGGGTGAAGCGGGGCGAGGCATTCTGGGAGCGGATGTTCCTGGATCCGGTCGTGTTGCAGGTGCGCGGGCAAAACGGCTCCGGCACAACTTCGCTCAACACCGCCACGACCCGGAACCGGCAGTACCGCATAGGCTACGCCCTCTCTCCTGGGGCCCAGACCATCGCCGGGGCGCCGGGCTTCCTCGTGAACCTGGTCAACTCGCTGCCCGGGTGGATCAAGAACAGCGAGTTCGGCGAAGCCCTGCGGACCTCCAGGCTGCGGT
>JBDHDE010000038.1:0-25747 GCA_039591655.1 Gemmatimonadota bacterium
CACGGAAACGAAACCCAGCCAGCCGCGATAGCGCACATCATTGGGGTGCTCCTCTACGAGACGCTCGAAGACGGCCTCCGTTTCCTCATACCGACCGGCGCGGTACAGCGACTGCCCCAGGCCGTACCGCCGCACGGTCCGCTCGGCCTCGGCCGGCGGCCGGGTCTCGAACCACTCCACCGAGCGCCGGAACATCTCGCGGGCCATCTCCGGATGGCCGTGGGCACGGAGCTCATCGCCAATGTTGCGCAGCTGCCCGCCGGCGGTGCCGAACCAGTCCGCCTGAAGGCCCCGCAGGCGCTCCAGCTTCTCCTCGATCTCGTCCAGGCGGTTCAACCCCACGAGGGCCCGCGCCTCGACGTAGAGCAGGAACGGCTCGTTGGGGTACTGGAGCTGCGCCCGCCGCGCGGCGTCCAGTTCCTCGCCGTACTCCCCCAGCATGTGGTACGAGCCGCACAGCACCGACCAGTACCCGACCCAGCTCCGCATGGCCCCGCGCTCGGGATCGAGACTTTGGAGCCGCTCCACCGCTTCGCGCGGCCGGTTGAGCCATTGCGCTACCAGGGCGAGGTTGTACACCGCCTTGGATCCGGGCGCTACCTCCACGGCGCTGCTGTACGCCCGATGGGCCTCGCCCATGTCTCCTTTCAGGGAGGCCCGCATCGCCTCGGCCATGTGGTGGTCGTAGGCAGGAAGCCACTGGGCGCGCTCGATGGCCGCGTCCAGCACGGAATCCGACCGGGCTTCCGCGCCGGGCACATTGGAGAGTGAGAACCCTGCATAGACCAGCGGCACCACGAACGTAGAGTCGAGCGCAGTGGCGCGCAGCAGGTGCGGCACCGCATCGCTGAACTCGGCACTGAGGTACAGCTTCATGCCCTCGTCGAAGGCTCGATAGGCCTCTAGGGTGGGAGCCACGCCGCCGCCCTGGGCGGACGCCGCCAACCGCTCATCGAGAGACACCGCCAGCAGGCCCATCACCCGCTCCCGCAGGGCCTCGATGGCCTCCCGGGCCGCCTCCACCGAACCGCTCACCGGCTCGATGGCGCCCAACACGCTGCCGTCCGCAGCGCTGGTGACTTGCGCCTGGAGGCGGATGGAATCCCGCTCCACGTAGTAGGTGCCCGCCACGACGGTGCCGGCGCCTGTCTCCTCGGCCAGCGCCCGTACCGGATCGGTCACATGGCCCGCCCCGATCTCCGCCTCGAGGAAGCGCGACGCCTGGAGCGCCGTGGCCGCGGGCACCACGTCCACGATGCCGGCGCGCTGCAGGCCCTGGGCGATCCAGTCGGCGGCCATGGTGCCCACCACGTCGAGCGACGGGTCTCCCGACTGGTTCTCGAACACGCCCACCACGACACGATCGGCATCGAGGCCGGGACCGCCCGTGGGCCGAAGCAGCGCCACCGCCCCCACCGCCACGATCACGACGGCTGCGGCGACCGCGACCGGGACACGGCGCTTCCGGCTGACTGGGGTCACGGCCGGCACCGGCGTAGTCTGCGTCGGAGTGACGCCGCCGCTGGGCGTCATCAGCGCCTCGAGCTGCGGCAGCAACTCGCCGGCGCTCTGCCACCGGTCCGCGGGCTTCTTCTCCAGACAGCGCATCACCAGCCCGGCCAGGGCCGGCGGCACCGCCTGCCGGTGGCTGGTCACCGGCTCCGGCGCCTGGGTCACGTGGGCCGAGAGCACCGACTGAGGCGTCTCCCCGGTGAACGGCGGCCGCCCGGTGAGGAGCTCGTAGGCCAGGACCCCGATCGCGTAGATGTCGGCCCGCTGGTCGATGTGCGGGTCAGCCGCCGCCTGCTCCGGCGCCATATAGGCGGGCGTCCCCAGGGCCACGCCGGCGGTGGTGAGCTTCTCCCGGCCCGTCGCCTCGCTCACCGCCTTGGCCACGCCGAAGTCGGTGACCACGGCGTGGTTCTCGGCCAGCAGCACGTTGTCAGGCTTGATGTCGCGGTGCACCACCCCGTGCTTGTGGGCCGACGCCAGGGCGTCCACCACGTCCCGCAGCACCCGCACGGCCTCGTTGATGGGGAGCTCGCCCCGCTGCGCCAGCTTCACCCGGAGGGACTCGCCCTCCACGTAGGGCATCACGTAATAGAGGAATCCCTCAGCCTCGCCCGAGTCGATCAGCGTGAGGATGTGGGGATGCTGCAGCCGGGCGGCGATCTCGATCTCACGCAGGAACCGGTCAGTTCCGAGCGCCGCCGCCAGATCGGGCCGCAGCACCTTCACCGCCACCCTGCGGTGGTGCTTGAGATCACGGGCGAGATACACCGTGGCCATGCCGCCGCTGCCGATCTCTCCCTCGATGGCATATCGCTCGGACAGGGCGGACTTCAGTCGGTCTACGGTGCTCGCCACGGGAGGGCCTCCTGGGATTCAGCAGCTAAAGTACGGATCAAGGACAGCGGTAGCCAGGAGCAGCCCAACTTTCACGCATTCTGCAAGAGACGCTCACTGCATACTGCAGGCCGTATGCGCACGCTATGATCGCGACCGCCTGTGAGTGCTGTCACACGCCCACAGCGTCTGCTTCGCTAGCTTAGGACGCGACGAATTGCTAGACCACAAACTCAAGGCCGCATGACCGACACCACCCGGGTTCGCCTCAGAACATCCGGGGGGTTCCTGATAGAGTCGGTAGACGTGACCCCCATGGGGGAGGGACGTTACCGCCTCGAGGAACCCCTGGCGATGTCCTCCGACATCGCCATGCACGACGTCATCGAGACCCGCGAGGACACCAGCGGCTGCCTCAAGGTCACTCGGGTCGTCGAGTCGGCGGGCTTTCGGCGACTGGAGTACGATCTCCCCCGGGAGTCGCTGCGATCGGAGCCCGTGCAGAAGAAGCTCTCCGAAGTCGAGCAGCTCGGAGGGAACTGGGTCGTGCTGATGGGTGGGATTCTGGTGGTGAACGTGCCGCCCAGCGCCTCCTGGGAACTCTGGGAGGACGGCTAGTCTCAAACAGGGCCCCCAGTCCCCAGGGCGCCCCCCCTTACCCCGCCGGCAGGCTCTTTCCCAACAGCACCCGATCCCGCTGCACCCGGCAGCGCCGGCCCAGGATGCGCACGCCGGCCTTCTTGGCCTCGGCGAGGGCCTCGGCGAAGTCCAGGTCGATCTCGCGGGCGGCGTGCACCCTGCGGGCGTCGGGACGCTGCACCACGAACAGCACCGCCGCCGACCAGTGGGCGCGCTTGGCGATGCGGACCAGCTCGCGCACGTGGCGGGCGCCCCGGTTGGTGACGGCGTCGGGGAAGAGCCCCACACCCTCCCGCACCAGGGTCACGCTCTTCACCTCTAGGGCCAGGTGCTGCTTACGGCCGCGGCGCAACAGGAAGTCGATCCGCGAGTTCCCGATCCTGGCCTCCGCCTGCTCCAGCCGCCAGCCGGCGAGCTCTTCGATCGCCCCCTGTTCCAGAGAGACGCGCACCAGGCGGTTGGGCAGCGAGGTGTCCAGCGACACGAGGCCGCCCCCGATGGCCTCCACCAGCACGGCAGTCCACTCCGTCTTGCGCTCCGGGTTCCGTTTCCCGTCGCGGGCAAGTTCGTTCTCGTGCCGCAGCCAGAGGTGCCGCCCGGGAAGTAGCAGCTCCGTGAGGCGGCCCGGGTCCGGGAGGTGGGCCGGAACCTCCGTGCCCTCAGGCTCGAGGGTGCAGCGCACCAGGAACCGGTTCGGTCGCTCGAAGAAGCGGGCGCGGTGGAGCGGGCCGCGGAGCGAGACGGAGGGGACCTTAGCGACGACGCGCTGCTGCGTACGGCTGGACATCAAGCCCTCACTACTCGCTTTCCTCCACCCCCAGGTAGGTCTGCAGGTCCAGCAGCATCATGTCGAACAGGACTTCCAGCGCGCGCCTCCGGGCCGACGGCGCATTGCGGTGGGCCTCCTTCGTCTCGCTGGGGAACGGATAGCTGGATCGGTGCAGCACCTCACCGTCGGCGAGATCGATCAACTCCAACGTGCCTCCGGCCCGGGCGTAGTTTATCACCCCGCTTCCCACCCGCACCGTCTCGGTCGTCTTGCCCTCGGCGTCGATGAGCACGAGGTAGCGGATGCCCTCATTACCGAGGCGCCGCATAAGGACATCGACCGCAGCGTCACGCAGCCCACCCGTCGCCTCCACCCGCCGCACGTTCCACCCCAGCTCCACCAGGAACGACTCGATGCTCGGGTAGGTCGTCCGCACCTCTCCCGGCTCCCCGTCCTCCGTCTCCCGAATCACGATGGTGGAACGCACATGCTCGTGGGCCAGCGCCCACAGTTCGTCGATCCGCTCCAGCCACTGGGGCGGCATGCGCAACGACCTGGTCACACCGGAGAGAATCTCGTACTGCATCACCAGCGCGTCGGTGCGCGCGTTGGCTCGCCCCAGCGCCGCCAGGGCCTCCAGCGGATCGGCATTCACCAGGACTTCGATCTCCCGGAAGTCGCCCTGCAGGCGCTCCTCCATCCGCGCGATACGCTCCTCGGCCCGGGCCGCCGCGCTCTCCCGATCCAGCACGCTCAGCACGTACACGCTGTGCGATCCGATCCACTGCCGCACGACCTCGACGCCCTCGAGGTCCAGCTCAGTGGTCTCCTGGGTCGCCACGGCCGAGATGCGCTGGTAGGACATCTGGCCCCGCAGGTCCTCCTCCCGCACCGAGTCCCGCAGGATCTGAGTCACCCGGCTGCGGATCTGCTTGGCGATGTCGGCGCGGCTCTGGGCGGTTGCCTGGTCCAGGGCCTCCGTGGGCGTGGCGCCGAGCACCGCCATCCCGAGCCCAAGCAGGTACCGCTCCTGGGGGTACTCCGGGTCCATCCGGGTGCGGGCCCACCCGGGCACCTGACCGCCCCGGGCGGGCTCCTGACTCACGCCCACGGTCGCCGTCGAGCAAGACAGGCTGAGGGCGCCGCCCACCGCCAGTGCGGCGAGCGCACGACGCCGCGTGCCCTTGGTCATGACACGGCTCCCTACGGCT
The DNA here is from genome assembly GCA_039591655.1 of Gemmatimonadota bacterium. Lineage (GTDB taxonomy): Bacteria > Gemmatimonadota > Gemmatimonadetes > Gemmatimonadales > GWC2-71-9 > WVYX01. The sequence continues at coordinate 4,966 of JBDHDE010000038.1, forward strand.
CTACCGGTAGCCGCCCTGCTGGTTCCTCCACTCCTCGTAGCGGGCGATCTCCTCCTCGAGCTCCTCGAACGCCTCGGTGGCGCGGAATCGGGTGTACATGTTCTCCCGCTCCCGAATCTTCGCCATCAGGGCCGTGCTCGCCTCGCCGATGGGCATCTCCATCAGCACGTACGCGCGGAAGATCGTCCCCTCCCGCAGCACCTCCTGGTCCCGGGCGCGGGTGCCGGTGAGCACCTCGCTGGTCACCGCCTTGTATGCCTGGGTGAACTGGTCCAGGAGCTCTGCGTCCTCGCCGAGGCCGGTCTCTTCCTGGAACCGCCTGGCAAGCCCCCCGAACCGCACATCCAGCTGTTGCGCCAGCTGGTTGCGGCCCTCGGTCTGTGCCTTGTTGATGGCCAGCTGCATGTCCTGCGAGGTCGATGTGGCCGCCCCGAAGAGGTAGTTGTCGTCCTGCGGCGGCGACAGGTACCAATCGGGGACGTTCTCCACCGGCTCGGGCTCCGGCGGCGCCATCGCCGTCTGCGTCGAGCTGGAGCACGCCACTGCGAGAACCACCAGGAGTAATGCGGCTGGATGGAACCGTCTCATGACCCCTCCTTCACGTTTAATCCCTGACCTTTACCTTGGACTTATGGAGGTAACCCTCTCCGCCTCCCATTAGCTGGACGCGGAACCAGTCGCCCTCCTGTGCTACCACCGTGAACGTGACCCCACCCGGCACCTGTACCACCACGCTACTGGCTTCATCCGGCCGGGCGAAGACCGGCGTCCGCTGCTCTCTCGCTCCCTTCACCTCGACCTGCGTGGCGCTGATGCGGGCGAGATCGGCACCGGTCACCCGGAACTCGTGCTCCTCAACCACGATACCGATCTGCGCGAGCATGTCCGCAAAGGCGACGTTCCGCTCCACCCGGTCGACGGCATCGCGATACCGCCCCTCATCGCGCAACTGGTAGGCCATCCCGTAGAACTCCTGCGCCTGGCGATAGTTGCCCACCACCTCGTGCAGGATGCCGATGTTGTACAGCACACGGGGGTTGTACGGGTCCTGCTCGTAGATCGTCCAGTAGTGGAGGTACGCCTCGTCCACATCCAGATCTTCCGCCGCCTCGGCGGCCTCCTCCCCTGCTTCCGAGAACTCCCGTGTGGAGATGCGCTCGAGCTCGAACTCCCGCAACTCGAAGTGCGGCGTCACGTAGTTGGCGGCCGCCACCGCGGCCTCGGCAAGGGCCCGCTCCAGCAACTCGTCCATCGGTGGCACCTCGTCGATGGAGCCGCCGCACTTCTTCTCCTCCACTGGGAGGCGCGCCTCCTCGCTGCCCATGATCTCGGCAGTCTCGGTGCCCACGACCCGGAACCGCACGTGCACCCTGACCTCGCGCTCCAGACAGGGCTCGGTCTCTCCGGTGAACACGTTGGTGCGGGTGCTGTTCTTGCTGTTCTGCGTGTGGGTGAGCCCCCCCAACACGATGGCCTGGACCCCCAACAGCCTCCCGAAATCCACCGCGTTGCTCTCGTCCAACAGCTCGGACGCCTCGAGGCTCTGCTCCTGCATCACCTCCTCCAGGCGGGTGCGCTCCACGATCTGGAAGACGTTGGTGATGGCACCCTCCTGCAACGACTCGCCCTCTCTCCCGCTGCCCATTCCCAGAAAGCCCGTCTGCAGCCGGTGTATGCCGCGATCGGGCTCCAGCAGCTGGGAGATCAGGTAGTCGGAGAACCGCCTCCCAACACCCCACCCACCCCGGCCACTGGCGGAAAAGTCGAGCACCGCGATCTGATTCACCCCGGAGAGTATCCGCTCCGGCGGCACCAGCACGAAGACCTTGATCTTCTTGTAGAGCGCCGTCGCCGGGGAATGAGGCGCCGGCACGAACGCCAGCAGCAACAGCGGGATGAGGAGGCGTGCACTGCGATGTACGATGCGCATGGTTACCTCCGCGCCAGCAGCACCTACTCAAGGGATAAGTCCAAGATATGCCAGGCTCCCGCCGCCGCCAGGCTGCTCCTTGCCGCTGGCCCCGCGCCTAAGAGGGCGCGCCCCGAAACCTCCGAGGCGCGCCCGAATCCCCCAAGCGAAGGGGGCTAAAACGTCACCTGCACCTCGTCGGAGCACACCGACGTGCCGGCTTCGCACAGCCGGTAGTAGTACGTGCCCCGGCTGATGAGATAGTCGGTGTAGAACCCGTCGTTTGCAGTGGTCGCGATGTGGGTGCCGTTGAGATACACGTCCACGCCGGTGGACGTGGCGCCGCTCCACCGCAGGTCGATGGCCCACCAGTACCAGAATCTCCGGGGGCTCGCCGTCAACGTGATGACGGGGGCCGGCGGCGCTTCGACCGTCACGGCCTTGGTCACGTCGCCCCAGGCACCGTCGTCATCGGTCGCCCGGTGGGTCACCATGTAGGTTCCCGCCGCCGGGTAGGTGTACGTCGGGTTGAACAGCCCGGAGTCCCAGGTCCCGTTGCCGTCATAGTCCCACAGCGACGACGCCACCATGCCGTCGGGGTCGCTGCTCATGTCCGTGAAGCTGCAGGTCAGACCGTTGCAGCTGTAGGTGAAGTCCGCCGTAGGCGGGATGTTCGGCGGTGGATCGGTGGCGGTGACATCCTGCGTCGCAACATCCGTATCACCGTCGTCATCCGTCACCGTGAGCGTCACCGTGTAGCTGCCCGCGGCACCGTAGGTGTGACCGGGGCCCTGCTCGCTCGAGGTCCCCCCGTCGCCGAACTCCCAGCTCCACGCCACCACCTGCCCGTCCAGATCGGTGCTCGTGTCGGCGAAGTCGCACGTCAGGTACGTGCAGCTGGACGTGAATCCCGCCGTGGGCGGTGTGTTGGGCTGCGGCTCGGTGGCAACGACATCCTGTGTCGCCACGTCAGTATCACCGCCATCGTCCGTCACCGTGAGGGTCACCGTGTAGGTGCCCGGCACCGCATAGCTGTGGCTGGGGTTCTGCTCGTTCGAGGTCCCTAAGTCCCCTAAGTCCCAGCTCCATGCCACCACCTGGCCGTCGATATCGCTGCTGCCGTCGGTGAAGACACACGTCAGGTCGGTGCAGTCAGCCGAGAACACGGCGTCGGGCGGCTGGTTCGGCGGGGGCGGGCCGCCGCCGCCGATGAACCCGGTATAGAGCAGCAGATTGGGTGTCCCCCGGGTGGCGCTGCGGGCGTGCAGGTTGATGCGCCCCTGCGTTGCGTTCCCCGTGAGCGCCTCGGCCACCTGGGCCGGTGTGGCAGTGGGGTTGGCTGTTAGAAACAGCGCCACGGCACCCGTCACGTGCGGGGTCGCCATGGACGTCCCGGACATGGCGGCGGTGGCGTCGTCGTTGGAGTAGTACGCAGACGTGATGCCCACCCCCGGCGCCAGCAGGTCCACGCACGTGCCGTAGTTCGAGAAGGAGGCCTCGTCGTCATCGCTCTCGGTGGCCCCCACCGTCAGGGCACCGGGTGCTCCGGCCGGGCTTTCATTGCACGCGTTAACCGGGAACCCGAACAGCCAGTGCCCGTTGCCGGCCGCGACCGAGTAGTTCACGCCGGCGGCCACTGAGGCCTCCACGGCATTGCGCAGCGACTGCACGTTGCCGTAACCCAGGCTCATGTTCACGACTGCGGGGCGCTCGCCGTACTGCGTCACCCAGTCCACGGCCGCGATGGCCATGGACGCCTGCCCGCTGCCGGCACAATTGACGACCCGGGCCGCCCAGATCGTGGCGCCCTTCGCCAGGCCGTGGGCGTCGCCCGCGGCGGTTCCCGCCACGTGGGTGCCGTGGCCGTGGCAATCCTCGGCGCTCCCGTGCCCGTCGTCCACAAAGTCGCCGTTGCTTCCGTTGGGCACGAACTGGACGCGACCTCCGAAATCGCTGTGCGTGCTCCGCACGCCGGTGTCGAAGAGGTAGATGTTCGCGCCCGATCCGTCGTTGTTGAAGCTGTAGATGTCATCCAGCGGCAGGTCGCGCTCGTCGACCCGGTCGATCCCCCACGACGGCGGGCTCGGCTGGTCGTCGAACAGCTGCACCTCGCGGTCGCGCTCCACGTACAGGACGTTGGGATTCCGTCGCAGACCGTTGAGGGCGTCTGGGCGCATGCGCACGGCGAACCCTTTGACGCTCCGCCGGTAGGTCGCGAGCATGCGACCGCCGTGCCGCTGATGGAGCGACCAGGCCATTTCCTCCGCATCCATTACGTCGTCCCGGAACACTACGATGTACTGGTCCGGGATCGTCTCGCCCGAGGCGGCCTCCAGAAGCGGAGCCTGGTACTCGGGCTGGGTTGCGTCTTCGCACGCGGTGAGCGCGAGGCCCACCACGAAGATGAGAACGCCAGAGCGTCGTTTCATCTGACGGCTCCTCGGTAAGGAGATCAAGGAAGGCGGTACTGCAGCTACGCTCCGGTGCGCTCACGCAACCCCAAGGCAGGCATCACCGTCACGGCAGTGACCAACGCCCGAAGCGTTCCTCGTGCGCTAAGGTTGAATCGGCAGGCCACCCTCGCCAGACCTCAGGTGGGGCAGCGACCTACGGATTTGGGACATTCGCGGGCTGGGGAGGGGCGCAGAGGCGCCGTGACGCCCCAGTCGGAAGTTGCGCGGCCCGGCCGGGAGCCCTAAGGGCTTGTTGGTGCGGAGGTTACACTGGAGACGGCGGCGTCACTGTACCACGAACGACAGCGTGTCCTCGGATGCCTGGGTGAGGATGTCGATGGCGAGAACCGAGAAGTACACCGTCCCGATGCCCGAGGCGTCAGTGGGGATGGGGAAGCCGGCCTGGAGCACCGTGTCCAGGGGATGCATCGTGGGAAAACCGAAACTGATCGATCCCGAAACCGTGGCGGTCACCGAGGCAATGGCCGAATGGTCCGTCACGCGCACTGACACGAGCACCGTGGACCCCGCGGACACCGTGGTGTCTGCGCTCGGGGAGAGAAACTCGATCACAGGGGGAGCCGTATCGAGGCCGCCACCCCCAGGCCCCGGGTTGAAGGGTCGGGTGGGCTCGCCGCAGGCGGCAGCCAGGAAGGCAACGATGGCGACGGAGCCACCTCCCAGAATCGCGCGCCCGCGCACCGCGCAGCGATGCGGCAGTGCCATGTGCTGAAGATTGCGACGGCGGCCGGTGGGACACCAGGCTTAAGCGCCCCCGCGGCCATTGGACCGCGAGGGCGCCCTCTCGATGCTCGCTCGCGCCGCTCCGCACCGGCTGCGGCAGCGGCGGCGACTCAATCCCGGATGGGCCGCTCAGCCGCGGTGATCTCCACCGTGCGCGAGCTGCCGTCCCGCTCGACGGTCAGGCGAAGCGTCTCTCCCGGGCGCACCCGGGTGAGGCGCGCTGCGCCTTCCTCCTCCGTCACAGGGAAGCCGTCCACCGCAGTAATAATGTCACCGGCTCTCAGGCCGGCCTGCCAGGCAGGGCCGTCCTCTGCCACCGCCGTGACCTCCGGTGGCTCTTCGAAGTCCCACACCTTCGCCTCGGCGTCGACGTGTACGGTGCAGCGGCAGCTGAACGCGAGCCCGAACCACCCCTCGGGAAGCAGCCGTATCAACCGGACATGGTGCCGCTGCTCTGGGTGCTCCGGATTCTGAATGACGACGTCCACATCTTCCGGAATGGAGATGGCGTGCTCGCGCTTCTCGCACTCCTGCCCCGCCTGAATCTCGACGGTGCGCTCGCGTCCATCGCGCCGCACCACAAGGGTCACGGTCTCGTCGGGACCCACCATCGACCAGCGATCGCCACCCTCGGCGCTAGTGATGAGGTGCCCTTCGATGGACACGATCCTGTCGTCCGGCTCGAGCTTGCCGTCAGCCGGTCCGCCCTCCTGGACCTCCAGGACGACCGGCTCGGCGTCGAAGCTCCAGATCCACCGTCCGTCCTTGGACGACTGGGTGCAGGGACCGCAGGCGAGCGCCTTGATGCCGAGCGCCCCCACGGCCACCTCCTGCTCGCCGCAGGCCTCCAGGTGCTCCTGATGTCGGCCTTCCCGGTGCTCGCGCTCCTGGCCGTACGCTGAAGCACCAACGGCCACGAGCATGACCACGAGCGGCGCGACGATCTTCGTTCCTGACTTCATCTGTTCCTCCCCAGCTGACCGAGCGGGACTCTCACCCGCGCGGACGTTAGAACCAAACAACCCACGGTTCGTCGGCAGGGCCCCGAATCGCACTCGCATCTTCGACAGGTTGAACCGCGGCCAGGAGCAGCGCCGGAGTGGGATCGCTGGGATCGAGCTGCGTGAGCGCCTCGAGCGACGCACGCAGCGCCGCCAGCGACACGTCGCGTGCTAGCGCGACGTCCCGCGGCTCGGCAGACTGCACCGCTGCGGCCAACTCGCGGATCGCCGCAGCGTGGGCCGAGCCGGTGCGTTGCACGTAGGCCGCCGTTTCCCTCGGGTTCCCATCGGGCGACGGCGCCAGCACCACGACCGCCGAGGTGGACCCTAAACGGTGCCCCAGCGCGGTTCCGACCGCGAAGATCACCAGCGCGGCCGCCACGCCGACCCACGACATCCAAACCGGCCGATGTTGCCCCTCGCCCCAGCGCGGAGCGATGAGCCCGCGCCGCTTCAGCGCACTGACGGTCCACTCCTCGAGCTCGGCCGAGGGCTCCCGCTCCTTGGGCAGCGCATCCAGCGCATCGCGGAGCTCGGGAGACAATCCGTTGGGATCCTGCTCAGTCATTGCTCCTCCTCAGCCGTTGCGGTGCTCCTCCGTCGTACAGCGCGTGCGCCTGCTTCCTGGCGGCGGAGAGCTGGCTCTTCGAGGTGCCCTCCGCGATTCCCAGCATCCCGCCGATCTCGCCGTGCGTGTAGCCCTCCAGATCGTGCAGCAGCAAGACCGCTCGCTGTCCGTCGGGGAGGTGCGCCAGGACGCACTCGAGATCCATCCGCTCCTCGTGCGAGAGCGCCGGCGTGGGCGTTTCCGGCTCCACGGCCTCGAGGAACCCGCGCCACCGCCCCAGCTTGCGCAGGTGCATGCGAGCTACGTTGAGGCCGATGCCGGTGAGCCACGTGCCGAGGCGAGCTTCACCGCGGAACCCGGGGAGACCCTCTACGGCCCGGATCCACGTCTCCTGGACCACGTCTTCGGCATCTTCGGCGGCCCCGCCGAGCACCCGCATCACGAACTGCAGCAGCCGCGGTGTGTGCCGGCTATACAGCTCCCGAAAGGCCGCCTCACTCCCGCCCTCCCGCAGCACGTCGACCAGCTCCTGGTCGGTTGCCGGGACCCTGCCGGTACCGTGCATCTCAGTCCTTAGTGGCTCTAGGGAGGCAAATGGTTGGGTGGGAATCTCGCACGCGACAATCGGGGTGCAAGCGGCCGCCACGGAGCACCCGGCCGGCGCACGGGAATCGGCCTGGGCCGCCGGCCGCACTTGAGGCTGCGTGGTGCTGCCCCCATCTTGCGGACCGCACTCCCACCACCCGCGCCGCTCCCGCCGGAGCGTCTGGAGATCGACCATGCCCGTTGCAGCACCGGGGGACAGCGTGAAGGTGCACTACACGGGGAAGCTCGACGACGGCACCGTCTTCGACTCATCCAGGGATCGCGACCCGATCGAGTTCACCATCGGCTCGCGCAAGCTCATTCCGGGCTTCGAGGATGGCGTAGTGGGACTCGGCGTCGGCGACCAAAGGACCGTCTCCATCGAGCCAGAGGACGGCTACGGCAAGCACGACGAGGCGAAGGTGATCACCGTGGACCGGGAGGAGATCTCCGACAAGCTCGATCTGCGGCCCGGAATGATGGTGCAGGCAACGATGCCGCAGGGCACCGTGGCGTTCCTGGTGCTCGATGCCAATCCGGAGCAGGTGACACTCGACACAAACCACCCGCTTGCCGGCAAGCGGCTCCACTTCGAACTCGAGTTGGTGGCGATCACAGGCTCGTAAGTGTGGGGGCGCGGCCCTACCGCACCAGCTCAGCGATCGGATCGACTGAGACCGCGAGCCTCAGGACGCGAGGCCACGACCGGCCCGACCAGGGAGGGCCGTCCGGTTTAGGTGGGAGCCTGGGTGTAGCGCGACCTATCGCCCTGGCATTCACCCCACGGCGGCTCGTTGGAGACGTAGAACCGCACTTCCAGCAGGCTGTAGAGCTGCTGCACCAGCTCTATCAGCACTGTCCGCTCGTCGGCTGGGAGACCCTGCAGATCGATCTCCCCTACGGCCATGGCCCCATCCGGGAAACGTGCGGCGAGGCTCTCGACCGCAGCACCCGACTCCGGCAGGTACAGGCCGACAATGTGATCCGCGGCGAGGAACCGCTCGGCGAACTCCTCTGCCTGCGATCGCCTCTCCTCGGGCCACGGGCCCGCCACCAAGACGAGCTTCTTAAGGGACTGCTGCGCGGGGGACCGCCGTTCCGGGGCGCACGCGACGGCGTACCCCAGCGGCAGGGACATCAGGACCTGGATGAACTCGCGACGCTTCAGCTCGTAGCTCATGAGGCCCTCCCCTCGAGATGCTCCGCCAGGCGCAGCGCCAGGGCGACGACGGTCAACGTCGGCGGGTTGGCTCCCATGTGAGGGAACACCGAGTTGCTCACCAGGTGCAGGTTGTCGAGTCCGAACACCTTGAGGTCTGCATCGCACACGCCTTCGTCGGGCGACTCGGCCATGGCCGTGGCACCGGACGGGTGATAGCCAAGCCCGACGTCCGGCGGAGTGATCTCCGAAACGCGTACCGCGCCCATGGCTTCGGCGACCCGGGGCGCCAGCTCGCCCATCTTGGCAGGAGCCCGGCGGTCCCAATCGGTCAGGGTCATTGTAATCTTGGCGACCGGCGAGCCGAACGCGTCCACCTTGGTCTCATCCAACTCGAGCACGCCGTTGCCGCCGAGCTCCACCATGCCCGAGAGCGTGGCCATGCGGGGGATGCTCTCCCGCAGCGCATCCAACGAGAGCGTGCCACTCTCCGTCGCCCACATGGCCGCCTCGATCCCGATCGGGAACCAGTCCATCGCGGGTGACGCGAGCATCCAGAAGGTGTTCTCCTCGCGCCTGTCGACGTTGACGCGGAAGTGGTCGGTGGCCACCGTCTCGAACCCGAGGCGGCTACCGGCATGCCGTCCCAGGTCGAGCGTGACGTAGGGGTGCACGTGGTCGCTGAACCGGCGGCCCAGCTGCCCGCCCACGTTTCCCAGGCCGGCGCTGTGGCTGCCGCCGTCCGCCGAAAGCAGCAGCAGACGCGGGGTCTCGACGCCGCCCAGCGCCACCACGAAGCTCTCCGCACGAACAACCACCTCCGTGCGATCCTCCACGCGCAGTGCGTGCGCCGCCGTAATGCGATCGCCCGTCGGACTCGTCCCCAGCCGCCGCACGCTCACGCCCGGCAGAATCGTCACGTTCTCCTGCCCCTCGATCATCGGGATGTGCACCCGGTCCGGTGAGTACCGCGCACCCGAGGGGCAGAACTTGCAGGCGCGGCACGCCAGGCACTCCGAGCGCCCGCGGTACGGCTGCGAGGCGATCCCGCGGGGACAGGTGTGCGCAGTGATGCCCAGGCGCCGCATGGCCGGGCCGAAGATCTCGCGGTCGAAGTAGGAGAAGTCGTGACCCGGCATGGGAAACGGACCGGAGCGGGGCGACGCGTAGGGGTTGTCGTCGCTGCCCGCCACGCCGACTTCCTGCTCGGCCCTGAGCAGCCACGGCTCGAGCTCGGCGTAGCCGATGGGCCAATCGCGTCCCACGCCGTACAGCGACCGCATCCTGAGGTCGTCGGCGCGGGGGCGGCCCATGATCGCTTCGAAGTGCAGTGCCGTTCCGCCGATGCCGAACTGCCGCCAGGCCATCCAGTCGACGACCTGTCCTTCCGCCTCGGCCGAGCTGTACGGGGTGACCGAACCGGCAGACGCATCGTCGTTGTAGTCGGCGTAGTCGTTCAGCGTCTCGACGCCGCGGCGCAGCATGGCTGCGCGATCGGCCTCCGAGTAGCGGGGGCCCTGGTCCAGCAGCACGATCTGCTTGCCGCTGCCGGCCAGCTTGGCGGCGAGCACGGCACCGGCGGGGCCGGCGCCGACGATGCAGTAGTCAGCGCGGATCTCTTGGGTCATGGGCTCACTTAGCTTACTAGGGGTCGGGATCAAGCGGCGTCAGATTCCTCATGCCGCGGGCTGCTTGGCCGCTGATGCCGACAAAGCAACGCTGCCGGGCTCTGTGATCAGCGTGGCGGCTCCCCGCTGAGCCGCGCCAGCGCAGCCCGCGCTTCCTCCACCACCGGCTGCAGCTCGGGGTCGGCGTGGCGCCACACGTCCGCCACGAACGCGTAGGCTTCGACGGCCTCCTCCTCGTTCCCCAGGCGATCGTTGACCCGGCCCCGCTCCAGGGCCCACACCACATGCCACGCCCTGGGGAACCACCAGTTCTTATCCGCCAGGTATTGCGCCGCCTCGGCGTCCCGCCCCACCGCCGTGAGCAACTGGACGCGCGTGAGTTGCGCCTCCCGGCACAGCGGGCAAAGCGAGTCAGGCAGCGCCAGGAAACGGTCGAGGGCTTCCACGCTGTCGCCCCGGGCCAACGCCAGGTAGGCTGGTACGGCCTGCTCGACGAACGGATTCAGCGCTCCGGCCCAGGCATTGTCACCCCTCCTGGTCAGCGCCAAGACTTCACGAATGCCCGCCGTGTCGCCCACCTGGGTGAACCACCAGAGCATCCACGGGCTCCAATTGCTCCCCTCGCTCATCCAGCGTCGCGCCACCGCCGTCACGGAATCGGTGGGCATGCCGCCCAGCAGGGCCAGGTCGACGAAGCTGACGGCCTCGACGAAGTGGGCATCGCTGGCTGGCTCAATGAGCCGGGCCGCCTCGCCCAGGTGCCCACGTCGAGCCAACAGCAGGACCGTGAAACGCCTTCCCGTTTCCGGGTTGTTCCACGGGGGGGAACCGGGACGTCCCTCCGCCATCAGGCGGGCAACAGCGAGGCCGTGCTCCGCCGAGTCAGGGTAGGCCCAGAACGTGAGCAGCACTGACGAGAGCGTTCCCCCGGACGCTGAATCGAGCATCCGTGCCGTCTCCGGGTCCGATGCCGTGGCCGGGTCGAGCAGTCTGCGCACGAGCTGCTGGCCCCTCGCATGCTTGTCGACGGGCTCGAGTGCCAGGTAGGCATCCATGTAGCGCCGGGCCGCAGCGGGACCTTCCAGGTTCAGCGCCAGCTCGATCGGATGGATGTAGGCCGGCGCGAAGGAGGAGTCGAGGTCGATGGCACGGTCGAAGGCGTCGAGGGTGGCCTGTCGCGGCTGGCCAATGAAGCCGCCGGCGTGCTCGCGGGCCTCTCCGACCTGGTTCCATATGTCGGGATCGCTGGGATAGCGCGCGACGGCGTCTTCGGATATCGCGAACAGACGTCGGACGAGTGCGTAGAACTCCGGTCCTGCCGGCGCCGCAGAGGAAACCGCGTGGAGTACCGAGTCCATCACGATGAGCAGGCTCTCGCGCGGCGGCAGGCCGTGGTTCAGCTCGCCCGCCAGCAGGCCGTAGGTCTCCGCCCGCGGGTCGTACAGGCTTGCCTGCCAACCGAGGACGGTGCTGAGGCGATTGAGCGCCAATGCGAAGGCAGAATCGAGGTCCACTGCTCGCTGGTAGTTGACCCGGGCCGAATCCCAGTTCGACTGCCGGTACTGCTGCTCCCCCTGCAGGAAGTACTTCGTGGCGGCGAAGGAGGGAGACGCGAACGAGGCATAGCGCACCGCGCCGATGGGCCGGGTGCGGCCCATTTCGCTCAGCAACGCGACGGTGAGCGTGTCGGCCAGCCGGTCCATGCGATCGCTCGCGTCGCGCACCTCCACCTCCCCGAGAACGGCACCCCGCTCGACGTCGAACACGCTCGCACTGAGCCGCACGGAATCGCCGCCTGTGCCCACCAACCGGCCGAACACGGCAAGGCCCGCTCCGGTGGCACGACCGAGCTCCCCGGCCGAGGCGGGATCGGCGCGGCCGTCCCAGCGCCGGATCACGACTGTAGGCGACACCGTCCTGAGGGGTCCCGCGCCGTCGAGGTTGCGTGAGAGGATATCGACCAGGCCCTCACTCCACAGCTCGAGCTCGGTTCCCAGAACGTCGAACGGAGCCACAGCCACGACGTCGGGATCGAGCGCCGGTGCGGACGGCGCGCGCAGCACCAGCGCGGCCAACGCCGCGACCGCGAGCACCCCGACAGCGCCGAGGGCGATACCCCAAGTCTTGCGCCGTCCGAGGGCCACGGGGCGCGTCGATGTCGGCGTGATGCCGCCGCTGGGCGTCGCCAGCACATCGAGCTCCGCCAGCAGCTCCTTGCTGCTTTGCCACCGGTCGGCGGGTTTCTTCTCCAGGCACTTCATCACTACCTGGGCCATCGCCGGCGGGATGGACGCCCTGTGGCCCGACACGTCCTCCGGCGGCTCGGTCACGTGCGCCGCCAGCACCGCCTGCGGCGTGGGCCCCATGAACGGTGGCCGCCCCGCCAGCAGCTCATACGCCATGGCGCCGACGGCGTAGATGTCCGCCCGGTGGTCTATGTGCGGGCTCGCCGCCGCCTGCTCCGGAGCCATGTAGGAGGGGGTGCCCAATGCCACCCCTGCCGTCGTGATCTGCTGCCGCCCGGTGGCATCACTGATTGCCTTGGCCACGCCGAAGTCGGTGACTATCGCGTGGCTCCCCGACAACAGCACGTTGTCCGGCTTGATGTCGCGGTGCACGACGCCGGCGTCGTGCGCGGCAGCCAGCGCGTCCACCACCTCTCGGATGAGCCGTATCGCTTCCGCAACCGGGAGTTCCCCCTCCCGCTCCAACCGGGCGCGCAGCGACTCGCCCTGGATGTAGGGCATGACGTAGTACAGGAATCCCTCAGCCTCGCCCGAGTCGTGCAGTGGCAGGATGTGCGGATGGGTGAGCTGGGCAGCGAGCTCGATCTCGCGGAAGAAGCGGTCGCCACCGAGCGTGGAGGCCAGCTCGGGCCGCAAGACCTTGACGGCCACTTTGCGGTGGTGCTTCGGGTCCTCGGCGAGGTAGACCGTCGCCATCCCGCCGGCGCCGATCTCCCGCTCCAATTCGTAGCGACCGGCAAGGGCAGCCTTGAGACGCTCGAAGTGCTCAGACACTCTCAGGTGCGCTCCGGGAGGAGAGAGCGTTTTGGGAAGCCTACAGATTACCCCCGGGGAGCGCAGAGCGCCAGGGGGATCGGCGTGCTCAGCGGTCGCTCAGAGCGAGAGGGGGCTTGGCGTGCTTAGGGCTCGCTCTCTGCGAACCCCGACAGCCGAGCCAGTGCGGCGCCGGCCTCCTCGACCAGGTGGCGGTGCGCCTCCACCGGCGTGTCGTAGCGCCGCAGGAACTGCTCGTAGTAGTCCCGTGCCAGCTCGGATCGCCCCAACACCTCCTCGATTCGTGCTCGCTCGAGATAGGCGAGCCCGGCCACGACGTTGTTCGCCCTGTTCGCCGCGCGCGCGCCGATGGGGAGAAAGGTCTCGTGCCACATGAGCAGCTTGGCGGCACCCGTGGTATCCCCCTCCTCCAACAGCCACCGGCCGGCGGTCAGGCGATTGACGACATGCGCGAACGCATACAGCCGCAGCGTCTCGACCCAGCTTCCCTTGAACCCCTCGAATGCGACATCCCACTCGAGGGTCACGAGCGTGTCAGCCGCCCGGGCCCGCTCGCCGGCGAGCCCCAGCTCCAGCGCGGCGAGGGAACGCACGAGGAAACGCTCAGCATCCCTGCTTGCCACGATTCGCTCCCGCGCGGAGCGGAGCGCCGCCGTGTCGCGCCGCGCCACTGCCAAGATCCCGTCGAGCCAGGCCAACTCCGCCCGGTGAACGTCCCGACCCGCCTGTGCGACGGCCGTTGCCTCTGGCTGCCATCTTTCGGCCGCGCCGGGCTGGACCGCACCCAGCCACGCGCCCACCGCCGCGAGGCGATACGCCCCCAGAGCCGCGGAGTCGCCGGGCGCCCGCTGCACGTATCGCTCCAGCGCGACCAGGGCCGAATCCCACGCTCCCCGGGCCGCCCATGCTAGCGCGATGCCGAGCCTGTGCCATGCCGCGGCATCTGCGCCGGGGCCGAGCCGCAAGACGCGGCGACTGATGTCGATTTGAGCCTGTGGGAATCCCAAGTTGAACGTCTGGTTCAGAAGCCGCTCGTGGTCCCATGGATTCAAGGCCGTGGCGTACCTCTCGGCCACTCTGTCGATGAGCGCCGGGTCGGGACCGCGCATAGCATACTGATGTAGCAGCCGATCGAGGAGCGGGAGTGTCGCGGTGCTGTCGGTCCGCGAGCTCAACCGCTGCATTTCATCGAGAGCCCGCGCCGTCGCCCCGGTATCATGGCCGATGCTGATCACGAACAGGTGCTGCCAGCCGTTGACCAGCCTCGGATTCAGCGCAAGTGTGCGCTGCCATGCGGAGCGTGCTTCCGCCAGCGGGTGTCCGAAGAACGGCCCCCAGTGCATCAGCTCATCGGCGTAGTCGAACCAGATCGGCCAATAGTCGGGGAACCGCGCGGCGAGTTGTCCGTATGCGGTGAGATGATCCTCCCACGTGGGAGTCTGTCCCGGGGGAAACTCCAAGCCGAACCAGGGGCGGGCTTCTTCGAACCAGGAGCGCTGCGGGTCCGGCAGCTTGGATAGATGGGCGGTATATGCGCGTGCCACCACCGTGTCGACCGGGAACCCGGGCAACGTCCATGCGGTGGCGACGAAGCTGTATAGCATCGAAGCCAGCCAAAAGGTCGAATCGGCGCGCCACGCCCGCGAGTACGCGGCGGCTGCGTCGAGCCACCGGCCATCGGCGAACGCTCGCTCTCCATCGAGGAAGGCACGCAGCGCGGGGAGCGACCGGGTCGTCACCGCGGCGAGGCTCGGGGTTGGCGGCTCCCGAGCCGTCCACACCTGGCTGAGCAGCGCCCAGGTGAGGGAGTCGGTCAGCGCCAGCAGGTCATCGGGTGAGCCCGCGGCGGCAACTCGCGCCACTGCAGCGAGGCTGTCGCTGGTGTACAGACCCATCTCCACGCGCACGTCGTCGCCCGCCCGCAGGATGCCTCCGTGGAGCAGGCTGCTCGCGTCCAACTGCCGCGCCAACGCAGCCGCCTGGTCGAGGGTGTACGTGGCCGACGGGTCCTCGAGCTGAGCGAGTATCGTCTGAGCGCTCACCATGCGGATGTCGCCGATTCCCTCCATGGCGGCGCTCAGCGTGATCACCAGATCCCGACCGATGCGAGCAAGGGCCGTATCGGGCGATGCGGGCGAGGGCGGGATCACCGCGATGCGGGACGCCGACGGGACGACCGAGGTCGACTCGCGCCCGAGGAATGCCTTGGCGCCCACCGCGAGCACGGCCACGACCGCCGCCGCGCCGATTCCCATTGCGAGCCACGGCATTCGGCGGCGCTCCCGGGTTGGGTGCTCACCGGACTCGCTCGCGTTGAGCGCTGACGCGAATTCGTCGGCGGTCTGGTAGCGATCCGCCGCTGAGCGTGCCAGCGCCTTGCCGGCGGTTCGCTCGACACCGGCCGGGATCGCCTCCCGAACGACCCGCAAGGGGCGCGGCGTCTCGGTGAGTGACCGCGCCACGATCGCCTGCGGTGTGGGTCCGGTGAACGGCGGCTCGCCGGCCAACATCTCGTACAGCACGCACCCCAGGCTGTAGACGTCCGTCCGGGCATCGATCCGGCGCTCCCCACTCGCCTGCTCGGGGCTCATGTACGAGGGGGTCCCAACTGCGAGGCCGGTCTCCGTTAGCTTCTCACCTCCCGCCTCGCTCACAGCCCGCGCGATGCCGAAGTCGGTCACGACGGCGTGCCCCGCCTGGAGCAGGACGTTCTCAGGCTTGATGTCCCGGTGGATCACGCCGCGGCCGTGCGCGTAGCTCAGCGCGTCGGCGATCTCACGGGTTATCTGCGTCGCTTCTGGCAGCGGCAGCTGCCCCTCGCGATTCAGGCGCTCCCGCAGTGACTCCCCCTCCACATAGGGCATCACGTAGAACAGCAAGCCGTCGGCTTCGCCGGAGTCGTGCAGCGGGAGGATGTTCGGGTGAGCGAGGCCCGCAGCAATCTCGATCTCTCGCAGGAAGCGCTCGGTGCCGAGGGCTGCGGCGAGCTCGGGCCGCAGCACCTTGACCGCGACTCTGCGGTGGTGCTTCAGATCCTCGGCCAGATAAACCGTGGCCATCCCGCCGCTGCCAACCTCGATCTCAACGGCGTAGCGGTCCGCCAGGGCAGCCTTGAGACGGTCGAGGTATGCGGACACTCCGGGGCGCTCTCCGGGAGGAAGGTGCGTGGCAGCTAGAGATTAGGGCTCGAGGGCTGAGAGCGCCAGGGCCCGTGACCCGGCCCTCAGGCCGCCATGGGGATCACGTAGAACAGGATGGCAAAGAAGTGCAGCGCGCTGCCTGCCAGCACGAACAGGTGCCATACGGCGTGGTGATACGGCAGCCACCGCCAGGCGTAGAACGCAATGCCGGCGGTGTAGGCCAGCCCTCCGCTCACCAGTAGCGCGAGCCCACCGGACGGGATCGCGCCGAGCAAGGGCTTGATCGCGATCAGCACCGTCCAGCCCATGCCGACGTACAGCAGCACCGACGCCACCGGCCGGCGCAGCATCCCCAACTGGAACACGATGCCCAGTGCCGCGAGGCCCCAGACCACCCCGAACAGCGACCAGCCCCAGGGCCCCCGGAGGTTCACGAGGGTGAACGGCGTATAGGTTCCGGCAATCAAGAGGAAGATCGCCGAGTGGTCAATCACCCTGAGCACGGCCTTGGCCCGGGGAGGCCGAATGCTGTGGTACAGTGTGCTGGCCGTGTAGAGCACCACGAGGGTGGCCCCGTAGACGCTACACGCCACCACGTGCCACGCGCTTCCCTGCAGTGCGGCGAACGTGGTGAGGACCGCGAGCCCGCCGATGGCCAGCAAACCGCCCACGCCATGGATGACGCTGTTGGCGATCTCTTCACCGAGGGTATAGCGCGGCACGCGGACTCGTGCGGTCATGGGCCGTAATCTAGTCAGGCCTGCGATCGGCGGGCCCCGACTATCTCGCTGTGCAGCTGTGCCTCTCCAGCGCGTACCTCCACCTGGCGTATTCCATATATTCAGCCCCATGACCCCACAGTCCACGAGAGCGATCCTCATCGAGCGCCACGGCCGCCCCGAGGTCCTGGTCGAGCGCGAAGTTCCACTGCGAGAGCCAGGCCCCGGCGAAGTGCACCTCGCGGTCCGCGCCGTGGGGGTCAACTTCGCCGACCTCTTCATGCGGGCGGGACTGTACGACACGGTGCCGCCCCGCCCCTACAGCCCGGGGTTCGAGGTGGCCGGCGAGGTGGTGCGGGTCGGACCACAGGTGGACGGGTGGAGTAAGGGCGACCGCGCGGTGGGGCTCATCCGCTACGGCGGCTACGCCCACGACATCGTGGTCCCCACCCGCAACCTGTTCCACTACCCCGACACTCTCACGCCGGTGGAGGCCGCGGCCACTCCGGTTGTGTTCCTCACCGCATGGGTGGCCCTGTTCGACGCGGCAAGAGCCCGTCAGGGAGAGACTGCACTGGTACTGGTTGCGGGCGGCGGCGTGGGCTCGGCCGCGGTGCAGCTAGCGGTCACCCGCGGGCTGCGGGTAATCGGCACCGCTGGCACCGAGGCGAAGCGCGCCTTCGTCACCAACGAGTTGGGCGCCGAGGCTTGCTTTGACTCTCGGGGCGACTGGGAGCCCGCGGTGCGGCGCCTGGTGGGCGATCGCGGGATCGACGTCGCACTGGACGCCATGGGTGGCCGGGCCACGCCGGCCTGCCGCCGGCTGCTCGCCCCCCTGGGTCGGCTGGTGTTCTACGGCATGAGCAACGCCATGCCGCGGGCCAAGCGCAGCTGGCTCCGGGCGGGCCTTGCCTGGTTACGCACGCACACCTTCCACCCCCTGTCGCTCATTCATCCGAACATCGGCGTGTTCGGCATCCACCTGCTGCACCTACAGTCCAAGGAGGAGCAGGTGCTGCGGCCCGCGCTCGAGGAGATCTACCGCGGCGTGGTTGCCGGGAAGTGGCGTCCCGTGGTGGACCGAACGTTCAGCCTCGATCGGGAAGGGGCGATTGCGGCGCACCGCTACATCCACGAACGGCGCAACCTGGGGAAGGTGGTACTTGAGAGGAGGCCGACATGACGATCGCCGAATCGCTGTTACCCGAGTTCGACCAGGAGATGGCCAACACCCGCCGCATGCTGGAGCGGGTGCCGGAGGGCAAGAACGACTGGCGGCCGCACGAGAAGTCCATGCCGCTGGGCCGGATCGCCACCCACCTGGCCGAGCTCCCGGACTGGGTCGTGAAGGCCATCACGCTGGACGAGCTGGACATCGCCCCACCCGGCGGTGAGCCGTTCACACCCACCATCCTGAGCACGCCGGAGGAGATGGTTGCGCTACTCGACAAGACCGCCGCCGATGCCCGCGAGCACATTGCCAAGACGGACGACGCCAGCATGATGAAAGGCTGGACGCTCAAGGCAGGGGGTCAGGAAGCGTTCACCATGCCCAAGATCGCGGTGATCCGATCGTTCGTGCTGAACCACGTGATCCACCACCGGGGCCAGCTCTCGGTATACCTGCGGCTGCTGGGCCAGCCGCTCCCCCCGATCTACGGGCCGTCGGCGGACGAGTCGCCGATGTAGGACCGGTGCGACTGGAATGGGTTGTGACTGGTGTCGGCCGTGCCGGAGGGCTGCCCACTGACCGATCGCCGTCCCCCTCAGGAGCTCCGGTCCAGCTCGCTCACGTGCGTGACCCGATTACGGCCGTGCTCCTTAGAGTGGTATAGCGCGCGATCGGCGTCGGTCAGGAGGCGGGAGCGCCAATCGGTGTCGGGGCGGCGGTCGGGCGTCTCGAACACCAGCGTTGCACCGCCAATGCTGGCCGTGACTTCGCGGCGCGGCCACTCAGCCTCCTCCAGCGCCCCGCGGAACCGATCACCCAGCCTCACGGCCCCCTTCCCATCGGTCTCCGGCAGGATGATGGCGAACTCCTCCCCGCCGATCCGCGCCACGTAGTCGCTGCGGCGCGCCTGGTCGCGCAGGATGCGCGCCGCCCGCTTCAGCACGTCGTCGCCCGCGAGATGCCCGTACTCGTCGTTGTACGTCTTGAAGTGGTCCAGATCCAAGATGAGCACCGACATCGGACGCGTCGTGCGCAGCGCCATCTCCATCTGGATCTCCAGTTGGTCCAGGAACGCACGCCGGTTCCAGGCCCCGGTGAGGCTGTCGGTGACCGCCATCTCCGACAGCTTCACATTGGCCTCCTTCAGCTCCTGCGCCTGATGGGAGATGCGCTGCTCGTATCGCTTCCGCTCGGTGAGGTCCACGATCGCTGCGAGCACGTACCGGCCGCCGGAAGTCGGCAGCGGGTTGAGGCCGATCTCGATCGGTATCGCAGTTCCATCGCGCCGCACCCCGGTGAGGTCCCGGCGGTGTCCCATCGGCCGGGGTCGAGGCGCCGTGTTGAACTCCTCTCGCTGCGCGCGATGGGAGCGCCGCAGGGACTCAGGCACCAGGACCTCGATGCTCTGTCCCGTCAGCTCACCGGGGCCGTACCCGAACAGCCGCTCGGCCTCCCGGTTTACCAGCGCGATGGAACCCTCCGCGCCCACCAGGATCATCGCGCAGGGCGATGCCTCGATGGCAAGGCGGAACTGCTCGTCGATGTGCGTGCCGAAGCCCTGCTCCAACGTCCCCTCCTCCACCAAGCCGGCAGCGGCGCCGTGCGGCGGCACCACCGGCAGCCGGCGGCACGGCGCGGCTAGCGCCGCCACGCCGCGACGCTACCGTTACGACCGGTAGACTAAAGGGGACGTTAAGACTCGGTGAAGGTCAGTTGGTCAGGGGATCGAAGGCTTCTCCCAGACGCTTGAGGTAGCGTCTGAGACGCCCCTCTGCGCTGCGCGCGTCGGGTCCGATGTAGTCGGCCGCCGCGGCCTGTAAAGCTTCCTGCAGCAGCTCCACCCGCATCGCGGCGCGGCGGTAGAGCACCGCCAACGTCACGACACGCGCCTCGATCAGGTGCGCCGTCTCCCACAGCATCGCAGCGCCGAAGTCCAGGTAGGCGCGGATCATCCCCCGTCCACCCCGTCGCTCGACGTGCTGCGGGAAGCAGCCGCTCCACCACAGCGCCAGCGCACCGCAACGGGCTGCGCGCTCGGCGCGGACGCGGCTACCTGCCGGCAGTCCGGACACCGCCCGCCACCACGCCGTGATGCCGCGCTCACCGGAGCGCGCCACCTCGGTCTCCGTCATGCGCAGGAACGCCACCGGGATGCTGGCGGTGAAGTCGGCCAACGGGATGTCCTGCTCACCCATCGCGCGCAACGCGGCCCTCACCGGGACGTACCACAGCAGGCTCAACGGGATCGGCGCAGGCGCTCCACCGTATCCGTGCACCGCATCCAGGGCCGCGGGCGCGTCCAGCACCTGGTCCACGGCGCCAGCCTCCAGGGCGCGGGCCGCATCCATGCCGGCCTCGGCGTCGCCCCGGTGAATCGCCGCAACGAGTTCCCTGAGGTCCTCGCGACGCAGCGAACGGTGCACGGTGGGTTGAATCATCCACGCTCCTCTCGCCCGCGAACGGGATGTGTCGCGGGCGCCTGTTACAACAGTCGGGACAACGCAACCGGGGTGAAGTGACTGGTGTCACCAGGGAAATGGGCGTGCCCTATGTCACAGCCGCGAGAGTACCAGCGTCGAGGCGCGAATGATGTCGTGGCAGGTGGCCGGCCTCACATCAACCCGGCACGCTTCGGCGCCATCTCGCAGGATATGGATGATGTGCATATGTTATATGCATAACATA
>JBDHDE010000039.1:0-25153 GCA_039591655.1 Gemmatimonadota bacterium
CTCGAACCGTCCGCCGAAGTACCGGTCGGCCTCAGCCAAGACCTCGTCCGGGGACAGCGACGTACGATGGAAGTAGCGCATGATGTCCTAGCCCATCGACGGTGTGAACCGCCGGAGTCGCAGGCTGTTGCCCACGACGCTCAGACTCGAGAGCGCCATGGCCGCGCTGGCAATCACCGGGCTCAGCAAGAGGCCCGTGAAGGGATACAGGAGCCCTGCCGCCAGCGGTATCCCCAGCACGTTGTAGATGAATGCGAAGAACAGATTGGATCGGATCGTGCGCATCGTCTTGCGCGATAGCTCCATGGCGGCCACGACACCGCCGAGATCGCCCCGGATTAGGGTGATGTCCGACGCCTCAACGGCCACGTCGGTGCCCGTGCCGACCGCGAACCCGGTGTTTGCCTGCGCTAGGGCGGGCGCATCGTTGAGGCCGTCACCCACCATGCCCACGATGTCGCCGTGCTCCTGGAGACGTCTGATCTCATCAGCCTTGTCGCGCGGGTCCACCTCGGCGATCACGCGGTCGATTCCGAGCTCCTTGGCCACCAGGCCCGCCGCCGCCTTGCTGTCTCCGCTGAGCAGATAGAGCGTGAGGCCCATGTCCTTAGTTCGCTTGATCGCCTCCGCCGCACCGGCCTTGATCTCGTCCGAGATGACCAACAGCCCCTGAGCCGTGTCGTTCACCACCACGACGACGGGAGAGCGGCCGGCGAGGATGTGCCGCCGCGCGTCCTTCGCCAGCGACCCGAGAGAGAGGCTGCGCTCCTCGGCGTGTCGCACGCTCACGACTTCGACCAGGAACTTCCCCACGATGCCGCGCGCCCCGCGCCCCTCCATGGCCACGAAGCGCTCCACCGGGGGGATCTCCACGTTCTTGCCCTTGGCAGCCGCTACTATGGCCTGCGCCAAGGGATGCTCGGAGCGGGCCTCTACGGCCGCCGCGATCTTGAGAACCTCCCCAGGGCTCACCGTCGTCCCGTCCGTGCGCTTGGCACCCAGCACGTGGGTGACAGTTGGCCGCCCCACGGTGATGGTGCCCGTCTTGTCGAACACCATCGTGTCGATGTCCTGTACGCCCTCCAGCGCCTCGCCGCCGCGGATCAGCACCCCGAGCTCGGCGCCCCGCCCAGTACCCACCATGATGGCCGTCGGGGTGGCGAGGCCAAGGGCGCAGGGACACGCAATCAGCAGCACGGATACCAGCGCCACGGTGCTGAAGATGAAGTGGGGTTCGGGGCCCACCACCCACCAAATCACGAACGACGCGATCGCTATCGCGATGACGATCGGCACGAATACGCCTGCCACCTTGTCCGCGAGGCGCTGCGCGGGTGCCTTGCTGCCCTGCGCCTCCTCGACGAGTCGCACGATCTGGGCGAGAGCCGTATCGGTGCCCACCGCGGTGGCCTCGAAGGTGAACGAGCCGGTGGTGTTCACCGTACCACCAAATACCTCATCGCCTGGTGACTTTCCAACCGGTATGGGCTCCCCTGTGAGCATCGCCTCGTGCACGCTCGACTCCCCCTCGACCACCACCCCGTCCACCGGAAGGGTCTCGCCGGGACGCACCATGACCTTGTCGCCGACCCGCACCTCCTCGACCGGGATTTCGAGATCCTCGATGCCGCGCTGCACCCGCGCCGTCTTGGGACGCAGCCCCAGAAGACGGCGCACCGCCTCCGAGGTTCGGCCTTTCGCCTGCGCCTCGAGCAGGCGACCGAGGAGGATCAAGGCGATGATCGCGTTGACGCCTTCGTAGTAGACGTCGGCCATCAAGCCCGCCGTGGTGAATACCCCGGGGAACAGCGTCGCCACGAGGGAATAGAGAAACGCCGCACCGGTGCCGACGGCAATCAGCGTGTTCATATCGGCACTACGGTGCTTGAGGCCCTTCCACGCCCCCTCATAGAACTGCCAGCCCGCCCAGAATACCACGGGGAGCGTGACGAAGAACAGCACGAACTTCAGGAACTGGGGGCTGCTCTCGGCAAAGGAGTAGAGGCTGGGGAGCATGCCTCGCAGCGCGCCGCTGATGGGTTGCATCAGGCGCGAGAACAGGTCGTGCTCCTTCACCGCCATGCCGGCCATGAGGGGCATCGACCCGACCATGGTCACCGCGGTGGCGACGGCAGCCACGGCGAACTTGCGGAGCAGCACCCGGGCCTCGCGCTGCCGCTGCAGGCGCTCCCGCTCGACGGGGTCCTCCTCCGCCACGGGTGCGGCCACCGTGAAGCCAATCTCCTCCACGACGCCCTCCAGGTCGCGTGCCTTCACGAGACCCGGCACGTACTCCACGCGTACCTGTTCGGTCCCCTGGCTCGCCGAGACGCTGAGCACTCCGGGGAGCTTCGCCAGCTCTTCCTCGATACGGGTGACACCGGACGCGTAATGCAGGCCCTCGATGCCGAACGACACCGTGGCCTTCCCGCAGTCGTAGCCCACGTCGCGGATCGCGCTCACCAGATCCGCCACCTTGATCTGGGAGTCGTCGATGGTGACCGTGGCCTTACCGGTGGCGTAGTTGACTGCGGCGTCCTTCACGCCGTTGGACTGGGTGAGCCGCTTCTGCACGGTGACGGCGCACGCACCGCACGTCATCCCCTCGACCGGGAGGGTGATGCGCGCGCTAGCCATGCTTGGCGTGTCCCTTGCCGAGGTTAGCGCGGGCGCTGTCCCGGCCGATCTGAGCCACGACAACGCCCTTCAACACGCCCTTACCGCAGCGGAAGTGGTAGTCTCCGGGATCCGTGGGTGTGAACTGGATCGGGGTGGTCGTGAACGCGGGTAGCTCCTGGTCTATCCCGAGCTCCTTGAAGATCACCCGCTCGGAACACTCGGCCGTCTCGTCCCGATAGAAATACAGGCGCACGGGACGGCCGGCCTCCACGGAGATCGTGGCGGGCTCATAACCGCCCCTGACACGGATCCGCACTTCCTGCACGCCGCTCTTGGGGGGCGCGGTCCGCGCCTCTCCCTCGCGTTCCGCCAGGAAGAACCAGAGCTCCGCCGCGATCAGTGCGACGCCGAGAGCGATAACGACGAAATCTGCGGGGCTCACACCTTCTCGTATTCGTAGTACTCCACCCCGAGATGGGTGATCTGCTCCTCACCCATCAGCCACCGCAGGGTGTTCTTGAGCTTCGTCTGCTGAATGAAGAGATCGTGCTCGGGGCTGAGCCCCGGCGCGGCCATCGGACTCTTGAAGTAGAACGACATCCACTCCTGAATGCCGACCAACCCCGCACGCTGGGCGAGGTCCAGGAACAGCGCGAGGTCCAGCACGATGGGCGCGGCGAGAATCGAGTCCCGGCACAGGAAATCGATCTTGATCTGCATCGGGTATCCGAGCCACCCGAAGATGTCGATGTTGTCCCATCCCTCCTTGTTATCTCCCCGGGGCGGGTAGTAGTTGATCCGCACCTTGTGGTAGATGTTGCCGTAGAGATCGGGGTACATGGAGGGCTGGAGGATGTGCTCCAGCACGCCGAGCTTGGATTCCTCCTTGGTCTTGAACGACTCGGGGTCGTCCAGCACTTCGCCGTCGCGGTTTCCCAGGATGTTCGTGGAGTACCATCCGGCCAAACCCAGCATCCGTGCCTTCAGCATGGGCGAGAGGACGGTCTTCATCAGCGTCTGGCCGGTCTTGAAGTCCTTCCCACAGATCGCGACGCCCTTCTGCTCCGCCAGCTCCTGCAGCGCCGGAGTGTCCACCGTGAGGTTCGGCGCGCCGTTGGCGAAGGGCACACCCTCCATGAGGCAGGCCCACGCGTAGACCATCGAGGGGGTGATCGCCTCGTCGTTGGCGTCCATGGCCTGCTCGAACGCCGCGAGCGACGCGTGCTGCGGCCCCTGCCGCAAGAACACCTCGGTCGAGGCGCACCAGACCATCACGAGCCGGCTGCAGCCGCGCTGATCCTTGAAGCCCCTGATGTCCTCGCGCAACTGCTCGCCGAGGTCGCGCCAGTTCTTGCCCTTCTTCACGTTCGTGCCCTTGAGCCGCTTCACGTACCGCTGATCGAACACGGCCGTCATGGGCTTGATACCCTGCAGGAAGTCCTTGATCGGCTCGATGTGCGGTGCGTCGAGCACGCCGGCCACTTTGCTGGACTCGTAGGCGTCGTCGGGGATGGGATCCCAGGCTCCGAAGACCATATCATCGAGGGAGGCGAGAGACACGAAGTCCTCTATGAGCGGCGAGCGACCTTCCGTCCGCTTGCCCAGCCGGATCGTGGCCATCTTGCCCAACGAGCCGATGGGCTTGGCCGTCCCGCGGCGGATGTTCTCCACACCCGCCACGAAGGTAGTCGCCACCGCTCCCAGCCCGACGAGGAGGACTCCGAGCTTCCCCTCGGCGGGCGGGATCTCCCTTCTGCTTGGCTCCGTCACTTATGCGTCCTTTCCTTGGCCGATATGTCCGCCAGCGGGGGAGCGACCCAACGTGCCTTCGTCGATCGCCGGCGCACCCGCGTCAGCTTCCAGACGTGAACGATCCGCTGCGCCACCGTGATCAGCGCCGCCAGCGCGAGGATCGCCACGATGACGAGGAGCAGGAAGCCGTTGGGCCCCGCCCCAAACACCATGGTCGGAAACCCCAACCCTATGATCCGCTCGGCCCGCTGCGCGATGCCGACCTTGCACTCGAGGCCCAGGCCCTCGGCTCGGGCTCGCGCGTACGACACGATGAGGCCCGCGCCCAGTGCAGTCAGGCCCGTGACCATCGCCGGGATGCGCCACGCCTCCGGCACCCCGCCGGCGACGAAGAAGATGGTAATGCCGCTGAAGAGGGCTGCTTCGCCGATCCGGTCCAGCGTCGAGTCGTAGAACGCGCCGAACTTCGTCGTTCCGCCACTCTCGCGCGCCACCCGCCCGTCGAGCATGTCGAGCACACCGCTCAACAGCAGGAGGAATCCGCCGAGGCGCACCGCACCAAACCCGAAAGCCACCGCGGAGCCGATGAGAATGAGAGTCCCCACCGTCGTGATGACGTTCGGCGACGCCCCCGCGGCAACCAACCGGTTGACGATGGGGGCGAGTGCGGCCTCGGTGGCCCGCCGGAGGAAACCCGGTATCAGAGACGCCATTGCTGTCCGGTTTGATCGAGGGGTAAGAATAACGGGCGGGTGGGCTTACGGCCAGTGGGCCTGACCGGGGGGCGACCCCTCTGCGGGGCTCCCAGGCCGCCTCCGCTCACTCGTAGATCAGGTAGCGCTCCCGCACCTGCAGGAACCCGGCGAGCGGCTCCCGCCAGCCCGTCACGATTTCCTCCCACGAAGCGCCCCGCTCGACCTCCTCCCACAGAGCATCCGATCCGGCCAGCTGTGCCAGACGAGCCGCCCGGACTGTGAGGGAGTCACCCTGGAGCTCGCCGATGGCAACCAGCAGAGCCACCGCCGTCTCCACCGGATCGTACCTCTCGCGATCAGTCACCCGCAGGCGCACCGCACTCACGTCCCGGCCGTCGTACTTGTCGTCGGGCGGGGCTTCGGGCCGGACCACGGTATCGCCTAGCAGCACACCCGGGCGGGGAGCGACGGCACGGACCACGGCCTCGGCGTCGAGCCAGGGCGCCCCGATCACCTGGAACGCTACGGGGGTCCCCCGGCCCACCGAGAGGTTCGTGGCCTCGAACAGCACCAGTCCCGGATAGTGGGTGGCGCTCTCCAGGTCGGGCATCGAGGGCGAGGGTCGCACCCACGGGAGCCCCGTCCGGTCGTACCACTGGTCCCGCGTCCACCCGGCGGCGGGGACCACAGTGAGATCGGCGCCGGTCCCCAGGTGCTCGTTGCCGAACCGGGCGAGCTCACCCAGCGTCATCCCGTGGCGCAGGGCCACGGGCAGCATCCCCACGAAAGAGGAAAACGCGGTGTCCAGCACCGGCCCCTGGACGTGGACGCCGCCGATGGGGTTGGGACGGTCCAGCACGACGACATGCACGTCGTGTACAGCCGCCGACTCCATCGTCCGCAGGGCCGTGGAAATGAAGGTGTACGGCCGCGCCCCGATGTCGTGGAGGTCCACCAGAACGACCTCCACTTCCCGCAGCATCTCCGCCGTCGGGGCCTGCACGTTGCCGTAGAGCGAGAAGATGGCAGTCCCGGTGGCCGGGTCGATGCCGTGCGCGATGAGCTCCTCGTCGAGCACACCCCGGTACCCGTGCTCCGGAGCGAAAATCGCTGTAACTTCGACACCGGCGTCGAGCAGCCGCTCCAGGTCGCTGACTCCGTTCCGGTCCCGGCCCGTCTGGTTCGTCAGCAGTCCGACGCGGCGCCCGGTGATGAGATGAGTCGAGTCCTCGAGCAGCACCTCGATACCCGGACGGACGGCCTGATCGGCCGGAGCCGCCGGCGTGCAGCCCGCGAGCAGGAGCGCCAACCACCGCACCCCAAAACTATGCGTCATCGCTCACTCACCTTCGCCAGTCTCTTTCTCGCACTCGCCTGCAGCCGCGCGACCGCTCCGACCGAGCAGCCGCCCATGGTGCCCGATCCCTACGCGGCCCTGCCACCGGCGGATGTCATCGGCGCGTCGCCAAAGATAAGCGTCGACTCCCTCATGGGAACGCTCACCGTGCGGGAGAA
The DNA here is from genome assembly GCA_039591655.1 of Gemmatimonadota bacterium. Lineage (GTDB taxonomy): Bacteria > Gemmatimonadota > Gemmatimonadetes > Gemmatimonadales > GWC2-71-9 > WVYX01. Next base: position 6,582 of record JBDHDE010000039.1, read on the forward strand.
GGTGGGCCAGCTCGTCATGCCCTGGCTGCTGGGCAACTATGCCGCGTTCGAGAGCGACGAGTACGACACCCTCGCCGAGTGGGTCGATTCGCTCGGGGTCGGGGGCATCATCATCTCCATCGGACCTCCCCTGGAGATCGCCACCAAGCTCAACGCCCTGCAACGCCGGTCTCGACTCCCCCTGTTGATCGCCGCCGACCTGGAGTGGGGCAGCGGGATGCGCCTGGTGGGGGGCACCACGTTCCCCCACGCGATGGCCTTCGGCGCCACCGGCCACACCGAGGACGCCTACGATCTCGGCCGTGTCACCGCCTTGGAAGCCCGCGCCGTGGGCATTCACCTCACGTTCTCTCCCGTGGCGGACGTGAACAACAATCCGGAGAACCCCATCATCAACACACGGTCCTTCGGGGAGGATCCGGAGCAGATTGCCGCGCTCGTAACGGCCTACATTCGCGGCGCCCGGAAGCACGGCCTGTACACCACGGCGAAGCACTTCCCGGGGCACGGCGACACCGACATCGACTCCCACATTCAGCTGCCGGTGGTGAGGGCCTGTTGGGACCGGCTCGATACGCTGGAACTCGTGCCGTTCCGCGCCGCGATTCGGAGCGGCGTCACGGCGGTCATGACCGCCCACGTGGCGCTGCCGTGCATTACGACCGATGGGGACACGCCGGCTACGCTCTCACCGTCCATAATCTCCGGAATGCTGCGGGATTCCCTGGGATTCGAGGGACTCGCCGTCACCGATGCCCTCGCGATGGGGGCCATCGTAGAGCGGTACGGCGTCGGCGAGAGCGCCGTGCAGGCGCTCCTGGCGGGCAGCGACATGATTCTGATGCCCGCCGACATCCGGCAGGCCATCAATGCCCTGGCGGCGGCCGCGGAGTCGGGCCGCATCTCGCTAGAGCGGCTCGATCGCTCGGTGCGGCGGGTGTTGACCCTCAAGCGCAACGCCGGGTTGTTCCGCCGCCGCACCGTGAACCTGGACAGCGTGCCTACGGTGGTCGGCCACAGACGTCACCAGGAGCTCGCGGACGGCGTGGCCGCACGGGCCCTGACCCTGGTGCAGCGGGGGATGCTGGACACGCTACGGGCGCGCCGCGGTCGCGTGGCGTTGATCACCTACGCGGAGGAGAGCAACCTCTCGGTGGGCAACCAGCTGATCCGCCAGCTCCGCCTGCTCGGTGACACGGTCAACCCGTTCCGTCTCTTCCCCGCCTCGGGCCCCCTCTCATATGACTCGGCACGGGCGGTGATCGCCGACAACCCTCGGGTCGTCTTTGCGACCAGCGTCCGGTTCATCGCCTCGCGGGGACACGTTTCCCTGCCCGATTCCCTGGCGCAGCTCGTGCTCGCCACCGATTCCGCCAAGCCCACGGTGGTCGCCTCGCTGGGGAGCCCCTATCTCCTGAGGCAGCTCCCTGGGTACTCCGGGACCTACCTCGTGGCGTGGAGCGACACGCGGGTGACTGAGCGCGCCGTGGCACGCGCGCTGTCCGGCGGCGCCCCGGTAGGAGGCCGCCTGCCCATTACGCTCTCGGAGCGGTACCCCATCGGCTTCGGGATCGACGTGCCGGGCAAGGCGCACCTCGACATGGACGGCCTGCGGCGAGTCACCCGGTTCCTGGAGTGGAGGGTCGCCGACGGCGCGTTCCCCGGCGGCGTGCTGCTGGTGGGGCACCGGGGGTCCGTGCGCTACGTCAGCCCCGTGGGCCATTACGGCGCAGACGACCCCCGCCCGGTGAGCGACTCCACGATCTACGATCTGGCCAGTCTCACCAAGGTCATCGGGCTCACCACGGCGTGCATGCTGCTCGTGGGCGAAGGAAAGCTCGATCTGGATCGCCCCGTGGTGGACTACGTGCCTGCGTTCGAGGGGCCCGGTCGGTCCCGGGTGTTGGTGCGCCACCTGCTCACCCACACGTCGGGCCTGCCGGCGTGGGTGCCGCTTCACCTAGCCACGGCCTCGCGGGAGGAGGCCCTCGCGCGGGTGCTGAGTGAGCCCCTCGAGTCCGAGCCCGGGGAGCGCTATGTCTACTCCGACCTGGGCGCCATCACGCTGACGCAGGTGGTGGAGGCCGTGACAGGGGAACCGCTGGACCTCTTCCTCGAGCGCCGCGTCTTTGCCCCGCTCGAGATGCGCTACACACGGTTCCGGCCACCGGCCGAGTGGCGCGATCGGATCGCCCCGACGGAGCGTGATCCCTGGCGCGGCCGGGTGCTGCGGGGCGAGGTGCACGACGAGAACGCGGCGCACCTCGGCGGGGTCTCGGGACACGCCGGCCTCTTCTCCATCGCACCCGACCTCGCCCGGTTCGGGATCTGGCTGCTGGACGCCTACCACGGGCGGCTTGCCGAGGGCTCAGAGCCCTACCTCGCGCCGGCGCTGGTGCGCGATTTCACCCGGAAGCAGCCAGGTCCCGAGGGCTCCACCCGGGCCCTGGGATGGGACACGCCTTCGCCCGAGGGAGGCGGCTCGGCGGGGCACCTCCTCTCGCCAGCGAGCTTCGGTCACACCGGGTTCACCGGCACGAGCATCTGGATCGACCCGGAGCGGGAGCTGCTCGTCATCCTCCTCACGAACCGGGTGCACCCCACACGGGAGAACCGGGCACTGCCGAGGATTCGCGGTGAGGTGACGGATTCGGTGGTGAGCGCCCTGGTGGAGCCGGGCGAGTAGCTGCGGCCGGCTACTTCAGGCCGACCTTCTCCACCAACGGAGAGAAACGCGCATCCGAACGCAGCGGTGCGTAGCCAGGATCCAGATGGAGGTAGATCAGGCCGGCGGAGCGTGCCAGGAGCGCCCGCTCCAGGCAGGCGAAGGCCCGGTCGGCGTCGCCCACGGCGGCGTGGCCCATGGCAAGGACCTCCGCCCGTACGTAGTGCTGCTTCGCCTCCTCCTCCAACCGCTGCATGATGGCCCGGGCTTCTTCCCGCTCGTCCATAGCCGCTAGAGCCCGCACGATGTGGGCGTCGTAGGCCCGCACGGAGGACTCCCGGGCCTGCCCCTTGCGGAACCAGTCCAGCGCCTCGTCCGCCTGCCCCTGCGCCAGATAGGCCGACCCGATGTCGGTGTAGGCCTGGAAGTAGTCCCGGTTGATCTCCAGGGTCCTGTGGCTCTGCTCGATAGCACCCTGGTAGTTCCCGGCGTACAGCAGGAAGCGCGCGAGCCAGCGGCTGTGATGGGCGGAGAGCGGATCCAGCTCCAGGGCATGGCGCATCTCCTCGATGGCCGCGTCGAGCCGCCCCACCGAGGGCAGGACCGTGCCGAACACGAAATGGGCATCGGCGTAGTTGGGGTTGTACTCCACGGCGCGCCGCAGCTCTCGCTCCGCACCGGCGAAGTCCCACTCGTACCAGCAGAGCACCTTCCCGATGGATGTGAGGGCTTCGGCGAGCCGCGGCTCCAGCGCCAGAGCCTTGGCCGCCGCGGCCTTCGCCCGGGGGTAGGCATCGTCAGGCACCACCCAGTCGTCCGCCAGGTCACTCCAGCAGTCGGCGATGCCGGCGTATGCCCGCGCATAGCCGGGCTCCTGCAGCAGCGCCTTCTGGAAGAACTCCAGGCTCTTCCGGATGTCGGGCTCGGTGAACTTGAAGAAGAAGAAGCGTCCCTTCAGATACAGGGTGTACGCCTCCATGTTCGCGGTCTCGGGCACCACGAGCTGGCCTGTGTCACCCACGAGTCTGACCTTGAGGGCGTCCACGATGGCTCGCGAGATCTCGTCCTGGATCGCAAACACGTCTTCGAGTTGCCGGTCGTAGGTCTCCGACCAGAGATTGTAGCCGTTGGCCACGTCGATGAGCTGCGCGGTGATGCGGATCCGGTTGCCGACCTTGCGCACGCTACCCTCTAGCACCGAGGCCACGCCCAGCTTCTCACCGATCTCGCGCACGTCCGCTTCCTTCCCCTTGAAGGCGAACGACGAAGTGCGCGACGCGACGTGCACTCCCTGCAGCTTCGCGATCGCGTTGATGATCTCCTCGGTCATCCCGTCGCTGAAGTACTCGTTCTCGGGATCGGCGCTCATGTTGGCCAGCGGCAGGACGGCGATGGATTTCTTGTCGGGAAGTGTCTTGTCCACGACCGCCACAGCGCCTTGGGGAGTCGTGCCCGCCCCTCCCTGAATCACCCGCAGCGCCTCGACGAACTCCGCCGCCGTCGGGAAACGGTCCACCGGCGTACGGGCGAGAGCGCGGGTGACCGTCTCATCGACGGCCTCCGGGACGTCACGCACGGCGCGGACCCGCGGAATCGGCGACATGAACCGCTTGGTGATGACCGCCTGTACGTTCGGGCCGGTGAACGGCTGCTCGCCGCTCAGCATCTCGTACAACACACAGCCCAGGCTGTAGAGGTCGCTGCGCCCGTCGATGCTGTGCTCCGCAGTGGCCTGCTCCGGGCTCATGTAGGCCGGCGTGCCCACCACTAGGCCTGTGGCAGTGATCTCGCCGCCCGCTTCGCTCAGTGCCTTCCCGATGCCGAAGTCAGCCACCATGGCCGCGCCCTCGTGCAACAGAATGTTCTCCGGCTTGATGTCCCGATGCACCACGTGCTGCCGGTGGGCATAGTCCAACGCTGAGGCGACCTCCAGCGTGACCTTGAGGGCCTCATCCAGCGGGAGTTGCCGCTCGGTTACGAGTCGCTCCCGCAGCGATTCGCCCTCCATGTTGGGCATCACGTAATAGAGCAGCCCGCCGGCCTCGCCTGAGTCGTACAACGGCAGGATGTGGGGATGAGTGAGGCGGGCTGCGAGCTTGATCTCCCGCAGGAACCGGTCGGCGCCGATCTCGGATCCCAGCTCGGGCCGCAGCACCTTGACCGCCACGTTGCGGTCGTGGCGCAGATCCCGGGCCAGGTATACGATCGCCATCCCGCCCTGGCCCAGCTCCCGCTCGAACCGGTAGCGGTCGGCCAACGCCGCGGTCATGCGCTTCTGGAGGTTGGACATCGGACCGTAAGATGACCCGCACAAGCGGGGTTGGCTAGGCGCAGTCGGCGCTCATTCGCACGTCAGCCGGGGGGGAACCTGCCCCGCCCGCCGACGGTTCACTGATGCGGATCACGGATGGCCCGGCGACCGCGGCGGGCGTCCCGCGTTGACTATTATCTCGGGACTCCCTAACTTGCGCGCTCACATTGGAGGCTCCAGCATGACCACCACCCAGCGGCCGCAAGTCACTGTAGATGTTACGCTTACGGACGACGCCGTTACGCAGATCCGGCGCTTCATGGAGGAGGAGCAGGTCCCCGAGGAGACCGCCGGATTGCGCGTCGCCGTGCTGCCCGGGGGGTGTTCGGGGTTCCGCTATGGACTCAACATCGAAGAGCGCCCGTTGGACGACGACCTCACCGTCGAGGTGAAGGGCCTGCGGGTGTTCGTTGATGCCTTCAGCGCCCAATACCTGAACGGAACGACCATCAACTACGTGTCCAGCATGCAGGGCGCGGGCTTCACGTTCGAGAACCCGAATGCCACCGGCGGGTGCGGGTGCGGTAGCTCCTTCACGGCGTAGCCGCTTGCCGACGCCGAGCGTTGTCGTAACGGGGCCCGCGCCGATCGCGGGCCCCGTCGCCGTTTCGGGAGCCAGCCAGTGAACTTCCTCGACATCCTCGTCATGGCGGCGTACTTCGCCGTAGTAGTCGCCATCGGCGGCTACTTCACGCGGCGCCAGCGGGACGCGTCGGATTACTTCCTGGGACGACACACGCTCCCGTGGTGGGCGGTGATGCTCTCCATCGTCGCCACCGAGACCTCGGCCCTCACGGTAATCTCGGTCCCCGGGCTCGCCGCCCGGGGCGACCTCACTTTCCTGCAGCTTCCCCTCGGCTACCTGATCGGGCGCCTGGGAGTAGCCGCCTGGCTCCTCCCCGGCTACTTCCGCGGGGAGCAGGAAACGGCTTACGCCCGTCTAGAGGCGCGCTTCGGTCCTGCCACCCGCAAGGTCGCGGCGGGGATCTTCATGGGCATTCGGGCCTTGGGGGACAGCGTCCGCGTGTTCGCCACGGCGATCCCGTTGGCCATAGTGACGGGGTGGTCGGTAGCCACCAGTGTGGTTGTGGTGGCGCTGGTGACCCTGGCGTATACCTGGGCCGGGGGGATCAAGGCCGTGGTGTGGGTGGATGTGATCCAGCTGGGGATCTACGTGCTGGGAGGCATTGCGACGATCATCGTCGCCGTGATCCTGACGGGCGATTTCGGCACGACCCTCGACGCGGCTGCCGCGGCGGGCAAGCTGCGGGTGTTCGACTGGAGCCTATCCCTCAGCACGACGTACACCTTCCTCGGTGGCTTGGTGGGCGGGGCGCTACTCTCGGCAGCATCCCACGGCACGGACCACCTCATCGTGCAGCGGCTGCTCGCCACCCGAAACTTGGGGGACGCGCGGCGCGCATTGGTGGGCTCCGGGATTCTGGTGATCCTGCAATTCGCCCTGTTCCTGTTCGTGGGAACCATGCTTTGGGCCGCCGGGGCGGCCGACCCCACCCTCTCCGGGGACCAGCTCTACCCCACCTTCGTGGTCGAGCGGCTGCCGCCGGGATTGGCGGGGCTCGTAGTGGCGGGATTGCTGGCCGCGGCGATGAGCACGGTGAGCTCCTCCCTGAACTCCCTGGCCTCCGCCACGACCCACGACTTCTACGCGCCACTCAAGCGGCAGCGCGACCCCCGTCGCTTGCTGGTCGTGGGGCGGTGGGCGACGGTGGGTTGGGCGGTGGTCCTCATGGCCGGCGCGCTCTCGTTCCGATCCACCGACCAACCGGTGGTGGAGCTCGCGCTGTCCATCGCCTCGATCACCTACGGCTCACTGCTGGGCACGTACATCCTGGCGGGGATCTCGCGGTCGGCGCGGCAAGCGGACGCCATCTTGGCAATCATCGTGGCCACGGGAGCCATGTTGCTCATCGTGCTGGGGAAGCCCGGCGCTTTCGCCCAGCTGGCCTGGCCGTGGTACGTGCCCCTGGGCACTGTGATCACCTTGGTCGTCGGCAGCCTCGCGGCAGGAATCCGTAGCTCGAGGTCAGCATGACGATCCTGGTCGGTGTCGATGCCGGCGCCTCCCACACGGAGGCTGTAGTCGCCGACGAGACACTGTGCCCGCTGGGGCGGCAGACCGGTCCGGCCGGGGCGGTGGGTCCGGGTCGCGTGACCGCGGCCGCCGAGGTGATCGCCGCCGTGGTGAGTGCGGCGCTGGAGGGCGCCCGGCGGGAGGGAGCGCCCCACGCCGCCGTAGTGGGGGCGGCCGGCGCCGGGCACACCGAGGTGCAGGAGGCTCTGGGTCGCGCCCTGCTGGCGGTGTGGGGCGGCACCCGAATCGCGGTGGTGACCGACGGCGAGGTGGCACTCGAGGCCGCTTTCCCCGATGGCGCCGGCATACTGCTCACGGCGGGCACGGGGTCCATCGCCTACGCCCGTGATCCGGCAGGCGCGCTTCGACGGGTCGGCGGATTGGGGTGGCGCTTCGGGGACGAGGGGAGTGGCTACGCGCTGGCCAAGGCCGCCCTCCGAGCGGTGAGCCGTGCCGCCGATCGCCGCGGGCCCCACACCGAGCTGTCCCACCGGCTCCAGGGAGCCACCGGGACGGACTCCTTCAGCGGCCTGAGCCAGTGGATGAAGACGGCCGGCCACAGCGCCGTCGCTGGCCTGGCGCGGAGGGTGTGTGACGCGGCGACGGCGGGGGATCAGGTGGCGGCGGAGCTGGTCATGCAGGCCGCCCTCGACCTCGCCGACCACGTCGCGGGCTTGCTCCCGGCATTCGCGGGATCGCGCACCGTGCCCCTCGCCCTCGCCGGCGGCCTGCTACAGTTGGGCTCGCCGGTGCGGGAGACCCTCCTCGAGATCCTGCGTAGCGACATGCCGATGGTCGCGCTGCGCGATGAGCCGGTGGATCCACCCATGGGCGCGGTCAGAATGGCCGCGCGGCTGCTAGTGTAGCGCGGTTGTGGGAGTCAGGCCCGGCTCTCCTTCCCCACCAGCCGCACGAAGAGGTACACCACCCCACACCCCAGCACGATCATCGCGAGGGCGCCCCACGACGAGGAGGCCAGCAGGCCTCCGAGAATGATCAGACCCAGGAGGGAGATCACGGCCACCAGCATCGCGTAGGGGAGCTGGGTGCGCACGTGGTCCACGTGATCGCATCCCGAGGCCATGGAGCTCAGCACCGTGGTGTCGGAGATCGGCGAACAGTGGTCGCCGAAGATCGCGCCGGCCAGCACCGAGGCGATGCCGCCGAGGAGGGCGCCGGTGCCGGCGCCTCCTTCCAGGCTGCCGCCCAGGGCCACCGCCAGCGGAATGGTCAACGGAATGAGAATAGCCATGGTGGCCCACGAGGTGCCGGTGGCAAAGGCGACCAGAGCGGCTACCACGAAGACGGCAGCGGGAAGCATGGCCAGTGGCATGCGCTCCGAGAGCACGCTGGAAAGGAACGATGCCGTCGAGAGCGAGCTCGTCACCTCACCCAGGGACCAGGCGAGTACCAGGATCACCATGGCGAGCACCATGGCCTTCATGCCGCCAACCAGCGCCCTCATGGTCTGCGAGAGAGTGAGGAGGCGCTGTGACGTCGCCAGCGCCACGGCAACGACGCAGCCCAGGAGCGATCCCCACAACAGCGTGGAGAAGGCATCGGTGTTCCGGAGGACGTAGCGCACGGTCTCGCCGAATCCCAGCGCGCCGGCCTCGTCCAACCCCCTGGTGCCGGTCCAGATGAGTCCCGCCAGCACGACTACGACCACCGTGAGCACGGGCATGACCCCGTTCCACCAGCGCAGCGGTGTCCCTTCGGGCTCCGATCCCAGCTCGCCCTCCATGTCGGCGGCGAGCTGGGCGCCGGGGCCGTACACCCCGCCCCCCGAAGCCGCCCGTCGCTCGGCCCTCAGCATGGGCCCGAAATCCCGGCGGGAGGCGACGAACAGTGCCACGGCGAAGATGGCGATGATGGGGTAAAACAGGTACGGAATCGACTGGAGGAACACACCGAACGGAGAGGCCGCCAGGAGTTGCTCCGCCGTGCTTCCCGACGCCACCCCCTGCTCCACAGCCAGCCGCATCCCGTCCCCGATGAGCGAGATCTCGTAGCCCACCCACGTCGACACGAACACGATGGCGGAGACCGGCGCCGCCGTGGAGTCAACGATGTAGGCGAGCTTCTCCCGGGAAACACGACGCTGGTCGGTGAGGGGCCGCATCGTGTTGCCCACGATCAGCGTGTTGGCGTAGTCGTCGAAGAAGATCGCCAGGCCGGCCAACCAGGTCGCGAACTGCGCGCGACGCGGGGTGGTGGCCAGGGGGGTCACGGCCTCGACGATCGCCCGGGTGCCCCCCATGCGGGTCATGATCCCCACCATGCCGCCCAGCAGCAGGGAGAAGATGACGATGGAGGCGTGATTGGGGTCTGCGAGCGCGGGCATGATGTAGCCGTCGATCGCCCTGAGGATCGCCGCGAAGGGATTGTAGCCAACCAGGAACAGGCATCCGAGCCAGACGCCCAAGAACAGGCTGCTCACCACCTCGTGGAAGATCAGCGCCAAGGCGATCGCCAGAAGCGGCGGCAGGATGCTGAACCAGGCCGGCAGCAGCGGAGGCTCCAGGGTGGTCGTCGTTGCGCCAACCATGAGGCCCATGGGGAGCTGATCACGCCTGGTGATCACGACGTCGCGGAAGGTGACCTCGCCAACCGGGGGAATCGTGGCCTGCGCCAACCGGGAGCCGTCGCCCCCCAGCAGGGTCGCCGTTACCGTATCGAGGGAGTGCGGCGTGCTCACCGTGATCGAGAAGGGGATGCCCTTGAGCACGACCTTGGGCATGTCCACCTCGACCTCCTGAGCCCGGAGCGGCGCTCCGCTCAAACCGACCAGCAGGCACAGGACCAAGGCCACCCACTTGGAGCCACGGACGTATCCGGCTGGCACCTGGCATCTCCCTTCGCTAGAGGTGTCACGGTCAGACGTCGGGCGCAGCTGGTGCACCGCGCCGCGGGCTAATGTGTGCGCTTTACAGCGTGATGGGAATGATGACCTGTCCGGTGACCGGCGTGCCGTCCAGGGTGCGGGCCGGCGTGAACTGGAACTGGTACATCTGATTCAGGAACTTGCGCCGATAGTCCGAGTCCTCGATCTGGGGCTCGACCTCCACCCTCGTCACCTGCCCCCGGACATCCACCCAGAAGTGCACGCGGAACTCGTGACCCCTGACCGACCTCGGCCGATCTGCCGGAACGATGATGAATCGGGGCTCGGGGGGAAACACGTTGCCGCCGCCGGCTCCTGGCCCCTGCCCGGCGCCGATCCCGGTGCCGCGGCCGGATCCCACTCCGCCGCCCTGGCCGGTCCCGGTCCCGGGCCCTCCTCCGGTGCCGGTTCCCTGTCCGATCTGGACGGCCTCCAGAGCCGGACGCGTGAGCGCCGGCGGTCGCCACAGGGGGGTCTCTTCCGGAATCGACCGCAGGTTGGGCTCGGGGAGGACGAGCTCCGCAGTCTGCTGGACCGGCTCGTCTCGCGCTGCCGCGGGTTCACTGGCGGCGGCTGGGGAAAGCTGCATGTAGCGGATCTCGGATCTGCCGCCCCCGCCCCCGCCCCCCGCAGGCCCGGGACCGCCCAACGCGGTGAACACCTCAGCCGTCGACGCGGCCCCCAGGACCAGCAGCAACACGATCCCGCCGTGCACCAGGATGGACACCGCCACTCCGGAGGTGTAGCGCTCCGTGCTCCGCGGCAAGCGCGCGCTCGGCACACGGCGTGGGCGTCTCATGCTCTGCATTCTACACCACGGGCGCGGAGGCCTTCCGGTTCCGGCTCCCGCGCCCGCGACCCACCTCGCCTGGAAGGCCTGTGTAGTCTAATCGCTACTCTGCTGCCGGTCCGGTGGCGTGAAGCCGATGACCTGGACTCCCGCCCCACGGGCGATGTCCATGGCATCAACCACCTGCTGATACAGTCGGTTCCCCGCCGACTTCACGAACAGGATCTTCGCCGGCCGGTTGTCGTAGATCCGATGGAACTCGGCGTCCAGCGTGGCGTACGCTACCAGATTGCCGTTGATCTCGTAGGACCCGTCCGCCTTGAGCTCCAGCACGATGTTGTTGCTGGGCCCTGCGGCCTGCTGCTGACCACGCACCTCGGGCGGGACCTGTACGTCCACCGCCTTGCGGGAGAGCGGCACCTGCATCATGAAGATGATCAGGAGCACGAGGAGAATGTCGATCATCGGAACGACGTTCGGCTCGTGGCTGAAGCTGCTACCGGTGTCTGGAAGTTGCAGTGCCATGGCCGGTTACTCCGTTCTCCCGAAGATGCCCGCGCGCTCCTCCCGCCGCTCTTCAGTCACGGCGGCAAGCACGCGCACACCGGCGGCCCGGGCAACCTCGATCGCTTCCTGCACGCGGCCGAACTGGAGATCCCGGTCGGCGCGGAAATACAGGATCTTGTCCTTGGTGCGGTGCTCGAACACCTGTGTGAGTACTGCTGCCAGCTGGTCCTCGGGCACGATGCCGATCTCGCCTGTACCGGGATCGAGATAGAACGTGCCCTCATTGTCGATGCCGAGTACTACATCCTCCGGCTCGTCCGCGCGTGGCTCGACGTGCTTCGCCATCGGTATCTGGGCCTGGAAGCCGGCCGTGATCACGGGCGTCACGATCATGAAGATGATCAGCAACACCAGCATGATGTCGATCATCGGTACCACGTTGGGTTCCGACTTGACGCCTGACTGGGGCCCACCTACCTGCATGCCCATAGATCAGCTACTCCTCACTGGGGGCTCGGCGCCCGGCTACTTGACGTGCCCGGTCGAGGCCGCCGTCTGGGCCTGGAACTCCTTGGTGAAGATGGACCGCCCGAACTCGCTGCCGACGCTCTTGATGAGGTAGTCGACCAGCTCCTTCGAGGTGTAGGTCATCTCCACGGTCATGTTCTCCACCTTGGTCTGGAAGTAGTTGTACAGCCACACCGCCGGAATCGCGACGGCCAGACCAAACGCGGTGGTGATGAGCGCCTCGGCGATACCCGCGGACACCGCGGCCAGGCCGCCCGTCCCGGAGGTCGCCATGCCGGTGAAGGAGTTCACGATGCCCATCGTAGTGCCCAGCAGGCCGACGAACGGCGCGGTCGCGCCTACGGTGGCCAGGATGCCCGTCCCACGCTTGAGCTCGGACAGGATGATGAGCATCTGCCGCTCGATGGCACGCTCCGCCGAGTTGATGTCGCCGCTGGTGATCGTGGCGCGATCCCGAAGCAGTGGCTTCACCTCGGCGAGCGCCTCGCCGAGCACCCGGGCCACGTGGGACTCCTTCGACTTCTCGGCCAGTGCGATGGCCGCATCGAGCTGCTCTTCCTGCAGGTAGCGCGCGAACTCCGGCGCGAAGCTCGCCGTGCCCTTCCGCGCCTTACGGAACCGCCACCACTTCTGGAAACCCGTACCCAAGGAAATGACGGACATGAAGAGGAGCAGGACGATGATTCCCCGAGCGAACCAACCGGCATCCTGCCACAGTATGAGTAGTGATACTTCCATGGTCTCCTGGGCCTCCGTTACGAGATGTTCGGTTACGTCGATATCTGAGAGCGGCTAGCCCCTGCCGGACAGCGTGAAGTAGATCGGCAGCTGCACCAGCACGCGAACGGGCTTCGCCCGCACGCGTCCGGGCCGGAAGAGGCACCTGGCAATCATGGCCCGCGCCGGCCGCTCGAACGCTTCATGGCTAGAGCTGAGCGACTGAATCGTCGCCGCTTGGACGTGGCCGTCGGTCTCCACGACGAACTGCAGCAGCACCTGGCCCTCGATGTTGGCCTGCTGCATCATGCGTGGATAGTCGGGGAGCGGGCACGAGATGCGCTCCGGCACCTCGTCCACCACGGCCTCCGCAAAGACCTGCTCCAGGTCGACGGGGCCCGTGCCGCCCTCGACACCACTGAAGACGCCGCCTTCCACCCCCACGCCGCTGTAGTCACGGGGATCGAACCGCTCCTCCAGGTCGACTGGGGGAATCTCCGTGGGGATGTCCACCGGTGCGGACAGCACCTGGAATCCCCTGGGAGGCGGATTGAGGGACGTGATGATCGGAGGGGGCTCCTCTTCCGGCTCCTCCTCCTGCTCGGGCTCGTCAATCACCAGCAGGATGGTATCGAGGTCGACTTGCTGGACCTCTTCCGCGACACCCATAGTCGCGGCGATGGCACCCGCAATCAGGAGCATCTGAAACACCGTCGAGGTGAACATCCCCCAAATGGTGCCTTTGAAGTCTCGACGCCCACTGCGATTCGATTCGATCAGAACGTCAAACACTCCGCACCTCCGGATGCAGTCTGGCGTTAGACAATTCTACACCGCGGTTCGCACGATTGGCTAGCACCAACGAGGCAACGGGCTTCAAGGAACATTACAGGACGCTAACAAACACGTTACGAGCCTCACTCGGTGACGTACCGCACAGTCCGGCCGTGAGGGAACCGCCCCGAGCGCCGCAAAAGCTGGCGGTCCAGCAGCCGCCCCGCTAGGGGCCCTCGGCTGCCTGATCCCGCCCGATGGGCAGCGTCACGGTGAACGTGGTACCCCGACCCGGCTTGCTCTGCACCTCGATGGATCCCCCGTGGGCCTCGGCGATCCACTTGCTGATGGCCAGCCCGAGGCCCGCCCCGGGGCGGCTGCCCGTTCGGCTGCGGGCCGGGTCGGCGCGCCAGAATCGGTCGAAGATGTGGGGCAGGTCGCCGGGGGCGATGCCGATCCCGGCGTCCCGCACCGTCAGCACCACCCGGCCGTCCTCGGTGGCCGAGGCGACCCACACGTTCCCGCCAGTGGGGGTGTACTTGATGGCGTTGGAGAGAAGGTTCTGCAGCAGCTGGCGCAGCCGGCTCCGATCGCCCCGCATGAGGATCGACTGCGCGGGGACCTCCACCGCGACGTCCACGGAGACCTGCTCGCCGAGAATGCCGGCGGTCTCGGCCAACTCCACCAGCACCTCGCGCAGGTCCAGGTCGTCCAGATGGAGCGGCGCCCGTCCCTCGTCCGCCCGGGCCAGGGTGAGCAGCGAGTCCACCAGCTCCGCCATCCGGTTCACCTCGAGGAGCGTCTCCTCGAGGGTCTCCATGACGTCGGGCGAGGTCGTCGGATGGGTGATGGAGCGCTCGATGCCCGAGCGCAGGACCGTGAGGGGCGTCTTGAGCTCGTGGCTGGCATCGGCGGTGAAGCGCCGCAGGCTGGCGAAGCTTCGCTCCAGGCGCGCCAACATGGCGTTCAGGGTAGTGCTGAGCCGCGCCAACTCGTCATGTGTCGTCGGCTCGGCGAGCCGCCGGTGCAGGCTCCGGCCGTCGGTGATGGCCTCCACCTCGTCCACGATCTGCTCCACCGGCTTGAGGGTCCGGCCCACCAGCAGGTAGCCGATGATGAGCGACGCGGCCAGCACGAAGGGCGCCGTCCACAGCATGGCCGTGACGAGCCGCGGCGGCCCCACCACGAACCCCGACGTCGGCGCTCCCGACACTACACCGGTGACGCTGGGACCAGCCTCGGTGATGGGACGAACGAAATAGCGCACCTGCCCCGCCGGGTCAGCCAGATCCACCAGCCCGAAGTTCCCCGGGGCATCGGGGGCCTCGGCTACATCGATCAGCGCCCGGGCCGACCCGAAGGGGAGAGCCCGGGCATCCGCCGACAGGTGCACCACCGTCCTGCCGGGACCCAGGACGATGACGAAGCCCGGCACGCCCTCCAGCAGTGACGCTACAGCAGGGATAAGCACCGGCTGCCTCGTCTGCGGGTCCGCGACCACAACCTGCTCACGGGCCCGGTAGGACTCGCTCAGGATCGCGGCGATGAGATCCGACTCCAGCCGCACCCGGCTGTCCAGCTCGGCGAAGATCTGCGAGCCCTGGGCAATGTAGATGATGCCGGCGAATACGAAGAGGGTGGCGCCCAGTGCCATGGCATAGCCCACCGCCAGGCGCCCACGGATGGTCTGCATCAAGCCCTATTCCGCCTTCAGCACGTAGCCGACGCCGCGAATCGTGTGGATCAGCTTCGGGCCGAAGCCGTGATCGACCTTCTTCCGGATCCGGTTGATCACGACGTCCACGATGTTGGTCCCGGGATCGAAGTGGTAGTCCCACGCGTATTCGGTGATGAGCGTGCGGGACATGACCCGGCCGGCGTTGCGGGCGAGGTACTCCAGCACCGCGTATTCCTTCGGGGTGAGCTCGATAAGGGCCCCGCCGCGCTGCACCTCGTGCTTCCCGGCGTCGATCACCAGGTCGGCCACGTGGAACACCGGCGGGGTGATTTCCTTGGGCCGCCGTCCCAGCGCTTCCACCCGTGCCAGGAGCTCCTCGAACGCGAAGGGCTTCGTGACGTAGTCGTCGGCGCCGGTGCGCAGCGCCTGCACCTTCGACTCCACCGCGTCTTGGGCGGTGAGGACCAGGACCGGAGTCTCGACACCGCGATCCCGCAGGGTCCGGAGCACTTCGATGCCCGACATGCCCGGCAGCCGCAGGTCCAGCACGATCACGTCGTACGCCGTGTGAGACGCCCGCTCCAGGCCCTCGAGCCCCTCACCCACCAGATCCACGTAGTAGCGCTGCTCCTCCAGCCCCCGCCGCACGAACCGTCCCACCGTGCGGTCATCCTCCACCACCAGCACCTTCACGCGGAGTCCTCGCCGCCTTCCACTGGGAGCACGACCCGGAACACCGACCCCTGCCCCAGCTGGGAATCCACATGGATCCGGCCGCCGTGCTCCTGCACGATCCCGTAGCAGATGGAGAGACCGAGTCCCGTCCCCATCCCCGGCAGCTTCGTGCTGAAGAACGGCTCGAAGATCTTGGGGATGTCCTCTCGGGAAATGCCCATGCCCGTGTCGGCGAACGTGACCACCACCTCATCGGACCGCTCGGGATTCGGGTAGGTGCGGACCGTGAGGATCCCCATGCCCTCCATGGCATCGATCGCGTTCAGCATGAGGGAGAGAAACACTTGGATCAGCTGCTCGGCGTTGCCCTGGATCGTGGGGAGCCTGTCGGCGAGGTCCCGTTCCAGGGTGATGCGCTTGAACTTGTCATGGTGCTTCACCAGGAACAGCGCGTCTTCGACAATCTGGTTCACCTCGGCGGCGCGCTTGGCCCGCGCCTTCGGCCGCGAAAAGTCGAGCAGCCCGTCCACGATGGACTTGCAGCGCGCCAGCTCCGAATCGATGATTCGCAGATACTCCTCGTATCCCTGCCGCTCAACCAATGACAGGTCCTCCACCCTGAGTGATAGGGCCTCCACGCAGGCACCGATGGTGGCCAGGGGGTTGTTGATCTCGTGCATCACCCCCGCCGCGAGCTGGCCGACGGCGGCGAGCTTCTCGGACTGCGAGACCTGCTGCTGGACGCGCTTCCAGTCGGTGATGTCCTCACCGATGGTGATGACGTGTGTCACGTCATCGTCGTGCAGCCGCATGGGGACCTTGGTGACGCGGTAGTGGCGGAGGTCCCCGGAGGTGGTGGACTCCGCCTCCATCTGTTCCATCTCGCCGGTGGTGAACGCGCGATCGAACTCCCGCTTGAGCAGCACGCGGGGCTGCCGGTGCAGTACCTCGAACACCGTGCGCCCCAGCACCTCACCACGGGCGACGCCGCTGGTGCCGGTCTCCCGCTTGCGGTTCCATGCCTGGATGCGGTAGTCCCGATCGATCACGTACAACCCGACCGGGAGCGAGTCGATGATCTTGGAGGTGAAGCGCCGCTGCGATTCGATCTCCCGCGTGTGCGCCGCCACCTCGGTGGCGAGGTCCTCGGACAGCTCGAAGGACGCGATGAGGGGCGAGAGCACGTTGGCGACGATGCCCGCGACATCCGTGAGCGTGGACGCCGCCGCCCCGTCGGGCATATTCGCCTCGAGCAGGCCGAGCTGCTCCCCCTCGTAGACCAGAGGGTAGTTGAGCAGCCAGGTGTTGCCATCCTGTTTGGCGGGTGCTCCCTCGGTGACCCGGCTAGCCAGCTCGTCAGTGGGGAGGTCTGGGGGCGCCGCGAAGCCCTCCCCGACGATTGCCCGGAACCCCGAGCCGTCCGGGGCACGCACCCAGATGCGGCAGTGGTCGCCCTCCAGCCCCCGAGCCAGCGCCCCGGCAACCCGCACGAGGACCTCCTCGGACCCCAGACCGGCCGCCATATACCCGGCGACATCGGCCAGGATGCGGAGGCCGCGCTCGTCCAGGGGCTCCCGCACCTCGGGAGCCGCGTCGCTCTCGCTACGTGACCGTGCCATGCTCGGGAACGTACCGGGCCACCTGCCGGGCTTCAAGGGAGGGCGGACCGGCCGCCCAGGCGTCTAACGACCCGCCCGGTCCCACTTTGCAATCACGTCCGAGATCAGACCCTCGAGCCGGTCCACCACCCCGTCGAAGAACCGGCGGGCCTTGTCCCGGTCGAAGTCGGGGTAGCCCTCCCCCTCACGGTACAGAATGATGGACGAAGGGAACGGATACGCAGTCCAACCACCACCCCGTGGCGTCGTCATCTCGGGACCCGCGTACAGCTCCGGGTGGACCAGTGCGGGGCGCGTCGCAAGGACCGCGCCGGTCTCGTTGTTCCCCGCGTGCCCTCCCTCGGTCCCGTAGATCTCCTGCACGAGGTCGGCCGTCATCGTCCACCACTCGGTGACGAGGATCCGGGTATCCGTCTCCCGCCATACCCGCTCGGCCGCCGCCCGCAGCGGCGCCCCATTGGGACCGTGACCGTTGAGCACGACCACGTTCTCGAACCCCGCCCGCGCCAGGGCCCGGAGCACCTCGTAGGCGTACGGCTCGAAGGCGGTGGCCGAGACACCCACCGTTCCCGGGTACTCATCCAGCGTGCCAATGACGCCGTACGATAGCGTCGGCGCCACCAAGGCATCGAGGCGGGGCGCCAGCCGAACGGCCAAGTCGTACGGGACGGTGTTGTCCGCCCCGTTGTGCGCGACGCCGTGCGCCTCCAGTACTCCCGCCGCGATGAGGACCGTGGCAATCGAATCCGGAACCAGGCGCTGCACCTCGAGCCAGTTGAGCTCCTCCAGCAAGATGCCGTGTCCTCGTTCCTGGGCGGGTGCATCCGCCACCACCATCATGAGGCATCCGAGTAACAAGACCATGCGTCCCATGGACAACCTCCCGATCTCACCCGAGGGCTTCGAGCTGCGCCAGCAACTCGGCGTTCTCCCGCTTGTGACCCAGCTCGGTCTCCGTGTGGGTCCAGCGGACGATGCCTTCCTTGTCCACGATGAAATACGCCCGCTTGGAGAAGAAGCGATCCTCCAGCAATGTCCCGTAGCGGCGGCACACGTCCCGCTTGAAGTCGCTCAGCAGCGGAATCGTGATGCCCTCCTTGGTCCGGAACTCCTGGAGGGCAGGCACCGAGTCGACACTGATCCCCAGGACTACCGCGTCAAGCCCCTCGAAACGCTTCAGATCCTGACTGAAGTCGCCCAACTCCGCTGCGCACACGGTGGTGAATGCCAACGGGAAGAATGCCAGGATCACGTTGGATCCACCCCGGTACGAGGACAGCGTGACCTCCCGCTCCGAGGTGGACAGCAGGGTGAAGTCGGGTGCCGGCT
>JBDHDE010000040.1:0-24913 GCA_039591655.1 Gemmatimonadota bacterium
GCGGAGGACGCCGTCGCCCAAACCCACCGCTTGACCCGCCTCAGCCGCATCATCCCGGAGACCCGGGTGAGGGACTCCGCAAACTGATGCGCCGTGCTGAACCGGTCCGCCGGCACCTTGGCCAGGCTCTTCTCGACGGCAATCTCGACGCTGCGCGGCACTGTGGGGCGAACGACGCGCAGCGACGGCGGGCTCTCGGCCATGTGCCGCGCGAGGACGACCCTGGGTGTGGGCCCCGTGAAGGGCGTCTCCCCTGCCAGCATCTCGAACAGCACGCAACCGAGGGAGTACACGTCGGTGCGGGAGTCGAGCTCGATCGATCCGGAGGCCTGCTCGGGGCTCATGTACCCCGGGGTCCCGACGGCCAACCCCGAATCAGTGAGGCTCTGGCCCCCGGCCTCGGTCACCGCTCGTGCGATCCCGAAGTCCGCCACCACCGCCTGCCCGCCGGCGATAAGGATGTTCTCGGGCTTGATGTCGCGATGCACGATGCCGTGGCTGTGGGCGTAGCTCAGCGCCTCCGCCACATCACGGCTGATCTGGATGGCGTCATCCAGCGGGAGCTGCTTCTCCCGCTCGAGCCGCGCCCGCAGCGGCTCTCCCTCGACATAGGGCATGACGTAGTACAGCAGGCCGTCGGTCTCGCCGGAGTCGTACAGGGGCAGGATGTGAGGATGCTGCAGCTTGGCGGCGATCTGGATCTCGCGGAGGAACCGCTCCGGACCGAGCGACGCGGCGAGCTCCGGACGGAGGACTTTGATTGCGACGGGGCGGTCGAACTTGAGGTCGCGGGCGAGGAAGACGATGGCCATCCCACCGCGCCCCAGCTCTTGCTCGACCTCGTAGCGTTCCGCCAGGGAGGTCCTGAGCTTCTCGGAGATATCCACCATTGCTACCCCCGGGAGGAGGGGGATCCTCTATGCTATCCCCCGGGGCCCGGCCCCGCTAGGCAGGTTTAGAATCGCCAACACCGACACGATGACTAGAGATTCACGAGTTCCCCGATCCCCTCCCGTTCGGCCCGCTGCACCGCCCGGGCACCGGCGCAGAGATCCTGCACTGCCACACCCACGGACTTGAACAGAGTCATCTCCGCGGCATCGGCACGTCCGGCGGCGGAGCCGTTCACGATCTCTCCCAGCTCGACCAGGTCCGCTTCGGCGAGCAGGCCTTCGCGCACCGCCGCGATCACCTCACCCGCCTCGGCGAGGGACGCCTCCCGCTGATCCACCACCACCCGGACGCCGCCCACCAGCGCGGGATCGATCTCCTGCATCTCGGGGGTGAACGAGCCCACGGCGTTGATGTGCACGCCGGGGGAGACTTCGTGGGTGGTGAGCACGGGCGTCTTGGACGAGGTCGCGGTGCAGATGATGTCAGCATCCCGCACCGCCTCGCGCACGGAGTCGGTGATTAGGATACCGGGGGGCACCCCGGACGCCGCCGTCATCTCCTCCGCGTAGCGCTCGGCGCCGTCCGGGTCCAGCGAGTACACCGCCACCGACTCCACACGCCGCACACAGCACACAGCTTCCAGCTGGGTGCGTGCCTGGACACCCGTGCCGATGACGGCGACGCGGGCCGCGTCATCCCGCGCCAGGAGATCCGTGGCGAGCCCGCTCGCCGCACCGGTGCGCAGCGCGGTCAGTGAGGTGCCCTCGAGGAAAGCCACCGGCTCACCGGTCTCCACTCCCAGCAGGACGACCGCGGCGTGCACCAGGGGACGGCCCGCTGCCGGGTTCCGGGGAAAGACCGTCACCAGCTTGCCCCCGAGACCATACGGGATGTCGCACCGGGCGGACATCACCAGCGCGACGCCTTCAGCACTCGGCACCGGGATGCTGGTCCGGAGCGGCAGCGCCACCGTCCCGGCGGAGAGCTGGCCGAAGGCCTGCCGCATGGCATCGATCGCCTCACTTATGGGCAGGGCCTCGCGCACCGCAGCGGCCGAGAGCACTCGTAGCATCGTCATCCTGTTCCCCGTTGGCAGGGCCTCAGTAGATGGCATAACATTCCCTCGCGCAACAGACCTGGCAACGGACACTCCCATTTGGATGCCAACATGACCGGCTTCTACCTCGCCATGTTCGTGCTCCCCGCCGGCATCATCGCCGCCGCCTTCTTGCTGGCGCATGCCACCCGCGAGCGGGACCGGTGATGCAGGAAGCCACCACCGCCGTACGGGTCGCCGCGAACCCGTTCGCCGTCACCTCCTTCATCGTCTATCTGGGAGTGGTGATCGGGATCGGCGTGCTCTCGGCCCGGTTCTCCTCGAGGGGCGTGGGGCACTTCTTCGTGGGTGGGCGCAAGATGCACCGCTTCGTGGTGGCGCTCTCGGCGGTGGTCTCGGGCCGCAGCGCCTGGCTCCTACTGGGCGTGACCGGCATGGCCTTCTCCCGTGGGGCCAGTGCGGTGTGGGCGGTGGTCGGCTACATCGTGGCGGAGCTCTTCCTATTCCTCTTCTATGCGAAGCGCCTGCGCCACTTCGCCGAGGCGTACGACTGCGTGACCGTGCCCGACTTCTTCGCCGCGCGCTTCGGGGACCGGGACGGCCGCCTCCGCACCGTGCTCATCGCCATCATACTGATCTTCATGGTGGGGTACGTCGCCGCCCAGTTCGTGGGCGGGGGCAAAGCCTTCGCCGCGAGCTTCGGGCTCGAGCCTGCGTTGGGCATCGCGCTCACGGCGGCCATCGTGGTGCTCTACACCAGCGTCGGTGGTTTCCTCGCCGTGAGCCTGAGCGACACGCTGCAGGCCTGTATCATGATCGCGGCCCTCGTGGTGGTGCCCCTGACGGCAGTGGCCGACAGGGGCGGGCTCACCACGGTCCTGGCGGAGCTCCAGACCCTCGACCCGACACTGGTCGACCCGTTTGCGCTCGCCGTGGGCGTGGCGATCGGGTTCCTAGGAATCGGGCTGGGCTCTCCGGGCAACCCGCACATCATCGTGCGCTACATGTCCATCGCGGACCCCGACCAGCTGCGCGCCTCGGCCGTGGTGGGCACCATCTGGAACGTCGTGATGGCCTGGGGCGCTCTGTTCATCGGTCTGGTCGGTCGCGCCTATTTCCCCGACGTCGCCATGCTCCCGGACGGCGATACCGAGCAGCTGTACCCGATCCTCGCCCAGCAGCAGCTGCACCCGGTGTTCTTCGGCGTCGTGGTGGCGTCGATCTTCGCCGCCATCATCTCCACCGCCGATTCCCAGCTCCTGGTCGCGGCCTCCAGCGTGGTGCGGGACTTCTACGAGAAGATCCTCCACCGGGACGAGGCCGTGCCGCAGCGGCGGCTCGTGCTGTACAGCCGCATCGTCGTGATCCTGCTGGTGGCCGCGGCGCTGGTGTTCGGCATGCTAGCCGAGGACCTGGTTTTCTGGCTGGTCCTGTTCGCTTGGGCGGGACTGGGTGCGGCCATCGGGCCCACTTCGATCCTGGCTCTTTACTGGCGGGGGACCACCCGGGCGGGAGTAATCGCGGGACTGATCACGGGCACGGTTGTGACCATCGTGTGGGAGAAGACGCCGTTCCTCGAGCCCCTGATCTACGAGCTCATTCCGGCCTTCGGGGCCGCCCTCCTGGTGACGCTGCTGGTCAGCCTCTGGACCCGGGCCCCCGAGGACACGACGCGGCTCTTCGCAGCCATGCAGCCGAAACGAGACCAGGAGTCCTGATCCCCGCCTATTGGCGCATCAGCACCAGCTCGATGTTGGCCGGCACTCCGGTAGCGCCGCTCAGCGTGAAGTCGAAGGTGATGTTCTCGGTGCCATTGAGTGTGATGCGGTTCCCAGCCAGGACAAACGTGCCTGAGATGTCCTCCCGGTCGACATCGTCGAAGTCCAGCGTCAGGCTGCCGCCGCTGATGATGATCTGGCCCGTCACAGTCTCCACGGGGGCCAGTGCGAACTCTCGCAGCGTTCCCGTGAAGTTGCCGTTTGACGTCACCGAGACATCCAGCTCGGCACCGATGCCTATGATGTCGAAGGTCTGGCTGGTGTTGGCCTGGTTCTGGTACTCGATCTTGGTCGCGGTCCAATCGCCCACCAAGTCGGCGATGGTTACGCCATTAGTGCCGGTGCTGTCGCCGCAGCCGGCTGCCACGCCGGCAGCGACTGCACCCACAACGAGCACGCGTAGCAGTCTCATCGGCATTCCCTCCTCGTAGCACAAAGCTAGGGAGCCATCACCAGATCCGGGAGATCAGATAAACGAAGGCAGTACCGCCCAGCAGCACGAGCCCGGTCCAGGAAAGCACCAGCATCCGAGTGCTGGGGCGATGCTCCGGCGCCACTTGGGGGGAGCGCACCGCCCGCAGGTTGAGGTAGCCGAGAACCGGAGCGGTGAGGAAGGAGACGATGGTGGCGAAGTCCACCATGGTGGTGAGGTTGCCGGCAAACAGCGCCAGCACGGCAACCGTGAGCACCGCCAGAGCCGCCAGGGCGATCCAGTAGGGTCGGCCCGCGCTGGGGACGCCGTGGTCGTCGGTGTGGCCGGGCTTGAGGTTCACCCACGTCCGCTCCAGGGCCCGCGGGAAGCCGTCCACCACCGTGACGGAGGTGGACAGCATGGTGGTGAGTACGGCGACGAGCACGATCGGCCTGGTCCACGCGCCCAGCGTCGTGGCGTAGAGGTCCACCAGTTGTGTAGAAAACACCGTTCCGGCGGGGCTGAACGTCTCGCCGGAGCCGAACATCACACCCGCCCCCAACAGGAGGAAACAGAACGCGAGGACGCCCGTTCCCGAGTAGCCGATCCCGAAGTCCAGGCGCGCCATCGCCACGCTGGTGCGCGTGCCGGCCGTCTGGTCCTTCGCCAGCGTCCACAGCGAGCTCCACACGGCGATGTCGATGGCCGAGGGCATCCAGCCGACCAGTGCCAGGATGAATGCGAACGGCACCATGCCGGCCTCCAGCCCGATGTCCGGAAGAAAGGCCAGCGTACCGGCATCGACGCGATCGGTTGCCACGACGGCCGCCGCGATCGTGGAAACGGCGAGCACCACGAGGATCACCTTCACCGCGCGGTCCAACAGGGGGAACTGCCCCAGCCACAGCATCACCCCGCAGGTCAGCAACAGTACTGTCCCCATCACCGGGAGCGGCCAATCCAGCCCGAACGCGTAGTTCAACAGGAACGACGTGAACAGGATGATCGCTGTCTGGATCACCACCGAAGTGGTAACCGTGATGAAGAAGTAGAGCCACAGGGCCCAGCGGCCGATGTGCCTGTACCCTTCCACCAGGCTCATCCCGGTGGCCGCTGCATACCGGGGGCCATACTCGAAGAAGGGGTACTTCAGGATCAGGGCCAGCAGGATGATGCCTGCGACCCCGAGGCCCGCCATTGCCCCTGCCCGGGTCGACTGCACCAGATGGGACACGCCGATGGCGGCCGCGGCCCAGAGCAGACCCGGGCCGAAGCTGCGCCAGAAGCTCACGACGCGGTGGTGGGATACCTGGCTCATAGAGGCGCTAACGATGCACCCTACATATGGAAAGGAAAAGGCCTCCCGCCCCAGGGGCGGGAGACCTCATCCGTATCGGCCATGCCGGGCCTTACCGGCAGCTACTCGTGGTCATCCTCCCGGTCCAGCATGCTCTGCCGCCGGTACTCGTTCAGGACCAACAGCTCGATGTCGCCATCGAACGCCTCGACCTCCATCTGTGCGGAGCCCTGGCCCAGGGTGAAGTTGAGGCGGCGTCCCCGAATCCGCTCCGGCATGGTGATGGGGAACTCCGACTCGAAATCTCCGTCGAACGTGGCCACGGTCAGCCTCACGCTGGCGTCCCGGGGGATCATGATCGTCACGTCGCCATCGTGGGTCGCAAGGTAGTACTGCCCCTGCGCCGCCAACGGGCCGGCGAACCAGATGTCGCCATCCACCGAGGTCGCTTCGACGGACTCGGACCGCACATCGGCCAGCCGGATGTCGCCGTCGGTCGTCTCGGCGATGATGCTTCCCGAAGCGTTCTCCACGTAGATCTCGCCGTCCATGGAGAGGAGCTTGAGCTTGCCCTCGGCGTTCTCCACGGTGACATCGCCCTCCACCGTGCGCGCCGTGAGCGGCCCGCGCACGTCACGCAGCATGAGGTCACCCTCGCTCACCTTGACATCCAACCCGGCTACGGGGCCCTCGACGGTCACGTCGGTGTACGGCCCGCCCAGCTCGAGAGCCATCCCGGCCGGCACCCAGAGCTCGTAATCGACGATGGACGGAGAGCGGGGCCGCTCCATCTCCACGTGGACGTGTTCGTCATCCTCCACTGTGATTTCGAACTCGTCGGCCCAGCGGGCCCACGACCGGGCCCGGACGCGGACCTCGGCGTCCGTCCGTTCCACCACGATCCCGTCGCGCCGCGAGTGGTCGGCCACGACCCGCACCTCGTTGCGGTCCCATGTGCGGACGACGATCTCGCCCGAGAAGTTGCTCACGTCGAGCCGCTTGCTGGGATCGACCGCGAACGTGGTGTCGGTTCCTTGTGGCGGGGTGAACGCGATGAGCACCCCCGTCAATGCGTGCAGCAACATGGTTCTCCTCTCCTCAACTCCTGCGGTAGCCCGCCATTGCGGCTGCGTTGCGCAGCAGTGTCAGTTTCGTCCTCATCATGCCGGCGTAGTGGTCCGCCAGGTACGCGCTGTTGGGATCGCGAGCCAGCGCCTCGCGGGCTTCGGCGATCGCCCGATCGATTACCAGCAACTTGTCCTGGAGCACGCGGACGGTGACGCTGTCGAGCCCGTCTTCCTCGAGCAACGCCTGCTCCAGCTGTACGATGGCCGCGGTGTAGCGCTCCGCTGCCAGGACGGCCGTCTCCGACGCCCGGCCGGCCGCCGGTTGGAAGCTGCCGACAACCGGGGGCAGCTCGCTCGCCGGGGCACTGGCCCGTCCGAGCCACCAACTACCGCCCGCAACCACGGCGAGCGCGATCCCGGCGGCGGCCACGTGGGGAATCCGGAACACCCGGCCCCTCCGCACCACCCGGTGCGCGCCGGTCCGCTCGCGGATCTCCTCCTCGATCCGGGGCCACACGTCCACGCGGGGCGGCTGACCCTGGTAGTTCGCGGCCCACGACTTCACGCTGCCCAGCTGGGCCACGGCCCCACGGCATGCCTCGCACGTGGCGAGGTGCCGCTCCAGCGCCGCCCGATCGTCGGCGCTGAGCTCCTCGTCCACATAGGCAGAGAGTCGATCCGTCCATTCGTCGTGCATCGCCCTACTCCTTCAGGCCTCGAAGTACGCCCGCAGCGCCATCCGCGCGTGATGCAGCTGCGATCTCGAAGTGCCCGTAGATATTCCCAGCATCTCTCCAATCTCCGAGTGCTTGTAGCCGGCCATGTCGTGTAGCACGAACACCCGCCGGGCCTTCTCCGGGAGCCGACCGACCGCCGTCTCCAGGTCCACTGTCAGGCCTGGTGCAGCGCTGCCCGCCGAGGCCTGGCTCAGCTCCAGCTCCGACCCGGAGTGGCGCTGATCGTACTTCCGGTACGTCTCCCGCCGCCGCAGGATCACGTTGGTGGCCAGCCGGTGCAGCCAGGTCGAGAAGGCCGACTGGCCCTTGAACGTGTCCAGCTTCTGCCACACGCGGATGAAGACCTCCTGGAGCACATCATCCACGTCCTCGTGCCCCAGGAGCCACCGCGCCAGCGAGTTGACGCGGCCGATGTGGCGCCGGTACAGGCGCTCGAACGCGAGGGTGTCGCCGCTGACGGCGAACTCCACGTCGATGACGTCCTGATCCGCGCGAGCCCGCTCGAGATCGTTCGTCAGCTTCAGCACTCCACTCCGGCCGGTGGCTCCGACCAATTAGATGCGGGGATAGGGCGGAAACGCTGCATCCGACTCCCCGCCGAGTCCATAATGGCGGGCGGACCGAGCGCTGGCCACGCCCGGTCCGCCCCAGGGGCCCCCATCGGCCCCGGCAACCCCCGGTTGGATCACGCCGGCCCTACATGCCGCTGGCAGCCAAGCTGGCCCCGAAGAGATCCCGATTCAGCCTGGCGATGAAGTCGACGGAGATCTCCTGGGGGCAGACCGCCTCGCACTCGCCGTGATTGGTGCAGGTCCCGAAGCCGTCCTCGTCGTGTTGGGCCATCATTCTGAGCACCCGTTCGTGGCGCTCCGGCCGTCCCTGTGGCAGCAGGCCGAGGTGGGAGACCTTGGCCGACACGAACAGCATCGCCGAGGCGTTGGGACAGGCGGCCACGCACGCGCCACAGCCGATGCAGGACGCCGCATCCATCGCCAGGTCGGCGTTCTCCTTCGGGATGGGGATCGCGTTGGCGTCCGGCGGCGCGCCGGTGCGAACCGAGATGAAGCCCCCGACCTGCATGATCCGGTCGAACGCGCTGCGGTCCACCACTAGATCCTTGAGCACCGGGAAGCCCTTGGCGCGCCACGGCTCGATCCAGATCTCGTCACCGTCCCCGAAGTGCCGCATGTGGAGTTGGCAGGTCGCCGCACCGTGCTGGGGTCCGTGGGGAATCCGGTTGATCACCACGCCGCACATGCCGCAGATGCCTTCGCGGCAATCACTGTCGAAGGCGATCGGCTCCTCGCCCTTCTCCGTCAGACGCTCGTTGACGATATCGAGCATCTCGAGGAACGAGGCATGTTCGCTGATGCCCTCCGCCTCGTACCGGACGAAGCCGCCTTTGTGTGTCGGACCGGCCTGGCGCCAGATATGGAGTACGAGATTCATCATTTGTAGCTCCGCTGCGACAGGGGGACATACTCGAAGGCGAGGGGCTCCTTGTGCAACCGGTGCTCCGAGTTCGGCCCCATCCACTCCCACGCGGCGACGTAGGCATACTGCTCGTCGTTCCGCTTCGCCTCGCCCTCCACGGTTTGCGATTCCTCCCGGAAGTGGCCACCGCACGACTCTTCCCGATCCAGGGCGTCGTGGCACATGAGCTCACCTAGCTCCAGGAAGTCGGCCACCCGGCCTGCCTTCTCCAGCGACTGGTTGAGGTCGTCGCCGCTGCCGGGCACCCGAACCTCCTTCCAGAATCGCTCCCGCAGTACCGGGATCTCCTGCAGGGCCCGCTCGAGCCCCGCCGCGTTTCGCGCCATTCCGCAGTGGTCCCACACGATCTGCCCCAGCTCGCGGTGGAAGCTGTCCACGGTGCGGTTGCCGTTCACGCTCAGCAGCCTCTTGGTCTGCTCCTCCACCTCCTGCTCGACCGCCCGGAACGCCGCATGGTCGGGATCGGTCTTGGCGGGTCCGACGCGCGCCAGGTAGTCACCGATGGTGTACGGGATCACGAAGTACCCGTCGGCGAGTCCCTGCATCAGCGCGCTGGCGCCCAGGCGGTTGGCGCCGTGGTCGGAGAAGTTCGCTTCGCCGAGCACAAACAGGCCGGGGATCGTGCTCTCCAGGTTGTAGTCGACCCAGAGGCCGCCCATGGTGTAGTGCGGTGCCGGGTAGATGCGCATCGGCACCGTATAGGGGTCCTCTCCGGTGATCCGCTCGTACATCTCGAACAGGTTGCCGTAGCGCTCCTCGATCACGCCCTTGCCGAGGCGCTGGATGGCGTCGCGGAAGTCCAGATACACACCGTTCTTCAGCTCGCCTACGCCACGGCCGTCGTCCACGGCCTCCTTGGCCCGCCGCGACGCGATGTCACGCGGCGTGAGATTCCCGAAGCTCGGATAGAGCCGCTCGAGGAAATAGTCCCGCTCGCCCTCGGGGATATCGTTGGCGGCGCTAGTCTCCCCCGCCTTCGCCGGCACCCAGATGCGGCCGTCATTCCGCAGCGACTCGCTCATCAGGGTGAGCTTGGATTGATAGTCGCCGGCAGGCGGGATGCAGGTCGGGTGGATCTGCGTGAAGCACGGGTTGGCAAACGCGGCGCCCCGCCGGTGCGCGCGCCAGGCCGCCGTGACGTTGCATCCCATGGCGTTGGTGGAGAGGAAGAACACGTTGGAGTACCCACCGGTCGTGAGCAGCACCGCGTGGGCCGCGTGGGAGGACACCTTCCCCGTCACCATGTCCCGCACCACGATGCCGCGGGCCTGGCCGTCTACCAGCACCAGGTCCAGCATCTCCGTCCGGGGATACATCTGGACCGTGCCGAGGCCGACTTGCTTGGCGAGCGCCTGGTAGGCCCCGATCAGCAGCTGCTGCCCGGTCTGACCACGGGCGTAGAACGTGCGCGACACCTGCGCACCGCCGAAGGATCGGTTGTCGAGCAGGCCGCCGTACTCGCGCGCGAAGGGCACACCCTGGGCGACACACTGGTCGATGATGTTGTTCGACAGCTCGGCGAGGCGGTACACATTGGCCTCGCGGGACCGGTAGTCACCGCCCTTTACCGTGTCGTAGAACAGCCGCCAGACACTGTCCCCGTCGTTCTGGTAGTTCTTGGCGGCGTTGATACCTCCCTGGGCGGCGATGCTGTGGGCGCGCCGGGCGCTGTCCTGGTAGCAGAAGCACTTCACGTTGTAGCCGAGCTCGGCCAGCGAGGCTGCCGCCGACGCACCGGCCAGTCCCGAGCCGACGACGATGATGTCGTACTTCCGCTTGTTCGCGGGGTTGACGAGCTTCAGCTCGAACTTCCTCTGACCCCACTTATCCTGAACCGGTCCGGAAGGAACTTTCGGATCGAGATCCATGCTCAGCCCCCTCCCACCTATGAAAGCGCCCCGGTCAGCACGGCGACCGGAACGGAGGCGAATCCGAGGAACACGACGATCGCGACCGCAGCGGCCAGCGGCCGCCGGTAGCGGTTATAGCGGCGATGGTTCAGCCCCAGCGTCTGGAAGCTGCTCCACACACCGTGGTACAGGTGCAGGCCCAGCACGAGCATCACTACTACGTACACCACCGCGACCCACTGCATCTGGAACCCGAGCACCAAGTTCTGGTATGCGGCTCCGGGCACGAAGTCGGGATGCAGCTGGCCCGTCGTGAAATGCAGCAGGTGCGCCACCACGAACAGGAAGAGTACGATCCCGCCCCACCGCATGGTGCGGGATGCGAAGGTGG
This sequence comes from Gemmatimonadota bacterium, assembly GCA_039591655.1. Taxonomy (GTDB): domain Bacteria; phylum Gemmatimonadota; class Gemmatimonadetes; order Gemmatimonadales; family GWC2-71-9; genus WVYX01. The sequence goes on from JBDHDE010000040.1 coordinate 10,978, forward strand.
ACTCCTCCGGCTGGAGGCCCCGGCCGTACTTCACAGGCCGCGCCACCGCGCTCGTCCGCCAGGTCTGCAGCGCGAACAACGCATGGATCGCGAGACAGCCCAGCAGGACGATGCGGAAGATCCACAGCAGCACCCCGTACGGGAACACGGGCTCACCGACTTCCCGCAGGAAGTGCGCGTACTCATCGAAGTGCTCGGGACCCATGAACGCCTTCATGTTCCCGACCATGTGCGCGATGACGAAGAGAACAAAAACGACGCCCGTCACGGCCATGAGGATCTTCTTGCCGATAGACGAGCGGTAGAGGCTCAAGACCCGTCGCATCGTCTCTCCAGTAAGGCGAGGGCGTGGAGGTGTGGTCGCATGATACCTAGCGGGTCACGGCGCGGGCAAGACGAATTGTGAAGCAAAATTCAGAGTTATGATTGCCGGTTTCGGAGCTCTTGCTCGACCGCATCCACCAGGTGCTCCACGGCCGCCTGCGAGTAACGGAAGAACAACTCGGGCTCGACCAGCTCGAGTTCCATCATGAGCGGCCGCCCATCGGATCCCTCCACGAGGTCGACGCGCGCATACTGCGGCGTCTCGGCGACGACGGCGAGGGCCCCCGTGGCGACGTCCATGTGCGACGCCCGAGGCCGCGTCGGTCGCACGCTTCCCCCGTAGTCATGGTGCACCAGGAAACCGTCGCCCGGTGCCCGCTTCTTGACGGCGTGGGTGAACTCCCCGGCGATGAACATCAATGAGACCTCTCCGCCGTCGACCACCGAAGGCATCCACGGCTGCACCAACATGTCTTCGTGGGGGAGGAGGCGATCCAGATGCGCCTGCCCCTCGGCGAGCCTCTGCGGCGTGACCCGCAGCGCGTAGCGGCCGGTCTGCGCGACCGCGGCCTTGATTACCACGTCACTCCAGTCCTGCTCGGTGAGCAGTTCCTCGAGGGAGACGCCCGCGCCGGCTCGCAGCACGACCGTCGGCACCGTGGGTACGCCATGGTCGGCGAGGTCACGCAGATACTGCTTATGGGTATTCCAGCGAATCAGTCCGACCGGATTCCACAACCGGGACACCGACGCCACCCGCTGCGCCCAGGCAAGGAACTGGTCCCGCCTGTAGGAGTAGTCCCACGCCGAGCGGATGAGGCAAAGATCCGCCGCACCCCAATCGCGGTGCGGATCTTCCCACACGGCCGGCTCCGCTGCGAGACCCCGCTGGTTCAAGGCGTCGAGCAGGTAGCGGTCGTCGCCGTATAGCCCCGGCATCGCAGCGCACGTCGCGAGGAGGACGCTCATGGCGGGAACATAGTCGGCACTCCCCGAGCCCTAGCGGTTGCGGTAGTCCTCCCAATCCCGCTGCGCGTCACCGCACTCCGGCCAGGTCATCTGCTCTCCGGTCCGGCGGCTCACCGGCAGTACCTCCCGCCGGTCCCGCGGGATCATCTCGGGGTCCTCCGCAGCCAGGTACACCAGCATGGCCGCCAGCGTCGCGTTGTTCCGGAGGTCGTCGAACACGAGCTTGTCGAACGTGTCCCGCTCCGTGTGCCAGGTGTAGGTGAAGTAGCCCCACCGCTGGCTGGACAACGTGAATGCAGGCGCCCCCGCGCAGATGAACGAGGCGTTGTCGGTGCCGCCGCCCCAGGGTGCTCCGGGAATGTCGAGCTCGATGTGCCCGGCGATCTCGGCGGGCACCTTCGCCAGCCACCGAGCGAAGTGCTCACCCGCCCGCGTGAGGCCCTGCATGGAGACGTTCACAACCCGGCCGGTGCCGTTGTCCTGGTTGAAGAGCGCGTGCAGGCCGTCCACCACCTCCGGGTGATCCGCCACGAACGCCCGGGAGCCGTTTAGGCCCTGCTCCTCGCTGGCCCAATGCCCCACGATGATGGTGCGCTTGGGGTCGGGGTAGGCGGCCCGGATGATGCGCATCGCCTCCAGCATGACGATGGTGCCCGTGCCGTCGTCGGTCGCGCCCGAGCCGCCGTCCCACGAGTCGAGGTGCGCGGAGAGCAGGACGTACTCGTCCGGCTTCTGGCTCCCGCGGATCTCCGCGATCGTATTGAAGACCGGGACCTCGCCGAGCCACTCAGCCTCGGCCTCGACCTCGAGCACGGGGTTCTGATCGTGCTTGGCCAGCCGGAACACCAGGCCGTAGTCCTCACAGCCCAGATCGAAGGTAGGCACCCGCTCGGTTCTGGCGGAGAAGATCCGGCGGGCTCCCCACCCGCTGGACCACTGGGAGCTGATGACTCCGGCAGCCCCCGCTTCCTCCAACCGCCGGGGGAGACCGTTCCGGCCGGTCCCCGTCCGCTGCACGCGCTCGCGCCATTCCCGCCGGGCCGTGTCCCGCCGGGCCTTCATCTGTTCGAACGACTCCTCGGTGGCGTGTTCCTCCCAGTTGTCGTCGGCGCGGCAGGTGGGCTCGGGAAACGAGATGAGCGCGAACTTCCCTTCGACCTCGGGGAGCCATGCCTCGAACGCGGCCGAGTCGGCGATGTCGGGCAGGATCATCACGCCCGCCCGGACCTTACCCCTGGTCCCGGGACTCCAGGCCAGCATCGTGCCCTCGAGTGTCCGCACCCTGGGCTCCACCAGATCGATATGGGTGATGCCCCGCCGCCATCCCTTCCACGTGCCGTATTGCTCGTTGCGCGCCTCGATGCCCCAACTCCGGTACATCGCCACCAGCCAGTCGTTGGCCGCCTGATGGCCGGGCGATCCGGTGAGGCGGGGCCCGATCGAGTCCAAGAGGGCCTGGGCCAACGCATAGGCCTGCGAGTTCTCCATCCCCTCCTGCCACATGCGCTCCAGCACGGGGTCGGGGTTGGGGAACATCTGCGCGGACGCCGTCGTCGGCGTGGCGAGCAGCGCCACGCCCAGCGCGAGTGTGAGCCGCCGTCGCTGCATAGGGGCGATCCTCCTGATATGCTGATTGCCTGGGGTACTCGTATCTTTACGGATCGATGAGCCGGACACCGGCGGTGGGAGGGGGTATGACCGATGCAGCCGACTGATGGTGCCTGAAGGATGACCACGGAGTCCCACAGCGACAAGGTGCGCCTCGACCGGTGGCTCTGGGCGTCGCGCTTCTTCAAGACCCGCTCCCTTGCGGCCGAGGCCATCGACGGCGGCAAGGTGCAAGTCAACGATGTGCGGGTCAAACGCTCGAAGCAGATCGAGATCGGCGACGTGCTGCACATCCGAAAGCCGCCTTACGAATTCATCGTCGAGGTGCGGCAGCTCGCCGAGCACCGGGCGGCGGCGAAGGTGGCGCAGACCTTCTACCGGGAGACGCAGGAGAGCGCGCACTCCCGCGAGATGCTCCGGACACAGCTCAAGCTCCAGCCCAAAGCCGCCTACGACGGCGGGGGCCGCCCCAACAAGCGCGACCGCCGGCAGATCGACCGATTCAAGCGGGGGAGGTGACATGCGCGCAATGCTGTTCGAGGGCGTGGGGCGGCCCCTGCGGGAAGCGACCGTGGCTCGGCCCGTGGCGGGCCCGGGCCAGGTGCTCCTGGCCGTGCGCTCGTGCGCCGTCTGCCGCACTGACCTCCACATCGTGGACGGTGATCTCACCAAACCCAAGCTGCCGCTGGTGCCGGGACATGAGATCGTGGGCGTGGTGGAGGAGGTGGGCGAAGGTGTCGACCAGTTCGCCCGGGGGGGGCGCGTGGGCGTCCCATGGCTCGGTTGGACCTGCGGCGAGTGCGCCTACTGCAGCTCGGGGCGCGAGAACCTCTGCGATCGGGCACGGTTCACGGGCTACGACCTGGACGGCGGTTATGCAGAGTATGCAGTAGCCGACCACCGGTACTGCTTCCCGATTCCCGACGGCTACCCGGATCTCCAGGCGGCCCCGCTGCTGTGCGCGGGGCTCATCGGCTATCGCTCCTACCGCTTGGCGGGAGACGCCGAGCGGCTCGGCATTTACGGATTCGGCGGCGCCGCGCACATCATCACCCAGGTGGCCCGGCACCAGAGCCGCCGAGTGTTCGCCTTCACCAAGCCCGGCGACGCAGATGGTCAGCAGTTCGCCCGGGAGCTCGGCGCCGAATGGGCCGGCGGCTCCGATGAGGCGCCGCCGGTGGAGCTCGATGCCGCCATCATCTTCGCCCCCGTCGGGAGCCTCGTGCCGGCGGCGCTGCGGGCGGTGGCCCGGGGCGGGACGGTGGTGTGCGGCGGTATCCACATGAGCGAGATCCCGCCGTTCCCCTACGACATTCTCTGGGGCGAGCGCACCGTGCGCTCCGTGGCGAACCTCACCCGGGAGGACGGCGACGAGTTCTTCCGGGTTGCCCCGGCGGTGCCCGTCCGCACCGAGGTGCAGCCGTATCCCCTCACACAGGCCAACCAGGCCCTCGACGATCTGCGCAGCGGCAGCGTGCGCGGCGCGGCGGTGCTGGTGGTGGACGACGCCGCCCCACCGACATGACCCCGAGAACCGACGCGGACCGCGACGTGCCACCCGAGCGGGACGGGGACCCGATCGAGGAAGTGCGCCAAGAGCTAGGGGGCGAAGGGTTCGGCGAGCTGGTGCGCTACACCGCAGCCGGATATGTCGGTGGCGTGGTGCTCGGAGGTGTGCTGGACGCACTGGGGTTCCAGCGGAGCGCAGTGGGTCAGTGGCTCGTCCGCACCCTCGCCGGGGAGGGCGAGAGCGTCATGGAGGGGGTCTACGCCTTGCGGCGGCGCCTAGCGGAGCGCGGGGCGAGCCTGGCGGAGGCCTACGGGTGGGGGAAGCTGATAGGGATGACGGTTCCCTGGTGGATCGACTGGGGCAGTCGCTTGCTGGGGGTGAACGTGTACGGGGTGGAGGCGTTCTACATTCCCTACTTCTACGCCATGTCCGACCAGATCGGCGGCAACGTGTCGGGACTGTTGTTCCTGCGGCGGCGGGACGGCTCGTGGCGCCGGGCCATCCCGGCGTATCTTCGCCACCCCGTGATGCTGACGGGGTTGGTCGTCGTGCTGGTAGTGCCTGCCGGGCTCCTCGCCGCGCGCCTCCTGGGCTTCAGCCCCAGCACCCAGGTGCTCACAGCGCTCGAGACGATGGCCGCCAACCTCTGCTGGCTGCCCCCGGCGGTGGGTTGGTGGTGGGAGCGGGGTCGCCGGCAGCCGTGAGGCACCGGCGCAACACGCGGGGCTTTTGACAGGAGGTGGGCCTGCTGCTACCTTGCGGTTCGCAAATTGACGTTGCTCTTGATGGTGGTGTGAGGTTAGGATCGAAAGAAGATGCAAAGGGATCTGGCTCACGCGCTGGCTCCCTTTTTGTTTGCACCACTGAAATAGTCGCCGGAGAGAGGACGTCGGAGCAGGCAGCCGGCGGTCGGTTGGCGGCAGCCCGGCGCGGGGGTATGGCCCGCGCGTGACCAGCAGCACGAGGGTGCTAGGACCAATGCATACCACCGGGATTGTGAAGTGGTTCAACGACGGCAAGGGCTACGGCTTCATCACGCCGGACGGAGGTGAGAAGGACTGCTTCGTCCACTACTCGGCGATCCAAGGCAGCGGGTTCCGGTCGTTGAAGGAAGGCGAACGCGTCGAGTTCGAGATGGTGCAGGGTGAAAAGGGGCCGGCGGCGGAGAACGTCGTCAAGCTCAGCGAACAACCTCAGCAGGCCCTTTGAGTGCAGCAGTACTCTCGGAATGACGGGGCCGCCCTGAGCGATCAGGGTGGCCCCGCTCATTAGCCTCATGGCCAAGAAGGATGCCATTGAGCTCCAGGGAACGGTAACGGAGGTGCTACCGAACGCCACCTTCCGCGTCCTCCTGGAAAACGGCCATACTGTACTCTCGACCATCGCCGGAAGGATGCGGCGTCACCGTATCCGAGTGCTGGCGGGCGATCGTGTAACGGTAGAGGTGTCGCCGTACGACCTGACCCGCGGGCGCATCACCTTCCGACACAAGGCGTAGGGACAGCCATACCACCCTGGCCCCGGTCGCCGGCGCACGAATGCTCCGGCGGCGGGCACCGGAGTGACTGATGCCGGGCGCCGAGCGCCCGGCCCGGCAGTGAATGCCATTGACAGACCCGAGGCTTAGATCGTGAGGATCATTGCACCTCTTTGCCTGCTAGCGGCTCTCTCCGCGGGCGCCCCGCCGGTTGCCGCGGCGCAGGACGTCCGGATCACCGAGTGGCCGGTGCCGTGGGAGAACACCCGGCCCCGTGATCCATACGTGGACGGGCGTGGACGGGTGTGGTTCGTGGGACAACGGGGTGACTACGTCGCATACCTCGAGCCGGAGACGGGTGAGTTCACCCGGTTCGAGCTGGGTGCCGGCGCCGGACCCCACAACCTGATCGTCGACGACCGCGGATATGTGTGGTACGCAGGCAACCGAGCCGAACACATCGGGAGGCTTGATCCCGCGACGGGGGAGATCACGAAGTACGCCATGCCCGATCCTGCTGCCCGGGACCCCCACACCCTCGTGTTCGATCGCGACGGAGACATCTGGTTCACTGTGCAGGGAGGCAACTTCGTCGGGAAGTTGGACGTGCAGACCGGCGCGGTGCGTCTGATCGCCGTGCCCACCCCTAGCGCCCGTCCCTACGGTATCGTGGTCGATTCGCAGAACCGGCCGTGGATCGCCGAGTTCGGCACCAACAAGATCGCGATGGTGGAGCCGGGGGCCATGGCCCTGCGGGAGTACGAGCTGCCGCGGGAGACGGCCCGGCCGCGGCGCCTGGTGGCCACCTCAGACGGCACCATCTGGTACGTGGACTTCGTGGGCGCCCATGTGGGTCGCCTCGACCCCGCGACCGGGACCGTGCGGGAGTGGGCCACGCCCGGCGGAAACCGCGGCGGGCCGTACGGCCTAATCGTGGATGACGCCGATCGCCTGTGGTTCGTAGAAACGGGACCACGGCCCAATCGGTTCGTCGGATTCGACACCCGAAGCCTCGAGTTTATCAGCAGCACCGAGATCGCAAGCGGCGGCGGCGCGGTGCGTCACATGTACTACCACGGGCCGTCCCGCACCGTCTGGTTCGGGACGGACGCGAACACCGTCGGGCGGGCGGAACTGCCGTGACACCGCCACCCGAACCGCGATGGAACCAATGAGCGAGCAGAGCGCGCAGGGCGTCCTCGAGATTACGGGCCAGGGCTCCGGCTTCATCCGACGCCCGGAACGCAGCTATCTACCGGCCCGCGGCGACGTTCACGTCGGACGCAAGCTGATCCAACGGTTCGACCTTCGTACCGGCGACACGATTGCCGGTGAGGCTGCGCCACCCCGGGGGCGGGCCAAGAGTCCTTCGCTCGCGAACCTCACATCCGTGAACGGCCAGCCACCCGAAGCCATGAGCGGCCGCCCCAGGTTTCACGATCTCACCGCCATCCATCCCAATGAGCAACTCGCCCTCGACTGCGGGCTCACTCGCTTGGGGGGGCCGGACTTCACCAACCGGGTGATCGATCTGCTCTGCCCGCTGGGACTGGGACAGCGGGCCATGATCGTCGCGCCTGCCAAGGCCGGAAAGACCATGGTGCTCCAAGCCTTGGCGGAGGGCATCGTGAAGAACCACCCCGAGACCGCGTTGCTCATCCTGCTGGTGGACGAGCGGCCCGAGGAGGTCACCGAGATGGAGCTGTGCGGGTATGGCGAGGTGGTGGCATCGAGCTTCGACTTCCCGGCCAGCCGTCACGCCGCCGTCGCCGAACTCACTCTCGAGCGGGCCCGGCGATTGGTGGAGGTCGGCCAGGACGCGGTCATCATCTTGGACTCCATCACCCGCCTCGCCCGCGCGTACAACACCCTGGAAAAGGGCACAGGCCGTACGCTGTCCGGCGGACTCGACGCTCAGGCGATGGAGAAGCCCAAGCGGTTCCTCGGCAGTGCCCGGAACATCGACCAACGTGTCGGCGGCGGGTCCCTCACGATCATCGGGACGGCATTGATCGACACCGGCTCCAAGATGGACCAGGTGATCTTCGAGGAGTTCAAGGGCACAGGCAACAGCGAGCTGGTGCTGAGCCGGGAGCTCGCCGACCGGCGGATCTTCCCGGCAATCGATCTCAACGCCAGCGCGACGCGGCGGGAGGAGCGGCTTCTCTCGCCCGAGGCGCTGGAGGTCACGCATTCGCTGCGCCAGCAGCTGGCCGGCATGCCGGCGACGGATGCCATGTCGGAGCTGCTCAGTCTGATGCGTAGCACTGGGGACAACGCGGAGCTCGTAGCGCAGCTGGCGGGGCGCGGCAGGGGGTTCTGAGCGCGGGTCCGCCGCGCCGCCGGTCTCACACCTTGAAGACCTGGGGCGTCGTCTCCTCGGCGGGAGCCTGGGGTTCGCTGGTGCGGGGGGGCTCGTGCCGGTCCCACCAGTTGCGCGCACGGTCCCGCGTCCAAGGCTGCTCCACCCTTATGGCCGCGAGCCGGGCGTCCACGATCTCGGCCGAGGGCGGCCGCTCCGTCTTGTCCTTCCGCAGGCAATCGAGCACCAGCTGATCGAGCTCCGCCGGTACCTCGAGCTCGGTGTGCTGCGAGGGGGGTGCGGGCTCTTGATGGATGTGCTGCACCAGCATCAGCATGGGCGTGTCCGCCCGGAACACCGTGCGCCCCGTGAGCAGCCAGAACGCCACGCATCCCAAGGAGTAGAGATCGCTCCGCGGATCGACCTCCTCGCCCTCCCCCGCGGCCCCTTCCGGTGAGCCGTACGCCGGCGTGCCGGCGAACGCCCCCACCTCGGTGAGCTTCACGTCACGCCGCCCCCGCTCACCGGCCCGCTTCACCAGCCCGAAGTCGAGCACCTTCACGAAATCGAGGTCCTGCCCGTGGCGGCACAGGAAGATGTTCGCCGGCTTGATGTCGCGGTGCACTAGGCCGTCGCTATGCGCCTCGGCCAGGGAGTGACACGCCTGCCGCAAGATGTGAATCGCGCGCTCCGCCGGGATCGGCCCGTACTGCTTGACGAGATCCTCGAGACTCAGTCCGTCGAGCAGCTCCATCACGTAGTAGAACGCCCGCTCCGCCGTGAGCCCGTAGTCGTACACCTCCACCGTGTGCGGGGAGCGGAGCAGGGCGGTCGCCTGGACCTCCCGCTCGAAGCGGTGGTGCTCGCTGCCGGTGCTGCGCCCCGACCCCGAGCTGCCCATCTCTCCCCGGACGAGCTTGATGGCGGCGGGACGCGCCAGCATGCGGTGCTCGGCCTTCCACACCTCACCCATGCCGCCTTCGCCCAGCTTCTCGACGAGCTGGTAGCTCCCCATGCGACGGGCCTTGGAGATATCCGAGCCCATGCGGTACACCACCCGCGACCCGACAATTGCGATGACGGCGCAGATGTAGTTGGCGAGGATCATGGGGACCACGAATCCCGCGGGGAGCGGGGGGGCGCCGCCCGCCACGCCGAGGGCGTACAGCAGCGGGGTGGTCGATGCCGCTGCCAGCGCAGCCACGGTGGCCTTGCCCGGCGTAGCGGGCACGATGAGCGGGAAGAACACGATCCAGACGCACACCCACGAGATCCCGGCGAGCGCCACCTCCTGCGGCCACATACCGAAGGCGAGGTGCACGTCGATCCCCGCAGCACCTACGACCTCGTAGACCAGCCCGATGTCGAGCAGCCGCTGCCCCGTGACGAGACCGCTGCGGGCGAAGAAGAAGACCCCGATCGACAGCGCGATGAACGCGCCCGCCACAAGATCCCAAAACAGGGGAAAGGCATTGCTCCCCCAGAGCTCGGACCAGTCTCCCGCCACCCGGCCCGACCCGTAAGCCATCAGATACGCGAACGCGTAGACCAGGGCCGCCGTCCCCAGCCGCCGCCCCGCCTTCTCGATCAGGTCCGGCGGCAGGCCCAGCGTAGGGGCTCCTGCGCCGCCGGACCCGCTGGTGTGGGAGACTTTCCGATGGACCTCTTGATCGATCATACGCGGCTGGATAGCGCGACGTGCCGTCGCGGTCAGGGCTCCTCTAGATAGTGATCCCGTCGCCGGGAGGGGTGAAAGATAGCGCGGCCCGGCCGCGCCGGAACCGCATCCGCCCCGCCTGGCGCCCGTCCGGTGAACGCCCTAGGCTTCCTTAGCCATGACCCCCTGGGTGACCCGCCTCATCATCGCCAACGCGGGCATGTTCCTCGTGCTCATGATCCTCCCACGGGTGGGGGGATACCTGCTCCTGGTGCCGGCGGACCTGCTGGGCCCCGTCCTGGGTCGACCGTTCCGGCCGTGGACCATCATCACATACATGTTCCTGCACGCCGGCCCGCTGCACCTGTTCTTCAACATGCTGGCGCTCTACTTCTTCGGGCCGCGGCTCGAGGTGCGCCTCGGCAGTCGCCAGTTCCTGACGCTGTACTTCGTGAGCGGGATCGTCGCAGCGCTGGTCTCGCTGATCTTCACGCCCTACGCCCGGATCGTGGGCGCCTCCGGCGCGGTGTTCGGAGTCCTGTTGGGCTTCGCCCGGTTCTGGCCCCGCAACGTGATCTACATCTGGGGCGTCCTGCCGATCGAGGCGCGCTGGCTCGTTCTCCTGCTCACGGCACTCTCCCTGTGGGGCGGGTACGGAGGAGGCTCGGGCGTCGCCCACTTCGCGCACCTGGGCGGGTTTCTCGGCGGCTACCTCTATCTCAAGTGGCTGGACTGGCGCTCGCCGGCCAGGCGCTTCAAGAAGCAGGCGGCCGCGCCTACCGCCAAGGCCGCCGGGAGCACCGACCTGCAGCGCTGGAAGCGGATTCGCCGGGACGGCCTGCATCAGGTGAACCGCGACGAGCTGGACCGCATTCTGGACAAGATCAGCGCCAAGGGCCTCGCCAGCCTGACCCCCGAGGAGCGGTCCTTCCTCGAACGGTTCAGCCAACAGCACTAGGTCAGCCGGCGCGCCACTGGCGGCTGGGTCACTCGCTGCGCAGCAGGTCCCCCAGCACTTCCTCCCACATCGCTCCCAGCGTGCGCAGCGTGCTCACCCATGCCCCACGCTGCCCCGCCGGCACCGCGCCGGCGCTGCTGCCTTCGGGAATCACCCCGGTGGCCCCGGCCTTCTCGGCAGCCAGCAGCGGCTGGAACAGAAAGGTGGTCAGCCGGAAGGTGAACGCATCGCCGCCGGCCTCACCCACGATGGGGCGGCTGGGGCCCGGCTCGCCGCGGGAGAGACGCCGCTCCAACGTGGTGAACACCCGGTACATCGGCCAGGCGGCGAAGGGGATGAGGACCTCCCGCAGGTGGGGTCGCGACCCCGAGGCAGCCGGGTGTGGCGGCACGAACCCGACACGGCCCTCCGCGGGTACTTCCTCGGGCTCGCCTTCCTCGCGGAACCACTCCAGCGCAATCCCATAGCAGTCGGCCAGGGCTTCCAAGGTTCGATAGCTCGGGTTGGTGCTGCGCCCCACGTAGAGGTCCCGCAGTGTCGGATAGGGCAACCCCGTCGCCCGGCTCGCCTCGCTCAGGTTGCCCTCGTGCGCCAAGTGGATGAGGGCGCGAATGCGCCGGGTCACCAGGTGCTGCGCCCGGGACAGCTGGTGCTTGGGTCGACCGACACGTTTCGCCATGGCAAGCCTCAGAAGCCGAACCACGTTTCTATTTAATGGTATGACATCTAACATAATCACGCAATTCCTGCCGTCGCGGCCCCGCAACGTGACCCAGGTCGCAGCAGCCACCGCCACCTAGGGCGCACCATGCCCACGCTTGCGGGGTGGGCCCCCGGCCCCCGACGCCCCGCACCGGGAGACCGTCTATGTGCCTGACAGCCGCCGGATTGGTTGAGGAAACAGCAGCCGCGCAAGGCAACGGCGAGCACGTCGAGGCCGCGGCGGCCGCCGGGCTCGACTACGTGACCGATGCCCTCCCCGGCATCCGGCGCAAGCGCTCCGGCCGGGGTTACTCCTACTACGATGCCGACGGCAGCCTCATCCGGGATCGGGTGGTCAGGCGACGTCTAGGCGCCCTGGCGATACCTCCGGCGTGGACCGAGGTCTGGATCTGCCCCAATCCCCAAGGACACCTCCAGGTCACGGCCCGGGACAGCAAGGGCCGCAAGCAGTACCGCTACCACCCGCGGTTCCGGCAGCAGCGCGACGAGTCCAAATTCGGCCGGATGCTCGCCTTCAGCGAGGCGCTGCCGGTGATCCGCGAGCGGGTGGAGCGGGATCTGCGGCGCCGCGGGCTCAAGCGGGAGAAGGTCCTGGCCACGGTGGTATGGCTCCTGGAGCGAACCCTCTTCCGCGTGGGGAACGTAGCCTACGCCCGCTCCAATCGGTCCTTCGGCCTCACCACCCTGCGCCGGCGGCACGTGCGGGTCTCGGGCGCCAAGCTCCGCTTCGAGTTCCGCGGCAAGAGCGGCATCACACGGACCGCCGAGATCACGGATCGCCGCATCGCCCGGATCGTACAACGCTGCCAGGAGCTCCCCGGCCAGGAGCTCTTCAAGTATCTGGACGACGAGGAACGGCGGCAGACCGTCGATTCCGGAGACATCAACGAGTACCTGCGACAAGTGAGCGGGCGGGACATCACCGCCAAGGACTTCCGCACGTGGGCCGGAACGATTCTGGCCGCCACCATGCTCAGCGAGATCGGGGCAGCCGGGTCCCAGCGGGAGGCCAACGGGAACGTGGTGCGGGCGGTCGATCAGGTGTCCCGGCACCTGGGCAACACCCGGGCCGTGTGCCGCAAGTACTACGTGCACCCGGCGGTGCTCGACGCCTACATGCGGGGCGTCGTCATGGATCCGCTGCCGCCGCCGCCCGACGAAAGCAACGAGCGCCGCCGCCAGCCGACGGCGGCCCTCAGGCGGGAGGAAGCGGCGGTCCTCCAATTCCTGCAGCGCCTGCTGGCGCGCTAGGCCGGCACCGGACCCCACTCTCGCGGCGCCCCGCGAGCCGCGTCATCTTACACATCGCCCATGTCGAACCTCCCGGAGCGGCTCGCCGCCGTATTGGAAGACCGTTATACCCTCGAGCGGGAGATCGGCCGCGGCGGCATGGCCACCGTGTACCTCGCCACCGACCGGAAGCACGAGCGCCAGGTCGCCATCAAGGTGCTCCACCCGGACCTGGTGTCCCACGGCTACCACCCCGAGCGCTTCCTGCGGGAGATCCGCATCATCGCATCCCTCACACACCCCCAAATCCTGCCGCTGCACGACTCCGACGAGTGTGAGGGCTTCCTCTACTACATCATGCCGTTCGTCGCCGGCGGGTCCCTGCGGCATCGCCTGGAGCGCGACGCGCCCTTGCCGGTGGACGACACCATCGTCATCGCCCGAGCCGTGGCCGCAGCGCTCGACTACGCGCACCGGCACGACGTCCTCCACCGGGACATCAAGCCGGAGAACATCCTGTTCAACGAGGGACAACCGGTGATAGCCGACTTCGGTGTGGCCCGGGCCATCTCCATCTGCTGCGACGATCTCACCGCCGCCGGCATCGCCATCGGAACGCCGGCGTACATGAGCCCGGAACAGGCCACCGGGGACGAGAACCTCGATGCCCGAAGCGACCTCTACGCCCTGGCCTGCGTGGTGTACGAGATGCTCACGGGCACACCGCCGTTCACGGGAGCCAACGCGCGCCAGACGATGGCGCGCCAGGCGCTGGAGCCACCCCCGTCTGTCCGCGCCCTGCGGCCGGATGTCCCGCCGGGCGTCGAGGGAGCTATCCTGCGGGCCCTGGCCAAGGACCCCGAGGACCGCTTCCCCACCACCGTGGAGTTCGCCGAGGCTCTCTCAGCGCCGACATCGGGCGCCGAGCATCTCTTCCCGGCGCCCGACGCCCGCCGCACCATCGCCGTGCTGCCGTTCGTCAACGCCAGTCCAGATCCCGAGAACGAGTACCTCAGCGACGGGATCACCGACGAGCTGATCAACGCGCTGGCGAAGGTCGAGGGCCTCCACATCGCCTCCCGCACCTCCGTGTTCGCCCTCAAGGGAAGCGCCAGGGACGTTCGCTCGATCGGGGCCCTGCTCAACGTCTCGGCGATCCTCGAGGGCACGCTGCGCAA